>CAYSTC010000054.1:0-2633 GCA_964433885.1 uncultured Paludibacter sp. | reverse complement strand
CATTTTTCCTCCAAAATCTTGTTTTTTAGGAGAGAAATCGTTTGTTTTTCCACAGAAATGCGACGTTTCTGGAGAGAAATGCGGCATTTCTCCTAAGAAATGAGAGATTTTAGAACAAAAACGTCACGTTTTAGAACAGAAACGTCGCGTTTCTCTCCAGAAATTTCATTTTTCTGTACAGAAAAATGTCATTCTTCCTCTAAAATCGTTCATTTCTTTACCAAAATCGTCCATTTCTTTCCTGAAAAAGACTGTTCTTCCTCCAAAATGGGGGGTTATTGCTCCCTAAACGGCGATTTTGGGGTAGAAAAGGGGGAATATGCAGAAGAAAACGAGCGTTGTGGTAAGAGTTATCAGACTATCCAAAAAACGGTGTAAATAAAAAGAAATATGATTATCCGCAATATGTCCTAATTTAAAGAAGAGGTCTGTATTGAGCAGAATTTTTACTTCGAATTCGGAAGTTAATAATTAATGAAAGATTCAATACCACGAACCAACGGTCGGCGAAGCTAATTGCACGAATTTTTACTAATACTTATATTTATCATTCGTGTAAATTCGTGCAATTCGTGGTTGGAAAAGAATTATTGATTTAGAAAAGCCAAATCATAGTATTTGCAGTTTTCAGGAGCTTTAGCGGATAACCATTAAAAGAAATGAATGCAAACAGAATGAGAAAAGCGTGTTGCACAAAGTTTTCTCTGGGCATTTTAAGAGTGGGAGAGAGGCTGTTTTCCGGATTATTAGTGAATGTAAATGCTTCAGAACGAATTGCACAAGAATGTATTCAACTCAATTTTTCAGGATTTATTATGTTTTAAAACATTAACCTAACTGATAAATATTTAATAAAATATAAATGTTATTTTCCGTGCAATTTATATAAATAAGTCTCGTTATAGTTAACAATGTTTCCTGTTAAATATCCGGAAATCATAGGTTACTCCCTGTATTTCGAAGACACGTTTATTTGTAATATAATCCATTTAAAAAAACAAAACAATTATGGGAAATTCAAAAGTTTCACAAGATTTTTCTACCAGTAAATATGCTGATTTAGAGTTAGTAACCAAAGCCGGTCATATTGTGGAAAAGATGAGCCGCAACCCGTACTTCACTACGCCCGATCCTGAACTGGCAGACATTACGGCTGCCAACAGCGCTTTTATCGCGGCCCTGGCCCGGGTGCAAAACGGAAGTAAGGAAGATACGGTGATTAAAAACAATTGCCGGGCTGCCCTGGAAACCATACTGAAAAGCGAGGCCGACTATGTGCAGCGTACCAGCCACGGCGACGAGGCTATTATCCTGAGCTCAGGCTTTGATGTGAACAAAAAACCGGGAATGGTGGGGCAACTGCCCAAACCGGCTAACGTGGCAACCATACCGGGTGGAAACCGCGGCACCCTGGTAGTGAGTTGCGACGTGGTGGCCAATGCTTCGTTCTACGAGTTTAGCTATACCGAAGCACCTGTAACGCCCGACAGCCTGTGGATACAGAAAACCTCCACCAAGCACAAATTGCAGATTGAAGGCCTCACCAGCGGAAAGCAATATACCTTCCGGGTAGCCGGAGCGGGTTCAGACCCTTCCCGTGTATGGAGCGACGAGGTAAGCAGTTACGTATTATAATCCCTTTTTCAGAGATTCTCAAACCCAACCGCAAATAAACGTTTTACATTCAACCGTCCACGATCGAAAGATTTAGACGGTTGTTTTTTATTTATGGGAAGCCCGATAATTCAATGGTTACCATTTAGCTTAAAAATATTCTGAAAAAGTATAGGTTTTGTTAAGTCTGTTTTGTAACTTTGCAAAGTTTTTGATATTTGCCAGGAATAAATGATTAACCCACAAGAATATGACAGTTGAAGAAATTAATATTAATCTAGAACAGTTGAAATCTCAGGTTGAAACCCTGACAACGGAAATTGAGAAAGTAACCGGCGAAGCAAAAAGAATGCAGCAGGATTTAAAAGCGGTTACAAACAATCTAAATAAGCTTTCGCGTTTCTTACTGTTGCCTGCATCCGGCACAAAAGACAAAGATACCGACTGGTTGAAAAACAAAAGCTTGCTATTAACTGCTGATATGTCTGCTATTTTGTCCGCAGAATCTTATCAGATAGGATTATACACTTTGCATATACAAAAGAGAATGCTTTGCTTCAGGGATGAATCTCAACACCTAACCCGAAAAGAACTTCTTCTGCTTGCTTTATTTGCAGCTAACCAGAATGTATTAATCGATCGGAATTTCTGCCTGGTCAATATCTGGGGAGAATCTACCTATTTTAATTCCCGTTCAATGGATGTGTATATTTGCAAAATTCGAAAAATGTTAGGTAAAGATAACCGCATTCATATCGTAAACAGGCATGGACAAGGATATATTATGATAATTGGAAATTCCATTTAACCGGAATGATTGTCATTTAACAGGTATACAACCGTTCGCGATTTAAAAATCCGGACGGTTGTTTTGTTTATGCTTAGCTTTAATCAGGCTGATTATTTTAGTTTTTCATGAATTCCCGATAACTGCCGGAGAAGATGAAAAAGAAAGAGGGTGTCCTTTTGAACTGTACCCCAAAAGTTAGACAAAAAACTTTTGGGGTATTTTTATGTCA
>CAYSTC010000053.1:0-2830 GCA_964433885.1 uncultured Paludibacter sp. | reverse complement strand
CACCTAACACCCTACTATGGGAACTTTAAATTGGATATGGGAACCTGGGGTGGACATATATCGCATTTATGTTTTGCGAAGAATTATGTAATACACTGAAAATTAGCGACAAAGAAAAGTGTGCTATTTTTGCATAGGTTCACATACACAACTCTCGATTTTTAGGTAGATGTGTTTGTATTTTTATTAATTTTAGGAATCAAAGATATAAAATTGTTATAATATAAAGACTATTTTTATTAAAAATTCAATTTATCGAGCGGACTTTTTATTTGTTCAAATCCTTTGGTGGTTATATGAGTGTAAATTTCAGTTGTTTTACCACTCGAATGACCTAATAAACTCTGAATATATCGTATATCCGTTCCGGCTTCGAGCAAGTGAGTGGCAAATGAGTGGCGCAACGTATGTATCGTAACCCGTTTTTTTATCCCGGCTTTCTCCACACCGGTTTTCAAAAACTTTTGCACCGCTTTTTTCGAATACTGTTCACCATTCATGCCTTCAAACAACCAATCATTGGGCTTATATTCTTTCACATATTTACGCAGTATCTCCAGCGTCTTTTCGCCCAACAACGTATACCGGTCTTTTTTCCCCTTAGCCTGTACCACCCGTATTTGCATACGTTGGCTATCAATATCTTTTATCCGCAAATTCAATAGTTCGCTTATGCGCAACCCCGCCGAATAGATAGTCATCAACACTGCTTTATGCTTTAGATTCCCGGTAACATTCAGTATTTTTACAATTTCTTCCTCGCTCAATACTTCCGGCAGGTATTTTTCTTTGCGCGGACGCTCAATGCTGTATATTTTTCGTTGTCCTCCCCTCACCCGCTCGTAATAAAACTTGATAGCGTTAATAGATTGATTTTGATACGAACCTGATATATTACGCTCACTCACCAGATAACGCAGAAAATCAATAATCATCGAATCTGTAATCTCATCTATTTCTATATCGTGATAGTAATTAATAAACTCTTCGAACATATGTTTATACGTTTCCAGCGTATTGTTACTGTAACGCAATTCCGTAAGCTTAGCAATATATTCGTCAGGGCAACGACGGTAATTAACGCCTCCCCGGTATGACAAGCGTGGCTTTACCTGCTGTTTATGAAACACTTCATATCGGTACTCCTTCCCGTTTCGCTGAGCTATCAGTTTAAGTTCGACTATGTATGAATCGGTGTATGGCACATCCCAGCAGCGGTCGTAAGCATTCCAACGCACATATCCCAACAACTTTAGCTGCTCCACCATATCCTGATTAAACACAAAATAAACTTTCAGTTTCCGGTTCGAATCATTCACCACCAGTAATTCATTTTTACTGAAATCAGGTTGCTTGCTGTAAGTTAATTGGTTTTGTTCCTGCTCCCTGAACACAACATCACGGTTTTTAAAATAACTTCTCAGCCGCTTCACAGAGTTGTCAAAATTCGGCATTACCCAATAGAAATTCTCAAAATCCCATTTAGCATATTTAAACGAACGTATAAACTGAATGTCAGCCTCGTTTCGGGGTAATTTCAGCCTGATCTGAGTCCGCGTAATTGTAATTTCCACCTCAAAAATCTTCACCTCAGCTCCTGTAACCTCACCTTCGGTTTTACCGGGCAAAACTGCCGGTTCAATATTAGAATCTTTCGTTTCAATGTTGACCGTTGACTTTTTTACCAGATTAAGCTTTTCGGGTAACTGTTGGTTGTCAGTTGTTGCTACTGGTGCAGCGTCATATTCCACTTCCGGAAACAACGTTTTCAGTTGCACAAACGCCTCTTTGGTATAAGGCACATGCCAGGCCCCCATGGTTTTGCTCCATGCAGCACCATCTATTTGCCTAAGCCGGGCAATAATTGCCGCATCATACGGAAAATCTAACCTGATACGCGATTCAGACCGGTGTGTAACTCTCGAAGCTTTCATTTTTAGTCTTATACTGAAGTAACTTTTTTAAAAGAAATTTTTGTTCCGATCTTTTTTCCATTAACAGACCTGCAAACTTAGCATTATTTCACTTAATAATCAAACAAAATCGCAATTATTTTTCACGAACTAAAAAAAATATAAATTTATATAACCTATAAGGTATTTTATAGATAATTGCCACATGAAAATTAGTTTATATTATTCCAAACAGGCTTACAAATATTTGAAACTGTAAGGTGTTATCCAAATCAGGAAAAATGATTAAAAAAAATAATATAAACTAACGTGAGCTCGAGATAAGAAATATTTAAATTACCGTGAGTTCGAGATAAACAAATGAGAAACAGACTGATATTCAACAAAATTAATCGATGGCGGCTTACCTGATTCCGTATGAATTTCATGTTTATAGAAAAAATTACAGATCATTATATTCGACTCCGTATGGAGTCGTATTATTCGGGCTCAAATATTCTCTATAAATATATGAATCCGAATGGATTCAATCAATTAGCTTTAATTTCTATATCGAACTCACGTTAAATTAAAGGAAATAGCTTGTTTTAAAAGTCCTTTCAGCATTCCAAAGAAAACTATAGTTGATTATTTGCAGTTGACTGCGAGTAACTTCGTGAGGTGAACCGTACCAACAGTCAGCGTAGCTAAAAATCCGTGCTGATAATGCAGAACACTTACAGTTTGAGCAATGAAAAAGCGAATTTGGAAGGAGACTAACTGATTTCCGGAGGGTAATTAGCTAAAAAGCTTTTCTTAAAACAAAGTGTCGGAGCACTTTTATGGTTGGAAAATGGGTGTTTCTTTCCCAATAATCTCTCATTCTTCCAGAGAAATCTTCTTTTTTTGGTAAGAAATCATCCATTTCTTACCAAAAA
>CAYSTC010000052.1:0-4250 GCA_964433885.1 uncultured Paludibacter sp. | reverse complement strand
CTAACGTTCGTAAAAAACGCACTTACGATGATCTTGATTACGATATGCTGAACACCACACTTGATATTTCAGCTATCTCTTTCCATAAAATGCTTCAGGTGGCTAAAAAAATGGATGCCATCAACGAATGGGGTTCTGTGGTTGCATTAACCTATATGGCTGCTCAACGTACTGTATTTGGTTACAACGACATGGCCGATGCCAAATCAATTCTGGAATCAATTGCACGCAGCTTTGGTTATATCTACGGTCGCGAACATAATGTACGTGTAAATACCATTTCACAATCGCCAACTCCGACTACAGCCGGTAGCGGTGTGAAGGGAATGGAAGGCCTGCTCGATTTCTCAGAACGTATGTCGCCGCTGGGCAATGCAACAGCTGCCGAATGTGCTGACTATTGTGTGGTTATGTTCAGTGATTTAACCCGCAAGGTAACCATGCAGAACCTGTACCACGATGGTGGCTTCTCCAGCATGGCTATGAGCTACCGCGCTATGGAGCAATACAACAAAAGTTTCGAAGAATTTAAAGACGAAAACGGTAAGGTTATTTACGGATAATTTTTCGGTTAGGGATAATAAAATGTGTGGAACGGAATTGGTTTGCGAATCAATTCCGTTTCACTTTTTTTATTCCTGTTTTTTGTCCTTTTCCAACCAGCTTGATTTAAACTGAAAGTTTATGCCTATGCCCAGTATAAAGGGATTGAAAGCATACTCAGCTCCCTGAATAGGGAGAGATAATCCAAACTGATTGATTATTTTAACATATTTCCAACCGTATTTTAAGGTTAACACGGGTTCCAGAAACGTATTGTTGCTTCTCGAAGGAGTGGTACCACTGCCCGATTTGTCCATGAAAACAAATACCGGTCTGATAGCTAAATTGGCGTCGAAAGCTTCACTGGCCGAAATCGTCAGGGAGGGTTGGACAAATATACGGGTGTATTTGCCATTGATAGTGGTCGGATTATCCCAGACATTGTCGTAGGTTCTGGAATCTCCAATCCCGTATCCGCCAAAAACATCAAACAGAATACTTTTATTAATGGGCTTGTAGTAGCCCAATCCCAGTTCGAAGAAGTAATAAGAATTTGTAATGGATGTGTCGTCGGAGCTGGAAGTTTTCCCTCCGGCATAGTTTGCCATAAAGCCAACATGGTTGATGGGTGAAAATGCTCCCTGAACATTTACATTCGAAAGCCCCAACGATATGTTTCCACTCAAATCATTTTTGCCTGTAAGCATGGGTACATTTACCTGATTGGGGAGGTACAGCAAGTGACAACTGCTACTTGCGAAAGTGATTAAACCGATTATCACTATGCCTGATAATCTGATGCGTAGTGTTTTCATAATATAGGTTTTGTCGTAAATATTAAACGCTTTCAGGGGATACTTTTGTTCAAAAGTATCCCCTGAAATTACTGTATTTTGCTCAGCCTGAAACTATTGTCCGATAGGGATTTTACTCAGGTATTTAATGGAACTCGTGTTTGAATAGTCGTATTGATAGATGCCGTCTTCGGCAATCATCATCACGATGTTGTTGTGTGCAATTACGTCAAACCCATCCATGTTCGTGAAATGTGCCAACTGGTTCGACATTAATTTTTGAGGCTCTGTGATGTTGTATATTTTAAGGCCATCATCACATAAAAAGAGTTTGTTAGCATCAATGCTTAATCCTTTTGGATTGGTCATTTTATATGTAACTAATTCTTTCGGGTTCTTTACATCTTTTACATCTACAATTATTAGTGCATTTTCTTTCGCCGAATAATCGCAGGTGCTTCCGGAATGAATAGTTACGTATGCTAAATCATTATCTACAACAACCGGGTCGCAAGCATATGCATGAGAGATACACGATTGATATGCCGGTTTTAAAGGGTCGGAAACTGAATAGATCAGTAATCCGGTAGGGGTTCCCATAAACATATTATCTTTATAACTGAAAATTGTTTCCACGTTAAAACCAATATAGGTTTTTTCTGCAGCTTTTTTGGGGCTTTCTCCAGTCAGATCAAAGATGTTCATTTGGTTGTTAATGACCGAATATAAGCGATCGTTGTAGATGGTAAAGCGCGACATGGAACCGTTAATGCCGGTATTGCTGCCTCCTGCTGCCGAATTTAAGGCCATGTCCTCATAAAACACGCCTCCGCCTCTCCACCAGCCACCGGTGTAGCGGGTTACATCTTCGGTCCGTTCGGTGACTTTCCAACCAATGACAATCCCTTCGTTCGTTTGGCCATAACATTTGGCGTAGTCAATGGCATATTGGTTTTCAGTCATTGGCAATGCAGTTGGGAATATGGAGTCCAGACGTCCTTTTAATTCCGGTAAAGCGGGGTTTGTAATGTCGAACCAAACCAGGTCGATATACGAGTCGGCATACAATTTTCCATCACGAATGGCCAAATCGGCATTTCCCAACAACTCGATGAAACCAATTATCTGTGGGTTTGCCGGATTCCGGTTGTCAATAATGTGGATTCCTTTTTCAGGTTCAGAAATGTACAGATAATCGTTGTAGAAACACATTTTGCCCAGTTTTGTGATTTGGTGGGGTGTTGTGCTTACTTTCACCGAATTACGGAATGTGCTTGCCGTCATAAAAACAGGCTCATTTATTTTGTAGGTAACCGTTTCGGTTATCCTGTCTTCGCAGCCGGTAAGGGCAAATACCACCAGGCTGAATAAAAACATGATCTTTTTCATAACATTGAGTATTTAGAATATTTTAGAATTTCTCTACATTCCCCATTTTACCGATAAAGAGAATAACGCCGGTGCTCTTTTCCCGGATAATGTAGATAAACGGTTTGTTCACTCGGAAAACAGGATTTATTGGCATAGACGTTTTGATGATTTCAACGACGGTAACTGCGGCCGCTTCGGTGCCTTTTTCGGTTACTTCCACATAGGTGTCGTGGATGACCCGCGAAATGAGCAAATCGTCGTTGGCAATGCCGGTAAAGTCCGCCGGGCCCTCAAATGCCAGTCTCATGCCCATTTGTTTGAGTTCGTCGTTGAGCAGAAACTTATTCTTGGTTTTGAATCTTGGCATGTATACTTCCACTTCCTGCTGGCCCATAGCCAGAAGTGTATTTTTCCAGTTGCCAACGGTCAGATTGTTCAATACATCCGCTGTTGTTTTTCCTTCGTTGGGTAGAATTACCGTCATGCTGAATGCTTTATTTCCATAAGGCATATCCAGGTATTGTGCATTGTCATCCTGAGCATAATTGAAGGTGTCTTTCTGGTACATCATGTTCACTTTCACCTGCTGGTTTGCTTCGTTGGTGAAGTTGCTTTCCACGGTTTTTTTCGCGTCGAACTGCTTCCGCCAGATTCCTTTGAAATAAACGGCATTTATCAGGTACATAACCGCATTACCCGGAATTTCATCGAGGACGTTGGTGATCAGGTTATTGGTTTTGCGGGCGCACCAGTTGTTGATGGTGTCTTTGGCCCAGGCTTTTGCGAAGTCAATTTCACGGACTTCTGCATTAAAATAAGAGGCGTTTGTTTGCAAAAAATCAGTTTTTACATCAAAACCTTCCCTGTACCAAATGGAGTTAGCCAGGCTGAGTTTGGTGGTCGGATCTATTGTTGGCAATGTGCTTTGCATTACCTTGTAATAGTCGTTGATGTCGGTAGCAGGCAAACCGTTCATTTTAAGCGCGGTTTCCATTTCGGTTTTAGTTGTCCCATTGGCGCCGTTCCAGGTCATACCCAGTGCAATGCTCACGCTTAGTGGCGATACGAAAACATTGGTTTCGCCTGAGACTTCAATCGTTTTTTTGAACAGATCAAAGGCAAATTCATTGTCCTGTGCTACCCGTTTTTCGAGACCGGCACGCAGCAAAATCGGTTTTGCATCTTCCGGAACCGGAATCGGGTCGTTGTCGTTGTTGCAACCGGTTGCTAACAGCATGATTGCAAATAGAAATAAAAGCTTTTTCATAAGATTTGAAGATTATGGATGAATGTGTTTTTTCGGTTTATCTGATTCCCGTGTCAATATCAATGTTTAGGGTAGTGGTGTCAGCACTTGAAATTGTGATTTCTGCAGGCAGGTTGTTGGCGCCTATGCCATTGGTACGCGGGCTTTTGAAATCGACAATGTATTTGCCTGCCGATAGTTTCAATTGAAAAGTTCCGTCAAGTTCGGGTTCAATGTCTGATATTATTCTGGTTTTTTTCTGGTTCCAAACCGAAGTTTGCCAGGCTTTGTATGTT
>CAYSTC010000051.1:0-5503 GCA_964433885.1 uncultured Paludibacter sp. | reverse complement strand
GATTACAAAGTATCCGGTTTTAGTTCCGGTTTCAATAATCAGCCCATTGCTTTCGAATACGAAAAAGGCGCAATAAATATCAATAAAGGTAGAACATTCAGCGCTATGCCCGCAAATGTAACTGACAAATCGCCCATGTCGCTCTGGAATCTGGCTCTGGAAGTTCACACGGGTAGAATTTATGGTGCATTTCTGGGTATGTTTTATATCCTGGTAATTCCGCTGGGGGGTATTCTGGTTCTGTTTACGCTTATTACAGGCCTTGTTATTTGGTTTAAATACCATTTAAAATTGAAAAAAGGAATAAAGTAGCCTAACAGAAAGTTCGTCGCACAGTATGAATAAAACACGCCGAAAATCTAAAAACAGAAAGGTAATTATTGGATAATTTCCAGAACTAAAGGTAGGATAGTTTGTTGAATAGAATGTATTTGAGTTTGAGTAAATATAAAAGTCGAATTATTTAAAATTAATATTATGGCAATAGCAAAAGTCTGGATAGAAGAAGATTGTACAGCTTGTGGCGTGTGCGAAGATATTTGTCCGCAGGTTTTTCTGGTTAAAGACATATCAACAATAATTGAAGGAGTGAATTTTTCGGAATATGAGGCGAAAATAAAGGAAGCGGCAGATAACTGTCCGGTAGAAGTAATCAAATTTTCCGAGTAACCTTATTTGATAGTCGTAGACCTGAAGATGTAGTATGGAACTGAAAATTAAGCGGGTATATGAAAAGCCTGAAAATGGGGATGGTATGCGTATCCTAGTGGATAGGTTGTGGCCTCGTGGCTTAACAAAAGAGAAAGCCTGCATTCATTTATGGCTGAAAGATATTGCACCCACTACCGAACTCCGAAAATGGTTTGGACATGACATTGCAAAATGGCCTGAATTCATGGAACGGTATGTTTTGGAACTGGATGCCAACCAAAAGCAATTTTCCATTCTGAAAGAACAGGTAAACTCCGGACCGGTGACTCTGGTATTTGCCGGGCGGGATGAAGAACATAATGAGGCGATTATTCTCAGAGAATACCTTCAAAAAAATTTTTAGCCCGAAACAAAATTTCTGTTTTAGGGCTAAAAAATAAAGGTCCAATTTCCTATGCCCCTACATTACAATCAAGGCATGCTAGGGCCAATCGGTCATATTCGTCGAATGCAGGTCCGGGTATTCCATTTATAGATATGATGCGATCTATGCGCACCTCTGCTCCGGAATCAAAGCAAAGGTATTCCTCATGGATTTCATTCTTCAGCAATCCGGTTATTTTTCCTGAAGCTTCTTCCAGATTAATATCTTTTCCAAAATATATTACTTTCGAAAATTCCTTTTTCTGTTCTCTTTCAAATATCTCATCGTAGACAGGAGCTACGAAATTAAAGTCTGTTTTCATTATCGTTTTCTATTTGACAGAGTAATCAATTGCCATTACAATAATTCACAATCGATTCCACATGAATTTTGGTGGTGTTCAACATGGGAATACCCGCATAAGTTTCCTGGTCCAAAATTAAAGGAAATTCAGTGCAGCCAAGTATCAGAGAGTCAATATGCTGTTCCCTGACCATTTTATCAATAATTCCAATCAATAATTCGCGGGTATCATCTTTGAAAATTCCAAGTTCAATTTCGCTGAATAATTTATAATTAATCAACTCCTTGTCTTCAGCGTCGGGCATAATAACCTCAATTCCTTCTTTTTTAAATACATCGGGAAAGAACGATGCATTCATGGTAAACTCTGTACCAAACAACCCGACACGTTTAGCTCCTCTCTTTTTAGCTTCTTCGCACGTAGCCTCCACGATACTGATTAAAGGAATTGATGATTTTGCGCGTAGCTGGTCGAACAGTTGATGGGGTGTGTTGGCGCTCAATGCTGCAAATTCGGCTCCGGCATTTTTCAGGCTTTCTATCCTTTCGGACAAATAAACTGTAGCCAATTCGTATTTTTTGAGCCTCATTAATCCAATAAATTCGGACATGTTCACGCTATACACAATTATTTCGGGATAATTTAAATCGCTGTTTTCAGTCTTAAATGAGTTGATAATTTCCTTGTAGTAATCCACAGTGGCTTCCGGGCCTAAGCCTCCGATAATTCCAATTTTCTTCATATTTATTTTTATTTATATTCTGTTTTGTGGGCTTTTGTTCCTCAAAAATCACATTTCATAATAACGCTTCCTGAGCAGATTAAGTTTGAGTATTCGTCCTGTTTATCACCAAAAGCAAGATAAATTTTAATATCAACGAAAATCAAAATTGGTTTGAAAAGGTAGAAAAAGAGAAAAGTCAGATTCTGATATTAAAAAAACTGGTTTTATAATAAAATCGAAGATGTTGTATCAAAATTACACATGGATGAATCAAATTTGATAGTTGGTTGAGTATATTTACATTATTTTTTAAGTCTCATTAATAGCTTAATTCAAATGTATTGTCAAAAACAGAATACGGAAGTATCAATATTAAATGATTGTATTTTACTTGTTTGTATTGTTTTTCGGCCAGTTATTACTCAAAATATATTATTCTTAATTCTAATTTTGTCATAATAATATGAAAGTTTCGAAATTTGGTAGCCTTTGATTTAAGCAGGATTTATTAAACAATAAAGCAAACAACCTTATCATTCTGATTATTTCGAATCATATATAAATTTGATTATAGAATAAATGCTATTTATAATAAAATATGATTTTATGAAAAAACACAACTCTTTTTTGCTAAGCCTGGCACTTTTAATGTCATTCTCAGGAATTACTAATTTGAAAGCCCAGAAATCTTCAGCTGTTGCAAAAGCATCTCAGAAGACGGTTGCTTCCGCGTCGGCATTCATGACAAATTACGACGAACCTTATCGTCCGCAATTTCATTTTTCACCCCGGGTAGGTTGGATGAATGATATCAATGGAGTGTGGTTCTACAACGGTGTGTATCACGTTTCGTACCAGGCAAATCCACATGGGTTGGAATGGGCCAATATGCACTGGGGACATGCAACCAGCACGGATATGATGCACTGGGTGGAACAACCGGTAATGCTTGAACCGGATGTAAATGTACCGGGTGCATGTTATTCCGGCTCAACGGTGGTGGATGTCAATAATACATCGGGATTCAAGACAGGCACAAATGCTCCGTTGGTAACTATTTATACCGCCACCACTAAAGGAACCTGCCTTGCTTATAGTAACGATCAGGGTGCTACCTGGGTTGCCTACTCCGGAAACCCTGTAAATGTAGCCGGACCGAATGCGGATACCCGCGACCCGCACGTATTCTGGCATGAGCCAACGGGCAAATGGATATGTGTAATCATGGAAAACGGATTTACGTTCTATAGTTCTCCTAATCTGAAGACATGGACTAAAATCAGCAATATCAACTGGGGCTGGGAATGTCCGGATTTCTTCGAACTACCCGTTGACGGAGGTGCAACTAAAAAATGGGTTTTACTTGAAGCAGATGCAAAATATTATACCGGAACATTCAATGGCACAACTTTCGTACGTGATGCTGGCGGGCCATACACTATGGTAAACAAC
This sequence comes from uncultured Paludibacter sp., assembly GCA_964433885.1. Classification (GTDB taxonomy): domain Bacteria; phylum Bacteroidota; class Bacteroidia; order Bacteroidales; family Paludibacteraceae; genus Paludibacter. The sequence continues at coordinate 1,948 of CAYSTC010000051.1, read as the reverse complement.
TCTGGTATTGGAGCTGGGTTTTATGCTTCCCAAACATTTTTTACAAATAATTTCCCGTCAAACAGAGTTATTCAAATGGGGTGGATGTCCGGTTTGAGTGCCGGAAATGTTTCGCCATGGACGCACAATTCTTCTTTCCCATGCGAAGTGAAGTTGAAAACGTTTACGGAAGGAGTTCGTGTCACCAGAAATCCGATTGCCGAAATAAGTAATTTGTATAAAAGCACAAAAACATGGGGCAGCCAGACTCTGCCGGCAAATCAGAATTTATTTGCGGGATTATTGTCCAAATGTTTCGATCTGGAAGTTGTGGTGAATACTGCCCAATCCACTGCCAGCACAATTAATTTTCAGGTAGCCAACAAGATATACACTTACGATATCACAAACAAGAAATTTCTGGGCGGTACCATTAATCCAATTAATAATGAAATTAAAATCCGTTTGCTGGTTGATTGGGATATAATGGAAGCATTTGTCAATGATGGGCAATTTTCCCACGCCGAAAATTATAAATTCACGCCATCAACCAGTTCAGTGGCAATGACTGCCAACGGAAGTGTATCGCTGGTTTCGGCACGCTTCAGCGCTATTGATCGGGTTTGGCCGGGCACAGCATCAAATAACTATGCCGATGATCCTGATGCGAGCAACGTTTATACAGGCAACTGGAGAGTTTCTACCGGAGAAAGCGGGTATTACAACGGTACTTTACATTTGAGCAATACTACCGGGGCGTACGTTGAGTATAACTTTACCGGAACGCAAATATCGTGGTTTGCATTGAAAAACAACGATTTGGGTATGGCCACGGTTTATATTGATGGACAATTGGCCGCTGATAATATTGATTGTTACAGTACAGAACGCTATGTTCAGCAAATGTTTACCAAAACGGATTTGCCGGCAGGAAAACATACGATAAAAGTAATGGTAAAAGGTACCAAGAATTCTTTATCGGCCGGATATTATATTGTTCACGACTATTTCAGCACTGTATCAAGTCCGGTATCACCGACAGCAGCTGATGATGCAGATCCTAAAACAGCTTATACAGGAACCTGGATTACCGATAAAAACGATATTTACTACAATACTATCTGCCATGTAAGTAATTCTGCCGGTTCATTTTTTCAGTACGAATTTACCGGAACGCAGGTGTATTGGTACGGTTTGAAAAATAACGACCTGGGGAAAGCCGCTGTATATATTGATGGTGTTCTAGCTGCGAATGATATTGACTGCTACAGTAATACCAAATTTGTAGACCTTTTATTCTGCAAGACAAATCTTTCGAATACTACGCATACCATAAAAGTGGAAGTCAAGGGTACGAAAAATGCGGAATCGAGCGGAACGGCTATTGTACATGATTATTTCGATTTCCCGACCAAACCGGTGATTTATGTGGATGATACCGATTCAAGAACCATTTATACCGGTAGCAACTGGATATTTCCCTCTCCTGAAGGCATTTACTACAATTCCACCTGCCACGTAAGTGCCACGACTAATGCGTATTGGGAGTTTAATTTCAATGGTTCAAAAATTGACTGGTATGGTTTGAAAAACAACGATTTAGGATATGCTTCGGTGTATATTGATGGCGTTTTTGTTACTGATATTGATTGCTATTCAGCTAACCGGGCTGTTTACAAGTTGTTTAGCACCAATACATTATCAAAAAGCAACCATACGATTAAAATTGTTGTAAAAGGAACAAAAAATGCTTCATCCAAAGGAATTGCTTTGGTACATGATTATTTTGTGGTTCCGGATATTGTATCCATTGATGTAAACGGTGATCTTAACTTTGGAAATGTGCAGTTAAGTTCGACGAATACTAAAATTATGACAATCTCCAATATCAGCGATTCTCCGCTGGACGTTACGAATATAACTTTGCCCGAAGGATTTACTGCCGATTGGACAGCCGGTGAAGTACCTG
>CAYSTC010000050.1:0-6557 GCA_964433885.1 uncultured Paludibacter sp. | reverse complement strand
TGATTTGTTCCTCACAAAGTCTCAGGGAGTTTCCCGCGCTTTTAAATTCATCCAGAATCTGATATGCCCTATTCTTTAATTCATTATTAGCCGTTTCAAGATACTCTTTATCTCTTTCTACACTTTTTTGTTTTTGAATTATTTCATCCAATCTATCAGTTTCCAGTCTTATAGAAGCAATAATCTGTTTCAATTTTCCATTTCTGCTGATGTGCCTTCTATGAATAAACAGGATACTTATCAACCCGATAATCAAAACAATGATAATCACACAAAGAATCAAGCCGGGTTGATTCATCTGCCCATTCATCATGCCAAATATATCATAGTAACTATTCATAAAAAAGACTTATGATTTTCAAACCCCAAAGCTACAAAATCTTTTTAATTTTCACTTAACTTTTCGTTTTTATTTCACTCAGTATCCTGTCATCACTCCCGATAGCTATCGGGACACATCATCACATCAATGTATCATCACATCATCACATCATCGCATCATCGTATCATCACATCATCCAACTCTATCTACTGCTTGTATCTACCGTAAATTTCAATCCAGCTCGCTGAAATCCTGTTTCGAAAAGGACCTTTCACCGACCGGGGCATTATGTTTCCACCAGTAGGCTCGTAGCTTTTAAAATTACCACAATAGCCGCAAAACTCATTTAGCTGATTTTTGAGCTTCTCGTTTGTCAGTTCGCCCAAACTGCCTATTCCTTTTCCTGTTTTCATCACCCGCTCTATTCCGCCACACAACGAACAGGCAAAATATCCCTGCCGGTTAAGACTCACACCACAATAAGCTGTCACCCAACAACCCTTACTAAAATCAGCATCCTCAAATGACTTGTCATCAACAGGTGCGTCGTTAAAATCAGAGAAATAAGGTATTGAATTATCCGTTTTAAAAGAACTCCAATCTACATACACTTCCGGGTAAGCCATCAACCGTTGCAATATCTCACGGCTTCTGGCCGAGTAACCGTTACTCACTATTTTTAAAACTGTCTCAGGTGAAAACTCCCTGATATATTGGTTTGCAATACAATGTACAATTTCTTCGAAGCGGGAATGTAACGTTGGTTCTCCACCCAACAAAGCAATGACCTTCCAATACTTATTCAACGTTTTGCTTTCATCCACAAAGCTTTTTATCTGTTCAATACTCATTTCCTCTGTGGTTGGAGCCTGAGTACACGACCGGTTACATCCGGCACACTTCAGGTTACAGGCATAAGTAATATCAATTTCAATTTGATCAGTATTTGGTTTAAAATCTTTCCTTCCATTCACCGGATGCAATCTGGTCTTAGCCGGACGCTGTAAAACTTCGGCTATAACCACTTCTTCCTGCATTTTCATTTCCGGCGTATGCGGTTCGCTGCGCTCGTAATAGTAATTCAGACTATCCATTTGCATGGGATTTGAACTCATTTCTACCAGAGGAACCATATAGGCAAAATCGGAACATAGTGTTATCCATTCGGACGAGAATTGCTGAAAAATATCCTTCCCCCCGGAGAATTTGAGGTCAGGCAACTCCAGACCATCAAAAAGATATTTTCTGAAACTGCGGGTGTGCTGCCATACATTTCCACCGGTTTTTCGCGGATTCAAAAAGTTGGCCGGATAGCGATAATGGGGCTGTAATCTGTAATTCTGATAAACCCTGCCAATAACTAAATCTGCTCCGGCCAGGCTGTATTTGTCATAAATATTCTGTAAGGTATTTTTACCTATCAGGGCATCATCACCATCCACTGTCACAATAATACTCTCCGGATTTGAAACAAAATAATGTATTGCCTTGTATAAATTACCCATACCACCCAGTCGGTTGCGATTTTTGATAAATGTTACACGGCTTCGGTGTTTGGCAATCACACTTTCAATAAAGAGGGGTAATCCGTTTGACGAAACATCGTCGATAATAATCATTTCCCAATCGGTGAAAGTCTGGCTTAATACCGAATACCACATACGCAAAAAGCGGCCATAATGGATATCGCGCAACAAACAAACTATCACAATCGGTGCGCTTCGCTTGGGTATCGACCATTCATACAAACTACCCATACAATCAAATTCACCAAATTGTATATCAGGTACAAAGCCCTGCTCTGCTCTGTCAAGGATTGTCATCCACGAATCAGGGTCAGTTTTCCGGTAATTTTGTGGGTGAATGTAAAAACTCCCGGGATTGCCACCCCTTAAGGAACAAAAACCTTTCTCTTTTTGGGTGATGTGTAAAGCCCTGAACCACGAGAGTTTTAATTCTCCCTTCTCATTTATTTCATTGTAGAATGGGCGCAATGCAAACAAACGTTTTCTATCAAACAAACCAAACCTTACTTCCGGCACAAAACCCCCACCTTCAAATCCGGTATATGGATTTATCTGGTGCTCCTGCTGACAGATATTGAAGCCAACCGATACAACCTTGTCATTTTTCTTAAGTTCAGCCAGCATATCATTCAGAAACGAATGTCTTGTATCCCTTCGGCTTATAATTACATCCGAATCCAGTTGCAGGATATAATCTCCTGTCAGTTGCTCAAAAGCATAAAGCTGCGATGCCACCGGAGCATTTTTCTCTGAATGCGATAACAAAGAATCAAGATTAAACCATCGTTTATTTATTTCTGCCGAACAAGTTTCGTCAAACAAAATCAAGCGGTCAATAACCTGCTCATCTTTCAACCGGTTCAGGATAGCAATCAAATCAGCCTGTTTTCCGGTGGAATTAAATTCACGCAAAAAACCATTTTCTTTGCTGTCAACTGATACCGCAACCTCGTGAAACAAATCGGGGATACACAGTTGCCTAACAATATGCTTTATGTTTTGCTCTATTGTTCTAACATCCTGCGAACAGGTTTTGATAAGCAATGATACTTTATCTGCGGACTGCCGTACCTGTTTATATTTTAATTGAATCTTATCGGGGCACAGGTAATAATTAGAATCAGTCGCCATATTTCCTGTGTTTATTCCGGTTAAGTAACGACCAGTTTTCAATGAACTGAAAAATATTTTTTCAAGATTCAGCTTACTATCAAAATCCATTACTTCCGAAGTTGGATTAACTTCAATACCGCTTTCTGGAACTACATGCTTCGACTCTTCAAAAATTATCCGTCCAAAAACAGCGTTTACAAAATCCTGCACCCCATCTAACTCCGGTAAGGCAAAATTATTGATGGCACTTCTGTTTAGCTTCGCAAGAAAAGTACTGTCAGACTTACCATTGTATTGAATGTATATAAAAGCCCGCACACACATATTTAAAAACAAATTGTCTGTATAGGGTATCAGTTCATAATCGATTAGCCGGAGTTGCTCGCCGGCCATTACAAAATTCTCCGGTTTGATATTCAGCATAACAAGCTTTAGCTGCCACAATGCAGCCAAAAAACCAATCATATCTTCTTTCTGAAACTGAATCACCTGAGTCGCTGGCTCGTAGGGATACACCAATATCCACAGATTGTCAACCTGCCGGAATTCTGTAACCGGATATAAGAACACCGATTGATTGAAGGCAGGTAAAACTGATTGGAGGAACTCCATTTCCGACTTGTACCGGTCTGTATGTATCCAATCGTTCAAAAATACTTTATAAACGGATGTGAAGTTATGAAACACAACTCCCTGATTGCCTTCACCCAGGTAAACATAATGTCCACCATAAACCGATTGAAGTATTTCCTCAGCGCTGGTTTTTCGATCCTTCATCTCCGTGTATTTTAATGTAAGCATATTGATAGAGTTCTTGTCGCGATTTTATATAGGCATCTTTCTTTCTGTTCTGTACAGTCAGATTCCCCGAAAGAGAGTATATGGCATAAATCAGATTCTCAGCCACATGGATATTATATTTATCCTTATTAAGGATATATTCAACCGTCAACCAGTGATCCTCGGCACTTACCTGTTGTGGATAGCTCAGTAAAGCTTTCGGTTTCAGGAGAATATTGCAGGAAGGTAATTCAGCGTGCGCTACACCTTTAGCCATCATTTCCAGCCTTTCCAGTAACACACGCTCATCTGTAATTGCCGGTGTAGGGCAATTTTTTCTTTCAATAATTTGATTGTTGCATCTCAGCAGATTTCCGGCAAGAATTACATCCGGATTCTTAGTCTCAATAATATCCTCCACTTCTGAAAGCACTCTGTCATGTGCAAGCTCATCATCAGCATCGAGCCGACCTATTAAACCAGCTGTCGGAAAACGTTTCAGGATATATTCGTTCATAAAATTTCTGGTGCTGCACACCGATCTGAAATTTACATTTTCAATAACGATAGAATCAGAGATCAGGTCTTCTATTTCAGACTGCCAATTGTCAGTAGAACAATCATTCACAATCACCAGCCGGATATTTCGCCTCACATCTTTCTGTCTTATAACAGACATTACCGCACGGCGAATGGTATCAGCACCATTGTGCAACGCCATCCCGATAACTATTTCTTCCTGCCCCCTGAGTGTATCAACCGTTTTTTTCAATCCTTCGTCAATAAACACACCGGGTTGCCATCCCAGTATTCTGGTAGACTTACTATGATCTGCTCTTGTATGTGCCGGCTCAGGATAACGAGCAGATTTATAGTCGGGCAGTTTATTGAAATTGAGTAACATTGCCAGTTTAGCAAAAACATCTTTAATCCTGATGCTGTCGGAACAACCGATATTGATAATTTCCGGATTGGATTCTTTTTTATAATGTTCAATACAATTCTTCAGTGCTTTGATTACATCATCAATATACGTAAAATCCCTGGTATGACTGCCATCGCCATATATGACCGGATTTTTCTGCTCCAGCATTTCAATCATCCACCTGTGTATAAGCGTGGAGTATGTATTCAACCCCAGTGAATTATAACCATACACATTGAACAGGCGCAAAATAACACAATCGATTCTACTGTCTGCCAGTTCATTTCTAAGGATATTTTCGCCTTCTTCTTTTTGTTGCGCATAGGGTGATAACGGATTTAGCTGCAGGTCTTCATGAATAAGTCCTGCTTGTTGATTTCCATATACAGACGATGACGAAGTAAAAATTAATCGTTGAACCGTGTGGTTCTTCAGAGTATTGGCTATATATGCAGTAGCTGTTACATTAGCCTGATACGATTCCACCGGGTAATCAAAGGAAAAGTTTACACGCGGTAAAGCTGCTAAGTGATACACAAAATCAAAGCTCTCCTTTTCAAATAAATTTATAACCTCATTCTCTACTGTCAAATCACATTCAACAAACTGAAAATTCGTTCGCTCTATTAAATATTTCAACCTTTCAAGGCTCCCACTCGAAAGATTATCAACACCATACACCTGATATCCGCTTTCAACCAACTCATTAGCCAGAAATGAACCGATAAATCCGCATACTCCCGTAATTAAAACTGTTTTGTTTTTTCTGTAGAGGCTTTCCACCTTATCTCTGCCCGGATAGCTAAAATACTTTTCAGCACGTGATAATGACTGTTGTAAAATTTCATAGCTATATAATCTTATGAATTTTTCATAAAACCGGTCAAGGCCTTCGTGTTTATTAGCTTTATTGTTTGTAACTGTCTGTTCTGAGTCTGCATAATGTAACACCGATAAGTTCTCAACAATCGCTACCGAGTCGGGTTGAAACTGTTGTAAGAATCTGATCATTAAATCACGGTCGGTACTACTGCAAAGAGTTTCATCAAACCGACCCGCTTTTTCAAAAGCGGTTAGTTTAAATACCATATTACTCCCCTGAACTCCCGGATTCCCAATCAGAAATTCGTTTATATTCAGATTGGAATAGGTCAAATGCATATCAAGGCTAAATTCCTTATGTATACGTCTTAGTTTTGAAAAAACTGCCTGAGTATGTTCAATACCTGATTTTAAAATAGCTTGGCAGCAGTTATTCAAATAGTCACTAATCCACTCATCATCGTCATCGAGTATCGCTATATATGCATTTGCACGATTCTTAAATTTTCCTTTTAAATAATCTACACCTGTATTCCATGCTCCTGTACCCGACATGGCTTTTGTATATTGATTTTTAATCAAAGAAATCCCGGCACGACCTGATGCAGCAACACTACTCTTTAAATTGTTGAAATTGTCCTGATCATCATTGTCATCAATTATGACTATAAAATCCGGACTTAGACTTTGATTTAGTACCGAACGCAACGAGCGGTTTATCAACAGTTCATTACGCTTCATTGAAGTTGCAATTACAACCCCAAATTCAATTTCTCCCGTTGGTAAACCGGTACTTTTTATTTTATCAGTAATAAGATGCATTGTATCAGATTTTTTTCGGTGCTACAAAATCTTTTTTATTTTTCACAATTTAAGTTTAATTATTTCCTCTCTCCAAAGCCGTTTATTATAGTTCCCTTACAGAAATATTTTTTCCATTCCCCTTAAAATTATCCGGCACCTTTCATTTGTTGCCCGGAGCCTAAACTCCAACCTCCAGATAAAGCAGTGTCTGCCACTCTTTCGCCAGACCTAACACCATCAGACCTAACAGGTTTCGAAAACCTGT
>CAYSTC010000049.1:0-7852 GCA_964433885.1 uncultured Paludibacter sp. | reverse complement strand
CGGGTATAAACCTAATTAGTTTAGGTTTTAGGTGAACTGGTTCGGTTTTGAACCTAATTAGTTTAGGTTTAAGATAAATTAGTTCGGGTCTGAATCAAACCAGATTATTCGTAGCGAATAATTTTGGCAGGATTAATTTTGGTAATCAGGTACGAAGGGCCAACCATCATCAGCAAAGAAGCCAACAAAGTGCCCGCGTTGAGAAGAAGGATATACAGCCAATTAAATGCAATAGGAACCGTAGCTACATAATAAGCTTCGGGATCGAGCGGAACAATGCCGGTGAAATACTGGATAGCGCAAAGCGAAAGCCCGATAAGATTGCCCCACAACATGCCTTTGCCAATAAGAAAAGCCGAATGATACAGGAAAACCTTACGTACCGACCAATCGGTAGAGCCTAACGACTTGAGTATTCCAATCATATTGGTACGTTCCAGAATCAGGATCAGCAAACCGGAAATCATATTAAAACCTGCAACAGCAAGCATCAAAATCAGAATCACCCACACGTTCATATCCAGCAAATCGAGCCAGCCGAAGATTTGTGGATTGGTTTGCTTGATGGTTTGGGCAAGATAAGCCTGACCTTTATCACTAAATTTATTCGCCGTTGCATCATATACCTCATCACCCACTTCGTCAATTTTATCAAAATCCTTAATGAGCACCTCCATGCCACTAATGGAATCCGCCAGCCAGTCGTTCAGTTTTTGCACCTGACGCATGTCGGCCAGAATAATCAGTTTATCGTATTCTCTGAAGTTGGTGGAATAAATGCCCGCAATTTTGAATTTTCGTGCCCGAACCTGATCCTGAATAAAGTAGGTAAAAAAACTATCGCCCAATTTCAGACCCAATAAATTAGCCAGATATTTTGACAACACAACCTGATTACTTGGCGTTTCACTTGTCAGATCGAGGGTGCTCCCCTCAACCATGTTGGACTTGAAAAAATTCCAGTCGAAGTTTTTATCAATCCCTTTTACAACAATCCCCTGAAATTCAGTATCAGTTTTGATTATACCCGGTTTGGTAGCAAAAGGCTGCACATGTTTTACCCCCTTAATAGCCGAAATTTTCTTCATCAAAGCCTTGTCTGCTTCGATGGGATTCATTTCGTAGGTGTTGTTGTTATCAAAATTCGTTATCTGAATATGTCCCCCGAATCCTATGGTTTTATTTCTGATTTCGCGTTTGAAACCAATAACTACGGCCACCGAAATAAGCATAACTGCCAATCCAAGCGCAATACCGATAGTGGCAATACGAACAGCAGGGCGAGAAACATTCTTCTTGCCCTGTTGGAAATGGATGCGTTTAGCTATGAAATATTCGAGATTCAAAATATTGATTTAATGATGTGATAATATGTTGATGTTGTAATGTGATGATGAGTTGATTTGATGATTAGTTGATATGATAATATTACAATTAGTTAATTATACAGATAACTGGTTGATTAGATAATTTTATAATTAGTAAATCTGCAAAAAGATTAATCAATGTAGAAAACGATTTCCTCATCACCACATCATCACATCAACTAATCATCACATTAATCTATTAAATAGTCCGTCCCGGATATACCTGCAGGGCTTTTCCAAGTACTACCAGTGCATGTTTCAGATCCTCTTTGTCCAACACATAAGCAATGCGCACTTCATCCTTTCCGTAACCATCGATTGTGTAAAAACCGGAAGCGGGAGCCATCATTACTGTGTAACCTTCATACTCAAAATCAGAAAGCAACCACGCACAGAATTTATCGGCATCGTCAATGGGCAAACGCGCTACGGTGTAAAATGCACCCATCGGAATGGGCGAATAAACGCCCGGAATGCGATTAAGTCCATCAATCAGGAATTTTCGGCGTTCCACGTACTCGTTGTACATTTCAAGCATATAATCGGCCGGAGTATCCATAGCAGCTTCTGAAGCAATCTGTCCCAATAATGGCGGACTCAGACGTGCCTGACAGAATTTAATGACGTTTTTTCGTACTTCTTTATTCTTTGTTACCAATGCTCCGATACGCACACCTGTCATGCTGTAACGTTTGGATACCGAGTCGATCAGCACCACATTCTCCTCAATACCATCGAGGTGGAAAGCAGAAATATAAGGTGCTCCTGTATAGCAAAATTCACGGTAAACCTCGTCCGAAAACAAATACAAATCGTATTTTTTCACCAGGTCACGTATTTTGTTCATCTCTGCGCGGGTATATAAATATCCGGTCGGATTGTTCGGATTACAAATCAGAATTCCTTTGGTTTTGGGTGTAATCAGTTCTTCGAACTTATCGACATGCGGCAATGCAAAACCTTCTTCGATGGAAGAAACCACCGGCTTTACAACAGCTCCGGCAGCAATGGCAAAAGCAGTATAGTTGGCATAAGCCGGCTCGGGAACAATAATTTCATCGCCCGGATCAAGGCAGCTCATAAACGCAAAGTTTACTGCTTCCGAACCACCGGTTGTAACAATAATGTCCTCTTCGGTAACGTCAATATTAAAGGTATGGTAATAAGCTGCCAACTTGTTTCTCAAGCTTTTAATCCCATCACTCGGACTATATTCCAACACGGTACGGTCGATATTCCGAATCGCATCCAACGCGACTTTCGGTGTCTTCAAATCGGGCTGGCCGATATTCAGATGATACACTTTGATACCGCGTGCTTTGGCTTTGTCGGCCAGCGGAACCAATTTACGAATAGGCGATTCGGGCATTGCCTGCCCCCGTTGTGAGGTGTGTGGCATGTTTTTTAGTTTACAATGAACAGTTATCAGGCTACATGCAAATGTTTCACTTTGTAACAAGAACTGCGGTTTACGTTATAATTTGATGGCGCAAAAGTAGTGAATTTTGGGCGAATATCAAAGAATAGTAGATAGTTTATAGTTCTGAGTTTCGAGTTCTCAGTTCTGAGTAAAGACAGTTTCGAGTAAAGATTGGTTCTATGTATCTCTCCAAAACTCAGAACTCAAAACTCGAAACTAATCTAAACTATTTCAAGTCCACCATTACTTTAATATTAAACTGGCGGCTGGTAAGATAATTAGGAACGGCTAGCTGTTGTCCGTAAATATCGCTTACCCAATAATGAGAATTGACATTATTGAAATTCAACAGATTGAACACTTCCACATTCAGCCAAATGCTTTTTACGTGTTTAAGCCATGGCTTATCCATCAAGCGGTCGGTGCCGCTAACCAACGCACGCGAGGCACCAATATCTACCCGGCGATAAGCGGGCGCACGCCAAAAATTGCGATACTGAATATTATTGGGGGCTCCAAAAGGCAATCCATCCGACCAGATAAACTTCAAATGCATTTTGTATTTCGGGTTATTTGGTAAATAGTCCTGAAACATCATCGAAAACACGTATCGTTGTTCATTAGGACGAGGCAGCCAACCCGGATAAACAGTTTCCGTTGAAATTACTTTCCCGGCATCATCAAACGTTTTCTTCAGATAAGAATCGTTCAATAAATCCTCTTTCGAGTCCATCAACGAAAGATTTATCCAGGAATCGGCACCCGGAACCAATTCGCCAAACAACTTAAAATCAACCCCGCCCGTATAAGCCTTCGCATCGTTCTGGCCGGAATAGCGAATACGGACATTATCAACGGTATACGAAACAACGCGATCGGCGAGCTTCAGATAAGCTTCGGTCGTGAACTTGAACGGCCGACCCATTAAGCGGAAATAATGATCGCCACCCAGCACAAAATGCATACTACGTTGGGCTTTGATATCTGAATTCAACCTGACATTCACGTTTCCAAGAGAATCTGTAACAGTTTGGCGGATTTCTTTATAAAAAGGCGACTGGTAATAAACCCCGGTGGCAAAACGGAAACTAAAATCGCGCTTCCAATGAGGCAAAAATGTAACTGAAAAACGTGGACTTACCAGCAGTTCTTTATTGAATGTCCAGTAATTTGCACGTACTCCGCCCGTCACCGATAAAATTCCGGTATTCAGATTCCATTTGTATGTATCCTGAAAAAACGCTGTTGTACGCCAGCTGGACATCGTGGTGTCCGATTTCAGGGTATAATACAAATCGACCCGATCGTCGCTGAACGGCAAGGAATAGCCCACCGAATCGCGCCACTCCCACTCGCTTATTTTATCCCGGATAATTTCATTCTGAAGCGTCACACCCCATCTCATTTTCTGATTTTCGTTGTCATATTCACCCAAATGCGATATATTGGAAACGGTGGCATTCAACCTGTTGCGGGCATGTTCCTGATATTTACCGATACCAAGCGTCTGACCTTCCTTATCTTCAGCTTTCAGATCCATTTTTACTTCACTGAGAATGTATTCGCCCAAAATATCGTAAGTTTCGTTTTCGTTAGTATTGAACGTGGAAGCCAGCAAACTAAGTTTTGTTTTTTGTGTTGGCTTATAATTCAGAGTCAATGCACCGAACGAAGTTCGGAAAAGGTCTTCTTCCTGCCCTTCAAAAAAGACTGTCAGATTACGACCCGTATTATAAGTACCAAACGATGTGGAACGGGTTTGTGGCACGAACTGATATGTATTTTGCGAGAAATTACCCAGAAAAGTCAGTTCCCATTTGGGTTTAAGCTGATAGGTCAGATAAGTTTGATAATCGATAAACGACGGTTTGTATTCCCCTTTGGTATCAAGCGTACCCAAGAGGTATTGCGAGGTTTTATAACGGATTCCGTGCATTTGGGTAAATTTACTGGAGGTTGTCCCCACATAAGCCGAGGCTCCCAATAAACTCAACGAAGCTGTTGCCTCGAATTGGGTTGGTTTTTTATACTCAATGTCCAGAACGGATGACATTTTATCACCATATTTAGGATCGAATCCTCCCGAAGAAAAGCCAACAGTCTTAACCATATCCGGATTGACAAAACTCAACCCTTCTTGTTGTCCGGCACGTACCAACAACGGCCGATACACTTCAATTCCATTTACATAAACTGCATTCTCGTCAAAATTACCACCACGCACATTGTATTGCGAGCTAAGTTCGTTAGTAGAACTTACACCTGTAAACGTAATCAGGAGCGATTCAATACCCCCGGCCGCGTTGGGCATCAGACGATATTTGGAAGGATCTACCAAATCGAGAGTCGATGTTTGGCGGCGCTGTCCACGTATGTTTACTTCCTGAAGTTCTTTATCGGTTGCCCTTAACTCCACCGATATCTGAAGAATGTGTTTATTGGGTTTAATGGTGTGTTTTATAGTTTCGTAACCAACCATGGAATAAACCAGCGTAGCAGAATCTTTAATATCGGTAATCAGTTCGTAATATCCGTTTTGATTGGTCTGAGTCCCGATTGTTGTATTTTCAAAATAAACATTGGCCAGTTCAATTCCCCGGTTATCAGTATCAATAACATATCCGAAAATCCGCACTTTGGTTTGAGCAAACAAAACAAAGGGTAAAAACAAAATGCAAAACGTATAGATAAATTTATTCTTCATGCAATATGAATGTTATTTTGAGAGAATAAAAGCATTGCCATTTTAACGGAAGAAATATTTTTTTATTTTATTCAGGTCAGATTTTTAAACAAAAATACAACATCCTGAATAAGAGAACCGGAAATACCACATCAAACTTCAACAAATAAATCTGTCAGCCCCTGTAACAATTCTTCGATAGTGCCAAACTTCCGGTCGTTCAGCAGCCAACCACTTTCCGTAACCGAAATCTGAACACCGGCATCCTGTACCACCATATATCCTGCCCGGGCCAACGCACGAAGTGTCCAGTACATCCGGGTTTTATCGCCCGACACCCATACCTGTTTCGTCATGGGATAATTCATGGAAAAATTGCCGTTTGCAGCATTAAAGAAATAGGATTTACTCTCGAAAGCCCTGTTAAAACTGCCGTTGAACACCAAATCTTCAGGTACGCCGCATTCCACCCCGTGTTCGGCACTGATAAGCCAGATACGGTCAGCCGCCTGAAGCGCCAGGTCAAGCTCATGGGTTGACAAAAGAATAGCTTTATCAGTCTTATGAGCCAAACGGTGAAGCAAAAGCATAATTTCCACGCGGTTTGGCAAATCGAGGTGCGCCGTAGGCTCATCGAGCATAATGATGGGCGTATCCTGTGCCAGCGCTTTGGCAATCATAGCCCGTTGCCGTTCACCATCCGAAAGTTCATTGATATTCTGGTGCATTTTATGACCCAAATGAACCATTTCAATGGCTTCTCGGATAATTGTATCTTCTTCAGCAGTGACATTTCCCCACCAGTTGCTGTGCGGATGCCGCCCCAAAGACACCAGATTGTAGACCGTGGCATTTTCTATCTCCACCCGTTCAGTCAGAACCAGCGCAATCATCAACGCTTTTTCCCGCTGTTTTAACCGCGCAATTTCCTTTCCATCTATCGTTGTATTGCCGGCCAATGGTTTTTGCAAACCTGTCAGCGTACGAAGCAACGTAGATTTACCGCTTCCATTCGGGCCAATCATACACACCAACTCGCCCGACTTCAACTGCAAATTGAGTTCTGCCTGCACCGTATCGGTTTTCCCTTTTTTGGAATACCCAATAGATAAGTTATGTGTGGTTAGAATTGACATATTATTGTAAAAACGGCCCCTAACCCCTAAAGGGGAATTAAGCTAGCTCAGTTTTGTTTATTTTTTAAAGTGTAATTTTCAACAATTAGTTGTAATTTAGTTCCCCTTCAGGGGTTAGGGGTCATCTTTTTATCTTTTCTTCAATATTATCCATATAATAATCGGCGCACCAAACAGCGCACTAATCGTATTTATGGGTAATGTATAAGCCGGCATTTGCGAAATAATATCGCAGACCAGTATGAGCGACGCACCGCAAAGCACCGTTGCAGGCAATAATATCTTATGGCTCGAAGTACGAAAAAGTCCGCGGGCAATGTGCGGGATGGCAACTCCCACAAAGGCAATCGGCCCTGTAAAAGCCGTAATCCCTCCGGCGAGTAACCCTGTTGCCACTACTATCAGCAAGCGGGTACGAACAATAGAAACGCCCAACCCACGGGCGTAATTTTCGCCAAGCAATAAGCCGTCCAACCGTTTTTGCAAGAAAAAAGCCATCCCCAAACCTACCAATGCAACCGGCAAAAGCACCTGCATATACGTCCAGGTCACAGCGCTCAGGCTGCCAAAAGTCCACATCACGAAAAGCTTAATAGCATCCGGATTACTGAAATTCTGTAATACACTTACTATGGAACCCGCAATGGTTCCGAACATAAGCCCCACGATCAGTAATGACACCGCATGATGTACACGAAACGACACACCAACAACCAACGCCAGAACCACCGAAGCCCCGATAATAGCCGCAGCAATCAACGCCCAACCGCTGCTTACAAATGCCACCGGCAATACCGAAGCCGCCATCATAACCAGAGCCACTCCCAGACTGGCACCCGAACTAACGCCCAGGATATACGGATCGGCCAGCGAATTGCGGAAAAGCGTTTGCATCATCAGCCCTGCCACCGACAACGAAGCGCCGGCAATTATGGCTGTAATGGCTTTTGGTAAACGGAAGTTGAGCAATATCTCGGAATTGATTCCTTCAGCTCCCCGGCCTAAAAATACCGACACAATTTCCCGCAATGAGATGTGAATGCTCCCCCAGGCCAGATCGGACAGGAAAAGACATAACATCAACAACGACAATGAAAGGAATAATATGAAGTTACGGGATTTCATTGACAAATTTATTGTCCTGGATTAAAATATTATCATTCACTTACTTTCCGAACCTTCGGAATCTTCAAACGAGGCCTCCGATATACTTTCCGAACCTTCGGAATCATGTTCCGAGGGGTCA
>CAYSTC010000048.1:0-8701 GCA_964433885.1 uncultured Paludibacter sp. | reverse complement strand
TTAAATTTTTTAGCCGTATTTATTTCTTTTTTGCTAACAAATTAAATTTTTTAGGCTCAATTATTTCTTTTTCGTTGACAATTTAAATTTTTTAGTCGTATTTATTTCTTTTTTGAGACCATCACAAATTTTAGGCAATCATTTTTCTTTAAAATTTCCCTTACAGGTTAGCAGTTCTCTCGTTTTTCTTTGCTTCGTCCCAAATCTCATCCATTTCTGCCAAAGTCATTTCTTTAAGATCTTTCCCAATAGTAATGGTTTTTGATTCCAGATAATTGAAACGACTGATAAACTTACGATTAGTTCGCTCCAGGGCATTTTCGGGATTAATATCGTAAAGCCGGGCCGCATTGATCAGACTGAAAAGCAAATCGCCAAATTCGGCCTCCATCTTATCTTTGTCCATGGCAGCAACCTCAGCTTTAAACTCGTCGATTTCCTCCTGCACTTTGTCCCAAACCTGCTCGCGGGTTTCCCAATCGAAACCCACACTGCGGGCTTTATCCTGTATGCGGTGGGCCTTAATCAAAGCCGGTAAGGAGTTTGGCACACCAGACAAAACCGATTTATTTCCGCCTTTTTCTTTGAGCTTGAGCTGCTCCCAGTTTTGCATCACGGCTTCGCTGTTTTCGGCTGTAGCATCGGCAAAAATGTGTGGATGACGGTAAATCAGCTTTTCGCACAAGCCCCGGCACACATCGTAAATGTCAAAATCGAAGGTTTCACTGCCCATTTCGGAGTAGAAAACAATGTGTAACAATATATCGCCCAGCTCTTTGCGTATTTCCTTTTTATCGTCGCGAATGATGGCATCGGCCAGTTCGTACGTTTCTTCAATGGTAAGTGTACGCAGGCTCTCGAAAGTTTGTTCCTTGTCCCACGGGCATTTGGCGCGCAGTTCAGTCATTATTTCGAGTAACCGTTGGAACTCCTTTAATTTATCTTCAGTTGTATGCATTTAGATAATTAATAATTCATAATTCACAATTAATAATTGGTGCAAAGGTAAGCATTTTTGAACTTGAAATGAAAATTTTCAGGTTTTGAGTAACTTCCGGAATGACGCAGACAGCCCTAAATACCGGCATTCTGAAATTATTTTTGCTGCGTTAACTTTATTTAACATTACATTTCTACAAAATTCAAAAACATGCTCTACTTTTGCAGTGTATTATTAAACTAATACACTAATTCAAAACAACAGTAATAATTTTACGATCATGGTAAATGTACAAAACGTAACATTCAGTTACACCAGAAACACCAAACTACTTTCCAATTTGAGTCTACAACTCGAAGCCGGTCGTATTCACGGGCTACTTGGAAAGAACGGCGAAGGCAAAAGCACTTTATTGAAACTGATTTCGGGACTGGATTTTCCCAAAGCAGGAAGTATCGACACGCTTGGATTCAATCCTGTAAAACGCCATCCTGAAATGCTCCGCGACATTTTCTTTCTACCTGAAGAATTGCCTCAGCTGGCATTAAGTATTGAAAGCTACGAAAAGGTGTATGCTCCTTTCTATCCGAATTTCAGTGCCGAACAATTCAACAGCTATTTGAAAGAGTTTGACATTGATAATAAAAGATCGAGACTCAACAAACTTTCTCACGGACAAAAAAAGAAAGTTTTTGTTGCTTTCGGACTGGCTACCAACACAAAACTTTTGCTTATGGACGAGCCAACCAACGGGCTGGACATACCATCCAAAGGACAGTTCCGTCGCATGGTGGCTTCGGCTATCGACGAAAGCCGTTGCCTGATTATTTCTACCCATCAGGTTCACGACCTGGATAGCCTGATTGACAGCATTACGGTGATGGAAAAACACGAAATCGTTTTCAACCAACCTATTGAGGAAATTACAAAAAAACTCTTCTTCCGTGTGGCCGACCGCAACGAGAAAGACGAGCACGTAATTTATAGCGAAGATACCCTGCGTGGACTGTATCAGGTTTGCGAAAACACCACCGGCGAAGAGAGCAAACTGGATATCGAGCTATTGTTCAACGCGATATTGACTGAGAAAAACAAAATTGTAAAACTATTTTAATTCGAAATCGACATTATGAATGCAACATTAAATATCAATCGGTTGGGGTTATTACTCAAACGATATTTTACAGAAAACAAACAACGCGAACTGACATTTTGGGGAATTGTAACGGTGGTTTTTGCACTTATGCATTTAGCCGGATCAAATGAAAAAGACATTTCAGTTCAACTGTTTTTATACATTTCCGGATTTATTTTTGCGGCACGCTCATTTAAATTTTTCAATTTTACACCGAGCGGAATGCATTACCTATTGATTCCTGCCACACATTTGGAAAAAGTTACAACTTCAATTTTATTGAGCATTTTCTATTATTTTGCCATGATTTTGCTCACCTATACCGTGGGAACAATTCTGGGAACAACCATTGGGAATGCCGTTTTTAACCTCAACAACCCGATTCAGTTCGAATTATTCCAATCTCCTGAATACAATTACGTAATCAATAACGGAATCCACACAAGCTATAAATCAGGCCCCGGTCTATTAAATATGTTTATTGCCTTTGCCGGAATTCAATCAGTATTCATTCTGGGCTCTATCTATTTCAAAGGAAATGCAATTGCGAAAACAATTCTTTCAATTTTTGGATTCGCAATTCTACTAGGTATTATCGAGGCTATTTTATTGAAAATCACTTTTGGTAGCTACCACCTGGATGGACAAGCAATCAACCTGAGCTTTTCTTCGGTTCAAAATACATCGACCGTACTTGAAATTGTATCAACAATTATCAAATATGCATTAATCCCATTTTTCTGGGTAGTAACCTATTTCCGATTAACCGAAAAAGAAGTATAACATTATGGAATTCAAGGAAACACAAGCCATTTACCTGCAAATAGGCGATTATGTCTGCGAACAGATTTTGCTTGGGCGCTGGAACGAAGGCGACCGCATCCTGTCGGTAAGGGAATTGGGAGTGGATTTGCAGGTTAATCCCAATACCGTAATGCGAACCTATGATTTTTTACAAAGCAACGAAATCATTTTCAATAAACGGGGAGTGGGCTATTTCGTTGCCGAGCGGGCCAAAGAGAAAATAATCTCATACCGCAGAAATCAGTTTATGGATCATGAACTTCCGGTATTCTTCAAGAGCATGTCGCTGCTCGGCATGACCTTCGATGAATTAAAAATCCGATACGACGAATATATAAAAACCAATCATTAAATTCAAATTCGGCATGAAAACAGCACAAAGAATACCCAAAGCCATAGCTGTGATAATTGTAATGGGGATTGGAATGCTTTCCAATATCAAAGACAAAAGTATTGTTATTGAGCCTCTTCGCGAAATGACAGCTGAATTTGAAAAGAATCAGATAAAGAGCGATACCGTTCAAACAAACGCTAACGAGAGCAAACTCTTTATTTATACAAAATCAATTATTAATACAAGTATTCAACATCTAATTTCGAATTTATGAAAACAAGCAATAAGTTACTACTCGGGCTGTTTGCCTTCATCGTAGTAAGCATGATCATTGGCAATTTGGTATTGAAAAGCGAAGCAAAAAAACACATCAAAATTGAAAATCAGATTGAGACTGAGTCTCAAACCGATACTCTCAAAAGTGATTCTGCATCAATACACATAAATATCAAATAATTACAGTCTAATTACTTCCCAAAAAGCATTATGCCCTTGCTCACATAGCCGGTTGAGCAAGGGCATAGCTATTAAAAACAGTCAATATCCATTGTATTTTCAGTGCTTTTTTAGTAAGTTTACAACCTGATAAACAAAAAATACAATTTCCAGACAATGAAGTCGAGCCCAACTTTATTTTTTTGCCTGCTTATGGATTTGCTCGGAGCAGCAACCTACTTTTTCCCGGGCATAGGCGAATGGTTTGATTTGCTTTGGGCACCGCTGTCGGCATTTATGTTCTACCGGAGTTTTGGAGGGAAAACAGGAAAAGTCGGAAGTCTCATCAATTTGGCAGAAGAATTGCTGCCATTTACCGACATTATTCCCACATTTACAATTGGATACATTTACAATCGATTTATAAACAAGAAATCAGAATGAAGAAACTTTCGATTCACACCCTCATGCACGTTCCGTTTGAAGGACTGGGTTGCATGGAACAATGGATAAGTAAAAACAACCACACGACGTCATATACCAGGTTTTACGAAGATTATCATTTACCAAACCCTGACGAAATTGACTGGCTAATCGTTATGGGCGGTCCTATGGGTGTGTACGACGAGGCTGTTTATCCGTGGCTGGCCGAAGAAAAAGCATTTATAAAACAAGCTATTGAAAAGGGCAAAACAGTGATTGGTATTTGCCTTGGCTCGCAACTGATTGCCGAAGTACTGGGCGCAAAAGTGTATCCAAACAAACAAAAGGAAATAGGTTGGTTCGATTTGCATTTAACCGAAGATGGGAAAAATCTGGAATTTTTGAAAGGTTTCGAAGAAAAATTTCCTGTCTTTCACTGGCACGGCGATACATATGATTTACCGGCCGGAAGCATTCGGTTGTTTAGCTCCGAAGTTTGCCTGAATCAGGCGTTTTTGTATAATGAGAATGTATTGGGACTTCAGTTTCATTTTGAAGCGACTGCCGACACCCTGAAAGAAATGGTTGCACACGGAGCCAATGAACTAGTTGAGGATAAAACAATTCAAACGGCAGAGAAAATACTTGCTCAAACCGGCTTTCTTGAGTCAAACAATAAAAGAATGTTTGATATTTTGAATTATTTTCTTGAACTGGACTAAGTTCAAAAAACAGCAAAAAGAAATGGCCGAACTTAAAAAGTTCGGCCATTTCTTTTATGCTCAACATCTTAGCATTTAATATTCAATTCATTCAAAACCACACGAATTTTTTCGTAGGTTTTAATGGTGTTAGGCACCAGGGGCAAACGCAGTTTATTTTCTATAATTCCCATAACAGCCAACATGCTTTTTACTCCGGCAGGATTACCTTCCACAAAAAGCAATTCAATTAATTCGGTGAAACGATGGTGTATTTTTCGCGCTCCATCATAATCGCCCTGCAAAGCCAGGCGTACCATGCGACTGAACTCTTTCGGAAACGCATTGCCGATAACCGAAATAACCCCCACTGCTCCCAGCGTAATCAATGGGAACGTAATTCCATCGTCGCCCGAAATAACCATAAAATCAGCCGGCTTATTCTTAATAATATCATCAATTTGTGTAAAATTACCCGAAGCTTCCTTAACTGCACAAATAGTTGAAAATTCTTTTGCCAGACGCAAAGTTGTTTCTGCAGTCATGTTCACGCCAGTACGTCCGGGAACATTATAAAGCACCACCGGAACCGGCGAGGCCTTTGCAATAGCTGCATAATGCTGATACAAACCTTCCTGCGATGGTTTATTATAATATGGAGTTACCGAAAGAATAGCGTCTATTCCGGTAAAATCGTAAGTCTGAAGTTTTTCGACAACGGCTTTGGTATTGTTTCCACCCACACCAAGCACAATAGGCAACCGGCCGGCATTGCATTGCAACACGAAACGGGTTACTTCCTCTTTTTCCTTTTCGGTAAGGGTTGGAGTTTCGGCAGTTGTGCCACATACCACCAAATAGTCGGTGCCATTTTTTATTTGATGCTCAACCAAACGTGCCAAAGCATCAAAGTCAATCGATTCATCACTTTTAAAGGGTGTAATCAACGCAACACCCATTCCTGTCAGTTTATTATTAATCATCTGGGAAATATACAAATTGTTTGCAAAAGTAATGTTTTAATCGTTAGTTTGTATGCTTTTCAGATAAAAAATTATCTGATCAAATACGTAATTTTCATCAATCGGAGTATCTCCGGATTCTTCTGTTTCTGAAACTACAGCCTGATTTTTAAGGTCGATTACAAAATCGTAAATCGGCAAATCGGTTTTACGGATTCCGGTCTTGCAGGATGCATTGGCATACATGGCTATATATTCCAACGGGATTATGGCATTGACCGACAAGTCGATCAACAAATCAAATTCCTGGCTTTCCAACTCGTTGACGTACGAAATAAGCGGCCGTTGAAACCGATCGGTTTGCTTGTGGTGCAATATCCTGAAATCCGGCAAAATAGAGGTAATAACCTCTTTTTTATTGATATATCCCCAGGCTGACACTTTTTTACCATCCTGCTGCAACTGACTGATCATCTTGCGAATATTCGGATTTTTTTCCATATAGTCGCTTTCGAAAAGAATCAGAACCGACCGTGCCTTTTCGTAACTTACAAAACGACGTTCGCGGGGCGTTTCTTTCAGGTATTTCTGAGCACGCATCCGAAACAAAAAGTTATTTATTTTTTTCAGCATAATTTTTCTTTTAAAATAATAATCCGGTTTGGGTATTTTCTTTTAAATCATTGCCAATCATAGATAAAAAAGTTTTTTCATCTACCAGCCTGACACCTAATTTTTCTGCTTTTTTCAATTTTTCTGGCCCCATATTGTCGCCGGCGAGGATAAATGAAGTTTTGGCAGATACGCTTCCCACATTTTTACCTCCGTTCATTTCAATCATTGTCTTGTATTCGTCGCGGGAATGTTGAGAAAAAGTACCGCTGATAACTATTGACAAACCAGCCAAAGCATCCCCATGCGCCTGCAATTTTTCTTCGGACAGACTCATTTGCAATCCGAATGATTTCAACCGATTCACCATTTCAACATTGGCCGGGTCGGAGAAATACTGAACCACGCTTTGTGCTATCCGGCCGCCAATTTCTTCCACGGCAACCAGTTCTTCAAGCGTTGCATTCTCCAGCGCTTCTATATTTTTAAAGGCAAAAGCCAGTTTTTTAGCAATGGTTTCACCTACAAAACGGATGCCCAGCGCAAAAACGACCCGCTCGAATGGTACTTCTTTCGATTTTTCGGCACCGTCTTTTATGTTGTAAGCCGACTTTGAGCCCAAACGTTCCAACCGGATTAAATCTGGGATTTTAAGCTCATAAATATCGGCAATATTATGCAATAATCCGTTCTGATAGAGCAAATTTATAGTTTCGCTACCCAAGCCGTCGATATTCATGGCCCGGCGGCTCACGAAATGCTCCATCTTCCCTTTAATCTGAGGCGGACAAGCATTTTCATTGGGGCAATAATGGGCTGCTTCGCCCTCGAAACGCACCAAACCGGCACCACATTCGGGACAGGTTTTTATAAATTGTACTTTATCACCCATCAACACACGCGCATCTTTATCTACTGCTGTAATTTTGGGAATGATCTCGCCGCCTTTTTCCACAAAAACCATATCACCGATATGCAAATCGAGCGCTTCGATAATATCGGCATTGTGCAACGAGGCACGTTTTACGGTAGTTCCCGAAAGCTGCACCGGATCGAGGTTGGCAACAGGAGTTACAGCCCCTGTCCTACCCACCTGGTACGAAACCGAGTTGAGACGGGTAACCGCCTGCTCAGCCTGAAATTTATAAGCAATAGCCCAGCGGGGCGATTTAGCTGTGAAACCCAGATTTTTTTGCTGAATAAGCGAATTTACTTTGATAACGATACCATCGGTAGCCACCGGAAGATTTTTCCGTTCCACATCCCAATAGTTGATAAATTCCGCAACTTCGTCCAGCGATTTGCAAACTTTAGTTGCATCAGATATTTTAAAACCCCACGAATGGGCAGCCTGAAGGTTTTCAGAATGCAAGTCGGAAGGCAGTTTTTCGCCCAACAAATAATACAAATACGCATCGAGCTTGCGACTGGCTACCATAGCGGAGTTTTGCAGCTTCAGGGTGCCCGAAGCAGCATTGCGTGGATTGGCAAACAAAGGTTCTTCCTGCGCTTCCCGCTCGCGGTTCAGGTCATCAAACACCGACCAGGGCATCAGAATTTCGCCTCTTATTTCAAATTTATCAGGATAATTTCCCTGCAACCGCAACGGAATACTCCGGATTGTTTTCACATTGGCCGTTACATCATCCCCTTTTTCGCCATCGCCACGGGTTACAGCACGTACCAAAACGCCATCTTCATAGGTCAGCGAAATAGACGTACCGTCGTATTTCAATTCGCAAACCAGCTCAAAATCTTCGTTCAAAGCTTTGCGGGTGCGCTCGTAAAAGTCCTGTACTTCACCAATAGAGTACGTATTTCCCAGCGAAAGCATCGGGTACACGTGAGCTACCTGCTCGAAACCGCTGGCAATATCGCTTCCCACCCGTTGTGTGGGCGAATTCGGATCGAAAAACTCGGGATATTGTGCTTCCAGGTCCTGCAATTGCTTCATGAGGGCATCAAACTCGAAATCGGAAATGGTGGGTGCCGACTTCACATAATAGTTGTAATTATGCTGCTCGAGTTCGCGACGGAGTTTTTCTATTTGGGATTTCATGCGTAAATAATTGTTTTTAAAAGCCAACCGGAACCAATTGAGCCTCTGTTACACAAAAAAAGATATGAAAACATCTCTGTTTCAAATGTAATTTACAAAAGTAAGAATTTACACACAAGTAAGCAAGGGAAATTTTTGATTTGACCTGAGCAAAGTCAGAATATCTGGTGTTTGGTCGAACCATTTTACGGTTGAAATGAATTAGTTCGGTTTTGAACCTGATTAGTTTAGGTTTTAGGTGAATTAGTTCGGGTATAAACCTAATTAGTTTAGGTTTTAGGTGAACTGGTTCGGTT
>CAYSTC010000047.1:0-12343 GCA_964433885.1 uncultured Paludibacter sp. | reverse complement strand
CTGGATGAATTTAAAAGCGCGGGAAACTCCCTGAGACTTTGTGAGGAACAAATCAGTTTGGCCAAAACAGAAATACGAGACCTTAATTCCCGCAATGAATCATTACAAAAAGAGCTAGATGAGAAGCAGGCTGCATTAGATGAAATAAAAGCTGCTACTAATCAGGCAAAGTTAGAATTAGCATCATTAAACAGCGCCAATAAAAAACTGATTGCTGTTTTAGTGGGGCATTTAGATACAGTCAATCAGACAACGCAAGAATTATCTGAATTGCAAGCAGAAGAAAAAAAACTGACAGGTTCAGTCGAAACTTTAAAGGACGAGATAGAAAGTCTTCGGAATGAAAAAGAGATCATTAAAGAAGTCAATACAATTAGCAATGGTTTAAATATACCAGAATTTAAACGCATAGGTTATATCCCCAATATTAATTTCAGAAACGATTGCTATCCTGCCGTATATATGCCTGAAGCTAACTCTATAGTACATTTACCTGAAACATACCAAAGAAAAATAAAAGGGAAGTCAGAACCTATTTTAGAGAAAGAACTCTCAAAGCATTTTATAAGCGGAATTTATACAGATAAAATGTTTCGCAAAGAAAAAGAACCTAAATATTCTCCGGATTTCTGCTTCATTGATGAATCGTTGAATATTTATATTGACATAGAAATTGATGAGCCATATTATTATGATGATAAAGGTATAGCTCGTGTTGCTCATTTAAAGGGTCAGGATAATCAAAGGAATACAGTTTTTAAATCTAATGGCTGGATTGTAATCCGATTTTCTGAATCGCAGGTTGTTAGAAATCCGCAAGGCTGTTGTATATTTATCGCAAAAGTTATAAGCAGTGTAAATCCAGAGTTTCGAATACTTCAGAACTCTTATGATGAGTTGGGTGTGGAATCATTCTGGAATGAATTAGAAGCCAACCAGTTTGTTAAAGAACGATACAGAGAGAATTATCTGAACGATGAAATTGGACCAGCAGTTACAGAAGAAAACGTTAAATCAGATTTAATACCAGAGAGACGAACCGAAGGACGAGGTAATGGTAATAATAGTGACCTAAGAAAATTGATTGAGAACTATTATGATATGTGGCTTAAAAATGAAAAACCGTCAAAATATGCAAGTAACCTGCTTACACAATTGCACCGGAATCATATGCCAACAGGTACTAATTATGGTCAATCCTTTTTTATTCAAATCATTAATCTCACCAGTCATAATATAAATGTACATGAATCTGATAAAATTATAATTGATAATAATTATAATATACAAAGCAAGGTAAATCTCATATGTAAAGATAATGAGTTTGAAGATTATTCGATTTATAATTGGTTCTCATCTGAGTTTTCAAACAAGTTTCAGTACTCTGTCGGTTTAGATGAACAGAATGATGAGATAAAAAGATTAATTATTTGCTCTGCTTTGGAAATGAATGTATGTAAAACTATTCTTGAGTCAAAGCAGAAAATGAAAGTTAAAAACATTTGTTTTGTTCTATACAGCACCAATATGGGTGGCGGACATTTGTTTAGTGCGGCAAATCTGCCGGAAAGGACATCTGAATTAATTACTTTTGCAAAACAAAACCCCTTAAGAAAATAACAACCCCCTATAATGTCTCAAACAAAAAAAATAACCCTTTCGCGATTAAATACCTTTCTGAAGTTGCAATGCGACAACTTGCGGGCAGCCGGACTGGATGCTGCCGAGTACAAAGATTATATCATTGCCATGATTTTTCTGAAACGGGTAAACGACCAGTTTGACTTAGCCCGCGAGGAAAGAGCAAAACACCTGCGGGAAGAATTTCCGGAACTGACGGAAGAGGAACTGAACGAGGAACTGGAACAAATCAACGCGGAGGAATACGATTTCTTTGTGCCATTGATGGCACGCTGGCGGGTGAGTTATAATCCCACACCTGAAGAAATTGCCAATACCCAACGACGCAACGAAATTCAGCAGCAACTGACACTGCCCGGCAACAGCGCCGAAGATATTAAAAAACTGACTGCCGAACTGCTTTCTATTCCTGATGTAAAACCCTGGACAGGTATCAGTACTGTAACCGAGAATGTGGGCGATGCGCTCACTATCTCGCTGAATGCGTTGGAAGAAGCCAACAGCTCGTTGTTGCAGGGGGTGCTGAGCACTACCAAGTTTAACGCCGTAAACACCAAGGGCGAGAAACTGCTGTCGGACGAGGTGCTGAGCGAAATGCTCCGCGACTTTAACCGCATGCCGCTGACCGACGACAGCTTTGAATTTCCCGACCTGCTGGGTGCTGCCTACGAGTTTCTGATTAAATACTTTGCCGAAAGTGCCGGTAAGAAAGGGGGCGAATTCTATACGCCATCGCAGGTGGTGCAACTTATGGGGCGCATTCTGCAACCCGCGCAAAATGCCGAAATGTGCGACCCTACGGTTGGTTCGGGCGGTTTGCTCATTAGTTTGAAAAACTATGTGGAAGCCCGTTACGGTACAGCCCGACACCTGACGCTGCATGGTCAGGAACTGAAAGACGGCACCTACAAAATGTGCAAGATGAACATGATTTTCCATGGCATACTGAATGCGGATATACAGCAAGGCGACACCTTGCTCAATCCCAAGCTGGTGGAAAACGGACAATTGCGCAAATACGATATTGTGGTGGCCAACCCGCCATTTTCGCAAAACTATACTACGGCCAAAATGGAGTTTAAAGAACGCTTCCAGAACTGGATGAGCCAGAGGAAACAGGCCGACTTTATGTTTGTGCAACACATGATAGCTACGCTAAAGGACAACGGACGCATGGCTGTGGTAATGCCTCACGGTGTGTTGTTTCGCGGAGGCGAAGAGCAGCGCATGCGCCAGCGGTTGATAGAACAGGGCATTCTGGAATGCATTATCGGTCTGCCACCCGCCCTGTTTTTCGGTACGGGTATACCGGCCTCTATCCTGATTATCAACAAAGCGGGAGCCAAAGAGCGCGACGGGGTGTTTTTTATCAATGCCGACCGCGAATACCGCGAAGGCAAAAACCAGAACACGCTGCGCCCCGAGGATGTGGAAAAAATTTCGTATATCTACACGCATAAAATAGCCATTGATAAATACAGCCGACAGGTATGCAAAGCCGAACTGCTGGCCGAAGATTATAACTGCAATATACGCCGCTATGTGGACAATGCACCCGAACCCACGCCCCACGATGTACATGCACACCTGAAAGGCGGATTGCCCGAAGCCGAGATTGAAACGCTGAACGATGCTTTTGCCTGCTATGCCGGACTGAAAGAATTGCTGTTTGCACCGCTGAAAGACGGTTACCGTCAGTTCAGTCACCTCGTAAAAGGCAAGGAAGCCATTAAGGACGTTATCCTTAGCTCCGAAGGCTTTGCAAAGGCCATGCAGCAATACAGCGATAAGGTGCAGGAGTTTTGGCAGGATATTTTGACGGCCATCGACCAATTGCCTGTCACCCGCGATGTGTATCATTTTACGCAGGATATTCAGCACCGTTTTGCCACATCATTGAGCCAGATTGACCATCCGCTGATGGATGAATATCAGGGACGGGGAGCTTTTGCACAATTTATCGACGACCTGGCCAGCGACTTTAAATCGGTAGCAGCCAGCGGATGGAATGCCGAACTGATACCCGAAGAAATGATTCTGGAAAGTCAGTTTCCCGAAGTGCTGGCCGAACTGCGAGCCAAACAAGCCCGCAAAGACGAACTGGAGGCGATGTTTGCCGAAGTAGCCGCACTGGAAGAAGGCGAATGGAACGAAGCCGACTATGAAGTGATACCCAAAGCGCAGATAGCCGAAATAAAGGGCACGATTAAGCAACTCAACAGCCAGCTTAAAGAACAGGAAAGAGCCGCCAAAAGTCTGGAAAAGCGGATACAAGCTTACCGCAAAGCCGGAGAAAATGCTGCGGATTTAGAAGCAGAACTCAACAGCCTGCAAGCCACTATAAGCCACCTGCAAACCGATATAGCCGCTGCCGAAGCCGGCATAGCCCGCCATACGGCGCTGGAAGCCGAACTGCGCGAATGCACGGTGATGATACGCGCCATAGAAAACCGCAAGGACGAACTGGTGGAGCAGGCACGCGAAAAGATTACACCCGAAGAAGCCCAACCGCTGATTACAGAGCTTTGGTTTACAAAACTACAAGTTACACTTACCGGCTACCTCGAAACCCATACCCGCACGCTGCAACAGGCACTGGAAGCGCTGCACGACAAATACACCGTAACGCTCACCGATATTCTGGCCGAACGCGAAAAACACACCCTGTCGTTAAATCAATTTCTGGAGGAACTGGGGTATGAGTGAGTGGAAAGAATTGAATAAAAAAACGCTTTCTGAATTAGTTGTCATAAATAACGGTATTGATTACAAATCAAATCCTAAAGGAGACAAGATAATCCCAATATACGGCACAGGTGGTATAATGGGATACACAACAATTGCCTTAAATGAAGGTCCAGCAATCTTATCCGGGAGAAAAGGATCAATTAACCGACCATTTTATGTAGAAGGTAAATTCTGGAATGTCGACACAATATTTTGCTTGAAACCATTAAATGATAATGATGCAAAATGGCTTTATTATAGTCTTTTGAATGAAGATATGACTAAGCTAAATGAGGCTACAGGTGTTCCAAGTGTTACGTCAAAATCGCTTTACAAACTACGCATTAATTACGTTCAGCCTGAGACTCAAAAGCGAATCTCCCAAATCCTCACCACCTGCGACACCGTCATCGAACAAACGCAGGCAGCGATAGAAAAATACAAAGCCATAAAACAGGGCATGTTGCACGACCTGTTTACCCGTGGGCTTACTGCCAGCGGACAACTCCGCCCCACCCCGCAACAAGCCCCCGAACTCTATAAACAGTCGGAACTCGGACTGATTCCAAAAGAGTGGGAAGTGAAGAGGTTGGAGGAAATAGCAACAATACATAGTGGAATAGATTATAAAAAAAATCCACAAGGCGAAGATGTGCCGATATATGGGACTGGTGGAATAATGGGTTATACAAGTATGTCTTTAAACGAAGGCCCAGCTGTATTAACTGGTCGTAAAGGATCTATAAATAGGCCATTCTATGTTGAAGGAAAATTCTGGAATGTAGACACAATTTTTTGCCTTAAAACAATTGGGGAGAATAATTCAAAATGGCTTTATTACAATATTTTGAGGATTAATATGAATAGGTATAATGAAGCAACTGGGGTTCCTAGTATCACATCAAAAACTTTAAACAAACTCTCTTTTTGCCATTATTCTAAAAATGAACAAGATAAAATTATAGAACTAATTAACCCAATCGACACCAAACTTCAATCCGAAGAAGCCCTGTTATCGAAATATCAATCGATAAAGAAGGGGTTGATGAGTGATTTGTTGAGTGGGAAGAGGGAGGTGTGGTCAAATAGAATGAAATATCATGAGCTTTAAACAAGACATAGAGAAACTCATTGAGAGCAATTTAAAAACTTATCGGGACAATTCCGATAGGTTTATTGCTGACTATAACCGTGAACTTGAACTGACTAAAGAATACAACGGACGGCAGTTGCTTGAGTTGTTGCAAAATGCTGACGATGCAGCCTCTCCGGAAGTCTTAATCAAATGGGACAAAGACAATTTTAAACTAGCCATTTCTAATAAAGGTGAGCCATTCGAGACTGGTGGTATAAAATCACTCATGCTTGCAAACCTGAGTACCAAAACAAAAATCAGCTATATTGGCAACAAAGGTTTGGGGTTTAGGTCAATTCTCAATTGGGCTGAACAAATAAACATAGTAAGCAACGGATGTCTAATTTCTTTTTCAGAGGCAGTTGCAAACGATGTGTTCGAAAATCAATTAAATCTGACTCCTCACGATAAAAAACAGTTACGCTCAGACAGAAACCTAACGCTCGAAACTGTTCCTTTCCCTATACTGGCAATTCCAACTATAAAAGTAAATTCTCAGAAAAACGACTGGACAACTTCTATTGAAATAAGCTACCGCGAGGAATTTGAAAATGACATTGCAAAACAGCTAAGTGAAATTAAAGAAGAAATTCTCCTGTTCCTGAACAATGTTCAAAAAATCACGATTCTTCAGAATGGAAATGCAGCCATTGAACTAATTAGTCACAAGAAAGAAACCGAAGTTTTTGAAACAGTAAGTATTCAAGATAAGAAATGGCATGTGTTTTCGTTGGAAAATGAGCTACCATTAGAATATCAGGATACAACTAAAAATGAAAAACAATCATACAGTTTGAAAGTCGCTTTTCAGAACGATTTATCAGATACTTATCACAAACTGTTCAATTTCTTCCCTACACAACTTTCAATCTCATTACCATGCATTATTCATGGCACTTTTGAATTAAACAGTTCAAGAAATCACTTGAACGAGTCAAAGAAAAATGAGTTCATTCTGGAGCAATTAGTGGAATTACTCACTGAATGTGCCTTGTATTTAACCACAGAGCAAATTGACTGGCGAGCTTATAAATTGCTTACTCCTTCGCTCGAACAGTCTGACAGCAAACTTATTGTTAGTTTCTACGAAAAACTAAAGGAAAAAAAAATTGCGTCTCAAATATATCCTTGTATAAGTAGTCAGTATTTTACTTTTAACGAAGTGTTTTACTACAACGATAATTTCAATTCCTTTTTTCAAAGACATTTTTCAGATACATTCAATGAACTATTATTGCCATTAAACGGTGGATTGTTAAATGTTTTTGAAAATAAAAAATACGATCACAAGTATTTGGTCGAAACAATTGATAACATAAGTGAGAGTATCGAAAATATTAATATAAGAGCTGAGCTTATAGCACAACTCTCAAAAATAATACCTTTTAATGACGAACAAGAACGTTTTTCACTCTTAGTGAACGAGTCAGACAAAGTAATACCAAAAGACGATTTGACTTTTACTCCGGTTGTTCGTTCTGAAGAGAAATTTAATATTCCTAAGTCGGTAAAAGTTGACTTTATGAAGTCACAACTTTACGATTTATTGATAACAAAGTTTGAAAATACGTTTGACAAAAAGGAGCCCAGATCAAGGGAGTTGCAACGCTGCATTAAATCCGTTGTAAACCTTCAACCTTATGACAGTAATAATGTAATTGAAAAGATAATTACCGGAACAAAAGATGCATTAAAATACATAGAGAATCCGGACGAGAACATTGCTTGTGTCAAAGACATGGTCACAGCTTTGTTTGCCAACTTTAAGAATATTGAAAACAGACAGGATAAGGTAAAAATAACGTTGCCATTAATATCAAAATCTAACGAAATCTGTAATAGTGAAGATTTATTTATCAGCCAGACTTATCCAAGTGGAGCTTTAACTGAAATCATTTACGAAGGATTATTTAATCCTGAGGATTATCTTGCTGATATAGAATTTTGGGGATTGATTGAAGAAGAAGCTGGCACTGTTGAAAGTTTCTTTTTATGGTTAGGAGTAAACAAACATTCAAAAATTACAACAATAAATCTGCAAAATAATTGTTCGGAAGGTAAATATATCGACTTTATTTTTAAAAATGGGACTGATAAACCAGAAAACTTTAGGATAGACAAAATTGAGAAAAACTCAAGCATATTTAAATTGGATAAATTTGATACACTTAAAGAAATTCCGATTAATTTATTGATTTTGTTAGTTTTAAAAGATTCTTTAATCAGAAAACAACTCGAAGGGAATGAAGAGAGGATTTATTGGAAGTATTTTGGTGCATGGAAACCCACTATTACACCAAGTATCTCTTATTTACAGTACCAGTTCCTAAAATCAAATTTATTTTCGAAATACATATTAGAGGATGGTAGCGATGAACTTAATATGCTTATCAATAATGATTTCCAGATAGATTATGAATTTTTGAGTCAATTTGGAATAAATAAAACTGAAGTAAAAGCTATACTTTTGAAATTAGGCGCAAAAGAGTCGTTTAATAAACTTGCACCTGAAAGCATTTACGAAATAATCAAATCAATTCCTGATAAAGATAAAAGCAAAGAAGGAAAAAATACTCAGAAGATATATAAACTGGCATTAGAAAGCTTGGTCAAACAGGATTCAAAATTCAAAGTACCTGAAGATTTAGTATTTTTCTCGAAAAAGTGTGATTTGGAAGAATACAAACCGGCAAATCAAATCTATTATTCTGATAATGCTATTCTACCAAAAAAAATTCTTGATACTTTGTTTCTGCTGAACCTCCCTAAAAGAGCTGGCGAGGATAATGTGGAACAATACTTTGGTGTGAAGAGTTTGCGTGAATTCAAGATTCAGATTGACCCTGATAGTGTCAATGAAAATCAATATAACAATGAATTCAACAAGTATTTTGAATCAATTAAACCATATTTACTTGCTTATAGGCTCGAAAGTCCAAATCTGAAAAAGAAAGTAGCGGATTCAGAGACAAAGCGTAAAGAAGCAAATGCAATTAAGAAATGTAGGATCAATCTTGTAAATGACTGTAGCTTTAATTTTGCCGATAAACAACATGTCCCGGTTGAACAAAAAGAGTATATCAATATAAAAGATGATTTTTATTACAGAGACAATACGATTACTTCTATTGACTCACTTAAACGGGATTCTGTTTTTTGTGATGCATTTGCAGAAATGATATGTATTACCTTTAAAGTGAATGACCTTAAAAATGATTTCAGACTAATTTTTAAAAATGATTTAGCAGATACAATTCATCTGGCTGCTCAGGATCTAAATTCCGAGAAAATTGAAGAGGCTTTTCAATTGTTAGGAATTTCAAGAATTGAAATAGACTTTTGGAGAAGAATTTTCGGCCATAAGGGGAAACTACTTATTGAGCCAATTGATAATACAGAAACACTAAAAAACAGTGTACTTTCAAATTTATATTTCGAATTAACTGATAAATATTCAGAGGTTGACTTTGAGTTATTTTCCAATAACGAGAGCTTCGAACTGATACGCAAAATTTCTAAAGAGTTGATTCTAAGTATTCAACAAATTGTACCTCAAGGCATTTTGCAATATCATAAAAATAAGTTTGTTGATTCAATAAAAGATAGTGAGCATATCTTCAAACAATTACTTTGGTTGAAGATATCGGACATGCCTGAATTACAGATTGATTTTATTTCAATACTTACCAAATTCAATCAGAGCTTTATTACGATTATAGAAAGTGAAATCGAAAGTCTAAAGTATGAATTGATAGTTGATTACCCAACTACAGTTTGTGACTTGGTAAAAAAACACTTTGAGGTTGATTTAAATGTAGAAGTAGTAGAGGATATACAAATTGAAAACAAATACACGGATCTATTAATCAATAACAACATAGAAGAGTCTGACATTTCTGATGAACAAATACGAAGTCTTTTATATTTTGATAATAATACAGCAAAAATTGAAGCCTATATAAAAGAATATTGCGCAAAAGAAAAAGCAGAAGATTCAAAAAGCCAGAAAGGGAATGATAATCAAATGGGGGCAATTATCGATGCATCGTTGGTGAAATCAGCAAAACCATTCTCAGACAAAAATGGAGATAACTCTAATGGTACTTGGGTCCATTCAAATCAAAGTGATAAAACTAAAAAAAGAAAAGGAAAAGCAGCCGAATTATTAGTTTATAATACCCTGAAAAAAAAATATGGCAAGGACAATGTAAAATGGGTATCTGGAAGTTCTACAACGCCCGATAAAAATGACAAGCTACATTACGATATCGAATATAAAAACGAAAACAACGAATGGAAGTATTTAGAAGTCAAAGCTATTTCAGACAATATGTTTATTATTTCTAATGCTGAAAAAGATAAAGGTTTGGCTGAACCGGATAAATATGAAATAGCGTTGGTTAAGGATACAGATATTTTCATAGTAAAAGATATCTTCAAATTCAATAATGGTGAATCATTTGAAAACAATTCGAAATTCATAGCTCAGGCAAAGGATTATATATTTTCATTCAATATCAGCTATACAAACAATGAATAATGAATTCTTATATAATCTGGGCAATCCCTGGCAGCGAAAAGCCTACGCTTTTTTAAGCGAATACCTTGAGAAAAAAGGTGTTTGGGAGTTTGGTGTGTCGGGTAAGGGGAATAGTTACCGGCATTTGTTGCGGGTAGAAGACGGAGAGAAGAATTTTATCAGCCGGGAGTTGTATGATTTAACGCTGGAGCGCTTCGGCAGCCATAAGGCAGGCGATTTGAACCGGATACTGACCAATACGGCTTCGTCGCAAGCCTATTGTTTTAATCTGTTTCTGTATCTGAACCAGCACAAGGCATTAGCCCATGCACTGTTCAGCCGACTCATGGGCAAAACGGTGGTGGTGGAGCATATAGAGTTGGAGTTTACGCCTAACCAAATGCAGGGTGATCCATTTAGTGATAGCCTCACTTTGAGTGAGACTATCACTCCGCAACAGGATGAATCTATCGGCGACCAATCCACCTTTGGCGGTACCGATGCGGATGTGGCGGTGTTTTACCGTTTTTCGGAGAGTGAGAGTGTCACTGCGAGTGACGCCCTCACTACCGACAAAAAGGGAGTATTGCTTATTGAGTTTAAATTTATAGAAGCGGAATTTTCGGTATGCAGTTCATTTAAAAACAAGCAGGAAGTACGGGCTTATTGCTCCGGGCCTGATTACTACCGGGAGTTGGTAGTCCACCAGCGAACCGATAGCCGTCAGCAACCACTTTGTGGCTATACCCGCTACCGTAACTGGGCAATGACAGCAGAGAGTGGGTTATTTAGTGATAGCCTCACTGAGAGTGAGACTATCACTACGGGAAGACCGGCAGCCTGTCCGTTTCGATTTGGACTGAATCAGCTATGGCGCAATCTATTGCTGGCAGAACGGGTGGCAGAAGTCAGAGATTGTGATGAATTTGGTTTTTGGGTATTGTCGCCGCAGGAGAATGATGACTATCTGTGGAAACAAAAGGGTACTGATGTGGAACAACTTTTCAAAGCAACTCTAACCGAAAAGGGAAACCGGCATTTCCGGAAAGTACATTTGGAAGAAGTGTATGCCGTATTAGAGGGTATTATCGAAACAGAAGAAGATAAAGCGTGGTTGAGTGGGTTGAAAGAGAAATATGAGATAAAATAACACTCCATTAAACAACAGGCTTTTATGGAAACAAAATACAAAATAGCAGAACTCAATAATCGCAAACTATTGGCATTGCGTCCGTTGGCACCTGAAACGCTGCAATCGTTGCGCGATTATTACCGCGTGGGACTTACCTACAGTAGCAATGCGCTGGAAGGAAATAGCCTGACTGAGTCGGAAACCAAGGTGGTGATTGAAGATGGCTTGACGATAGAAGGTAAACCGCTGCGGGATGTATATGAAGCCGTAGGTCACGCACGGGCTTATGATTATCTGTATCAACTGGCAACACACAAGACGCTGGAAGAAAAAGATATTTTAGAGTTACACCGCCTGTTTTATCAGCAAATAGACCCTGAACAAGCCGGGAAATACCGCACGGTGCCTGTTTTTATCAGTGGGAGCAATTATCCGGTTACGCCACCTCAGAAAGTTCCGGCTGAGATGAAAAAATTTGTGGCTTGGTTTAATAAGCAGGAACAAAAACTGCATCCGGTAGAGCTGGCTGCATTGACTCACAAGAAATTTGTATTTATTCATCCCTTTATCGATGGTAACGGACGACTTTCGCGCCTGTTGATGAATCTGGCATTGATCAGAAACGAATATAGTATTGCCCTTATTCCGGCTGTGTTACGTTCTGAATACATTGTCAGTCTGGAATTAGCCCACACCGATGATACCGTGTTTAAAGAGTTTATTGCCGACAGGGTAATTGCCACACAAATGGATTTACTCCGCCTGTTATCAAGTGGCGGTGTAAAATCGCCAAATGGCGGTGTAAATAGCCCGTCGGATTTTGAAAGTGGCGGTGTAAAACTGCTGGAAGATGAACTTATTGAACTGATAAAAAAAATGCCGGGATTAAATGCCCCTGCTCTGGCAGCGACTTTGAATAAGAGTTTACGCACCACACAACGCTATTTGAAACAACTGACTTCCAATCATAAAATTGAATTCAGGGGAGCACCCAAAACCGGTGGATATTTTATAATTAAAAAATAATCGTTCCCGCAAAATCAAACTAACTGATATATGGCCGAATACATTAACGTAGAACAACCGTTTCTGAATAAACTCCGCGATGCACAGTGGACTGTGATTGATCAGGGGCAGGGCATACCTGCCAACCCTGCACTGTCGATGCGCAGTTCGTTTGCCGAAGTGG
>CAYSTC010000046.1:0-15867 GCA_964433885.1 uncultured Paludibacter sp. | reverse complement strand
AAATAGAAGCCCTTATTAGTTTTATAGAGAATTTCGAAGTGGCTGCTTTACTTGCGATGCAGAATGTAACTTGAACAGATAATCAGTTACTTATATATTTGTGGTACAAATACGGTACAAATAACATGAAAATAACTATAATCAATGTAATATTCAGGCTATGTTTTTAGTGCTCTGTTCATTGTATCTCTGAATGAAATAACGCCAAAATTGGCGATACCTACTGATTGTGTGCTGTAGCTGTAGGTTCTTTGTTCGTTACAATTTGGACCATTTCGGATATTGAAGTTTTCCGGTAATTATATTTTCCGGGATTATATTTTGTATATCAAGCATCCGCGATGCAGTCTCTAGTTCTGAGCGTTTGAAATATACTTTTCCGCGCTCCGAGTTTCCGGTCGGATAGCCTACTATCCAGCGTTTTTGCCTCCACTGAACTATCAATCGTTTTCCGTATTTCTTCTCAGCCTGTGACTGAGTGATTGTTTCGGAAATTAATCCTAGTTCTGTTGCGAGTTGTATAACTCCTATCTGTATTGAAGCAGTAATAATACGTTCTAATGCTTTTTCGTCCATAAAGTATGTTTTGAAGTTTGTTTATAGCAATTACCTTTTGGGGTGGATACCATACAAGCTGTGTTCTGGGTTTTGTTTTGCGAGTTGGTTTTTATTGGTTGAACACGCCCGGCAACGCTATGCCGGATTGCTTGCATTTTTAGGGTTCGTATATCAATTGCTTTTCGTGAACAAATAATTTGTTACTTTTTGTATCGTAATTCGTACACTACATTATCTATAGCCCAAAACAACTGATTGTTTACTTTGGTTCGAATCTGCCGCAGTATAGTTTCCATAAACCATAGACTTTTCAGTATGTCCATTTTTTCAGCTTCAGGAAGTTCTTCAGATCTTTCCACAGCTATAAAAAGTTGTTGATCCATCATTTCAAATAGATTTGAAATGTCAGTTCCGACATTTTGAGTGCAACTCTGTAGGATGGCAATTTCTTCTTTCAGTGATTGATTAAAGTGTTCAAGGTTAATAACCTTTGTTTGAGTGGCGGCCGGGTGCTGTCCCGGAGTGTTGTTTGTTTCCAAAGTGTATTTGTTTGATTGTTGTTTAATCGCCTTTGTAGGCATTTGAATTGTAATATGACTGCATTGTGTCAGATAGAGGACTAAATGTTGTTGACACGCTGTTTTGTGGGTTCTGAAGTGATTCTACAAGTGCTAACTCATTAGTTGTTCTATTGATTGCAGCTTTAAGCTCAGACCAAACCGCTTTTAGAGCAAATGACAAAGAATAGTATTTTGTCTTTACTAAATACCAAGCACGTTTGAATAATCTGCTTTTGTTTATTGTTGAGTTAGTTGTTGTCATGGTCTTGTGATATTATGTGTTATTATTTCGATACAAAGATACATGAAATATCACATAAAACAAATTTATCAAACAAATATTTTGATATTTAGTGTTATTTAGTGTTTTTTTTGTGATTATATATGTTACATTTTGTATTTTTGTACTCAAACATATAATATCACAACATTATGAAACTACGTGTAAAAGAAATTTGTAAGGCAAAAGGGATAACTGTTGGTGATCTCGCTGAAAGAATGCAAATGGCAAGGGAGAGTTTGAGCCGGGCAATTAATGGCAATCCAACACTTGATACATTAGAAAAAATAGCCCAGGCACTTGATGTGCCGGTATCAAGCTTGTTTGATGTTGAATCCGAATTGTTTGGGATATTGTTATTTCGGGGAAAAACCTATAAAGTCAATTGTGATCAGGATCTAGAGCTATTTATGAATGACTACAAGCCAGTTGTTTAGTTTTACCTGCTTTCTCAAAGTAAGTCCTGCTTAAGAGTATTTCAAGAAGTTGAAATGTTAGAACCTACAGTAAAAAATCCGTTCGGGGAATTCTCCGAACGGATCAATATTGTTTTATCAGATGTACCAACCTTAGAATTTAATCGATTGAATATTACTATCTGGATTGCACTTGTAATAATTTGTATGGCGTTGCAAATATCAAATTGGTTTTGGAGCTACAATGTTTTTTTGAAAATTATTACGATAAATCACCAATTATCATTGCTTTCTGGCTTATTTATATTACCAAGCAGACTTTTTACAAAATCATTTACAGAGCTTTCAACCTCATTTTTAGCTTTTTCCTTCAGGCATTTTCCATTCTTATTAAATATCCCGGTAACAGTTCCAAGTACATTTACGCCAATCAAATCAATTTTACTGCCATTGGATGAGTTGATTAACCCTTTAAATACGGGTGCAAATTTAATTTTATTGTCTTTAAATGAAAACACATATTTATAGCTAAATTGCCAAATATTAGGACCATTCATAACAAATATAACTCTAATTTCTTTTGAATCAATTGCATCGATCGCAATCTGCTCGTTTTCAACTTCAGTTGTCACATATTTTGGATTGTTGTACAAAGTATTCAGGTACATTTTTGCCTTTTGGTAAAGCTTGTTTTGAGGTGTATTTGGAACATCCAAAACAACATAATTTTTGGATGAATCAGATACCGACACGAAGCCGGACTGATCTAATTGAAAATAACTTTGAGCATCTAAACTCAAATACATAATGGATAGACAGGCAATAAATAGAATTTTTTTCATATCATTATTTTTAAAGTTAAACAATCTCCAAAAGTAATAATTTAAAACAAATCCAACACTATCTATTTAATCATCTTGCCAAAAATCAATTTTCAGAGCCATATTCGGACTTTCTTTTGCACAACGGGCAAATGGCTGAATAAATAGGATTGAATCTATTGGAGGCGGTGAGTGATTCTCGGGGA
Organism: uncultured Paludibacter sp.; assembly: GCA_964433885.1. Lineage (GTDB taxonomy): Bacteria > Bacteroidota > Bacteroidia > Bacteroidales > Paludibacteraceae > Paludibacter. Next base: position 13,026 of record CAYSTC010000046.1, on the reverse strand, counting down.
GAGGTTTAAATATGTACCGGCCTGAAATTAAAACAGCCTTTGGAGAATGGAACCAAAGGCTGTTTTTTGTTCGTTTTGAGAAGATTACTCAACTTATGTTTTTAATTCTGGATCTACTTGGGCTTGTGTCGGTTCAACATAGCTAACAAACTCATCTTGTAACCCCATCGACTTACTCACAACTTCGTTATATTGAATGTCAGATGCATACCCACTTATAAACTCCATTAACCTCAATTCAAAATCAGATAACGAGTCAGCCTTTTCAAGCCATTTATAGAGAAGACTTGCCACACGTACCCGCTGTATTTCAGACGTTTTATTACTCCTAAACCCACAATTAAGAACAATAGCAGTGTGTCCTATATCAGTATCAGCTAAATCACAGTTGTATATCTCGCATCTGGTTAAATCTACGCCCCTAAAAATGCATTTTTTCAAGTCGCTTTCCGTAATGGTTACTTTATGCATTTTTGCATCGGTAAAATCGGCTTTACTAAGTTCAGACTTATAAAAATACACATATCGCAATGTTGAATTTTTAATAATTGCGTTTGAAAAATCGCAATTATAGAATTCAATCCGATTAAAAACGGAACTTTGCAAATTTGAATTGATGAATAGAACATTTGACAATTTTGTCTTTCCATGAGTATGTTCTCGTATATCGCTAAACCTGAAATCAACACTTTGAAGATTTGAGTTAGTGAAATTAGCTCCATTCATATCAACATCTTTCATATATGCCCCTTTTAGGTCGGAACTAAAGAAAGTTGCCCGCCTTAAATTTGAGCTGTTCAAATTACACCCCCGGAGATTTGAGTTTGACACATTTGCATTTTCGAAATTGCACCATTGCAGAGATTGACCAATAAGGCTAATACCTTCTAAGTCCAAATTGCTGAAATCTGCATTATCCAGACATACCCCGAAGGCTGCTGCCTGTTCAATACATTCTTTCATTGTTTCGGATTCGGATTGGTACAATTCTATGCCGGTTATTGTTTTAATTGTCATGTTGTCTTTTATTCTCGGTTTGGTGTTCCTGTCATTACTACTAAAGTATTTTTGTTAGATATCGAATCGTCTATCCGCATTCGCCTACTATCAATCTCAATTATGTTGTTTCCATCTTTACTTTTAGCCGTAAAACTTTCGTCTGTACGTTCAAAATCCCATTTATCAATTGGGAAACTAAACCTTTTTACTCGCTCAGCTACGACAATAGGGATTTTTTTTAATCCTGAAAAATAAGAAACAAGCACTCTGTGTGTACCGTCAAGCCTATGAATAGGGTATAATTGGCGGGGTTTAAAAGTTTCTCCACAGTATTCTAATGGTATTTCGTATAAGGGTGGAATTATTTTATTTTGCTTACTAATGAAGTCTATTAAATCATGTGTTACATCATCCTGGAAATACAGATCGAAAGTTTCCTTTGTAAAATACATAAATTCGTTACTTATATCAATTGTATTAAGCCTGATTCTTTGATATTTATCTTTTATGTCAAAATTCAAGAATCCATGACTACGCAAATCCGAGAAGTTCATTTGGTCTAAATCGGTCTCCCAATCGATTTTTAATTTGCTAATTTGCTCTTGTACTAATTTTACATCTTCAACTAGATTTAGCGGGTTTTCAAGTTCATTTTTTACCATCATTTCATTAGATTTTAATTTTTTCAGCTTTTGCTGTTTCCTTACCGTAATCTTACCGTAATCTTACCGTAATCTTACCGTAATCTTACCGTACACCCTTGCCGTAATCTTACCGTAATCTTACCGTACACCCTTGCCGTAATCTTGCCGTTGTTTTGCGTTTGTAGACGATTAAATCAATGTTTTAATGTAGTAATTGCTAAATTTTCATCGCTTTACTGTAATCGCCATGCTTTTGGATTATACTAGGATAATAGATGAATTTAGGCTCTGCTTCCCCTAGATGATGAACCTGTATTTTTCTTTATCTCTGTAAGTTCAGTTTTTGCCGCTGTAAGCTCTGTTTTTACTTCGCCTATCTTTTCTACTAATTTTGTACTGTTTTCGGCTGAAACTTTTGTATTTAACTGTATTTGATAGGTCTCTACATACAATGCATTCATTACTTTTACCATATCCATATCTCCGGTGATAACCGGTGAACTTGATTGCGATCTGGCCGCCAGGAACTCGCGGATCCAGCGAATGTCCATAGCTGTCATATTCCACAACCCCACCAATTGAGATCCTGTCCCTTCGGTCATGGCTGCTTGTAACTCGCCGGTTACACCTGATTTGGTTGATGAATCATCTTTCAATCCAAGATCGTCAGCCAGCTTCTTATCTCTTTCGGCCTTTGAATCAATCAACTGTTGTTGAGCATAAATATCTGCCTTTTCTTTAGCTGTAATTATCCCATCATAAAAGGCATCTGAAATCATTGTATTTAGCTTCTCAACATCTGCTGAAATATTTTTTTTCAACGCCTCTGAAATAGCTGATTTAAATATGTTTTTAACTACATCGGCTGACTTTTTGGCCGCATCTTCTCCACTTGACCACGCATCTACATAAGCCTGTGCAAAATTATCGATAGCAGACTTCATAGAGGTGCCAGTCATTGACTCGACAATTGAATCTTCCGTATCTTCAATCTGATTTTTCAGATTTTCATTCTCTTTTTTTCGGGAATCAATAGCATCCTGGTCTTGTTTTTTCTTCTTTTTTTGCTCCTCCTGTTCAATCCATTCATTATTAGCCTTTATTTGATCCCGCAGGTTTGCTATTTCCTGTACCTGTAATTTGACTGCATCTGTACTGAATGCTTTTGATACCGCACGCTCAAGTCTATCATAAGCATCTTTTAGGTTATCTACCTCTTTAACGAGTGCTTTTTGTTTTTTCGCAATATCCTTGCTTTTATAGTCAAAATATTCAAAGGCATTGACCAACAAATCCACAGATCCTTGAATGATGGCCATAGGATTACCTGTTGCAATGCCCATAGCAATATTGGCAGCTCCTCCAACCATTCCGATTACATTGTCGGCGTCCTTTTTCTGCTCTTCGGTCAATAGGCCAAGCTGATCGAGCCCTCCAACAACTGATTGCAAAATTCCCTGCGCTCCCTGTAATGCAGCACCGGCAGCACCCGCCATAGCTTGCGTTGCATTATTTGCCGCACTTTCAAGCCCGGCCAGCTGTTCTTTTGTTTTTGTAGGATCGGCTAATGCAGCCTGATAATCCGCTTTAGCTTTTTTATTGCCTGAAATGGCTGATCCGAGTTGTGCGAATGGGTTATTCTGATTTTTGTTTGATGAAACTTTATCCTGTGCATTGTTTACCTGGTCCATCAACTCATTCATTTTTTCAACCGATAACTTACCAGCATTAAACTCATTGAGTAACTGCTCCCGGATATTTTCAAGCAACTGTTCTGTTGCTTTTTTGGAGATATTTAGCTTCTCGTCGGTAATGGTTTTGAACAGGTCGGTATTTTGAATCATGGAAGCCGTTTCATCGCTTACGGCCTTGTCTCTTTCTTTGCGTGCCAGGTTGGCCGCATCGATTAATCCTTCAGATTGGAGTTTTTTGATCTTCTCGTTGTAATCATAAGCAATCTGTACGCGTTTGTCTGCAAATTCACGGGCAAGAGAGAGTATTTCATCGTTCCATTTCTTGGTTTCTTCTTTAGCCTTTTCGCCATAAGCAGATACTACGCCTGTTGTGGCTGTTTGAAGTTGTTTCCCCAGCGCCGGATCAATTGTATTGATGGAGTTTTGGATATCGCCCGGTTTAGTTGATAGCTCTTTATAGTTTTTATCGCCTTTGTGAGCTTTGTTGTATGCTTCTACAATTGATACCTCTTTATCTGTTATTTTTTGAAGTTCAGCCTGTTTTTCCAACTCAATTTGAGCAAGTCGGTTCTTTAGGTTGTCCTCAGAGTTTTTAATTAGCAGATTTGCTGTTTGATTTTGCAAGTCAATAAGCAAAGATTGAAGGTCTTTTTTAGCATCGTATTCACCGCTTGCCTCGCGTGCATCAAGTTTTTCTTGTGCCAGGCGCGCTTTCTTCTCGGCTGCCAGACGCGCTTTCTTTTGAGCTGGAGTTTCAGATGTAGCTTTATCGCTACTTTTTGCATCAATTGAAATTAGTTCGCTTTGTAATTTATTTATTACATTTCCATAGTTTTGAGCCTCGGCAGCCAACTTTTTCCATGTCTCAAGCGCAGCAGCTTCCCCGGCAAACAGTCCGTCACCGTTTATTTTTTTTCGTAAGGCATTCGTCAAAACGTCCTTGTTTTCTTCCTTGAACGAATTGAACGCTTCATCCGCCGTACTCTGTTTAACAGCAGCCGCTTTTATTTTTTCAGCTATCACCAACTTTTGAACGTATGTATTTAAAGCGTCTGAGTTGTTGTTAATAAGCTCACCTTCTCTCGTGAGACTAGCGTTGTAATCAGGAACAATCTCTTTTAGTTTCTCAAGAGCAATTTTTCGTTCACCATAGCTTTTATTGCTATCGTTTAGTATCTGTTTTAGCAATTCTAAATTTGAAACTTGTTGCTTTGTATTTTTTTGAGCCTCACTGTCTATATCGTTCAATAGTTCCTTTTCAGTTCTAACCTCTTTTGCTGAATTTGCATACAATGTCATTGCTCCAACCAATCCTAATACTAGCATCGTTGCAGCTACATAAGGGTTAGATAGCATAGTTTTATTTAATAATGCCTGCGCTTTTTCTGTGAGCAAAAGCGTTTGGTACTGTAATGTTTGCGCAACTGTATAACCAGCAGCAGAACTGGCGGCAATACTATTTGCAGCAGCTGCAATTAAAACCCCCGCTTTATAGGATCCGTAAACTGCTACAAGGCCAATAAGCACCTTGCCAATAGTTTCGTAATTATCAATAAGATTGGAAACGCCTCCAACAGCAGCGTATAGAATTCCACTATTAGATGTTCCGATAGTATTATACATAGCCTCTAACTTATCCTGCAAGTTAGATAATTGCCCGGTTAAGCTTTCGGATATTTTGGCGTTCGCACCCTGTACGCCTTGAAGATCACCAAGACTAAGCATATAGTCCTGAATGGCTGAATTGGTATTATTGACGGTTGTTTGTTGCTCTTTGAACGAGAAAGTAACCTTATCTCCATTTGCAGATGCTTTTATACCAAATTCTTTCAGGCGTTCAAACTGTCCTGTCTGGGCATCCAGTAAAGCCTCTGTGAGTTGATCGAATGATTTTCCTGTTGAGCTTGCAAGATCCCCAAGCTTAACGAGTTCTGATTTGGTTGGAACAAATCCCTGATTGGCCATCTTAATAAAAGCAGCGGTAACCTCATCAAGTTGGAAAGGGGTAGTAGCAGCAAATTGAGCAATCATATCCAATGCGGCTGCTCCTTCCGCTTCACCCAATGTATTTTTTAGAACAATACCAAACTTTTCAAACTTTGCAGTAGTATCAAGAATCTGTTTCCCTAGCGCACCAATAGCAGCCGTTCCACCCAATGCGGCCAAAGCAGAACCAATGCCTTTAATGGATGTTTCCATTTGTGCACTCGATTTGATAGTATCGTCTGCAATACCTTTCACTATTTGTTTTGCCTGTTCTGCACCTCTTATCAGCCCGGTGTTATCTATTCCAGTAGCCATTATAAGCGCCCCTTTTTTATCAATTATTCCCATAATAAAATTTTAAGTTTCATTTAATACAATCTGAATTGAATCAACTAAATATTTTTCTACTTGCAAACTAGTATTGCTTATCACCTCAAATCCTTTTGCTTCTACAGCAGCAGAGTAATTCATTCCGGCCACTCCAATAAGTACAAAACCAGGCATTCCCAGAGCAATTCTTGCAGCCAATTTCTCGGCAGCTGGTGCGCCTTTGCTTGGATCAGTACCTTTTCCTGCCTGTGCAAAGTTTTTATCTAGCACCGTTCCGTTTTTTACGATCACGTAACCAATTGAACTTCGCAGGTTTCCTGTTTGGTCCTGATACGTTCCACTTTCACGGGCCAGCTTTACAAACATTTCACCGGTTTCCTTAAGTTTCTCATGAAGAGCTGCTTCAGCATTTTCATGGAATTTATCCATCCAACGATCCAAATCTGAATTACTAAATAATGGTTTCAACATATTATCAATTTTTCAAAGTTTTAATCATTTAGTAAACTTGCCATTTTGCTGACCGAAATATGACTTCTCAATAAATTTAGGGTTAGCTATAAATAGACGGCTGATGTGTTGCTTGTCGTGAAAGTTAAGTTCTGACATTTTTTTGATGATTTAAATTAAAACACTCTCTTATTCATAAATAACCGGAACCGGGATAACGCTATCATCATCGATACTAATATCGAATAGTTCAATAACATCGATAGTACCACCCATCTCTTTTCTAAACTGATTAATAGCTTTAACTGCATTCTCATGCGATTTTCGACGGGCAATACCTTTCTCAGTACAAACATATCGCCTGTAAGTTTCCTTCATCTCCTCTTTTGATTTAGCAGAGAATACAATGTTACCATTTTTCGAAATTGAAAGATAACGCAACAAACTGCTAACGCCGTTATTACTACATTTTTCCAGTAGCTTATCAACAGCCTTTCTTAGCATCAGTACTGAAGCTCTGGCACGTCTCAAAACCTCTTCCTGTGAAAACTCATTGCCAATTCCTAAGCTGGTCTTAGCTGCTATCTCTCGCTCAATCCTGGCGCAAGAACCATATAGCATATCATTTAGATATTCGTTTGAAATTTCGGCTATTTCTAAGCCTTCAAAAGCCTTTTGGATTGCCGGACAGTGAGGTAAAATCAGAGTATCAAGACAATGTAAATCCTTTTTAATACTCGACTTGTCTTCATCGATTAAAATCGGGGTCAATTCTTTATTTGCCATCTTATGTTTCTTTAAAAATATATCGATGTGACTTTCAATGTCGCAGTATTTAATATGTTTTTGTTAAATAATAATGGTCGACTAAAGTTTTAATCCTCCCGGATATTTTTTCTTTTATGGGTTTTCTATTAATACCTTCTCTGAAAAGAATTGTTGAGATTGCGGTTTTTATAATACTATGACAATGATATAAATTCCTTCGCGTACCAATGTATTTTATTTCAGAAATAGGTTCACCCATTATGAAGGTGTGATAAAAAACCTCCTTTTCGATTTTATTCAAATCAAATCGTTCAACTATTCCACATACAATTTGATACTTTTCAAGATATTCACCTGGTAAATCTGGCTCAGCTGAATGTTCGTCTATAAGATCTAACTTGAATGGATCCACATTAGCATCAACAGGCATTGGTTTGTTTTTAGCCCGGTATGGGGCAGTGTCTGATATTGCATTAAATTTAATCATTCGTAAAATGAAAAAATCAAGTTCACAATACTGTCCTTTTTTCTTTTGAAGTAATTCGAGCAGACTATTCTCATCCTTTTGAAGTAATGAGAGTAAAACGACATTAAGTACGTCTCCCGCTTCTCCTTTTAGTCCTGCTTGATTTGTATGGAATTCTGCATAATCCAACCAGCGTTCGTATCGCTTTGCTATGTATTTTTCAATTTCAGTATGCATAAGGCTGTGTTTTTTTAATTTACTTTCTCAAACTTTCTCCCTTGAACTCTATACGCTTGGTAGTCGAAATTATACGCTCCACGGTCCTGGTGCCGTACCTTTTTTCTATTTCATCACCAGATAGATTCGTGGAGATTATAGCCAACAAACCTTTCCTTTCAACTGCATCCATTAGTTCTGCAAATACTAATCGTTTATTGCCATAATCAACCAATACGTCCTCAGTTCCAACATCATCAATACTAATTAACCGGCCTTCTAAGATTTTGTCAATACTATTATTCATCTCTTGGGCTGTTTTAATAGTAAAAATGCGGTTATAACCCACCGCAATAATTGACGGTATAACCCATCTCACCAATAGTGACTTGCCACGCCCACAATCTCCATGGAGGAATAATCCTTTTCCCTCATTGTCTTGAAGCCATGTTGCCACATTATTATATTCAGGAAGCCACACAAAGTCACTCCCTAACTTTTTGCAGCAATACTCAAATGCTTCTTTCAGCACTGTTTCTGCTGATTGTATGTTTATTTTGAATCTTGCAGCTGGTTCTAGTTCCTTGTAATTTTCCATTCTTCCAGTGAAATACTCGTGAATCTTTGTATCTAAATTTTCGTCCATGATACTAATGTTTTAAAAACGTGAATCAATTTTTGAATTATCTTGTTTATATGCAGCAGCTGGGTGAGTGTATTGTCTGGGTTTTTCTGATTTCTCCCAATTACGGACAGCTGCCTGCCAATCTTTCATAGGCGCTTTGCCGCCCACTTTCCAACCGTTCGCAGTATAGTGATTAATGAACTTTTCTGGATCGACATCATTTCTTCTTTCCAAACAATAATTTTTCACTTCATCTAAAGTGGGTGGAACAAATCGTTTCGATTTTCCCTTACCTTTATTATCAGTATTTTCATTATTTGAATTATTATTGTTATTGTTAGCGCTCGTCTGTTGTACTGTCTGCTGCTCGTCTGTTGTATTACTTGCTGTATTGTCTGTTGTACCATCTGTTTGATATTGATTGTAGTTACATATTGAAATTATGGTAGTTACATTGCTTTTGTGTTGTACTATCTGTCCATCGTTTTCAAGTGCTAAAATGAACCTCGAAACCTTACCTCTTGACCATTTCCATCTTTTGGCAAAACTATCCTGACTCATACCAATTTGACCCCTGGAGACAGTGACTTTATTACCCCTCACAAAAAAATATCCCTCTTTGTGATTTGCAATTAAAAGCATATCGATCCAGGCTCCAATTCTGGTAAACGGCTCTGAGAAGTACATCGGATTCTCAATTATCTTTCTATGTAAACTAATCCATCCGCTCATACTATTCATATCTTAAATCAATTAATGCATCAATAAGTAAATCAATCTGATTGTTATCTAATGAAATTATAATTTCATCTCTTTTTTTGGGTTCGTCAATAATTCCCAATGAAATACTTACTGCTGGTACATCATTTCTCCATATTTCCAACTCGTTGTAATTATCTTGAATAATTTTGAGTTTCGTTTTACGTGCCATACTCATTTTATTTAAGTTGAATTCCATTATTGAACTTTACCAGAATCGGACAGGAAATAAATCTTATATCTCGAAAACTCAGTTTGAACCCAATAATCAGAAATAGTCACACCTGATTGACGTATGTACCTAATGTGGCTCCGAATATCTGGTATTCTTAGCATAACGGATAGTTGGACAACTGAATAATGCTTACCGGAAAGAAATAATTCATATATTCTTTGGCGGGTAGGGTTATATGAAAAATTAATTTCTTCGTTTGTTGAATTACAATTATTTGTGCTATTTTTGTGTTGTTCTTCGGGGCGGGTAATACCGCCTTTTTCTTTTTCATTCATACCGCTTAACCCCTCCCTTTTTTGATTGGTAGTTTTCGGCCTCAGCTTGCAATTCACTTTCGCTTTTGCGTTTCCCAGATGCAAGCCATTGATCAATCTCAGATTTCAAGAACCGCAACGTTTTAGTGCCTTTGTGATGAGGAATTTTACGTGAACTTACCCATGAATAAATTGTTGCGGTTGCAGGATGATCTGGTAGGTAATCTATGAGTTCGGGAAGATTCATCCATCTGTCTAAATCTTCTTTTGGCTCTTTTTGTTTGCTTAAAGCAATTCCTACAGCCTTATTAACTGCTTCGGTAACTACTTTAGACAGTTCTTCGTTTGTTGTTAGAATGAATTCCATTTTGTATCGTATTTTTGAATTTGACATTGAGGCGGCCAACCTCGGTTTATTCAACGTTGTGATACAAAGTTATGGCTAGTTTGTTGTGGGTTGTCTGTGGTAAATATCAGTATAATTAAAAAAAATATAGCGCACTAATATCTTGTATATTAGTGCGCTATATTTTTATGCGACTGTGGTTGCTGTGGCTTGTCTGTGGTTAAGGTTTTTTTTGTAATATGTTTATTGGTGTTTTTTTCTGTTTTAGTAGAACTTCCAAGTCACTTTTGTACTTTTCTATAACATTAGCGCCTGAACAATTACTGGCTTTTGTATTGAGACTTTTTACAGATTCTGAATACCATTCCTTAGACATTCCTCCATACGTACCAAGCGTGAATATCATGTATTTAAAACAGGATTTTTTTAATATGGTTATTGTGCTGAAATCTGCGGTAGCAACTGCTGTAATAAATTCATATTCTTGGCAGTTAATTACATTGTCTTTTAAATAATTATATAACTCGCTGATTTTGGTAATATCTGTATCGTATGTTTTTGTGTTGTCAGTTGTGTTTCTTTTTTCTGAAGAGAGTGTATTCAAATATATCTCGTAAATGCGTAGAGCATCATAGCAAACTTTAGGAGGGAGGACACCATCTCTTATTTCTACAATTTCTATATTAGACTTCAGATTTGTTATAAATGATTGTAAAATCTGCTTCTGCCTATTAATCTCAAAAAATTTAATAGCAACAAGCCATTTATCATAATCAGTCGGAAATGATAGCAACATCGCTTCAAATGGATTCAATTCGTTTGAATCTTTAATAAGTAACTCAAGATACAATTTAACCTTTTTAGCTTCGTCATCATATATTTTGTTTAATGACTCTACTCCTCCAATGACACCCATATTAACCTCCTTTCAAAGTTATAGAATTTTGATTTTATCCGCGGCCTCTCTCTTAGCTTCTTCCAGTGTTTTAGCATACACCATGGTAGTTTCTAGCTTCTTGTGCCCGAGCATTTTTTGTATAGTGGTTATCTGGGTGCCGCTTGCCAGTTGAAGTGTGGCAAAGGTATGCCGGAAGCAATGGAATGTTACGTTGCGGGTAATGCCGGCAGCACCCAGCCATTGTGCCAGGGCTTTGTTTGCATAAGCAGAATATACCAAGCCGGCAAACACCAGTCTGTCCGGATCCTGTCGTTCACCGCAAAGTTGTACGGCTTCTGAGGATATCGGTAGCTCTTCGTACTTACTTGTTTTCTGAGTCGTGTACTTTAATGTGTAGATACCAACATTGTCTATGATTTCACCCCATTTCATTTTTAGAATATCAGAGTGTCTTAATCCTGTCAATGCAGAGAATAATCCAGCACGTTTCAATACTTCATCTGTACATGGTGTATCAACAAGACTTTTGAGTTCGTCCAGTGTAAGGAACTCCCGGCGGGTTTCTACCTCTTTAATACTCTTCAAGTCTGCGTTTATATCTTTTGGTAGATAGCCGTATCTGTATGCTGTTTTTAGAGCAATCTTAAACTTTACAAAATAGGCTGCTGCGGTGTTGTTAGCCAGCTTTGTTTCTGTCTGTTTTCCTGTTATCGTCTTTTGTGATTCAGGGGATGTTGTTTTTTCGTCAATCTTTATTCTGCTGCGGTTTGAGGTTGTTGTCAGCAGATAGTTTTTAAACCCTTCGCACCATTGTAAGGTAATGTCGCAGAACCGGATTGAGTCGCTTTTGTCTGTTTTCTGTAAGTATGCTTTGAGGTGGAGTAGGGCAGATGTCCAATTGTCCTGATTAGCGGCGTTTTTCTCAATGGCCATTTGCTTGAAATAGGCTATAAAATCACCTTTGCTACGTTCTTTAGCTTTCAGCATTTCCGCTTCATTCTCGGTGTATATCTCGGCTTTGTCGAGCTCGTTTTGTCGGTTATTGCGAATTATCTCAGCCAGCCGTATTGTTTCGCTGTCAGTTTCGTTGTATTTATGGGTACCGTCTTTAGTGGTAAGTAGTTGGCCGTTTAGTTTTTTCAATGGCGTTGCATACATTCCAAGATATTCCCTCCGGGTGGGGCTTCCCGTTGCTGGATCCTTTATTGCAGGATAGAAGTCGAGATACAAAGTTTCTTTCCCGGATTCCAACATACGGAACCGCAACGTTACTTTTACTCCTTTAGCTTTCTTTCTCATGGCTTTAGCTTTTTGAGATTGTCGATATGTAATTTTGAATAATATCTTTTGCCGTTTAGTTGCTTTTTGGGGATCTTATACTCCGAAATGAAACTGTACACGGCTGTTTCGCTCATGTTGTATTCTTTCATTATTTCTGACAATGTTACCCACTCAACCAAGTTCTGTAATGCTTCATTAAATCCTAGCTTTCGGAAATATGTATCAACCGGATTCTTAGCCACCAGTGTAAACCGGCCGTTTTTTCTCTCAGGTATGCTTTCTGAGTTGATTATTTTTCGCACCTGCCGGTATTTAATCCCATATTTTAGGGTGATCTCTTCCAGTGTGTACCAGTCCGCAATTGGTTTTTGCTCCTGATATTGCTTTTGTATCTCATAACGGGAAGCATTATCAATAAATGTTTCCAATTCAACTTTCTTTATCCGGGTCGTTCGCTTTGTTATTCTTGTTGCTGGCAACATACCCGATGAAACATATCTATAAACGGACCACCTACTAACCCCGAGTAGTTTTGCAGCCTCTGATATTCCCAAATATGCCCGCTGATCAAAGTCTGTTCTTAGTGCTTCACTATTCTTTTTTGCGGTTAGCTCTTCAGATAATTTTACAGCCTGTTGTCGCCTGTTGGCTTTGTATGCTGTTCTATTGCATTCGTGGGAACAGTATTTTGTCGATATCCTGTCAGCATCAAAGGGTTTTTCGCACTGCTCACATATCTTTCTTATTTTCTGTTTGGCCGTCGACATATCCATAATTTCGCCCACTTTATGTTGCAGTACGTTGCACTATGTAGTATATGTGTACTTTCTGTCTATTGTGCTGGTACAAATTGAGCTAATTTGTACCAGTGGTACAATAATGGTACAAATATAATACAAATATACTGATAATAAATGTGAGAAAGCAGATAATTTAATGGAATAAAAAACCGCTGTAAAATTGGTATTTACAGCGGTTTTCAAATGGTTTTGTATTTGTTTGCTAATGTGTGGTTACTTTCCGATGCAGAATTTACCGAAAATATTTCCAAGTATTTCATCGTTTGATATTTGCC
>CAYSTC010000045.1:0-17923 GCA_964433885.1 uncultured Paludibacter sp. | reverse complement strand
GGTATGTATATCCTTACGGTGGGCGGCAATAGTTTTAAACTTATAAAGCTTTAAATAAACAAAGGAGTTCGTCAACCCAGACGAACTCCTTTGTTTTATTTCTTAGTCGGCACCCACTCATACGCACCTGCATCCGGTTTGTCGTCGCGGAGGTTTCCGTTCAGGTCGTATTCCAGATGATATTGCGAGATGACAGCCGGGTCGGCCAGTCCGCGCAGGGGCGATACGGAGTCGGGCGTAAAATTGAAGTATGTGCCTTTTATTTCGTCGTAGCGGGTGCTTTTGAACACGGTGTCTTTCTCGGTGTACCAGCGGATATTTGTAAACTGCGGCAAGTCGGACGCTTTAGGCTTGCGGATATAGCAATGGTCGAACGTGCCTTTGTACAGGTTCAGGTATTTGCTGGCCAGGCTGAACTCATTTCCCAGGCTACCGGTAATCACGCAGTTCCGGAAAACAGTTTCCATGGGTGCAACGCGGTTCAGGTTCATAATCATCACGGCGGGCTCTTTATCACGTTTGGCGGGCTGGGCGCTGCCGTAATAATTGGCAATGGTGCTCTGGATAAAGGTGTGTTTTCCGCCGCTCAGGTACACGCTGTAATTGCTTGTATTCGAAATCTCGCTGTTGGTCACGGTCAGGTTTCCGTTTTGGGCCACAATGCCGTAGAGCAGGAAGTTATGTATCCGGCAGTTTTCAATTTCAAGGCTGGGCAAAGGCGGGTTGCGGTTGGTGTTAGCAAAATACAGGCCCACATAGCCGCTGTTCATGTTCACATGTTTCAATACGTGTTTCCCGTCGTTCCAAAGCAAATAAACGCCTCCCCATTGTCCGGAAACGAAATTATAGGGCACAGGGTCTACATATTTGATTTTATCCAGGCGGTCGCCGCGCAGCAGGATTGGTTTTTCGGCCGTGCCTTCCGCCTTCAGGTTTCCGTATACCACCAGATTGGCATTGTTGTGGAAATAGAGCTTTGTGCCGGGTTCCAGCGTCAGCGTTTTGGCCGTATCAATAGCCAGGTAACCGTAAACGAGGTATGGCTTGGTGGCGTTAAGCGTGGTGTCGTTCAGCACATATTTGTTTTTCAGCAGGATCATATCCTGTCCGAAAGCCTGTAGCTTGATGTCCTGGTTTACGCCGTTGGTCTGGAAAGTCAACGAGTCTTCGATAAGCACCGGCGAATTCTGGTCGGTAGGGTCTACTTTTACCGACATAAAGATATAAAGGCTGTCCTTGGCCCGGATTTCAATATCGCTGAACTGGTTGTCGGGGCTTAAGCTCCCGTCCACATTGATTTTGAACGAAGAGTTTTTGCCTCCGGCAAGGCCGATATGGCTGATTTTGAGCGCTACGTTGTTGCGGTTGTAAACCAGTATTTTGGAAGTGGCGCTACCCAGCGTTGTAAAAACAGTATCGAATGTCAGTGTGTCGGTAGAGAATTCGAGTTTGTATTTGGGATTGGTGGAGAAATTCTCATCGCTGCAGGCGGTGAATCCGGTTACCAGCGTAATGAAAAGAATAATTGCGGAGAAAAATATCGGGTTTGTAGATTTCATATAGGTCTGCAATGTGTGTGCTAACTTTAACGTGAAAAGGATAAAATTATTTTCGCAAATTTACTGCAAAAGATTACTTTATCATAATAATGGCTTATATTTGTAAGTATAAATTTAAAAAATTATTGAATATGGCAAGTCGCAGAAAACTGAAACAGACTATCCGGTTTGTTTCTTCCGAACTGATTACCGATATTTATTTCCGTTGTTTAATGTCGAAAAAGGTTGATGAACAAAAGGTTGATGATTTGGTGGTGAAAATTATGACATTAACCGGCGAGTATATTTTACGCGTAAACCGTCCAGACGGAAAAGACAATCCGAAACTGGTAAAGGCGTATTTCCGCAAGCTATTTACCGATTGGCAAGCTGCCATGGAACAGGTTATCAAAGAAATAGAAACTATTTAAACAACAGTAGTTTTTGAAGTTGAACCACAATAGAATCAATTGAACTTTCCGATTGATTCTATTGTGGTTTTTTATATTACTCGAAATTAAATGTCAGTGTCACCATCCGCGAGGTTAATCTGGATAGTGCTGTGGTGAACTTTTTGTTTTCGGTAATTTCAGGGGTGAAATTATGATCGAGCATATCGTTGAACCCTAAGGCAAACTTCAACTCCGGAGCCAGTTTGAAAAAGGAGAAGTAAATATCGCATCCCACCCCAAACTCAGTGTAAAAATCGATTGGCTTTAGTAAAACTTTGGTGTCAGTCGATGCGCTTTGCCCCAGATCCCAGTACATGCCACCTCCCCAAATCAGGTAAGGGCGGTAGTTTCCTTTTCGCTCGGCACTGTATTTCAAATATAAAGGGGTACAAATAAGTATCGAAGAAATGGTTGTGGAATCTTTAGCTCCACCCGAAAAGAGGTAATTAAGCTGGCGCTGCCCAAAGTTAAGAGTGGGAGTGAAGCGCAGGTTCAGATAGCGGTTTAAGCGCATGTCGCCTATCATTCCCACCGAGAACCCGGGGCTCAGCCGGGAAACATCCACGCTGTCTTTCGGGTTTATGCCAAAATCCATGCTGTTGAATCCTAATGAAAATCCAAAATGAATAAATTTTCCATCAATATAAGGAAGATTTCCCTGTGCCCGTGCAGCAAAACTTGTGCAGATTATCAGGAGTGAAGCCAGGACAATTCGTTTTATTTTATTCATAGGTATGTTTTTCATATTAGTAATATTGGAACGTGCAAAAATACCTATTATTGCACAACTCTGCAAGGCTTTTCTTAAAAAGGAATTTTACACGATATAACGTATAATGAGAAAACAACGCGGACCTGATATAAAGTTTACTGAATAATAAAATTTTTGCGGCATTGAAATACGATTCAATTCCTAATTTGTATTTATAATAAGTTGGGGATGATAAGCGAGAAGATTAAAATTGCCATTCCGGTTATAAGTACGGCAATCGTTTTACCGGTAACCCCTTTCCATTCTTTCAGGAGTATTCCCCATACGTTGCTGAAAGTTACGTTGAGCGACATAAGGATGGACCACGAAAAAGCAAGCATAACCGGACTTTCGGTGAGGAAACTTTTGCCCAAAGCAAGCCCGAAAAATTGAGAGTACCAGAGAATTCCGGCTAATGCGCAGAATAAAACGTTGTTTGTAAATACACTTCCGGAAACACTGAAATAGTCTTTGATGGTGTTGTTCCTGAAATTTTGAAACAAGCAATAGACTGCGTTTGTAAGAAAACCGCCAATGGTAATGAGCAAAATGGCTGGCAATCCGGCGTAGAGCGTCTGTGCTCCCATGCCGATAGCTGCCGCTTTAATGGGTTCGGCGGCTTCGAGGCCCAGGCTAAAGCAAGCACTCATCACGCCAGCAGGCAAAGCAACTAAAAGACCTTTGCCCAATGCAAAGTCTTTTACGGCTGCTTTCTTTTGTTCTTCGGTCATGTTTTGAGCGCGTAATCCGCCGGCATAACCAATAACGGCAATGCCTGCAATAGCTACGCTGACGCTGATCATTAGCGTAAGGCCTTTTCCGCTCAACAAATCCGTACCAACCATCAATGCGGGAATTATTGTACCAAAAGCCGAGCAGGTTCCCAGCGCAATGGATTGTCCGAGTGCAACGCCTAAATAACGCATGCTTAAACCGAAGGTAAGGCCGCCAATACCCCAGAGTGCTCCGAAAAACAAAGCTTTCCACGCTGCTCCGTCACCCGATGAAAGTACTTCCATGAGCGAGTGTCCTTCAGGAACGGCAAGCAAGGCTCCGAGGTATGGAAAAACCAACCAGGCAAAGAGTCCCTGTACGAGCCAAAAACTTTCCCAGGCCCAGGTTTTTACTTTTTTGATAGGCACATACGAGCTCGATTGACCCATGCTGCCAATGGCTATAATTAGAAGTCCGATAAGTGTATTCATGATTTTTTACAAGAGTAATTGTTGGTTAGTATTGATATTAAGGTAAGAAAACACAACAAGACACAATAGCCTGAATGTCTATTGTGCCCTGTTGCGGTTTGTTGAATTTAGCGTTTTGAAGTAACGTCTTTTTCGTATTGTTGAATATCCGCAATAAAAGAATCGCCAACAATAACACCCTTCTTAGCGCAATAGTAGTTGTAAACTGCACCCCAGGGCATTGATTTTGCTTCTTCCAGCAGTGCCATACGTTCGAAGTATTGTCCTTTTGCCTCGAACTCGCGCAGTTTTGCAATCGGTTCCAGCAATGCCTGCAACAATGCTTTTTGAGTAGCACGAACGCCTACCACATAAGCACCGATACGGTTGATGGAAGCATCGAAATAATCCAAACCAACGTGAACCCTGTCCAAAGCATCGGCACGAACAATTTCCTGAGCGATAGCCACCAATTCTTCGTTCAGAATGACGACGTGGTCACTGTCCCAACGTACGCCGCGGGTTACGTGCAACATGATTTCAGGTAAGAAAAGCAACAAAGAAGAAATTTTGTCAGAGATAATTTCAGTCGGGTGGAAGTGCCCTGAGTCAAGCGTAACGGTGATGTTGTTTTTTATACCGTAACCCATGTAAAACTCGTGTGAACCTACCGTGTAGCTTTCCACGCCAATACCAAATACTTTACTCTCGATACAATCCAGCATATAGGTGTCGCTGGTTTTGTATTCGAAGATTTTGTCCAATGATTCTTTCAGGTTGGCACGGTATTGAAGACGGTTTACGGTTATGTCTTTCGATCCGTCCGGAATCCAGATGTTGTGCATACATTTTGAGCCTAACTGGCGGCCCATTTCTTCGGCAATTTTACGACAACGGATAACGTGCTCTACCCAGAATGCACGAATTTCAGGATCTGGATGTGAAAGCGTCAGGCCATCAGCCGATTTTGGATGAGAGAAACAAGTGGCGTTGAAATCCAGTTTGTAGTTTTTTTCTTTTGCCCAGTCAATCCAGCTTTGGAAATGTTTTGGCTCGATTTGGTCGCGGTCAACCGATTCGCCTTTGAAATCGCCATAAAAAGCGTGGATGTTTACGCGATGATTGCCGGGAATCAATTCCATGGCTTTATCAATGTCGGCACGAAGTTCCCCGATAGTTCGTGCTTTGCCGGGGTAGTTGCCTGTTGTCTGGATACCACCGGTAAGAGCTCCGTCAGAATGTTCGAAACCGGTAACATCATCTGCCTGCCAGCAGTGCAGGGAGATTGGAATATTGTCTATTTGTTCGATGGCTTTGTTTACATCAACTCCGATAGTAGCATATTGAGCCACTGCTAAATCGTAAGATTTTTGAATTTGTTCGTTCATGGTATTTGCTTGATTTAAATTTATTTCTGTTTGATTACAGTCGTTTTGCAACGCATGTTTTCTTTCGAAATGTAGATTTAAATGCAAATATAGAGGATATCTTTTTTTCGGATATTATAAGATTTGATGTTATGCCTGTTGTTTTTGGTAGTTCGTATCAGTACAAGTGTTTGTTAGTTTGAGGCGTTGGTTTTCATTTCTTTTTCTTACGCTGTGAATTCTCCTCTATTCTGAACCGGACCATTTCCGCAATCAGCGCTGCGGGTAGCGGTTTATCCAACGGGAACTGAACGGTTCCTTTCGACGTTTTGTAGCCCGAAAGGCTATCTTTGAATGTTATAATACATGCTACGCCGGGGTAAAAACCAATATGTTTTGCATAGCCGGCAAAGTAAACCAGCATGCCGTTCAGTTTATATCCGGGCATTCCGTAGCTGATTTTTTCTTCAGCTTCAGGTGCTGTTTCTTTGATAATGGTGCGAAGTTGTTGTAGCAGTCGTTGTGTTTCTATTGGGAATGAAGCTATGTAGCTGTCTGTGTTGACGGGCGTTGTATTCATTTGTTCCTTTTTTATAGATTTGTGTATTGATCAAACAGTATTATGACAAAGCTATCTGACAGATATCAGACGCAAATATAGTAAACATATGCAAACAACAAGAGAGGCGAATGAATACTCATCCGCCTCTCTGTGATTATTTTTATAAACCGCGTTACACCATTGTTCCAAAAATCAGGTAAATAAGTGCTGCCAGAGCCGCGCTTACAGGAATAGTAAGAATCCAGGCAACCATCAGGCTTTGGGTAACTCCCCAGCGTACGGCAGACAGACGTTTTACAGCTCCCACACCAATAATTGAACCGGTGATAGTGTGTGTAGTACTTACCGGAATTTTCAAAATCTCAGTCAGATAAAGCGTCAAAGCACCTGCAGTTTCAGCAGCTACTCCTTCCAATGGAGTCACTTTTGTAATTCTTGAACCCATAGTTTTGATAATTCTCCAACCACCTGACATAGTACCCAGCGATATTACCGTAAAACACGAGAAGGCAACCCAGTCCGGCATTTCTCCAATTTTATGAATGCCAAGATCAATGCCGTTCTTTGTGTATGCTGCATAGAGTGCTGCGGCAATTATACCCATTACTTTTTGTGAGTCGTTCAATCCGTGTCCGATACTAAATAATCCGGAAGATACCAATTGGAGTTTTTTAAACCACGAATTAGCTTTGTGCGGGTTTACTTTCTTGAATGTGTACAGGATAAGAATTGTAAGCAGCGACGAAATAACCATACCGATGAACGGTGCTAATACAATAAATGAGGCAATCTTTATAATTACTTCATATTTGATTGATTCAAAGCCGCTTGTTGTGTAACCACTGGCAATGATTGTGCTCATAATGGCCGAGCCGGCAAAACCACCAATCAGTGTGTGAGATGAAGAAGACGGAATTCCAAGCCACCACGTTGCGAGGTTCCAGATAATCGCGGCAACGATTCCGGAAAATATTACCGGTAAGGTAATGTATTGTTCAATTACAGCTTTTGAAACCGTGTTGGCAATTCCAAATTCGCCAATTACATACTTGGCAATGAAAAATGCTACAAAGTTGAAAGCTGCTGCCCATAACACAGCTTTAAATGGTGTCAGAACCTTGGTAGATACGATGGTTGCAATCGAATTTGCAGCATCATGGAACCCATTGATAAAATCAAATACCAATGCAAGGGCAATTACTGTTATTAATAGCGTCATTTTTTAATGAAGTTGTTATGCGTACTTAACAATAATTGTTTTGATAATTTTGCCTACATGCTCGGCAGCATCTGTTGCTTTTTCAAGTTCGCTCATGATTTCTTTCAGTTTGATGATTTCAATTCCATCTTTCTGATTTTCGAACAGGTCTATCAGGAAGTTTTCGTAGACATCATCGGCTTTATTTTCAATCACCTTAAGCTCCTGGCAGTATTCTTTGATTTTGTTCGAATGTTTTTTCAAAACGTCCAGTTCGTCAACGGCTTTTCCAATGCTTATTGCACCTTCTTTAATCAGTTTAGCAATTTCGAACGCACTCGCCGGAAGTTGTTTCGGGTTGTAAAGCACAATTCTTTTTGCACTGCTGTTGATGTAGTCGGTCACATCATCCAGTTTATCAGCCAAATGGTGAATGTCTTCCCGATCGAACGGAGTGATAAACGTTGAGTTTAGTTCATCAAAAACGCGAGCCGATAAAGCATCTCCTTTTCTTTCCTGTTCTTTGATCTTTTTGTAGTATTCAATTGCTTTTTCGTGATCGTTGTTTTGAACACATTCGATAATCAAATCAGAAGCTACTAGCAGCACATCTGCCATATCTTTCAAAATTGGAAAAAACTTTGGTTCCTTGGGTGTGAATTTGCTGAAAAAAGAATTGTTCATGACAAAATTTTTTTGTGAGAATTATAAATCTAAATGTTTATTTTTAGTTGAATTGTTGCGATACTGCGAACTAAAATTATTTTTTTAGTCTGAAAAAACAATTATGGGTGCAAATGTACTAAAACTGCCGTAATCAATTAGTATTTTAATGCAAATTTAATAGAAATGTAACAACTATGCAAGTGGCAGTTAATCAATGTTTTGTTGTCTGTTATTTCCGGAAAAATCATAAAAATGAAAAACGTTGGAGTTAAATAGCAAAAAAATGAGAAAAGAATTACAAATACGTTACAGATTGTGATTGAAGTTCACGGGTTTTACCGAGTACTGCTATCCCGATTTTATTCACTTTTGAGTTTTGGCAATAAAAAAATATAGCCAAATGTTTTTTTAAAATGGAAAAAGTTATACTTTTGCAGAACTAATTAGTACTAACAAAAAAATAAAAGAAAAATGGCTTACGTTATTTCAGAAGATTGTATTGCTTGCGGCTCATGTATCAGCGAATGTCCGGTTGAAGCAATTTCAGAAGGTGATATCTATGTTATCGACGCTGATGTTTGCACCGATTGCGGAACTTGCGCTGATGTTTGTCCTTCAGAAGCAATCAGTCCAGCATAATTTATTGCAACAAATAATAAAGGCCTGTTCGTTTTTTACGGACAGGCCTTTTTTGTAAGTGGTAATCTGAATAGATGGGTTTTACGGGCGGTAGCCTGATTTTTCCAGAATCTTTTGCATGTTTTCCTCATCCATTAAATTTTTCAGACTCAGGTCCTCGTTTTTCTCCATGTAACTTTTTACAATTTGCCAGCCAATAAATGTTCCAAGTCTGCCCGGAGATTCCTGCGATACGGGCGAAGTGAAAGGAGCATCATTCATGTATTTGTTGATTAACTGAACGTCGGTTGAGAACAAATGCTTCCTGTCGATGATGGTTGCCCATATTTCTTTCTCATATTTTTTACTCCATTCCCATTGCTCTGGTGAATACCCCATCAGGATTTCCGGTTTTTCTTCGGGCATAAATACGGATAACAAATACATTATTTTACCACGGAAAATCATGTTGTCCAGCAATCTGCTTTCGTTAGAATTCATTACAAACATTCTGAATAAAGTCGCTGAAACTAAATCGGAAGCCAGGTTTTCACGTCTCATGTTGTAGATCATATATTGGTAAGTCAGATCTTTGTAGAGCGGGAAATCATTTCCCAGATAAAAATCCGTACCTATACCAATAAATTTGTCATTCATTATTATTTGGCTGTTAAACCCGGAAACATAAAAATAAATTTGAGGCAATTCTACTTCCGGAAAATAGTGATGGATGTATGTATAGGCATCAGATATTTTGTTCTGAAGGTCTGTAATATCACCTCCGTAAAGTTGTTTTGCTTTCTGGTTTACCTGAGCGTACGTTTTGTCTGTCAGAAACTGGCGGAACAAATTTGTGATTGCAGTAGTATCTGTTGAGGTTGTATCAAGAATGTTGTAGGTGAAAACAGGTAAAAATTCTTTATAATGATTATACAGGTTATCAATACCGGGTTTCATGTTTGTTGTATCGAGCGCAAGAAGATCTTTGTCGAATCGGTGAATTTTTACTTCGTACCGGTTTTTGGTAGTGTCAATTTCAAACCGGCTGCTTTTGGTACAGGAACTTAGCAGAAACAGGGTAGCTCCGAGGATGAAAATAATAAGATTTGTTCTTTTCATATTTTTTAATCTATTGTTAGATACAAAAAAAAGCGCAAACGCAAAGTGTTGAAGTTTGCAGATTGCGCTTTTAAGGATTATGAGTAATTACTTCCGTTTTTGTTGCATGGCTTTTTGTTGTTCGCGTTGCATTTTTTCCAAACGCTCCATGAATCCACCTTTTTTAGCCGGTTTTTTGCTATTGCTGACACGTTTGGCATGCAGCTGTGCCAATAGTTTCTTTTCATCAACTGCTGCTCGTATTGCATAAGTTTGAGCAATAGAAATCAATGTTGAGATAAAGTAGTAGTAGCTCAAGCCTGATGCATAGCTATTAAACATAAACAGGAACATGACAGGCATCAGATACATCATCCATTTCATCATTGCACCGCCGGGTTGATCAGCGGTAGCTGTGTTAGTCATATTCAGTTTCGTATAAATAATGTTAGTTACAGTCATCAATAAACAGAATAAACTTACGTGGCTGCCAAATCCGAATGGAATTTCAAATGGAAGTTGCATGATTGAGTCGTAAGCCGAAAGGTCTTTTGCCCAAAGGAAGCTCTGCTGCCGCAGCTCTATAGAGGCTGGGAAAAAGCTGAACATGGCAAATAGCAATGGTATCTGCAACAATGATGGGATGCAGCCGCTCAACGGGCTTACACCTACTTTGCTGTACAAATCCATAGTCGCTTTTTGGCGCTCTGCCACTTTTTCGGCCGGAATTTTGGCATGTATTTCATCAATTTCAGGTTTCAGAACTCTCATTTTTGCGCTCGACATATACGATTTATACGTCAATGGGAATAGTACCAGCTTAATAACGATAGTCATTAATAGGATGATTAGTCCAAAACTGCTGATGAACTGACTAAAGAAATTAAACATTGGAATAATCACAAAGCGGTTTACCCAGCCAAAAATTCCCCAGCCAAGTGGAATGAGTTTGTTTAATTGCAGTTCTTTGTCAGATTCAACGCCTTTGTCAAATGCTTTAAGAATTTTATATTGATTTGGACCAAAATACATTTGGAAAGTGGTGGGTTGCTTTCCTGTGGGATCAAAATCTACAACCATGTTGGATGAATAAGATTTCAAATATCCTGAGCCTTCTTTTTCCAGTGTGCTTTTAAGCTTGGTAGAAGAAATTCCGGTATTTGATATCAAAATGCTGCTAAAGAACTGATCTTTATAAGCAATCCATTTTACTTTGTTGTCCAGTTCTTTTTGGTCATCCTTGCTTTCGCTCATTTTTTCGATATCATCTGCCACGAATTTATATTCGATTGCAGAATAACGGTCTTCGAACTTGCGGCCTTTTTCCTGTTGGCGAATTTTTGAAGCCCAGTGCATATCCAGAGAATTAATTCCTGCAGGCATGATGGTAGTCATGTTGCTGGCTTTAATCCCGAAGCTCATCATGTAGCTGTTTGCCGGCAAAGTATATGCAAAGTCCATATATCCCTGTCCGGTGGTTTTCAGTCGGAGGATAATTGTTTTGTTTCCTTTGCTATCTTTGATAATATCCGAAACAGGTTCGAAATACAGATCAGAACTGTTTACAACACGATTATTGTTGGTGACAAAGGTAAAATCCATTGCGCTTTCTTTGCCATCGAATAAAATAAGTGGTAAAGAATCGTGAGTGCGGAATTTTTTCAGTTGTGCTGAATAGATTCTACCTCCTTTGCTGCTCAGGGTGAGTTTAACTAATTCATTTTCAAGAGTTAATAGCTTTTCCTGTCCTTGGGCTGAAGCGCTAAATCCACCAAACGTATCGGCAACTTTACTGGTGTCGTTGGTTGCTAAAGAATCTGCAGTTGGTGCTTTCGACGCATCGGCTATAGCTTTATTCTCAACTTTATTTTGCTCAACAAGTGCTATCGAGTCGTTGTATCGCTTTGTTGCCAACTCTTGTTTGGATGGCTTATTGAGTTGCGAAAATCCAATAACAATTGCTAGTATCAGCACAAAACCGATAATCGTATTTTTATCCATGTTTAATAAATTTCCAATTTTATAATTTTCAATTTTCAATTACTCTATTGAGCATTGATCCATTTTACTTTTCAATTGCGGCCTTCACAAAGCTGATAAACAGTGGGTGTGGATTTACTACCGTACTACTGTATTCTGGATGGAATTGCACCCCAACGTACCATTTGTGTGAAGTGAGTTCTATAATTTCAACGAGATTTGCTTCTTCGTTCAGCCCGCTGCAGCACATTCCGGCTTTTTCAAATTCATCTTTATACTCGTTGTTGAATTCGTAACGGTGGCGGTGGCGTTCGCTGATATGTTCCTTGTTGTAAATGCTGAAAACCTTTGTTCCTTTTTTTAGGGTACATTTGTAAGCGCCCAGTCGCATTGTTCCACCCAGGTCGAGCATGTTTTTCTGCTCTTCCATAATGTCTACAATGTTGTGTTTTGTGTCCGGATCAATCTCGGTGCTGTTTGCATCGGCATATCCTAGTACATTGCGGGCAAACTCAATCGACATCGTTTGCATACCCATACAAATACCCAAACATGGGATGTCGTTTTCTCGTGCATATTTAAGAGCTGCAAATTTGCCTTCCATTCCACGTTGCCCGAATCCCGGAGCAACAACAATGCCATCTACCTTTTGCAGTTTTTTCTCAACATTTTCTTCTGACAGTTTGTCAGATAAAATCAAGTCGAGTTTCAGTTTTTTATTGTTATAAGCGCTGGCGTGGATCAATGATTCGATAATAGACTTGTAAGCATCAGGAAGTTGGACATATTTCCCGACGATGGCAATGCGTACTTCCTCTTTAGCGTTTTCCAGTTTCTCTACAAAAGCAGTCCATTTTTCCATGTCCGCTTTTGGCGTTTTTTCCAGGTCGTAACCCATTTTTGTCAGTACCACTTCATCCAGTCTTTCTTCCTGCATGTTTAATGGAACTCGATAAATAGTAGGAACGTCGATAGACTGCATAACAGCTCCGGCTTCAACATTACAGAAAAGAGCTACTTTTTTGCGCATTTCAGCAGAGATATTGTGTTCGGTACGCAAAACGAGGATGTCGGCCTGAACTCCCTGTTCCTGAAGTGCTTTAACGGAATGTTGGGTTGGTTTTGTTTTCAATTCCTTGGCAGCAGCCAGGTAAGGTACATAGGTTAAGTGAACAATCAGGCAGTTTTTGCCCAACTCCCAGCGCAACTGGCGTACACTTTCGATGTATGGCAACGATTCGATATCGCCAACGGTTCCACCAAGCTCGGTAATTACAAAGTCGAAATCGCCTTTGCTGCCCAGAAGTTTGATGTTGCGTTTGATTTCGTCGGTGATGTGAGGAATAATTTGAACAGTTTTTCCCAAATAATCGCCACGACGTTCTTTGTTTATCACGTTTTGATAAATGCGTCCGGTTGTAACGTTATTTGCTTTGTGTGTTTCTACGCCCAGAAAGCGTTCGTAGTGACCGAGGTCGAGGTCGGCTTCATGTCCATCCACTGTTACGTAGCATTCACCATGTTCGTATGGATTCAAAGTTCCGGGATCCACGTTGATATATGGATCGAGCTTCTGATTTGTAACTTTAAAACCACGGGCTTGTAATAGTTTGCCAAGCGATGCGGCAATAATTCCTTTGCCCAACGATGAAGTAACTCCACCGGTAACGAAAATGTACTTTGTATCTTTCACCTTAAATTTTTCTTAAAATTACTGTCTTTTTTTGCGTATTTTTAAGTCGGCAAAGTTCGGAAAAAAAACTGAATAACGAAAGGAAAATAACAGCTTTTGTGTTTCTGTTAGTTATATGATTAATTTCATTCTATGAAATACTTAATTGTGAAATGATCATTTGTGTAACTATTTGATATTTATAATTATGTGTTTGATGTAAAAAGTGAATAGTTGTAGGAATTGGTTTGAAATTCAAATTGTTATGAAAAGTGATAATACATATTGAACTTTTTGATTATTCTAACGTTTCAAATAAAAGCTAAGATTATCTGATTAATAGTCGATTGTAAACATTTACTGCTATGAAAACTAATTATTTAAAGTTATTGCTAGTGTTTCTTTGTATTGTATTTGTGAGAATCGTCGCGTTTGCACAAGTAGTAAACGATACCACAGTATTAAAGCCTGAGAATACAGATTCTACTTATCACTGGACAGCGCCAGTTTTACAACCAGTGAATATTGATTCTATTAAGCAGCAAAAATTAGATTCTGAAAACTATCTGAAAAGTATTGGGATTTTACAGGATAGACTGAAGAGTAATCGAAGAGAGTTAAAATTGCGGACTGATCAGGCAAATGATGAAGCCAAAGCAATAAGTAACGAACGAAAGATTTTGTCTGATAAAAAGAAATTTGCAAAGGATGAAGAAAAATTCCTGAAAACTGAAAAAAGTCTCAGGGATAAGGAGATGAAACAACTGATTTCTGAGCGTAAAGAGTTGAACAAGAAGTCTAAGGACCTATATAAAGACGATTTTAAGGATCGGATTGAAAGTTTGGATGATAAGGATAGGCAAATAAAAGAACTTGAAAGTCAGTGGAATGTAAAGCGTAATAATTTGAAAGAAAATTTTGATGATATAGCTGAGGCTGAAAGGAAGTTGAACTTACGGGAGGTTGACCTTAAAAATCGTTTGATGGAGTTGAATCGCACAAAAACTGCTCTCGATTTGAAAGCAAAACAACTGGAAGTGGAAAAACAACAAACAAAACTTGAAATAAAGAAGTCGAAAGCTTTACTGAAAAAGTAGTTAGTTTTATAGATTAATTCGGAAAAATGATATTTTTCTTGGTCAATTAAAATAAATTTATCATCTTTGTACCCGAAAACAAATCAAAAAGAAATGAAAATGATTTTAGCTGTAAATAAATTTTGGTGGTGGCACTTGCGAATAAACAGATCGTGAGAGGTAACACCGTATGTATATAGTTAGAATAAAAAGATATTACAAAAGGCTTGTCGGAACTCACGATAAGCCTTTTTTGTTTTACTACCCCTAACTCATGAAGTGAAATTTGGTTACAACTTTGAAAGTAAATAGAATAAGAATATGGATAATAAAGAACAAATCAATACAAACTCCAACTCCCCTTTAGGGGTTGGAGGGCTTGATCAGAACGGATTTTACGGTGAATTTGGTGGAGCGTATATTCCTGAAATCCTGCATGGAACGGTAGAGCGGCTCAAAGAGGCTTTTTATGCCATAAAAGATGATGCCGGATTTAAAGCTGAATATTACGTCTTGCTGAAGAACTACGTGGGACGCCCGTCGCCATTGTATCATGCGAAGCGTTTGTCGGCAGAGTACAGCACTAACATTTACCTCAAACGTGAAGATTTGAACCATACCGGTGCGCATAAAATCAATAATGCATTGGGGCAAATTTTGCTGGCAAAACGCATGGGTAAAACCCGAATTATTGCTGAGACCGGTGCCGGACAACACGGTGTGGCTACGGCTACAGCCTGTGCACTCATGGGGTTGGAATGTATTGTGTTTATGGGAAAAACAGATGTGGAACGCCAGTTCTTGAACGTACAGAAAATGCGCATGTTGGGTGCTACAGTTGAGCCTGTGACCAGTGGAAACTGGACACTGAAAGATGCTACCAACGAAGCTATCCGCTATTGGTGCTCAAACCCGGATTCATTCTACATTATTGGTTCTACAGTGGGTCCGCATCCTTATCCTGATATGGTTGGATTTTTCCAATCGGTCATTAGTGAAGAAATTAAATGGCAGTTGCAGGAACAGGTTGGCCGCGATTACCCCGATTATCTGATGGCTTGCGTAGGTGGTGGTAGCAATGCCATGGGGACTTATTATCATTATATAAGCGATGACCGTGTGAAAATTATTTCTGCCGAAGCTGGTGGCTTAGGCGTAGAAACCGGCGAAACAGCTGCAACGATCAGTGTTGGTACAACTGGTATTATTCATGGGTTTAAAACACTATTGATGCAGGATGATGATGGGCAGATTACGGAGCCATACTCTATTTCTGCGGGGTTGGATTATCCCGGAATTGGACCTGCACATGCATTTTTTGCTAAAGTAGGTCGAACAAAAGTTCACGCCATCAATGATGATGAAGCCCTGGAAGCAGCTTTTCAACTGACGCGGTTGGAAGGAATTATTCCGGCGATAGAATCAGCTCACGCGCTGGCGTTATTGAAAAAAGAGAAAGATACATTCAAACCTGACGATATTGTGGTTCTCACGGTTTCGGGAAGAGGTGATAAAGATATGGATACGTATGTGAAATATTTCACCCCTAACCCCTAAAGGGGAACTTGATTAAAATTATCTAAGTTGAAAAATAAATATGAATGACATGAATAATAAAAATAACAGACAAAACGATACTAATTCTAACTCCCCTTTAGGGGCTGGGGGCCGATTGTTTGTAAACTCAAAAAAGATGCTGGCCGATTTGCAGACGCCGGTAGGAATTTATCTCAAGATACGCGATTTGTATACCAACTCCGTGTTACTGGAAAGTTCGGATTATCATGGCGTTGAAAACAGCTATTCGTATATTGGGTTTTGCCCGATTGGCGGAATCTCGGTAAACCGGTTTGTCATTAAAGAAGAATATCCTGATGGAAGTAAAATAGAAACCCAGGTTACCGGTAAGCTCACGGTTGCCGAACGATTCGATGCTTTCCTTAAATCGGTTGATATCGTGAAAAATGATAACCCGGTAGGAGTGAACGGTTTGTTCGGTTATTCGTCCTATGAGTCAGTCCAGTATTTCGAAGACGTAAAACTCAACGCCCGCGAAACCGTTCCGGGGAGCATGCCGGGCTTGCATTACGTGTTGTTCAAATACATTATTGCGGTGAATCATTTTAATAATGAATTGACTATCATTGAAAATTTGCTCGAAGGGGAAACTTCCGCCATTGCTGATATTGAAGAGATATTGTCGAACAATAATATTGCAACCTACGAATTTTCGGCTGTTGGCGAAGAAAAGTCGGATATATCGAACGAAGATTATAAAAAGATGGTGGCTCGTGGCAAACAGGAATGTTACAAGGGAAACGTTTTCCAGATTGTACTTTCGCGCCGTTTTTACCAACAATATAAAGGCGACGATTTTATGCTGTATCGCACGCTGCGGTCGGTGAATCCTTCGCCTTATTTATTTTATTTTAATTTTGGCGATTTCCGCATTTTTGGTTCTTCGCCCGAAGCTCACCTGGTGGTTGATGCCAAAAAGCAAAAAGCCTATATCAAGCCCATTGCCGGAACTTTCCGTCGCACCGGCGATGACGAAAAAGATTTTCAACTGGCAGAAAAACTGCGGGTCGACAAGAAAGAAAACGCCGAACATGTGATGTTGGTGGATTTGGCCCGCAATGATCTGAGTCGAAATACCGACCATGTGGAAGTAGAGGTGTTCCGCGAAGTGCAATATTATTCGCACGTGCTTCATTTGGTTTCGAGTGTTAGCGGTAAAATGAAGCCCGATACTAAAATTATCAAGCTTTTTGCCGATACGTTCCCTGCCGGAACACTTTCGGGAGCGCCAAAGATTAAGGCCATGCAACTGATTGATCAGATTGAACCGCACGACCGTGGTCCGTATGGCGGTTGTCTGGGTTATATAGGTTTTGATGGCAGTATGAACCAGGCCATAACAATCCGTTCATTCGTAAGTAAAAACAATACTCTTTACTATCAGGCCGGTGCCGGTATTGTGGCCAAATCGGACGAAGAAAGTGAATTGCAGGAGGTGAATAATAAATTAGCTGCATTGAAACGTGCGGTGGAAGTGGCGTCAGGAAGATGATATGAGGCTATGCCGTTATTAGGACTTTGTCCGTTATTAAGAGTTATTTGCCCTTCGGGCGTTATTTCTAAAAAGGTCATATTTTAAATTTAGAGTTATGAAATTAGAAGATTTAGAAGTTTATAATATCTCGATGGATTTGTCTGATAAGATCTGGGTTATTGTTGATAAATGGGATTTTTTCAAGAAAGATACGATTGGAAAACAGCTAGTCCGAGCAATAGATTCTGTCAGTTCTAATATTAGTGAAGGTTTTGGACGAAATACGTTTAAAGATCAGCGTAGCTTTTACTATTATTCGCGAGGCTCGCTGTATGAAAGTAAAACCTGGATAACAAAAGCTAAACGGCGTGGAATAATTGACGAAGACACTTTCAATGAACTATTGGCAGACTTCAATACTCTGGGAATTAAACTAAATCATTTTATTGGTTCTGTAACAAAATTAATGAATAACGAAAATAAAAATAACATCGTAGGTAAATAACGGGCGAAGCCCTAATAACACGAAGTTAATAATATGCGAAGCATAAATAACGCCCGAAGGGCAAATAACACAAAGTAAATAACATGAAAATATTAGTTTTTGATAATTACGACTCGTTTACCTACAATTTGGTCCACGCAGTGAAGAAGTTGGGATACACCGATTTGGAAGTGCATCGCAACGACCAGATAGCATTGGAAGATA
>CAYSTC010000044.1:0-18807 GCA_964433885.1 uncultured Paludibacter sp. | reverse complement strand
AAATAACCGGTACGAAGGAGTATTGCTGACAGAAAAATAAATTTGAATTGTTTACCATAACAACAAAAAAAACGAGGATGCTTCACCAATGGGCTGCATCCTTGTTTACGTTATTTCTTACGACGATTGACATAGGCTATCGTTTTTTCATTTTTCAATTGCCGTAAAGCATCAGTTGCAATCCAACGGACAGATTTAGCCCCCTGATTTAAAATTCGTTCCGCGCATTCAATGGCTTTCAATCTCAAAGCTTCATTTCGCTTCCCAATCTGACGCAAAGCCCAATTTACAGCTTTACGCACGAAGTTCCGATCATCCCATGCCTCCCTCTCTATTAACCCGAAAAAAGGATAAAATAATTCATTTTTAGCCTTTTTGTTATAGATAACTAAAGCACATATCAATACAAAAGCCGTTCGTTTCACAAATTCTTCTTTTGCCTCCGAATAAGCCTCAATTTTCGAAAGGACAAAAGGCGTTCTGACCAGCAGCCCACAACATTGATCGCAAATATCCCACGAATTAAAATCCTGTACCCAGCTATCAAACTGATTTTCAGAAACCATTTCTGGCTTTTCAATCATAGTGGCCAGCAATCGGGCTTCATGAATTTCTGTTTTCCAAAGCTCCAGAGCAAGTTCGTGATTTTTCCCAATTCGTTTGGCCAGTTGCCTTATCAACGGAATTTTAACTCCCAGTGCCTTATCGTCTTTTATTCCAAAATACGACAATTTAGCAAAATGCTCTGGAGTCGATAACGCTTCTAGTTCTATAATTACCTCTTGTACAGTCATTTTAATGTGGAATTATCGATTATTTTCATATTAGAGAGCCTGCTTTGTGTTTCCCGTCCAAAATCGGTAAGTAAAATACTATCAGATCGACCAATATCAAAATTAGAAGGATTTTGAATAAAATCAACCACCGGAAGCAAATGGTACTGATATACACCACTCAGCACACCTTTGTAAACATATAGAGGTAAATAAGAAGCAGTGTTTAAAGACTTTGTTACCGGATCAATATCAACACGTAACATTATTCCACCATTAGTATTAGGTTTTTGCTGATTAGAGAGGAAATTCCCAAGCGAATAAAACACCGGAACCGATATGCTATCCTTTCCATAAAGAAATTCTGCATTTTGAACTACATGCGGATGAGCACCTATTATCAGGTCAGCACCTTGTTTTACCAGAAAATGAGCCAGTTTTTGCTGAATTTCGTTTGAATGAAGCTCATACTCAGTTCCCCAATGCAAAAAAACAACCTCAAAATCGGCACCCAGATTCTCAGCTCTCCGTAAATCAACAGCAATTTGCTGTGAATCAATATAGTTTACAATGCTGTGCCGTGGAATAAAATCGGCATTTGTTCCGTAGGTATAGTTCAGAAAAGCTATCTTCATTCCTTTTACATCAACACAAAGAGGATAAATGCTATCACGCTGGTTTTTATTCATATAACTACCAGCATGAAGCAACTTTCGACTTTCTATCCGCTTGATTGTGCGCTCCAAACCCACTCTTCCACGATCAATTACATGATTATTAGCCGTAAGGAGTATATCAAAACCGGCTTTTTTGAGTCCATCAAGCAATGCATCGGGAGAAGAAAAGCCCGGATAACCACTATAAGGCTTGCCTGCAATAGACACTTCGAGATTAGCAATAGCCAAATCAGCACTTTCGATATATTTTTTTACATACCGAAAACACGGATCATAATTATATTCTTGTGTTTGAGAATTGTAAGCAGCCTGAATTTGGGGTATATGCCCCATAATATCGCCTGCAAAAATCAGGGTAACCGGTTTATATTCAGGAAGAAATGACACATTGCTATCGCTGTTTTGCAAAAAACTGCAAAACAGCGACAACAATGCAAATAGCAGCAGGTATTTCTTCATAAAGCTTAGAAATAAGGTCTTTATCGAACAAAAATACAAAATCTGTCAACAAAACACGCTATTTCAACGCTACAAAAAATTTCCTTTTTTAATATGGGTTATTGAAGCAACTAAAATTCTAAAGCTCCAATTATTTCGGATACGGATTTATACCCATGTCGGTCTAGATATTCG
Source organism: uncultured Paludibacter sp. (assembly GCA_964433885.1). Taxonomy (GTDB): domain Bacteria; phylum Bacteroidota; class Bacteroidia; order Bacteroidales; family Paludibacteraceae; genus Paludibacter. The sequence goes on along the minus strand of CAYSTC010000044.1, from coordinate 16,724 downwards.
TTTATTCCATCAACAACCTTCACCGAAACCGAAGGGTCAATAAAATTAGCTGTACCAATCTGAATAGCTGAAGCACCTGCCAGCATGAATTCAATGGCATCAGCGGCGTTCATAATTCCACCCAAACCAATTACCGGAATCTTGACTGCCTTAGCTACCTGCCATACCATTCGAAGTGCAATAGGCTTCACCGCCGGCCCCGAAAGCCCACCGGTAATCGTCGACAAAATTGGTTTTCTTTTCTCAGCATCGATAGCCATACCCAGCAGAGTATTAATTAGCGATACAGAATCAGCTCCTTCGGCCTCAACAGCAAGTGCAATCTCCGAAATGTCGGTCACATTAGGCGAAAGCTTAACTATAAGCTCGTTTTTATATACTCTTCGCACCTCTCTAACTACCTGACTTGCAGACAAACAGCTTGTTCCAAAGGCCATTCCACCTTCTTTTACATTCGGGCAAGAGATGTTTAATTCAATTGCAGGTATCTTTTCGATAGAATTTAACTTTTCAGCCGTAGTTACATAGTCTTCTATCGTCGATCCGGATACATTCACAATTATATTTGTATCGATGTCTTTTACAGTTGGATAAATATGATCTATAAAGTAATCAACACCCTTATTTTGCAGTCCCACAGCGTTTAACATGCCGAATGGGGTCTCTGCCATGCGTGGATACGGATTGCCCTGACGACTGAGAAGTGTAGTTCCCTTCACAAAAATACCACCAATTCGCGACAAGTCCATAAAGTCTGAAAACTCCGGCCCATAGCCAAAAGTACCCGATGCAGTCATAACGGGATTTTTCAGTTGTAATTTACCAATATTGATATTTAAATTTGCCATTTCAGCTTTGTAATATTAAAAACAGGTCCTTCAGTACATACACACAAATGTCCTTCTGTGGTGTCGGTCACACAACACAGGCAAGCTCCGATTCCGCAAGCCATCGTATTCTCTAACGAGACCTCGCAATTAGCCTTTGTTTGTGAAGCATAAGCGGCCACAGCCTTCATCATGGGCGTTGGGCCGCAGGTGTAAATATAATCGAAATTAGAGGCCTTTAAAAGCGAATGCTGGGTTACAAACCCACGTTCACCGTGAGTACCATCCTCGGTTGTGGTGTACACATTTCCGAAACGCTCGAATTCACAAAGCTGCAATAAATTGTCTTTGGAACGTCCTCCAAGTACAAAGCTACAGCTGTAGCCACGTTCTTTCAAATATGAGCCCCAAAATAATAAAGGAGCTATCCCGACACCTCCACCTACTAACAGGATGTTGGCATCCTTATTTTCGGGCAAAGTAAAGCTATTTCCAAGCGGAAACACCAGGTTGCAAATATCTCCTGCTTTCAGCTCACACATTTTACGTGTGCCGTCGCCCACAATCTGTATCAGCAACCACAGTTCATTTGCTTCATAGTCGACATAATTAATGGAAATAGGACGCCGTAGAAAGGTTGTAGGCGAGTTATCGACACGCACTTCCACAAACTGTCCGGGAAGCATTTCCGGAAGTTTCTCAGGCGATGTCAGAATTAATAGGGAGTATTGATTGTTCAGGGCTTCATTTTTCTTTACAATCAAATCGAGCATGAATTTCTTCATCAAGAATAATTTATTATGTATCAATTAATTATACAAATTGATACTGGTAAGAAAATACAAATGATATCAGGTTACAAAATTACGAAAATATCCCGGTTCGGCCAAGTTTAAAGCATGATGGCCTAAATAATAACCCGATAGCCTGGATTGTCTTAAACTTACAATTAATCCGCATAAAAAAATCTGATCTTTGAAAGCAGGGTCCTGGAAGAATACTAAATTTTAAATTATTGAAATTCCTGGAAAGTATTATCGGTATAATAAACAATAATTTTTCGAACAGTTCTTGAGCCTTGTTCTATGACTGGAATAATTGGAGGTTGAATGGCTTCTTGTTTAGACTGAACTGGAATATCAGGCGAAACAGCAGCTTTTTGCTGAATGGTCGAAATTGTAGAATCATTTTGTTCAGCCATTTTAGCATCAAAATTCATTGATTTACTGATACTTTCATCAACAGAATCAAATAAAGTGGGCGCCTGAGAATGCTTTGTAGCTCTTTCCATCGACCCTTGACCCATTATAAGCCATTCTGGACTGATATTCGGGAAGCGATTAAGGATGCTTTGCAATACAGACAAACTCGGATTATTTCTACCATTCAAAATATGCGATAGAGTGGAACCCTGAATATTTATGGCAGCTGCAAACACAGCAGAATTCATTCCTTCCGACTGCATCACTTTCTCTATTCTTTCTTTTTCAGTCATAATACACAGTATTTATGTGAAGTGTACATTTCTATTTTACGATACAAATATATGTGAAATGTTTTACATTTGCAAATCGATCACAAAAGTAAATAATTACTTTTGTAAATATACAAATGTAACTAAAGACTCATAGAATAAATAAATCTGAAAATACCTTTATTTTACTGATAATTAAAGAATATATGACTTGTATGTAACTCACTAATTCAATTAAAGTAATATATCACATTAAATATGATATTACATATAATAATCAGCTATTTATATTTTAATAATATGTGTTTTATGTAATATTATATCCATTTGTCACCAATGTAAATTATAAGATAAATATAATTTACATATATAGTAGTTATTTTGCTGATTAATAGATATATAATACTGTCATGGACATGTTATATTTGTAATTACAATAGTAATCTGTATATTTGTGATCGTTATATTTTTGTAAATCATTTATACATACATTTGTAATTTATATTTGCAAATAGTCATGTTTACTTTTGTAATACGTTCAAATATTTTTGTGAACAAGCAGAAATATTACAAATGTGATTTATAAATCTACATGAAATTTGCTTATATACTTTTGACGAGCTGCCAGGAGAAGTCAAAACAGCAAAATATTTTGATTCAATTAAAGGAGGGTAATATAGTTACAACCAGACTCAACATTAAAATAAAAAATTGAATTTGTGAGTCTGAAATATGTGGACCGAAAACTCATCTAACCTACTTTTATAGAAAAAGACCGGTTGAATTATTTAAAAAACGAATAAAAAAGACAGAAAACCCAGAATGCAGAATAATTTAAACATAAAAAATGAGCATAACAATCATTATATCTGAATGTTACAGCAAAAAACAATCTCTGAGAATCGTTTATTTAATTACTCATTAGATTCTGTACATGAAAATTTCAATCTAAAGCAAAAAAAAGAGTTCGAAATTTATTTTTCGAACTCTTCTCTATATAACTTACAAAATGTGTAAATCAATCCTCTGATACCGGAGCTACACCAGCCAGTTCCTGATCGACAAGGATGCGACCACAATATTCGCACACGATGATTTTTTTACGTAAACGAATATCAAGTTGACGCTGTGCCGGAATTTTATTAAAGCATCCACCACATGCATCACGTTGCACATAAACCACAGCTAACCCGTTGCGCGCATTTTTACGGATACGTTTAAATGCTGCTACCAAACGTGGTTCAATCATGGCTTCAATTTCTTTGGCATGCTCACGAAGTTTTTCTTCTTCCTGTTTGGTTTCCGAAACAATCTCGTTCAACTCACCTTTCTTTTGTTCCAGGTCAAGTTTACGCTCGCTCAATTGTTCAGCAGAAGCTTTTTGTTCATTTTGCTTATTTTCAAGAGCAGCCGTAAATTCACGAATACGTTTTTCACAAAGTTCAATTTCCAGAGTTTGGAATTCAATTTCTTTAGAAAGGTTATCGTATTCACGGTTATTACGAACATTATCCTGTTGTTCTTTGTATCTGGCAATTTTAATCCGGGATTCTTCAATCTCAATTTTCTTGCTAGCAATAGTGGCAATAATATCAGCAATTTCAGTTTCGAAATTTTCCAGACGGGTAGTTAAACCGATAATTTCGTCTTCTAAATCCTGAACCTCTAATGGAAGCTCACCACGTAAAATCTTGATTTCGTCTATTTGGGAAACCGCCTTTTGAAGCTCATAAAGGGCTTTTAGTTTTTCCTCAACGGTAATTTCTTTTTCTGCTTTTAATTCTGTAGCCATATTGATTAAAAATAGTTTATGGGGTTGGTTTTACTGTCTGAAATTTGGACTGCAAATGTAGGCATTTTTTTTGTAATTATCTCATAAAAAATGTCTTTTGTGAATTGTTCACTTTCAAAATGTCCGATATCGGCAATCAAAATACGCTTTTCAGCGTCAAAAAATTCATGGTACTTAAAATCGCCTGAAATATAAACATCTGCATCCGCTGAAATAGCATCCGGCAAAAATGAACTCCCGGCACCTCCGCACAAAGCCACACGCTTAATTTTTTTATTCAAAAAATCGGTGTGACGAATAGCCGAAACCTGAAAAACGGTCTTCAATCGTTGCAGAAATGCGGCTTCATCTTCAGCCTCTTCCAATTCTCCCACTACTCCTGCTCCAACAGTATTCCAGTCATTTTTCAAAGGAATAAAATCATAAGCCGGTTCTTCATAAGGGTGCGATTTTAACAGAGAATCAAGCACTTTAAACTTCAGATATTCAGGGAGTATTACTTCAATCTTTGTTTCTGGTTCAATGTGTAACTTATTTATATTCCCGACGAATGGCTGAGCATTTCCATTGGCACGAAAAGTGCCTGAGCCATCCGCATTAAAACTACAAGAATCGTAATTTCCTATACGCCCTGCTCCTGCATCAAATAACGATTGCCTAACCCGATACGAATGAAGGCGAGGCACATAAGTGATTAACTTCAACAAACTGTTACGCTTGGGCTGAAGAATACGCAAGTTTTTCAAACCTATTTTTTCAGCCATTTTACCACTCACTCCATGCAAAACATTGTCTAAATTGGTATGCGCGGCATATATAGCAATATCGTTTTTGATTGCTTTAACCACACATCGTTGAACCAGGTTCTGACCGGTAAGCCGTTTTAAACCGCTGAAAATAAGCGGATGATGAGAAATAATCAAATTGCATTTTTTCTGTATTGCCTCTTCAACCACTTCTTCAGTAATGTCGATGCAAAGCAATACAGAAGTAATTTCCATTTGTGAGTCGCCCACCAAAAGACCGGCATTGTCGTAGCTTTCCTGCAACGCCAATGGAGCCACCTCTTCAATAAGTTCACAAATAGATTTTACATTCATATATTTCTAATTTTCAGGCAATTGATTTTTAAATCATCAATTATTCAGCAGCAACAACCTCTTCATTTTCTTCAGTCAAAAACTCTGTAATCTGAGCATTGATAAGAATATTGTACCACGACAGCAATTTACGGATATCGCTTGGATAAACACGGTCACGATCGTAATCAGGTAAAACTTCACCCATATATTTACGAAGTTTGTCATTATCAGATTTAGGATCGATAGAACATAATGCACCGTTTTCTTTGGTCTTCAATGTTTCAAGTACCTGGCCTAATGGAACTTCGGTGGTTTCAGTAAAAATAGCAATATCACCTAACGAAACTACTTTATCTTTGGCATAAGCCGGAATACGTTTTCCATCGATCAAAGACTCAATAATCAACATGTTTTTAGCTTGCGACACTAATTTGAAAAGTCCCGGTTTTCCGGTAACGGATAAAATTTCTTTCAACATAATTTATTTAATTCGTAATTCGAAATTCACAATCCATAATTAAATTATCAATGACTGTGAATTATCTGTTTCTAATAATTTTGAGCTAACAAATATACGACCAATTCTTCAATTTATTTCATAAACCTTTTATGAATTATGCACTATAAATTGACTCAGTTCTTTCAGATTAATTTTCCCTTCATAAATGGCTTTTCCGGTAATTACCGCCGGCACAGCAGCTTCGTGCAACTGCTCAATATCGTGGATAGAACTAACCCCACCGCTGGCAATAAGATACATATCGGGTTTTTCGGCCAGCATTTTTTTATACAATTCAATGGCTGGTCCCTGCAACATTCCATCTTTACTGATATCGGTACAAATTACCTTGCTTACACCTTGATTCATATAATTTATAATAAAAGGCATAAGATCGAGCTCGGTAGTTTCTAGCCAACCGCCAACTGCAATTTTCTCATTTTTTACATCAGCACCGAGAATGATTTTTTCAGCTCCGAATTTATCAATCCATGAAGCAAAAATTTCCGGATTTTTAACGGCTATACTTCCGCCGGTAACCATGCTGGCACCGCATTCAAAGGCTATTCGCAAGTCATCGTCCGATTTGAGTCCGCCACCAAAATCAACCACCAGATTAGTTCCGCTTGTGATTTTCTCCAATACTTTATGATTCACAATATGATGAGCCTTAGCTCCATCCAAATCCACTAAGTGCAATCGGCTGATGCCCGCATCGGCAAACATTTTAGCCACTTCTAGCGGATTTTCATTGTAAACAGTTTTTTGAGCATAATCGCCTTGCGATAAGCGGACGCATTTTCCATCAATCAGGTCGATGGCCGGAATAATTTCTATCACTTTTATCTTAAATATTTTAGTTTTTATTTTTGAAAAGCAGAACAAAAATATGAAAAATAGACCGATTCGGCAAACCATTGATAGATATTCCCCAACCAACGTATAATTTATTGATCTTTGCTGTAAGAATACCTGATAATTTCAGTCATAATTTATAGACATTTAAAGAAGTTTAATCAAATTATAAACCCCGATAAACTTCATAAAATATGCATATATTTGCAAACTATATAAGTTTGTTTTACGGTTGTGGTTTCCCAAAATGTCAAGGGAATTAAAAATTGCAAATACCACGTTATGAAACGATTACTTAGTTGGATCATCTGTATTTTGTTCTTCTTACCTGCATTGGCACAGAATAAAAAATCGGTAGAAGCTCTCCCGATAAACAGTCCTTTGGAAATTGATGGGAAACTGGATGAAGCCGCCTACCTGACAGCAACACCTGCAAAAGACTTTATACAAATACAACCATACAACGGCAAACCTGCTTTTCAAAAAACCGAAGCTTATATTTTCTATGATCAAACTGCCGTTTACATCGGGGCAAAACTGTATGATAATCAGCCAGACAGCATTTTCAATTACCTAACCGAACGTGATAATATTGGGATGTCTGATTATTTCGGCGTTTATTTAGATCCATATAATCAGGGCCAACTGGCATACGGTTTTTTTATAACTCCAGCCGGAGTGCAGGTTGACATAAAGGCAGCAAAAAGTGATGGCGATTTTGAGGATGCAAACTGGAATACCGTTTGGGAAAGTAAAACCCGAATAACCACTGAAGGCTGGACTGTGGAAATGAAAATCCCATATTCTGTATTGCGTTTTTCGGAAAAAGCAGGCGTAAATGGGGATTAAATATGTTTCGTAATATCAGGCGTTACAACTCCAATAATTCATGGAACTTTCTGAGCCGGGAGGTTTCGGGCTTCATCCATCAGGAAGGTGAACTAACCGGAATTAAGGATATCAAACCTCCTGTCAGACTTTCATTCAGCCCATACATAGCTACTTACTTTGAGCCTGAAAACAACTCAAATAAATCCCATTTTCTTTACAAAGGCGGCTTGGATGTAAAATATGGTATCAACGATGCTTTTACGCTGGATATGATGGTGATTCCTGATTTTGGCCAGATCCAATCAGACGATAAAAAACTAAACCTTTCACCGTACGAGTTGTACTACGACGAGAAACGACAATTCTTTACCGAAGGAACAGAGCTTTTCCAACGTGGAGGGATTTTTTATTCACGCAGAATTGGAGCAAACCCCAAATTTTCGGCTGATAATGCACTTAATCCGAATGAAAAAATCGATTATTTGCCCGGAGAAACTCAGCTCGTTAACGCAACCAAAATTTCGGAGCGAACCAATAAAGGCTTAGGAATTGGGGTGCTGAATGCCATGTCTTTAGCATCGAACGCCATTGTTAAGGATACTACGACTGGCCTTTCGCGCAATGTGCTGGTACAACCATTTACCAATTACAACGTAGCTATAGTGGATAAATCGTTGAAAAACAACTCTTATATAAGCTTTATAAACACAAATGTTTCAATGGTTGGAAATCCTTTTCATGCTAATGTGACGGCTACAGAATTTCAGTTCAGAGACAAGACCAAGACCTATGCTCTTAAAGGAAAAGGAGGTATAAGCATGCGTGGCGATAGTACCAATGAAACCGGTTACTACGGATCACTCCGCTTTGAAAAAAACAAAGGGAAATTATTTTGGGGTGCTGCACAAACTGTATTTTCTGATAAATTTAATCCCAACGACCTTGGATATTTGCAACGAAATAACCTGATGACTTCCGAAGCCTGGATCTATTACCAAATAATAGAACCATTCTGGATTATCAGAGAATGCAACGGCGACATATGGTTGAATTACAATAGAATTTACAAACCAAATACGCTATATGATAAAGAATTAGGATACGATTTCATGATCTTATTCAAAAATAATTATCAGTTTTACTCCGATGGAAAAATCAGTTCCGATCAGTTTGATTATTATGAGCCCCGGGTTGAAGGAAGATATTATCTGAACCCACGAAAGCTGAATATCAATCTTAATCTGAACACAGACCCACGCAAGTCCCTGAATTTCAATTTTCGATATGGCTTTGTATCACAAGCAACTATTGAACGTATGGAGCATGATATTGATGCAAATGCCAATTTAAGGATAGGCCATCGTTTTGAGATTAACTATGGAATTAGCAGCATACAATCTTTCAACGAACGTGGATTTGCTGATAATTCTAATACAGATTCTATTACCTTTGCAAAACGAACTGTAAGTACTTTAGTCAATACAATCGGTACTTCGTATATTTTAAGCAATAAAGCAAGTTTGCGGTTAAGAGCCCGACATTACTGGTCAGGGGTGGCCAATAATCAATATTATATTTTACAAAAAGACGGTTCTTTGATTGAGAATGAAACTTTTTCCGGAAATAAAGATCAGAATTACAACGCGTTTACTGTTGACATGATTTTCCGCTGGATCTTTGCGCCCGGTTCGGAATTATCATTGGCGTGGAAAGCCATATCATATTCAAACGAAGACAAAGTGGTTTATAATTTTTCGAATAATTTGCAGAAAGCATGGATAAACCAAACAAATAGCCTGTCGCTTAAAGTGCTTTATTACATTGATTATAACAATTTAATAAAGAAAAACACTAAATTTGTGTTCAGTAAATCATCACACAAATAAATAATATGGGATTAGATATCGGCGAGATTTTAAGAATAGCTCCTGCAGCTGTAATCGGACTAACCGTTCACGAGTTTTCGCATGCGTACGCGGCTTATAAATTGGGGGACAATACCGCTAAAAATGAAGGACGATTAACTCTGAATCCGATTAAGCACATCGATTGGCTTGGCTTCTTTCTGATTGTTATTGCCGGATTTGGCTGGGCAAAACCCGTAACTTTTAATCCTGATAATCTGAAAAATAAACATCGCGATGAGATTTTAATATCTATTGCAGGACCCATTTCAAATTTCATAATCGCGATACTATTTTTGGTTATTGCCCGCCTACTCTACTTTGTTGATTATTTCAACACTTCAACGCTTGGACTTGAAATAATTCAACTGATTGTAATTTGGGGAGTTATCAATTTTGGGTTGTTTGTGTTTAACCTGGTTCCCATTCCCCCACTCGATGGCTCACACATCTATCTTACTTATTTAAAAGATATTAACCCCAAGTTAATGATCAATATGTACAAATATGGAACAATAGGACTACTTGCCATTATTTTGATTGAAAGTAATCTGAATATCAATATTTTGCATATTTCGAGTCTGGTAAGCAGTATTACTTCTTTCTTTTTTGATTTGTTGCGATTCAGATAAAGTATACTATCATGCCTGATTTTCAAACTCCTTGATGGATTCCTTAATAATGTCCACGCATTCAAACAATTGATCTTCAGTGATAACCAAAGGAGGTGCAAACCGAATAATATTGGTGTGGGTCGGTTTGGCCAGCAGCCCGTTTTCAAGTAATTTCAGGCAGATATCCCAGGCCAGATTTTTATTCGTTTCATTATTGATAATCAATGCATTCAACAGGCCTTTTCCACGAACAAATGACGCAATAGACGAAGTTTTACAAAGTTTTCTCATTTCGAAACGAAAAATTTCGCCCATAGTAGAAGCATTATCGACCAGTTTTTCATCGCGAACCACCTCCAAAGCCGAAATTGCAACAGCAGCTGCCAAGGGATTGCCACCAAAAGTAGACCCATGCTGCCCGGGCTTGAATACATCCATAATTGCGTTACAGGCCAAAACAGCTGAAACCGGATAAACTCCACCCGACAAAGCTTTCCCTAAAATCAAAATATCCGGGTGAACATCTTCATAATCACATGCTAATAATTTTCCGGTACGCGCAATTCCTGTCTGAATTTCATCGGCAATAAACAGCACATCATGTTGCTGGCAAAGCTCATAGCATTTTTTCAGATAACCATCATCGGGTACCATGGCACCTGCTTCTCCCTGTATGGGCTCTACCAAAAAACCTGCAATATGCGGATTTTCAGCCAACACTTTTTCAAGCGAGTCGGCATCGTTATACGGAATCATCACAAATCCGGGCGTAAACGGTCCGTAATGCGTATATGCCTCCGGATCGGCCGAAAATGAAATAATGGTAGTTGTACGTCCATGAAAATTCCCCTCACAAACTACGATTTGAGCGGAGTTTTCGGGTAAATGTTTTTTCTCATACGCCCATTTCCGGCACAACTTGATAGCGGTTTCCACTGCTTCGGCACCGGTATTCATGGGCAAAATTTTATCATATCCGAAAAAATGAGTCAGAAATTCTTCGTATAGTCCAAGTTGGCTGTTGTAAAAAGCCCGCGAAGTAAGCGTCAACTTTTTAGCCTGAGTAATCAGTGTATTCACAATTTTCGGATGACAGTGACCCTGATTTACAGCCGAATATGCTGACAAAAAATCATAATACTTCTTTCCATCCACATCCCAGACAAATACCCCTTCACCACGGTCGAGCACAACGGGCAACGGATGATAGTTATGAGTTCCGTATTTATTTTCGAGCTCAATCAATTCTGAAGTTGTAAGTTTTGGATTATTCATTTCTGCAATCGGTTTTTGAATATAATTATAAAATCAAACCTTGTAAACACCAATAATTTAATTAAAATACTTCGGCTATCATGCAACGTACACTTCCGCCTCCTACTTTTTCAATCGTTGGAATCGGAATTACAATCAACTCATTATAAGATTCCAGCAATTTTAGTTGAGGTTCATCCAGTGAATCGAAAGCTGTTTGCGACATTACCAGAAAGCGTTTACCCGCAGTATTTTCCACTTGCAGCATATTCCCTGCAAAACAATGCATCTGTTCCTCGGAAATCGGAATAATTTCCTTGCCGCTTTTTAGCAGTGAGTGGATGACATTTTTTCGCTCATCCAGATCGTCAATACTGTCGGTACAAATAACGGCAAATTCAGTGGCTATGCACATCATCACATTGGTATGATACACCGGAAGCCTTTTCCCAACTACCGATTGATTTGCCGAAAAACAAACCGGTTTAAATCCAAACACCTTACAAAATTGTAAAAATAAATTTATATCTGTTCGTTCCGACAATCCGGCATAGGCAATTTTATGCACCCTGTCGAAAACCATGCTTCCGGTACCTTCCAAAAACATATTTTGTTCTTCCCAAAATGCAAAATCATCCACATTGTTGATGACAGTTCCTTTCTCCTCAATCAGTTTAATAATGTCATTCCGACGTTCATACCTCCGGTTTTTTGCAAACATCGGATACAGAACCGCCTGACCGCCTTCGTGAAACGAAATCCAGTTATTCGGAAAAATTGAATCAGGTGTTAGGGGGTGCTCAGTATCCTTAACAACTATCACATTAATACCATTCGCACACAGCATTTCCACCATTTTACGAAACTCATACAGGGCAAGCTCCTGTATTTCAGAAGATGAAGCATTATTTCTTTGTTGAAAATAGTTATTAACAGCCGTTTGCTCATTGAATCCAAAAGCTACCGGTTCAACCATCAAAATGGTGTGTGTAGTTTGAGAAGAATTCGTTTTCATTGCTTCATTTTTTTTAGTTATTTAAAAAATAACCTGAATCTGCTTCAGGCAAATTCTATTAGCTGTTTTCCCGCACCAATGGCAAGGTTGAGCAATGTAACAGCCCTCCCATTTTTGAAATCTCAAAATAGGGAACTTTTTCCACTTTAAGGCCCCAATTATTTTCCATGTGTTCATTCAATCGGGTGAAACGCTCTTCAGAAACCACAACATTCGGTGAAATGGAAAAAATATTAGTGTTCATAGCATACATTTCTTCACAGCTGATTTCAAACACATTATCCCGGCCAAACAATTCAATCAGCATGTAATAGTCTTTGGCGTTGTAAAACCCATCTTTATACAAAATCGCTTTTCCGTTTCCAACGGGCATAAACGTGCAGTCCAAATGCAAAATACATTGCCGGGGATCAGTATCGTGTTTCTTTAACTCTATGGGAATAATTGTTTTATCCGGAATAATTTCCTGTAAGAAATGAAAAGCGTATAAATTGGTACGGGCAGTCTTTAATTGTGAATAATCCGGTCTGGTATAAAGGCCAACAAATACAGTATCGTTCGTTAGCACCACATCGCCACCCTCAACATGAGCTTTTTCGGGTAGATTGAAAATTTTGTTGTAGGCAATCCGGTCATAAATAACTTCATATGCTTCCTTTTCATCTTCGCGGTCGGGAATGATATTGCAGTTGATAATTTTATCGCCAATGACAAATGCCACATCGCGCGCAAACACCTGATTACAATTTTCCAGGGCTGAAGGACGAAACACCTGAACATCATATTTAAGCAGCACCTTTTCAAAGGCACTCATCTCGCGGCAAACGGCTTCCTGAGTTGGATACACGCCATTCAAAACCGATTCGTATGACTTGGCATCAAACGTTTTATCGATTACCGGCGCGTCTCCCATGGATTCAGGTTGACCTAAAACAACTGCTTTCAGGGTGGATGTCTCATTTACCACATTCAGGTTCATAGTTTCGATTTATGAATAAGGATGTAAGTTCTTCTTTTTTTAAAACATGAATCAATGAAAAATGTTGAAAGTATGTATAATTATTTAATTTATTCAGTCAATATCAAACATTTTTTAATCTCTTGTGTTTATTTTCAAATACAGATAGAATTTCTGCACAAAACGGACATAAAATTATCTGTCAATTCAATCATTTATAATTAATAAAATAAGAAAACATGGCACGTGTAAGCACCTATTTAAATTTTGCAAGAGAAACTGAAACAGCTTTCAATTTCTATAAACAAGTTTTTGGCACCGAATTTCAGGGAGGAATAATGCGATTTTCTGATATTCCACCACAAGAAGGCAGTCCGGCTCTGCCCGATGAAGTTAAAAATCTGGTTATGCATATGGAACTCCCTATTTTGGCTGGACATGTATTAATGGGCAGCGATGTACCTGAATCAATGCATTTTAATGTAACTTTTGGAAATAACAGTTACATTATGCTCGAGCCGGATACAAAAGAGGAAACCCGAAAGCTTTTCGCCTTACTTTCTGAAGGGGGTGTTATCGAACAAGAATTACAGGAAATGTTTTGGGGTAGCTTATATGGTAGTTTCACCGATAAATTCGGAGTAAAATGGATGTTTAACTGCACTGAAAAAGCCGAATAAATACATTAAATAACTGATTAAAAATGGTTTCAGCATGCTGAAACCATTTTTTTTGCATAATGTACCAACATAAACGTTGATATTCAAATTTTCGCGTCTTCATCGGCAAAGTTATGAGCAACAAGCTTAAAACTAATTATTTAACCATAGATTGTTGATATAAAATATATTATTTGTTGTAAAAATTAATTATATTTGCCCCTATCTGTTACCTTAACTCTTTGTAAACCTAATGACATTCTACTATGAAAACATTATCAAAAACAAAATTGTCGTGTTTATTAACGGCGGCATTATTTATGTGTGGCAACTTGGTTGCTCAGACCCAAAACAATGGTTTTCTTATTTTTAATAACGAAAATTCCAGACTAATCTGGTTTATTATTACGATAATATGCTCAGTAATACTCGCAGTAATCCTTTTTTACAAAATCAAAAGAACGCTCGAAAAGCCAGATCCGGAAGTTAATCCCGATGTAGAATTCTCACTGGACTACGAGGAATTGAAACATCACGTAAAAAAGACTTTTTTCAAAATGCAGGATGCCCGGATGAGCCGGAACATTGACGTTGCTAAAGGTATTGTTACCGAAAGCCTTTATTCTGAATACAAGGAACAACTTGAAAAGCTAAAGAATGACAATAAGATAAATGTTCTGAACCAGATAGAAATAACTGAAATCAGAATTATTGGTTGCGAAGATTATATGGAAGGCTATCACAGGCGTTTTATTGCTCAGATTCATGGAAAAATGATTGATTACACTATAGATGAATTAACGGGCGATGTAATTGAGAATTCATCCATGAATGCCGACAGTTTTACTGATACCTATCATTTTATACGCGACAACAAAGACTGGCGACTTGATTATGTAGATAATTTTGTAACGATGTTTGATGTTATACAATCCAAAGAGTATCTGAACGAAGAAAAATACGAAAATACACTCTCCTCTATCCCCTTCTATCCTTGATTTCTATCCGGGATATTTAAATAATTTACTTTTTCCAAATAAATTTAATATTAAATTCTGAACCTTATCAGCTGTAGTTTGTATTACAGTTATTTAATGTTTTGTTTGGTCTGTACAAGACAAACGGTTAACTTTGTCAAACTACACTGATCATAGTGTCTCAGGAATTTAAACAAGCTGATCTTTTGAAGAATCCGGCAATTAAAATATTTGAAAAATGAACATAAAGACTCATATCTCTGATAAAAAAGCAATTAGCTCTTTAAAAATATATTTTATTCTTCTATTTTTTGTTTCTGTTTCATTCATAAAAACGATTGCTCAGCAAAATGGCAATCCTAACGTTCCTTTCTCTACCGATTCAGTACAACTAACAATCTGGAATGGAAAAAACTATATCCCGTTCTTTTTAAAGGGCATAAATCTGGGAATTGCCAAGCCCGGAACTCAACCCGGAGATTTGGAAGCAAGCCGTGAGCAATATGCCCGTTGGTTTGACCAGATAAAACAAGCCGGGTTCAACTGCATCAGAATATACACGTTGCATTATCCGCATTTCTACGAAGAACTTGAAAAATATAACCGTAATAATGCTCAACACCCGCTGTTTTTCTTTCAGGGAGTTTGGCTCAACGAAGAATTAACAGGGTACACTCACGACCTGTTTCAAATGTCGGATACATTTAAGGTTGAAATACAGGAGAATATAAACTCCGTACATGGAAATAGTATCATAAAACCCCGATTCGGGAAAGCTTTCGGAACCTACACAGCCGACGTATCCAAATGGAACCTTGGCTATATTATTGGTCGTGAAATAGCTCCAAACGAGGTCTTGAACACCAATAAAAACCATCTGCAGGTGACCGCTTACACAGGCAATCATTTTGCAATAAGTGAATCGCCGGCCACCGAAGTTTGGCTAACCCAACATTTGGATTACGCAGTGGATTACGAAAGAACACATTACGGCACAGAACGGCCAATCAGCGTTTCATCCTGGCCAACGCTCGATCCTATACACCACGCCAGTGAACCCAACCGCGATGAAGATACAGCTTCAGTCAATTTGTCTAAAATCAGGCTGCTTGATGCTCCTGCCGGATTGTTTATAAGCTACCACGCCTATCCGTATTATCCCGATTTTGTGAGTAATGACACAACTTATAAAAAGTACTCCGACAGTTACGGACCAAACAGCTACTTAGGATATTTGAAAGACCTGAAGAAACATTATTCCAAATTTCCCCTGATTATTGCCGAATACGGGGTTCCTTCCAGCTGGGGTGTTGCCCATTACACATCTTCGGGTATGAATCACGGTGGGTTTGACGAAGCAGCTCAGGGTGAAACAAACATTCGGATATTGAACACCATTAAAGCTGCCAACTGCGGTGGCGGAATGCAGTTTGCCTGGATTGACGAATGGTTTAAAAGAACCTGGATTACTGATCCTTTCGATTTTTTAAACCGGTATTTGTGGCATAATGTAACGGCTGCTGAACAAAATTTCGGGCTCGTAAAATTTGTAAAAAAAGAGAATTATATTACCTGGAAAACATTTGGGACAAACGATGATATTACCAGTATAAAAGCATTGGCAAACTACGGTTTTTTCCAACTGGAGATCGGACTGAAACAGCCCATGGATATTCTGGGCGAATGCTGGATTGCCTTTGATACCTACGACTCATCGTTAGGTGAATCAATTTTACCAACCGGAACCTCTATTCCCAACCGGTCGGAATTTGCATTGCACATTACACAACATTCAGCAGAACTTTTTGTAACAGAAGCCTACGATTTGTTTGGCATATATCATAAAGAGCTGACGGCAAACCAGAAATTGCAGTCGACTGCAACAAATGGAGCGCCCTGGAATATCGTCCGCTGGAAAAATAATTCCGGCCCGGCAGATGTTCAGTACATTGGCGATTTGAAGCTTAACCGCAGTTTTCAACC
>CAYSTC010000043.1:0-18822 GCA_964433885.1 uncultured Paludibacter sp. | reverse complement strand
ACCAAAAACGCGACATTTCTTACCAGAAACGTCGCATTTCTCCTAAGAAATGAACGATTTTAGAACAGAAACGCCACGTTTTAGAACAAAAACACGACGTTTCTCCGGAGAAATATCATTTTTCTGTACAGAAATGAAGCATTCTTCCTCCAAAATCGTCCATTTCTCAGACAAAAAAAGGTAGACTTCACCTGAAAACGAACAATTTTGCTCCAAAAACAAAGTGGTTTGTTCAATAACCGGTAATTATTGGGAAAGAAAAAAGAAAAAGGGAGGTAAAATGGAACGGTTTAAAGAAAAGCAGCTCGTTAATAGCTGCTTAACTGTAGGGAAAGATTATAAACTACTGGTTATCGGGATATTCCAACCGGAATTCTTCTCCGTCAAAAACTCCGTACGAGAAAATGTTGACAAAATCGCCCAGGATTACCACCCGTTTCCGGTTTTTGATTTGCAGATCGATAGCTATGTGCCGGTGCCCGAAAATCATAAAGTCGATATCCGGGTGCAATTCGGCGTATTTCTTGCCATAGATAATCAGTGCTTCGTCTTCTTCGCCCAGGTATTTGCTATCATAATCCATGTGTTTCAGGCGGTTATTCTTCGACCAGTTATAACCGAACCCCTGCCCCAACTGCGGTGGCAACAGACGGAACAATTTTTGGGCGGTATTGCTATGAAATATCTGTCGTATAAACTTAAATCCATGGTCGGTAGCCGAAATTCCATCGCCATGAGCTATGTAGAACTTTTTAGAGCCATGCTGAACCAGGAAAGGTTCTTTATGTACAATCAGCCCCACCTCGTCCTGCAGATAGCCAAACGTCCAGATATCGTGGTTACCAATAAAGAAATGTATTTCGATACCCGAATCGATCAGCTCGGCAACTTTACCCAAAAAGCGCACAAATCCCTTTGGAACCACCGTTTTATATTCAAACCAAAAATCGAATATATCGCCTACCAAATAAATTACGGTAGCGTCTTTCTTGACAGAATCGAGCCAGTCCACGAGTTTTTTCTCGTGAGCACGTTTATCTTTTACAATTAATGACCCTAAATGGGCATCGGAAAGAAAATAAACCATTGATGGTTGGTAGTTTATAGTTAATAGTAGGGAGTTTCGGGTTCTGAGTTTTGAGTCTGGAGTTTCGGGTTTTGTGTTTCAAGAGTGAAGTATCATATACCTCTTACTGCTTGCCTCTTACTGCTTACTGCTTAAAGAAATCCTAATTCCAGCTGGGCTTCTTCGCTCATCATGCTTTTGTCCCAGGCCGGTTCAAACACGATATTGACATCTACATCAGTTACTCCCTCCACGCTGGCCACTTTCATGCGTACATCTTCTACAATAAAATCGACAGCCGGACAGTTGGGAGCCGTCAGGGTCATATCAATCGTTAAATGACCATCGTCTGCCAGGTCTATTTTGTAAATCAAACCCAGGTCGTAGATATTAACCGGAATTTCGGGATCGAATACCGTTTTCAGCATTCGAACAATCTTTTCTTCTGTTTCTAAGAATTCGTTCATTTCTATATTTATTAATCCCTTCCCATAAAGGAGAATAAGAGTATTTTGTTGTTTTTAAAATTGCATTAATACAACTAAGTACATGCTTGAAATTAGTTTATATTATTTCTTTGAATCATATTTTCTATTCAGGATAACACCTAACAGGTTTTTAAAACCTGTCAGGTCTGTTTTGGAATAGTATAAACTAATTTTAATATGGTACTTAGTTTAAAATAATCAGACTTTGTATCATAAACCAATTAAACTCCCTGCAACTTGTCCGGAATTTATCGGAATAAATCAGGGTTTTTACTTTTGCATAAACAAGCTGACAGCAAAATAGTTTACTCGGCTGTAGCCTGACTGCGAATTACAAGCTCATCAAATTCAGGAAGTGAACTGGCCAGCTTACCATTAATAACAACCACCGCATGAACTTTAGCTTTGATAGCCAACTTGTTATCAGACTTCCGAAAAATAGCCTGATGAAAAATATACCGAACCCCTTCTTTGGTAACATAAAGTTTGGAAATGAAACTATCGCCGGGCCGCAACGGGGTTTTGTACGCAATTTCGATACTCGATACCATAGCATCTATGCCTCTGTCGTGCAATTCGGCAAAACTAAGGTGGTTATGCTCCAAAAATTCATGACGTGTATGTTCCAGGTAATTCTGGTATACGGAATTATTCACAACCCCCTGTATGTCACACTCATAATCGCGTACTTTTAATTCCAGTTCGTATATATACATAATTTTAATTTACGATTTCTCTATTTACAATTTACGATTGCGCCCTACAAACTTTTAATTATTCGTCCAATAAACTCACTTCTTCCGTATCAGGACTAAAATAGCGAGGTAAACATTCTTATGCTTTAAGTCCTGCCTTTCAGGCAGAAGTAATATGTTCTACCCTATACCGCAAGTTGTTGACCATGCGGTTATGAAAATTAGGACTTTTCAAGTCATTTATATCCAGAAAAGACTAGCTTTCATAACATGAGATCAATGACTTTAGGAATTGGCAAAGCAAAAAATCACATCAAGCATGTGAAACAATCATCACATCAGCATATTATTACATCATCATATCATTTCACTTCTTCCGCATCAGCGTCAATCCATCCCGAATAGGCAATAAGACTTTTTCCACACGGGTATCGGCTGCAATAAATTCATTGAATTTTATAATGGCAATCGCATCTTTATCCTTAGGTTCGACCGGACGGAGTACTTTTTCGTCCCACAAGGTATTGTCAACCAGCAAATATCCTCCCGTCCGGATTTTCGGGAGTACAGCTTCAAAATAAGCTTCATATTCAGCTTTGTCGGCATCAATAAAAGCCAAATCAAAAACGTCATCGAGTTTAGCAATTTCGGTCAAAGCATCACCAATATGAAGTTTTATCTTGTGCCCCTGTTCCGAACCGGCAAAAGTATTAATCAAAAAATCTTCCAGTTCGTCATCACAGTCGATCGTATGTAAAATACCATCGTCCGGCATTCCTTCGGCCAGGCACAAGGCGGAATATCCTGTAAAGGTTCCGACCTCAAGCACCTTTCGCGGTTGAATCATGTGGCTGAACATGGCCAAAACCCTTCCCTGAAAATGTCCGGAAAGCATTCGCGGATTCAACATTTTCAGGTATGTAGTCCGGTTCAGTTTTGCCAGATATTCCGGTTCCGCATCCGAATGTTTAGTAATATATTCTTCTAAGTTCATAGCTGTAACAGTTTTGGATTAAACATATTTCAAAACTGAAAGTTGCTTAATATCAAAAATTTCGTTGGCAATAGCCTGTAGTTTTTCGGCAGTTACCTCTTCAATGTGTTGCTTTATTACGTCCAGATCATCAATTTTTCCATACCGCATAAAACTTTTACCTAAGCTCAACGCCATATTTTCCTTATTTTCAGACGCTATAGCCATTTGCCCCACCAACTGCAACTTATATTTTTTCAAAGCACTCTCCGGCAAGGGCTGTTCGCGAAGTTTTTGCAGTTCATTAAGTATCAATTGCTCGCACCGGGCAGCATTTTCCGGATCGCAACCAAAATAGACACTCCACATGCCGGTATCGGTAAAAGGCTGATAGCTTGATTCCACATTGTACACCAATCCATGCTTTTCACGCAACGATAAATTGAGCAAACTGTTCATACCCGGTCCGCCCAGAATGTTGTTGAGCAAATACATACCCATGCGGTCGGGGTGGTTCAGGTCGTAAGCGCGGTTGCCCATCATAAAATGTACCTGATGGGTGTTTTTATTTATTTCTTTCCGTACGGGTTTGTACGAAGTAGGTGGAATTCTTTCGGAAGTTTTACCTGCAACATCCCCAACATTCAAATACTTGTGAGCCCAACGGGTTATCTGCTTGAAATCCAAATCGCCCAGAGCAAAAAATACCAGTTCTTCGGGACCGTAATGCTGTTTCACAAAACCGAGTGCATCCTCAGTCGTAAATTTTTCCAGCAATTCTGATTTTCCTAAAATATTATGTCCGATAGAATGATTATCAAAAATCAACTCTTCAAAATCATCATAAATCAGTTCCGAAGGACTATCGTTGTACGACTGAATCTCGTCCAGGATTATTACAACCTCTTTGTCAATTTCTTTTTGCGGAAAATTGGAATGCAGCACGATGTCTGAAATCAGCTCCATGGCACGCTCGAAATACTCTTTCAACACGCCGGCATACACTACTGTTTCTTCTTTCGAGGTATAAGCGTTAAGTTCGCCACCAACATGTTCCAACCGATTGATAATGTGCCCCGAACGACGTTTTTCGGTACCCTTAAAAAGCATATGCTCCACAAAGTGGGCCATACCATACTCAGTCTCTGCTTCATCGCGCGAACCGGCATTTATAACAATGCCGCAGTATGCAACTGCTGATATATCCGGTTTATGAATGATTCGAATTCCGTTCGGGAGAGTATATGTTTGATAGGTCATTAGCTGGTATTTAAAAAGAAGTGCAAAAGTACAAAATTGAATTGATTTTTTTAGTTTTCGACCAATGTTTATCAATTCCACAGCCTGAATACGCGACTTTTACTCTTTCGTGCCTTTGTTCCTTTCTTTGTTTTCCCAAATATGCTTCAACGTGTTTTGAGGTTTCAAATGATCGGTCAGGTCTGCTTTTGAAACACCCACCCGCTGCGACGAGTAAATACCGGAATGTCCGCTAAAATAATACGCAATAAAGCAGGCAATAGCAAAATAAATAACATGCTCGCCTCCAAACAACTCCACACCCATAAGCGTACAAGCCAATGGTGTATTGGTGGCTCCGGCAAAAACAGCAATAAAGCCCAGGGCTGCAAATAAATCGACAGGCATGCCGGCCATAGTAGCAATGGTATTTCCCAACGCTGCTCCTATAAAGAAGAGCGGAGTCACCTCACCGCCTTTAAAGCCTGTGCTCAATGTAATGACTGTAAATATTATTTTCCACAACCAACTGAAAGTATCCACACCGCCGGGTTTAAAAGCATTTACCAAACTACTCCCCTGCCCGCTTTGTGTCGTTACGCCCAAACCCAGGTAATCCGTTGTTCCTGAGATATAAGTCAATGCAATAATAAGAATCCCTCCCAAAGCCGGAACAGCATATTTCCATTTAATGTATTTATGGGCCAGATTTTTAATTGAATGCGAAAGTTCGGAAAAAAGATTACTGGTGAGGCCAAACAAACCTGCTGCTATCACCACCCAAAGAAAAATTTTGAAATCAAACCTGAATGATAAAAATCCGACGCTTGACGTTTCATGAAAACCAATGTGGTAATGTGTATGCTGAATGCCGTAAGCCATGCACACAATATCGGCAAGTACAGCCGCCAGAAAGCAAGGCAGCAACGCATCGTATTTAATACGTCCGATAGCCAATACCTCGAGGGCAAAAATGGTTCCTGCAACAGGTGTTCCGAACACAGCTCCAAAACCGGCGGCTATACCGGTCATCAGCAATATACGCAAATCTTCGTGTTTCAACTTCATTTTCGTTCCGAAAAAATGAGCCACACTACCTCCTATTTGCACCGCCGTGCCTTCGCGCCCGGCCGAACCTCCAAAAAGGTGAGTAATAACTGTTGTGATGAGAATAAACGGAGCCATCCGAAAAGGAATACCTCCACCCGGCTTGTGAATTTCGTCCATAATCAGGTTGTTTCCGGCTTCGGCATTCTTTCCGCGGAACTTATATAACGCTACAATCCCAATACCGACAACCGGCAGGAAGTACAGCAACCAACCATGAGCCCACCGAAAGGCAGTCGCTTTATCCAATAGCCATAAAAACAAAGCCACCAACGAGCCCACCACCACCGATACGGGAATAATATATAAAAACCATTTCAGCACATACTTCAGGATCAGATACTGATCGAAGCTTTGAATTCGTTTCTTTAGCATATTAGGTTGGTTATTTGAGCCACGGGTTGCACCCGCGGTTATTCACATTAAAGTCCTTCGGACTTTAAATACAAATTATTTTTGATTCTAATGATATTCTTCCCATAGTCAAGCCACTATCTCAGAAAGCCATTCGATACGTACAGCCATTCTTCCATTCGCTGCAACCGTAAGCCGTTTTACCTTTAAGCAAGGTTCCTTTTCCACAAAGAGGGCAAACGGTTCCTTCCACTGAAGGTTTCTGCACAGGATCTCCCGGACGGCGATTATCGCTTTTTACGTTGAAAACGATTTCGGTAACCATGGCTTTCAGTTCGTCCAAAAAATCTTTGGCCTTGTATTCGCCTTTCTCCACCTGGCGAAGTTTCTTTTCCCAAAGCCCGGTCAACTCAGCCGATTTCAATAAATCCTCCTGAATAATCTGAATCAATTCTACACCTGTATTTGTCGCAATCAGGTTTTTGCGTTCCTTGCGGATATAGTCACGCTTGAAGAGCGTTTCGATAATGGCTGCCCGGGTGGATGGACGGCCTATACCGTTTTCTTTCAAAGCATCCCGCAATTCATCATTATCAACCAATTTACCGGCTGTTTCCATAGCCCGCAGTAAAGTGGCTTCGGTATATGGCTTAGGGGGCGAGGTCCATTTCTCAGCCAGCGTTGGTTCGTGCGGACCGCTTTCTCCTTTTTCAAATATAGGCAAGGTCCATTCTTCTTCCTCCTCGCCTTCTTTTTCTTCGGCGGTGGCCTTCACAAAAACCACGCGCCATCCCGGATCCAGAATTTGTTTTCCGTTTACTTTAAACTCTACTTTTTCAACTTCTCCCAGCACCGTAGTGGTAGAAATTTTACATTCAGGGTAAAAATTGGCAATAAAACGCCTGGCTACCAAATCGAAAACACGTTTTTCGGTATCACTCAATGCCGTTGGATTTACTCCGGTAGGAATAATGGCATGGTGATCGGTCACTTTGGCGTTATCAAAAACTTTTTTTGTTTTGGGTAATTTGCCAGCCAGCAAAGGTTTTGTAAGCGCTTCGTAATCTTTAATTCCTTTCAGAATATCCGGAATTTTAGGGTAAATATCATCACTCAGATAGGTGGTATCCACACGCGGATAAGTCGTCACCTTCTTTTCGTACAGGCTTTGTATGATTTTCAGCGTTTCGTCGGCCGAATAACCGAACTTCTTATTACATTCTACCTGAAGCGAAGTCAGGTCGAACAACCGTGGAGCAGATTCAGTTCCCTTCTTGGTAGTAATATCCGTTACAAAAAAATCGGCCGTACGAACCGTATCCAAGAAGTTTGTACCCTCTTCCACACTCGAAAAACGACCTTTGGAAGCAGAGAAAACCGTATTCCGATAAACCGTTTTGAGCTCCCAATATGCTTCAGGCTTGAAATTTTCAATTTCCAACTGCCGGTTTACAATCAGGGCTAAGGTTGGAGTTTGCACCCGGCCAATGGAAAGTATCTGGCGGTTTTTCCCATATTTAAGCGTATAAAGACGTGTAGCATTCATTCCCAGCAACCAGTCGCCAATGGCCCGCGAGAGTCCGGCCTCGTAAAGCGGCTGAAACTGGCTTTGGTCTTTCAGCTTCGAAAACCCTTCACGGATAGCTTCCTCGGTCAGCGATGAAATCCAGAGGCGTTTCACCGGACATTTACACATGGCCTTTTGCATTACCCAACGTTGGATAAGCTCTCCCTCCTGCCCGGCATCACCACAGTTCACCACTTCATCAGCATTAGCCATCAGGGTTTCTATCACTTTGAACTGCTTTTGGATACCGCTGTCGTTCATTACTTTTATGCCAAACCGCTGGGGAATCATTGGCAAATGGCTTAACGCCCAGGCCTTCCATTCCGGAGCATATTCATGCGGCTCCAATAATCCGCACAGATGCCCGAACGTCCAGGTTACCTGATAACCATTTCCTTCAATATATCCGTCTTTCCGGGTTTTGGCTCCAAGAATTTCAGCAATATCACGTGCCACACTGGGCTTTTCAGCAATGCAAACAATCATCGTTATTTCAGGGGTAAGGGGTAAGAAAGCAAGAAGTAAGTAATTTGTAAATAGATTTTCAACCGGATAATTCCATATCATCTGATAAAAATCCATTTGAATTTGAATTTCTCCATGCAAAAGTACAGAAAATCTTTCATTACTTACAACAGGTTTGATCCGGACAAGCACATTCAGCATTAACCTAAAAACTATATTATAGACGTAATCTATTCAGTTATAACAATTATGAATTAGAGGAAATGTATTTAAAATTGCTTAAATTGTTTTATCTTTGCACCCGAAAACAAACCCTTAGGTACAGGTGTTTTAAGGCATATTATCAAACGTAAGAAAACTTAGTTACATGTTTCAGAATCAACAAATTGCAAAAGACATTTTTTATGTAGGCGTTAACGATCGCCAGAAGCACAAATTCGAAAATATGCTTCCTCTCCCCCACGGTGTTTCATACAACGCTTATTTAATTGCAGACCAGAAAACGGCTCTGATTGATACCGTTGATATATCTTTTGGCGATACTTTTATAGAAAAAATACAATCTCAACTTCAGGGAAGACCTCTTGATTATTTGATTATCAACCATATGGAACCTGACCATTCCGGTTCTATCCGCTTAATCCGCAAATACTATCCCGATATGGTGATTGTGGGAAACAACAAAACCCTGAGCATGGTGGAAGGATATTACGGAGTATCAGACAATACGCTGGAGATTAAAGATGGCGAAATCCTCTCGTTGGGCGACCACAAACTTCAGTTTCATTTCACCCCCATGGTTCACTGGCCTGAAACCATGATGACTTACGACATTAACGAACAGGTTCTTTTTTCAGGTGATGCATTTGGTTGCTTTGGTACACTGGATGGTGCAGTAGTAGATACCGACATGGATATCAACCGCTATTGGGACGAAATGATCCGTTATTATGCCAACATCGTTGGTAAATACGGTAGTCCGGTTCAAAAAGCATTGAAAAAACTGACTCCGCTTGATTTCAAATTAATCTGTAGCACCCACGGTCCGGTTTGGAAAGAATACATTTCGGAAGTTGTAGATATGTATGACCAAATGAGCCGCTACCACGGCGAAGACGGCGTTGTGATTGTGTATGGTTCTATGTACGGAAACACAGAGTTAATGGCCGAAACCGTAGCGCAGGGACTTGCTCAGTCCGGTGTGAAAAATATTATCATTCATAATGTTTCAAAATCAGATTCTTCAGTTATCCTGCGCGATATATTCAAATACAAAGGCTTAATCGTAGGTAGCCCGACATATTGCAACGAATTATACCCTGAAGTAGAATCATTGTTGCGTAAAATAGAAATCCGCGGCATCAAAAACCGTGTATTCGGTTGTTTCGGGTCATTTACATGGGCCAGTGCCGCCGTAAAACGCTTAACCACATTTGTTGAAACCATGAAATGGGAATCGGCAGAACTCAACGTGGATGAAAAACAGGGATTGAAAACCGTTAACTACGAAGCCTGCCTTGAGCTTGGCCGTCAGGTTGCAACACTGATGAAAAATCATGTTGATGCCCCGGAACACTGCGCTTAATAAGCAGTAAGAGGTAAGAAGTAAGCATGCGTGTTTGTAGTCAAAACGCCTAACAAATAAATTATTATGGAACAACTGACCCTCATTACGCCCACATTCCTATTTTCAGCCATTTCGCTGATTCTACTGGCTTATACTAACCGGTTTTTATCGTACGCCCAACTGGTTCGTACGCTTAAAGACCGGTATATGATTGATCACTCGGCAGTTACCCATGCGCAAATTATGAACCTGCGCAAACGGCTTTACCTTACCAAAAGGATGCAGCTCTTCGGTGTGGGAAGTTTGCTTCTCTGTGTAGCTACCATGTTTTTAATCTACATTGGATTGCATGTTGTCTCGGCCTATGTTTTTGCCTTTGCTTTGCTTTTGCTTATCATTTCGTTGGGACTCTCGGCTTGGGAAATTCAAATATCCGCCAAATCACTGGAAATATACCTGGGTAAAATGGAAGATAAGGCTTTTTCAAACATGGAAGAAGAAAAGCCCCTAACCCCTAAAGGGGAATAAGTCGCTTTTTTTTCATTCCAGTCAAAATTACCAGCTTAAAACAGCCAAATACTGAACAATAATAACTACGCCTTATTCCCCTTTAGGGGTTAGGGGTCTATCTTTATCAATATGAATAACGGATTTGTACGGGTAGCCGCTGCCATTCCCGAACTACGGGTAGCCGATTGTGCTTTTAATGCAGTCGGAATGGCCGAACTGATAAGAAAAGCGGAGCAGGAAAAAGTTCAGGTGGTTTGCTTTCCCGAATTATCGGTCACGGCTTACACGTGTGCCGATTTATTTTTCCAGCAACAACTGCTTGCCGATGCCGAAAAGGCATTAGATGAGCTGAAACTACTCAGCTTTTCCACCACAGCCACTATTATTGTTGGGATGCCGCTGCGCGCACAAAACCAACTTTTCAATACGGCTGTTGTACTTCAGGGCGGGCACATTGTAGGCGTTGTTCCTAAAACGCATTTGCCCAACAACAATGAGTTTTACGAAAAACGGTGGTTCTCGCCGGCAACTGCAACAGATATTCAATCTATTTTACTTTGCGGCGAAGAAGTTCCCTTTGGCACCAATATCCTTTTCAGCGACGGAAAATTTTCTTTCGGAATTGAATTGTGCGAGGATCTCTGGGTACCCATTCCGCCCAGTTCGCAACATGCCATTCACGGGGCCGATATCATTTTCAACCTTTCGGCCACTAACGAATTGATAGGCAAACACCAATACCTGCGGCAACTCATTGAACAACAATCGGCACGCTGCATTGCCGGATACGTATACGCCTCAGCCGGAGCAGGCGAATCGACCACCGATGTGGTATATGCCGGAAACGGATTGATTGCTGAGAACGGAAAAATCATTGCACATTCAGAGCGTTTTTCGTTTGAACCGCAACTCATTGTGAGCGACATTGATGTAGAACGTTTGCAGGCTGACAGAATCAGGAACACCAATTATACAAACAATAAATCGGCTATTGCCTATCGCACGGTAAAATTGGAAGACGCACATTTCACACGCTTTGAACTGAAACGCACATTTGGAAAACATCCGTTTGTACCCGCTTTGGAAAACCGCGATGCCAGTTGCGAAGAAATTTTCTCCATTCAGGTCGGTGGATTGGCTAAACGTTGGAAACATACGAATGCGGAGACGGTTGTTATCGGCATTTCCGGAGGGCTGGATTCGACATTGGCTTTGTTGGTTTCTGTAAAAACAGCCGACAAACTTGGTTTCGACCGCAAACGCATCATTGGAATCACTATGCCCGGTTTTGGAACAACAGACCGCACCTATACAAACGCTGTGAACCTAATGAAATCACTGGGCATCACCATGCTCGAAATTTCGATTAAAGATGCCTGTTTGCAGCATTTCAAAGACATTGACCACGATCCGAAAAAACATGACGTGACCTATGAAAATACGCAGGCCCGCGAGCGAACGCAAATCCTGATGGATATTGCGAATAAACATAACGGGTTGGTTATTGGAACCGGCGATTTGTCGGAGTCGGCACTGGGTTGGGCAACCTACAACGGCGACCACATGTCGATGTATGCAGTCAACTCTGGCGTTCCAAAAACACTGGTTCGTTATCTGGTGGATTGGGCAGCGCATCAATTGGATGCTCATTCCGAAGAAATCCTGCGCGATGTGCTTGACACTCCTGTCAGCCCCGAATTGCTTCCGGCCGACGAAAACGGTGATATTGCCCAAAAAACGGAAGACATTGTGGGGCCATACGAATTGCACGATTTCTTTTTGTATTATCTGGTTCGCTTCGGATTCAGCCCGGAGAAAATCTTTTTCCTGGCCAAAAATGCTTTTGCAGAAACATATACCGATGAAGTAATTGAAAAATGGCTGAAAACATTCCTGCGCCGCTTTTTTGCACAACAGTTTAAACGTTCGTGCATCCCCGACGGACCAAAAGTTGGCTCCATTAACCTATCGCCCCGTGGCGACTGGCGGATGCCAAGCGATGCCATAGCGTTCAGATTTCCCGCAGATTAACGCTGAAATAAGAAAATGGAATACTATAACCTAATTAAGAATCTACGAAAAATCTAACATTATGACGGAAAACGAAATTTCTTTCAAAATAAGAGGAGCTATTTTTAAAATTTATAACGCTCTTGGTCCTGGTTTATTGGAATCAGCCTATGAAGCAGTTTTATCTTATGAACTAACGCAAATGGGACTCAATGTCAAAACTCAGGTTCCATTACCATTAATATATAACGAAATAAAACTCGATGTTGGATACCGGTTGGACTTGTTGGTTGAAGACAAAGTTATAGTTGAACTCAAATCTGTTGAAAACATGACCGAAGTTCATCACAAACAAATTATCACTTACCTAAAATTATCGGGAAAGAAGCTCGGATTATTGGTTAATTTCAACACACAAGATATAGAACACTCTATTTTCAGAAAAGTAAACGGATTATAATAACTTAGCTGATTATTCAATGATCTTCTGCGAAAATCAGCGTTATCTGCGGGAAATATTTTTATGCTTGAACAAACATTTTACGGAAACACCCTTCGCGATTGGGTAATCTCATTTGCCATCATTATTGGCGCATTAATTCTCAACAAAGTTATTGTTTTGCTGAATAAGCATGTTATTCAGAGAATTACAAACAAAACGAATAACCGTCTGGATGATATCCTGTTTAAAATGCTGGAGGCACCGGTTTTACTGGGAATCGCTTTATTTGCCATTTGGGTTGCTGCCAAACGGTTAAACTTAGGGGAGCCGGTAGAAAATATTATTGCCAAATCGTATAAAATCCTAACCGTAATCAACATTACCTGGTTTGCAGCGCGGTTGGTAAACGCGTTAATTGAAGAATACTGGGTTCCCAAAGCTGATAACGGCACCAGCAAATTACTCGACACCCACCTGATCTCCATTTTGCGCCGCACTATCCTGACCGTTATCTGGGCATTGGGAAGCGTGATGGCATTAAATAATATCGGGGTAAATGTAGGCGCTTTGCTCGGTACACTCGGAATCGGGGGGTTGGCATTTGCTTTGGCAGCTCAGGATACTATCAAAAACATTTTCGGTGGAATTACTATTTTCACCGACCGCCCGTTCCGAATTGGAGACCGGATTAAAGTGGATAAGTTTGAGGGATTTGTTGAAGATATCGGCATCCGTAGCACACGTATCCGCACGTTGGAAAAAAGACTGGTAACAATACCAAACTTCAAAATGGTAGATGCACCTATTGAAAATGTTACTGAAGAACCAATGCGGCGTGTATTGATGAAACTTGGCCTGACTTACAATACCACGCCGGACAAAATGAATGAAGCGATGGCTATCCTCAAAGATATGCCCAATCGCGTGAAAGAAGTCTATGAAAAAGATGTAACCGTGGCTTTTACCGATTTCACTGATTTTTCACTGGCAATTACTTTCGTATATTTCATTCAGAAGAAAGCCGACCCCATGGAAGCAACTTCGTTAGTTAATACAGAAATACTCCAGGCATTTAATGCAGCCGGATTGCAATTTGCATATCCTACGCAAACGGTTTATCTGGAAAAATAGATTATTTTGTATATACTATTTTAGTTTCGCATATACTATTTCAGTATATCTGTATTTTAAAGAATCGTTTGGCCATGAAAACCTTACGGTACAATCCAATGAATTACGAATGGTATCATTGGCAATAAAATAATCGCGAATTACGTAATTTGGAGCTTTATCAAAAATCAAATGTACTTTTAATCCTCCATAACATCCATTATAAACCTTATTTTCAGTTTTCAAAATAATAGAATCGCAAGAGTACAAATAATGCTCTCTATCATAGTCATAGGTACTTTCATAATTGTTTTTACCAGCCCCAATCCATTCTGTTACTTTCTCAATTGGGAAATAGGTATATGAATCCGCAGCAATCGACAACAACGTTGCATCGCCATTATTCCTAACAATATAAACCATAGAGTATTTTTTCAGCTCAACTTCATCGTTGGTGCTACAGCCAAAAAACAAAAAAGATATTAGTACAACAGACCACCTTAGCACAAATTTCATACGTTTGAGAACAATTTTAATTATAGGAGACATAAATCACGCGAACAATAAATTTAACCGAACGTTCAGATTTAAATTCTTTAAATAAACCACTAAGATTACACCAACTCCCCTGCTCCCTGGCGAATCACTTCAGGTTCGTCACCCGTGCAATCAACAATGGTGGAGTGTTGCAACCCGCCCATGCCCCCATCGATGACTAAATCCACTTGATGGCCGTATTTTTCTTCAATCAATTCCGGATCGGTAATATATTCTGTTGTTTTTTCGTCGGTAAAAATAGAACTCGCCATTATCGGGTTACCCAACTCCCGTACAATCTCAAGCGGAATAATATTATCCGGCATACGAATCCCTACCGTCTTTTTGTTTTTGAAAAGTTTGGGAAGTTTACTGCTGCCGTTAAGGATAAAGGTAAACGGACCGGGCAGGTTCCGCTTCATCAGTTTAAACGCGGTATCGTCCAGCTTGGCATATTCGCTGATTTGGCTCATTTCGTAACAAACGAACGATAAGTTAGCCTTGCGCATATCGTGCTCTTTCAGTTTGGCAATAAACTCCACACCGGCGGCATTGAAAATACTGCAACCAAACGCATACACACCATCGGTCGGAAAAATAATGATTCCGCCCTTACGCAACACTTCCGCCACGCGACGTATCTCGGCAGGATTGGGATTGGTATCGTAAATTTTGAGCAACATATTTTTATACAACTAAGGCACTTAGACCACAAAGATACACAAAATTTGCATTGTGTAACTAATGTGAGCCAAGTGCCTTAATAAAGAGATTATACTTAGTGGTTCTAAGAGATCTTAGTGCCTAAGCGGTTATAATCAAAAAGCGTCGATAATAGCTTTGAAGTCGGCAACTTTCAAAGAAGCGCCACCGATCAAACCACCGTCGATATCAGGTTGAGCGAACAATTCAGGAGCATTTTTAGCATTGCAGCTACCACCGTAAAGGATAGAAGTTGCGTCAGCGATTTCTTGTCCGAATTTTTCTGCAATGATAGTACGGATAAATGCCAACATATCCTGAGCTTGCTCTGTAGAAGCAGTTACACCGGTTCCGATAGCCCAGATTGGTTCGTAAGCAATAACGATTTTTTTGAAATCATCAGCGCTCAGGTTGAAAACAGTTTCTTCCAACTGATTTTTTACGAATGCATTTTGTTCGTTAGCGTTGCGTACGTCCAACGCTTCACCGCAGCAATAGATTGGAGTTAAGCCGTTAGCCAAAGCCAAAGCAACTTTTTCGTTCAGGATAGCGCTGGTTTCGTTGTAATACTCGCGACGCTCAGAGTGGCCAAGAATTACATATTCAGCTCCAGTAGATTTTACCATAGAAGCGCTGATCTCGCCTGTATAAGCTCCTGATTCTTTGTTTGCACAGTTTTGAGCAGCTACACCGATTACTTTAGTATCAACCGCAGCAACTACGCTTGCAAGGTGAATAAACGGAGTTCCGATTACTACATCACAGTTCAGTTTTGCACCAGCCAACGCTTCGTTCAATTCAGTTGCCAATGCCAACCCTTCCTGAAGGGTTTTGTTCATTTTCCAGTTTCCTGCAACAATGTTTTTTCTCATCTTTTTTATAATTTGATAGTTTTGTGCCAAAAGGCGTTTTATTTATTTTATATTATTTGCCCATTTATATACTATTCAAAATCACGCCAGTTCCACTTCCCGGTTATAGTTCCGTTTTTAACGATCATCAACCCCGGATTGGCACGGATAACAGTTTTCAATGCCGTAGGGTCTGTCTTGCAAAACGGATAGGTCACCCCTGTTTTTTGTTTAAAAGCCTCAACGTCTTCGTCCGACGAGGCCGTCAACGCATAAAATTTAGCACCAGCTTTCTGTGCTTGCCGATACATATTTTCAGCCTCTTTGGCTCCTTTTTCCGAAGCCTTGTTCAGGTCGTACATTACCAACAGATAGGTATAACCCGTATCGTAAAGCACCTGCTCGGTTATATCTTCAAAATCAGCATTTACAATAGAAAAATCATGAATCTTAGCCTTGTAACCTTCGGAAACCAACACCGATTTTTGGTCTACAAATTTCCAGGTAGAATCGCCTTTCGGATAATTTTCGAGCGTAAATTCCTTTTGTTGTCCGTTTTTCTCATAAATAAACGTGGTCTCATATTTATCGACCGGAGCATTATCAGGAACCAGCATAGCCTCGGGGATATTTACACCCACTTTATAGGGCAAAAAGTCGATAAGCGGCAAGTGCTGGAAGCAATAAACCGACAAGCCCACAGAAAAAGCCACAAAGGCAGGCAACAATATATTTTGCGTTTTCGAAACGAAATACGGACGGATTTTTTGCTGATAAATGAGCATAATCGCTACCAATGCACTGAGTACAATGTTTTTCCAGAAAGTGGCCCAGTTGCTTATCACCAATGCATCGCCAAAGCACCCGCAATCGGTCACGAGATTTTTTTTCAGGGCGATATAAAGTGTGAGAGGCGTCATCACCGCCATAAAAGCCAATGCGGCATAAGTGGTAATTTTAAGCTGAACTTTGAGAATGAGATTGAGCCCTATAACCAGTTCGATAGTCGACAGCAGAATAGCCAGCGGGAAAGAAATATGCGTGAATGATTCGAAGAAGCCACCGAAAGCCCGGAAATAATCGTCGAATTTATAGGTGGAACCCAGCGGATCGATAGCTTTTACAAAGCCCGAAAAAACAAACACACAGCCTAATAAAATCCGGCTAATTTCCAACAAAATACTTCCTGCTTTTGCAGTTGTCGGATTCGTTTTCATATCGCTTTGATTGTTGAGCATGGTTTATTTATTATGACCCCTAGTCCGTTAGCTGACGGAGAACTAAGTTAGTTTTGTATTTATTATTCAAAGGATTTTCAGTTATAGCTTCCAAAAATCATCACATCAACTAATTATCACATCATCACATTACAAACTCTCTTCCATTTTTATCAACCCGAAAACCGCGTAATTGATCATATCGAAATAGTTGGCGTCAATCCCTTCCGAAATCAGTGTCTTGCCCTGGTTGTCTTCAATTTGTTTAGTGCGGTAAATCTTCATCAGAATCAGGTCGGTGTACGATTGCGGACGCATAATACGCCAGGCCTCGTCGTAGTCGTGGTTTTTATCCATCATCAACTTTTTGGCCTCAGCCAGGTATTTCAGGTAAAGTTCCGACCCACGTTCGTAAGTAAGATCATCGGTTTCCGAAAAACCAAGTTCCAGTTGTATAAGCCCGATGATACCGTAGTTGACAATGGCAATAAGCTCGGAGCGAATCCCTTCGTCAATTTTCGAGACACCTTTGGTTTCGATGCTGCGGATGCGGTTGGCTTTGATAAAAATTTGGTCGGTAACCGATTGTGGGCGCAGGATACGCCACGAGCAACCGTAATCTTTCATTTTTTTGAGGAAAATATCGCTGCAAATGGCGGCAACCTGATCGAATTGTTGGTCGGTTTGACTCATTGGTTTGTTGAATGATTGGTTAATGGCTTACTGGTTAATCGGGCTTCGAATATTCTTAAAATGCAATAATTCCGTAACCTTATATAAAACCGGCAAACCTCTTTTTTAAGAGCCACAAAGGTACAATTTTTTGTTGAAAAGACAAAGGTTGATGATTGGGTGATGTGATGATGGGTTGATGTGGAAATGTGATGATTAGTTGATGTGGTGATTAGTTGATGTGGTGATTCGAAAATTTGCATCAACCTCCAGCGAAGCTGATAACCGGGATTAATAAACCCTACAGACAAACCGAAGGTGAGCGTACACAGGAAAGTTTTATTTGATTGATTATCGGAATAAAAACAAATAACCGACAAAATCAACAATCAAACTTCTGTTTTTGAATGGTTCGGTGCGCTGCACCTTAGAATCAACCCATCATCACATCACCACATCAACTAATCACCACATCAACTAATCATCACATCAGTCAATCAACACATTAACCATTCATCCATTTTCAAAAGAATTGCAAAAAAAGGTTTTCAGGGTTTGCCGTTTCCGATTATTTCTCTATTTTTGTTCACAGTCGTTTTAAAAAAAGCATTAAATGAGCATGAACGTACGTGTTCGTCAACATAGATGTCCCGATAGCTATCGTGGACACGTATGCGAGTTCCATACGACCTTAAAAAACAATTATTATCGTATGAAAAAACTATCCCTCATACTTCTGGTTCTCTTCTCTGCCCTGACATTTGTTTGCGGGCAGGAACAAGGCAGCGCGACTTATTACAGCAAGAAATTGCAAGGCCGTAAAACCACGGATGGCAGTCGATACCACCCGGACAGCCTGACTTGCGCGCATAAAACATACCCGCTCGGAACATATTTGCGTGTGCGAAACCCGAAAAATGACCAAATGGTGATTGTAAAAGTTACCGACCGCGGTCCGTTCACCAAACGCCTGATGATAGACCTGTCGTATTCTGCTGCCAAAACACTGGATATTATCCGCCAGGGAGTAGCCACCGTGGAAGTAAGCCAGCTGAATTTCCTGCCGCAGGCGCTTTCCATGCTGCCAACACCGCAAACCCTGCTGCGTGTGGAGCAAATGTACGTGGTGAATAGCGTTGTGAACAAGCTTTTTGGTAACGAAAAGGAAAAGAAAAAATAATCTGTCAGCAACATACAGAAGCAGCCGGTTGAAAATTGATTTCAACCGGCTGCTTGCGTTTTAAGGTACT
>CAYSTC010000042.1:0-19648 GCA_964433885.1 uncultured Paludibacter sp. | reverse complement strand
TTGGGATACACCGATTTGGAAGTGCATCGCAACGACCAGATAGCATTGGAAGATATTGCACGATTTGATAAAATAATCCTGTCGCCGGGGCCTGGAGTGCCGTCGGAATCGGGCATTCTACTGGATGTTATCAAAACCTATGCACCCACCAAACCGATTTTGGGAGTTTGCCTGGGCGAACAAGCCATTGCTGAGGCGTTTGGCGGAACATTGATCAACCTTTCTGAGGTTCACCACGGCATTAGTTCGGTGGTGGATGTAGTGGCTGACGATGTGTTGTTCAACGGACTTCCCAAACAACTGGAAGTCGGGCGCTACCACTCATGGGCGGCCGAGAAATCGACTCTGCCCGAATGCCTGACCATTACGGCTGTTGACGAAGAAGGCATGATTATGGCCCTGGCACACAAAATCTATGATGTACGTGGCGTTCAGTTTCATCCGGAATCGGTTCTGACTCCCAGAGGGGAAGAGATGTTGAAAAATTGGTTGGAAGCTTAGAACGATTCATTCAACTTTTCCAAAGTTTTAAACTTTGGAAAAGTGAGGTTATAAATCTTTGAAATGAAAGATTGCATTCTATACTTGTCAGGTGTTATTCTGAGCTCGACAGATGTCATTCTACGTTTGTCAGGCGTCATTCTGTGAAAGACAGATGTCATTCTATATTTGACAGATAGCATTCTGCGTTTGTCAGACGTCATTCCGCACAAGAAAGATGCCATTCTGCAAATGGAAGATCGTATTCTAATAAGTTGAGATTGCATTCTATAAAAAACATATTTATGAAACAAATATTAAACAGATTGTTTGATCACCAGTCGCTAACGCGCGAAGAAGCCGCTGAGGTTATGGCTAATATGGCCGGCGGGAAATACAACGAATCGCAGATTGCAGCGTTTATTTCGGTGTATCTTATGCGTAGTATTGAGCTGGAAGAAGTTATCGGCTTTCGGGATGCATTGCTAAACACGGCTGTACAGATAGATTTGTCGGAGTTCGACCCGTTGGATATTGTAGGAACGGGCGGTGATGGTAAAAACACCTTTAATATATCCACATGCAGCTGTTTTGCGGTGGCCGGAGCCGGCTACAAAGTGGCTAAGCATGGAAATTACGGAGCCACTTCGGTAAGTGGTTCGTCGAATGTGTTGGAGTATTACGGTGCAAAATTTACCACCGATACAGATATTATCAAGCGTTCGTTGGACGAAGCGGGTTTTGCCTATTTGCATGCGCCTTTTTGCAACCCGGCCATGAAAAACGTGGCTCCGGTGCGAAAAAGCCTTGGTGTCCGCACGTTTTTCAATGTGCTTGGGCCCCTTATCAGCCCGGCACGACCAAATTATCAGTGCCTGGGTGTGTACGATTTGAAAATGATGCGACTTTATAATTATATTTACCAGAATTTGGGCTGCCAGTATTCGGTGGTTCACTCGCTGGATGGATATGACGAAATTTCGTTGACCGATACCTGCAAAGTGTCCAATAACCTGGGCGAATTTGTTTATACGCCGGAAGAACTTGGTTTCAGACGGCTGAAACAGGAAGAACTCTGGGGCGGAAACACGGTGGAGGATGCGGCTCAGATATTTATAAATGTGCTGGATAACAAAGCCACCGAAGCGCAGCGTAATGCTGTAATTATCAATACAGCTTTTGCCATTCAGACGCGCAGTTCGTACAAGCCGCTCGAACAATGCAAAGCCGAAGCTACCGAATCGCTCGAAAGCGGCCATGCGAAAAAGGCGTTTGAGAAGTTTGTGGAGATATATAAGTAATTTTAGCCACGAAGTGGCTGAATGTGAATAACCGTGGGTGAAACCCACGGAATAAAGTAGAAGCAAAGCAACCCTGAAGGGGTTGAATAATAAATAAAGAGTTCAACCCCTCTGGGTTTGAGTCAGGAGTTTAGCAGTGTCCGTGGGTTGCACCCACGGTTATTCAAATTAAACCCTTTCAGGGTTTTGAACAACATTATGACAATACTAGATAAAATAATAGAAAGCAAGAAAGTGGAAGTGGCCGAAAGTAAACAGAGGCTTTCCATTTCCGACCTGGAAAAAGCACCGGCTTTTTCGCGCAAATGCTTGTCGTTGAAGCAAAGTTTGCTAAATTCAGAGTCGGGAATCATTTCTGAGTTTAAAAGGAAATCGCCTTCGCTGGGTTGGATTCATGAAGATGCCGATGTGGTGGACGTGACAGCGGGCTACAGTGCTGCAGGTGCTTCGGGAATTTCAATTCTCACCGATTTGCAGTATTTTGGTGGAACTCCGCTAGATTTAATGGTGGCACGTCCGCAGGTGGCATGCCCCATTTTGCGCAAGGATTTTGTGATTGACGAATATCAGCTTTACGAAGCCAAAGCCATGGGAGCCGATGTGGTGTTGCTTATTGCTGCGGCTTTGACTGTGGAAAAAACTTTCGAGCTGGCCCGCAAGGCACACGAGTTGGGATTGGAAGTGTTGCTCGAAGTGCACAACGAAGAAGAAATTGGCCATGCCAACGATTACGTGGATATGCTCGGGGTAAACAATCGCAACCTGAAAACCTTCGAACAAAGCATTCAGACTTCGTTTGATTTGGCTGCGCTGATTCCGGATAGATTCGTAAAAGTCAGCGAAAGCGGCATTTCAAAAACTGAAACCGTAAAAGAACTTCGCAAAGCTGGTTACCGTGGTTTTCTAATGGGTGAGAACTTTATGAAAGAAGAAAATCCGGCAGAAGCATTGGCAAAGTTTATAGTAAATTTACAGTAGAGACGCAAGGCCTTGCGTCTCTAACAAAAGACACAACATGAAAATTAAAATCTGCGGGATGAAAATCCCTGTAAATATTCTTGCAGTTGCAGCATTGCAACCTGATATGATGGGATTTATTTTCTATCCAAAATCACCACGATACGCCGAGCCGTTGGATATGGCTACGCTGGATGCTTTGCCAAAGTCGATAAAGAAAATTGGTGTGTTTGTGAACGAAGATTTGGAAGATGTCCTGACTATTGCCACTAAGTACGATCTGGATGGCGTGCAGTTACACGGGACGGAGATGGTGAAAATGTGTGCGGAGCTTCGTAAGGCTGGTTTTATGGTGATAAAAGCGTTCCCGATTGCAGAGGCGTATAATTTTAAAGTGACCAAGGCTTACGAAGGTGCATGTGACTATTTTCTTTTCGATACAAAAACAGATGCTTATGGTGGTTCGGGAGTGAAGTTTAATTGGGAAATGCTGAACGAATATGTTGGCGAAACCCCGTTTTTGCTGAGTGGTGGCATTGCCGCCGACGATGCCGAAGCAATTCTGAAAATTGTCCACCCGAAACTGGCAGGCATAGATCTGAACAGTAAATTTGAGGTGAAACCGGGTGAAAAGAATGCGGCATTATTAAATGAATTTATACAACAATTACGGTAGGGGCAGGTCGCGACCTGTCCATTGTCTGAAAAATAACATATCAGGACAGCTCACAACCTGTCCCTACGAAATTCAACAATATGAACAGAATTAATAAATTATTTGAACAAAAGAAGCAAAATATCCTTTCGGTATATTTTACGGCCGGTTTCCCGAAACTGGTAGATACCTTGCCAACACTACGCTGCTTGCAGGCAAACGGCGTGGATCTGGTGGAAGTGGGTGTGCCGTTTTCGGATCCAATGGCCGACGGCGTTGTGATTCAGAATAGCAGCCAGCAGGCTTTGCAAAACGGCATGAGCATTCGTAAATTATTTGAGCAACTTACAGCCGTACGTGCTGAGATTCACATCCCGCTTATCATGATGGGCTACCTGAATCCGATTATGCAGTTTGGCTTCGAGAATTTCTGCAAGGAATGCCATCGGGTAGGAGTGGACGGCATGATTATCCCGGACCTGCCTATGGCTGATTTTCTGACCGAATACAAGGAAATAGCCGAGCGTTACGGACTGGAATTTATCTTCTTGATTACGCCTGAAACCTCGGAAGAGCGTATTCGTGAAATCGACAGCCATACCAACGGATTTATCTACATGGTGTCGTCGGCAGCGGTTACAGGAACGCAAAATTCGTTCGATAGCAAAGTAGACTATTTCAACCGTATTAATGCCATGAACCTGAAGAATCCACGGTTGATCGGTTTTGGCATTTCCAACAAATCTACACGCGACATGGTAAACCGTTATTCTTCTGGTGCCATTATTGGCTCGGCTTTTATCAAAGCGCTGGAAGAAACCCAGGATGTGGAAAAAGGGGTAAAACTGTTGCTGGAGAAGCTGGAGGAATAATCCTGGCTTTAGAAAAAAACAAACCCCATTGAACGTATGAAAACGTTCAATGGGGTTTTGAATTTTTAGGTAATGAAGATTCATTTTTTATAGCTGCGGGACTTAAAATAATAAGTCCTCCAGCTTTTCTCTGGAGCCGTTGAACAGGTTGAAATCCACTTTCCCTTTTATGCCGGCCATTTTAAACTGGTCGGTGGTTTGCCAGAAAGTCCATTTGCAGTTCGGTCTGTTTTTGTAATCCACAATCCATAGCTTGCATTTGCCCTGCAGGTGTTCTTTGAGGTAAAGCTCGTAGTAGTCGTAGTCGCAGTAAATTATGGGGTAGCGTCCGGTTCTGTTGAATACGATATTGATAAAAGTAATAAGTTCGTTGGTTACTACTCTCCTGGCTGGTATCGTTCTGGCAAATTCAGCATCGAGCACCAGCGGCAAGTCTCCCCGTTGGTATTTTACGTTTGATAAGAAGTTTTTAGCCTGATCTTTGCCACAACTCTTGTATGAAAAGAAGTGGTAGGAGCCTACAATTATACCCAGTTTACGGGCCTCTTTGTAATTGCAGTGATATTTGGTGTCCTGCCGCGACGATCCTTCGGTTGCTTTCAGAAA
The DNA here is from genome assembly GCA_964433885.1 of uncultured Paludibacter sp. GTDB lineage: Bacteria > Bacteroidota > Bacteroidia > Bacteroidales > Paludibacteraceae > Paludibacter. The sequence continues at coordinate 14,777 of CAYSTC010000042.1, read as the reverse complement.
AATGAAATGCGGTTTTTGTTTTTGCAGCTCTTCCCAGTCGATGGTGCTTTGGTGGTGCGATACATCGATGCCCCATATTTTGCCCTCTGCCTTTACCTTGCCAAAAGTTATGTTGTGCAGGTTACCAGCAAACACCCAAAGCGAGACAAGTATGACTAAAAGAATGAGTATGGTTTTGTATGTTTTATTCATTCGGATATCAGTATAAAAGGCTTTTCAAATTCTTTTTCGAACCAAAGAACAGGTTAAAATCAACATACCCTCTGATGCCCGCTACTTTGTATTTCTCAGTCGTTTGCCAGAATGTCCATTCGCAATCCGGTGCGCCTTTATAGTCAACAATCCAAAGTTTGCATTTTGGAGGAAGGCAGTCTTTCAGGTAGCTTTCATAGTATTTATAAGGGCAATAAACGATGGGGTAAAGTCCGGTTTTGTCGAAAATAACCTTCATGAAATCCAGTAGTTCTCTTTTTACAATGCCGGCTCCGGGCATTGTCTTTGCAAATTCGGCATCGAGCACCAACGGCAAATCGCCCCGTTGGAATTTTGCGGTAGCCAGAAAATTCTTCGCCTGGTCCTTGCCGGAAGTTTTGTATGTAAAAAAATGATACGAACCCACCGGAATACCCAGTTTGCGAATCGATTTGTAGTATTCCAGGTATTTGGGGTCCTGAAGGGTGCTGCCTTCAGTGGCTTTTACAAAAATAAAACCCGGCTCATGTTCCACGATCTTATTCCAGTCCACAATTTCCTGATAGTGCGAAATGTCAAGTCCCCATATTTTTTCCGGCTCCTTGGGCTCTTCTTTCGGCTTCCGGCTAAAAAAAGTAGTAGTTACCGAACACGACTGGATAACCAGCATTAGAATACTAATGTATAGAAATTTTCGTTTCACGTTATCTTTTTGCAAATCAGATTTGACGTTGGATTACAATGTTCTATTATGGTTTGTGTATTAAAACAGCAGGCTTTGCAAATTACTCTTGGTGCCATTAAACAGATTCAGGTCTACGTGCCCTTTAATAGCTTCGTGTCTGAAGCGGTTGGTGGTTTGCCAGAACGTCCAGTCGCAATTGGGCTTGCCTTGATAATCCACTATCCAGAGTTTGCAATTTTCGGGGAGAATCTCTTTTAAATAGGCCTGATAGTATTTATAGTTGCAATAAATCATCGGGTAGCTTCCCATTGCCTGATAAATCAGGTTGATGAATGTGAGCAACTCTTTTTTTACCGTGTCGGCCCCGGGCATGCTCCGGGTGTATTCGGCATCAAGTACCAGCGGCAAATCGCCTTGTTTCCGTTTTACGGTAGCTAAAAAGTTCTTGGCCTGATCTTCGCCCGGGGTCTTGTAGCTGAAAAAATGGTACGATCCCACCGGAATATTCAGTTTGCCTATCTGATGGTAATATTCTTCGTATTTCTGATCCTGTATGGTAGCACCTTCGGTGGCTTTCAGAAAAATGAAATTAGGTTTTTGTTGTCCCAGTTTAATCCAGTCGATGTCCGTCTGGTAATGCGAAATGTCAATTCCCCAGGGATGTTCAAGTGTTTCCACGTAACTTAAAGTTACTTCTGGAGTTGTCTGTTTTGGTTTATTGTGTGTGTGATGATGGCTTCGGTGTGTCCGATGATTGCGATGGCTGCGATGACGCGCTGCAAAAGTCCCCGGATGTAAGAAAATAGCCAGAATGAATAAAGCCAGAAATTTCTTTTGCATGATTTTAAATGAAAACGGATATTAGATTTGAGAAATAAAAATACTGACGAAATGACTCAACATCATTCCGTCAGTATAAAATTTGTTGAAAACTTGGGGAACCCCCCTGATATATTACTTGATAGATTCTAACGCTTTAGCTATGGCTTGCTTAATTCCGGCGGCATTTTTACCTCCTGCCGAAGCAAAGAAAGGTTGTCCGCCACCGCCGCCCTGGATCTCTTTAGCGGCATCGCGGGCAATGTTTATGGCATTCAATCCACCGGCTACTAAATCGTCGCTCAGCAGTACTGTTAGCGAAGGTTTGCCGTCCGCCACGCATCCGGCTACAAAGAATAGCTTTTCGGCTTGCACGTTGCGGATTTGGAAAGCAAGTGTTTTTACCTGGTCGGCAGTCAGGTTACCTTCGTGGCTGATAACTTTTACACCGTTCACCTCAGTAGCTTCACCCAACAGGCTGTTGCGCAACGACATGATTTTTTCGTGCATAAATGCTTCAACCTGTTTTTTCAATTCGCTGTTTTCGTCCTGTGCTTTTTTTATGGCGTTCAATAAATCAGGTGTATTGTTGAGCAATTCTTTGGCTTCGCTCAATGTGTCTTGCTGAGCATCGAGCAGTTTTTCCACACCCTTGGCCGATATGGCTTCGATACGGCGGATACCCGCGGCAATGGAAGTTTCGGCTGTAATGCGCACCAATCCGATTTCACCGGTAGCCTGCACGTGTGTTCCCCCGCAAAGCTCGGTAGAAGTTCCAAACTGAATCACGCGGACTGTTTCGCCGTATTTTTCGCCAAACAATGCCATAGCGCCCATGGCTTGTGCTTCGGCAATCGGAGTTTCGCGCATTTCATTCAGTGCGTAGTTTTCTCGAATTTTGCGGTTGGCAATAGCCTCTACAGCGCGAATTTCTTCTTTCGTCATTTTTTGGAAATGCGAAAAGTCGAAACGCAATGCCTCTGGGCTTACGTACGAACCTTTTTGTTCAACATGAGTTCCCAGCACTTCGCGCAATGCTTCGTGAAGCAGGTGCGTAGCCGAGTGGTTGCATTCGGTTGCTTTGCGTTTTTCGGCATCAATTTTAGCTGTAAATGCGGCTGTAACGTCAGATGGAAGCTGTTTGGCAATATGAACAGCTAAATTATTTTCTTTTTTTGTGTCCAGAATTTCAATTGTTTCATCATCAGAAACCAATGTTCCGCAATCGCCTACCTGACCACCCATTTCGGCATAGAATGGTGTTTTGGAAAGCACAATCTGGTAGAATTCCTGATTCTTTTGTTTTACTTTGCGGTAGCGCAAAATCTCGGTGTCGGCAGTTGTAAAGTCGTAACCCACAAACTCGCTGTCACCTTCACGAACAGTTACCCAATCGCCGGTTTCCACAGCTGCTGCGTTACGGGCACGTTCTTTTTGTTTCTGCATTTCTGCGTTGAACTCCTCGATATTTACTGTGAAATTATTTTCACGCAAAATCAATTCGGTCAAGTCCAATGGAAATCCAAAAGTGTCGTAAAGTGTAAAGGCTACTTTGCCTTCAATTTCTGTTTTAGCAGCAGCTTTAGAATCGGCCATTACTTTGTCGAGCAATTTGATGCCGGTTTCCAGTGTGCGCAGGAACGACTCTTCCTCTTCTTTGATAACTTTTTCGATTAACGATTTTTGTGCAACCAGTTCAGGGTAAGCCTTGCCCATGTTTTCGCTCAATACGTTGATAAGTTTATACATAAACGCGTGGCGTTGGCCCAGGAAAGTATATCCGTAACGAACGGCACGGCGCAAAATACGACGGATTACATAACCGGCTTTGGCATTCGATGGCAACTGACCATCAGTTATCGAAAATGCAATGGTACGGATATGGTCGGCAATAACGCGCATGGCGATATCTACTTTTTCGTTTTTGCCGTATTCAGCACCGCATACGCGGCCAATTTCAGCAATGATAGGAGTGAAAACGTCAGTGTCGTAGTTGGATTGAACACCTTGCATAGCCATACACAACCGTTCGAAGCCCATACCGGTATCAATTACTTTGGCAGGAAGGCCTTCGAGTGAGCCGTCAGCTTTGCGGTTATATTGCATGAATACGTTGTTCCAGATTTCAATAACCTGTGGGTGACTTCCGTTTACGAGTGTCAGTCCATCAATTTTGGCACGTTCGTCGTTGTCGCGGATGTCGATATGTATTTCGGAGCAGGGACCGCAAGGACCGGTATCGCCCATTTCCCAGAAATTATCTTTTTTGTTTCCGTTGATAATGCGATGTTCGGGTAAAAACTGAGCCCAAATAGCAGCAGCCTCGTTGTCACGTTCCAGTCCTTCAGGAGCATATCCTTCGAAAACGGTTACATACAAACGGTCTTTATCCAGTTTGAGGACTTCGGTGAGGTATTCCCAGGCCCATTCAATGGCTTCTTTTTTAAAATAATCGCCAAACGACCAGTTACCCAACATCTCGAACATGGTATGATGGTAGGTGTCATGTCCAACTTCTTCCAAATCGTTGTGTTTTCCGCTTACCCGCAGACATTTTTGCGAGTCGGCTACACGGGCATATTTAATCGGGTCGTTACCCAGAATAATGTTTTTGAATTGATTCATCCCGGCGTTGGTGAACATGAGGGTAGGATCATCTTTGATTACCATGGGTGCCGACGGAACAATTTTGTGGTCTTTCGATGCAAAAAAATCGAGAAAAGATTGACGAATTTCTTGTGAAGTCATTTTTTTATGTCTATTGTTATTTACTTCGTGGTATTCGCTCTGCATTATTATGCTTTGCATGTTATTCGCTTCGCGTTATATCCGGATATTAACTGCGCATTATTGAAAGTTATATTCTTTAAGAGTTGATAAAGCCCGAAGGGCAAATAACTATTAATAATTGTACAGCTAATAACGTCCTTAAGGCAAATAACCTTATTAGGGTTAATAATCTCAAATAAAGACTGCAAAAGTAGCTCAAATTTATTATTTTTGCAGCAATTGTTGATATAAAAATTGTGATGACTTGTTGATTTTCTATCAGAAACGGTTGATTGACTTTCATTTTCTCAAATTTCAGGCTGTATATTTCGTTTTTTTATATGCAGCACAAAAAATCCTTTATGGCAAAGAAAAAATTCCACTTCAATCCCGAAACTCTCAGTTACGAGCAGATTGAGCATACCATAACCCACTGGCTAAAACAGTTCATGATCCATGCCCTCTCGGGTCTTTCGTTGGGAGTAATCTTTTTCTTTATTTTTGTTTCCACCGTTCAGTCGCCCGAAGAAAAGCAGCTGAATGAAGAGAAACGTAATATGCAGGCGCAGTATAAGGTGCTCGAGCGCCAGTTTGACGAGATGCAGACCGTGCTTACAGACATTCAACAACGGGATGATAATATGTATCGCGTGGTTTTCCAGGCCGATCCCATTCCACTTTCGGTGCGTAAAGGAACCTCTGCAAACACGCAATACTACCAGCAATTGCTGGATATGACCAATTCCGAAGTGGTGGTTGCTACTACCAAAAAGTTGAATGAGTTGAAAAAACAGCTTTATATCCAATCTAAATCATTCGACGATTTGGTTATTCTTACTAAAAATAAAGATGCTATGCTTCTTTGTTTGCCGGCTATTCAGCCAGTGGCAAATAAAAACCTGAAATATATGGCTTCGGGTTACGGCTGGCGTATCGACCCGGTTTATCACACCCGCCGATTCCATGCAGGGATGGACTTTACAGCTCCTACGGGAACGCCAATTTACGCTACTGCTAACGGAACAATTATGAGTGCCGGTTGGAAACAGGGTTATGGGAATTGCGTTGAAATAAATCACGGTTACGGCTATGTGACGCTGTATGGTCACATGAGTGCTATCAAAACGAGTGTTGGCAAGACTGTGAAGCGTGGCGAAGTGATTGGATTGGTGGGAAGTACCGGAAAATCTACCGGGCCGCACCTTCACTACGAAGTGCATTTACGGGGCGAGATTATGAATCCGGCCAACTACTACTATCTGGATTTGTCGCCTGCAGATTACGATCGGATGATTCAGATGAGTGCCAATTCAGGACAAATGTTTGATTAACGGGCCGATGCGAAAGAAGAAATTACTTTGTTTAGGCTGTTTGATTTTATCGCTTGGAGCTTCGGCTCAAATCAAAGATACAATCAAAATTGCTGCTGTGGGCGACATAATGCTGGGTACAGCTTATCCTGACAGTTCTTTTTTGCCGAAATACAATGCACTTAAGCTGTTCAAACCGCTGCAACGGTATTTGCAGAATGCAGATGTTAGTTTTGGAAACCTGGAAGGTACATTGACGGATGATTTGTCGCAGGTAAAAGAATGTACTACGGATGGTCGTTGTTACTTTTTTGCTATGCCGACCTCGTATTCTGCTACGCTTAAAAATGCAGGATTTGATATGCTGAGTCTGGCTAATAATCACCTGAACGATTTCGGGTACGTAGGTCGCAAGTCGACTAAACGAAGTCTTCGCAGCCAGGGAATCCGTTTTGCCGGATTGTCCGAATGCCCGGTTGATACATTTACACGAGATGGTGTGAAGTATGGCTTTTGTGCTTTTGCTCCCAATGCCGGAACATTGAGTATAAAAGATGTTCGCAAAGCAAAGCGGGTTGTGCATTACCTGGATTCCATTTCGGATGTGGTTATTGTTTCGTTTCATGCCGGGGCGGAAGGAGTAAAGGGACAAAATGTAACCCGCGAAAAAGAATTTTATATTGGCGAAGATCGTGGAAACGTGTACGAATTTGCTCACAAAATGATTGATGCCGGTGCCGATCTGTTGCTTGGCCACGGACCGCATGTGACACGTTCGGTGGAGGTATATAAAAACCGTTTTATCACCTATAGTATGGGAAATTTCTGTACCTACAGTTGTGTGAGTGTGGCTGGCCAGTGCGGCATCGCACCGTTGTTTCATATTTACACCAATGGGAAAGGTGAGTTTCTCAAAGCGCAGATTATACCTACGTTTCAGCAAAAGTATCAGCCACCGAGGTACGATAACCGACGCCGGGCTATTTCAACCATTCAGAATCTGACAAAAGCTGATTTTCCTGAAATGGTGGATGTAATACAAATTTCGAATGATGGCTGGATTGAGCGGGTTGATCACAATCAGGAGCAACGAGCTGTCAATCAGGAAGCAAAAAAAGAAACTCAGAACGCGATATAAAATGGAAAAGAATACTGTTTTATCTGATGCTCCCGGGCCTATCGGCATTTTCGATTCGGGTTATGGCGGGCTAACCATTCTCGAAAAAATCCGTGCCGAACTTCCCGGTTACGATTACATATACCTGGGCGACAATGCCCGCACTCCTTACGGAACGCGTTCGTTTGATGTGGTGTACAAATTTACGCTGGAGTGTGTTATGCGCCTCTTCGAAATGGGCTGCCAGTTGGTCGTTTTGGCTTGCAATACTGCTTCGGCCAAAGCTTTGCGCAGCATTCAGCAACGCGATTTACCTCACATCGACCCCAATCGCAGGGTGTTGGGCGTAATTCGTCCTACCGTAGAGGCTGTTGGAGCAATGACCAAAACCAAGCACATTGGGTTATTGGCCACGCTGGGAACTGTTCAGTCCAATTCGTATCCGCTCGAAATTGCCAAATTGCACGAAGGCATTGTTGTGGTTTCCGAGGCTTGCCCGATGTGGGTTCCGTTGATTGAAAATAACGAGCATAACTCCGAAGGAGCTGATTATTTTATTCGAAAAAATGTAGCTCAATTACTCGCTGCCGACTCTGATATTGATACGGTTATGCTTGGATGTACCCATTACCCGTTGTTGGAAGAAAAGATAAAATCATTATTGCCAGATACCATTCGGGTGGTTTCCCAGGGCGAAATTGTGGCTGCCAGCCTGGTAGATTATCTCCGCCGCCATCCCGAAATGGATGAAAAATGTACTAAAAATGGCTCCATGCGGTATTTTACCACCGAATCGGTCGAGAAATTTGCGTCCTCAGCTTCTATTTTTCTGAATGAAGAAATTCGGGCAGAACACATTGATTTGGATTAAAGATTTTGAATCAGGATACATAATAATTGATAATGAAAAAATATATTTTGCTTCTGGTTGTATTCGGCTTTTGTTTCTTAGCGAAATCGCAATATAACAAAGGTGTTGTTTTGGAACCTGTCCTGAAAACCGATACTACTTCTATTGGTCAGAAAATTGTTTATCCGCAATTTGAGAATGATGAAGTCTCTATCGTGAAGGTGACTATTCCTCCCGGCAAATCAACAGGGTGGCATAAACACACTTTTCCGGTTTTTGCTTATGTGTTGCAAGGTACATTGACTGTGGAGGTGGAAAATAAAAAGGCACTTCAGTTTCCCAAAGGTTCATCTTTCTCCGAAGTGATAAATACGCTTCATAATGGAGAAAATAACGGTAAGGATGATGTTGTGCTGATTGCATTTTTCATGGGTGAAAAAGGGAAACCGCTTTCGGTTCATTAATCAGCCAAATTGATATAAATAATAACAGCCGTTTTGCAAATGAATGCGAAACGGCTGTTATTGTGATGTCTTTGTTTAAGCTGGTTGCCAAAAGCAAACTTTAGGTGAAACGATGGCGCCTTCTGTTTTCAAAGCTTTCATGGCTTTGTCTACTTCTTTGCGATCAAGACCGGTAAGTTCAACTAATTTTCCTGCGTTAACGGGTGCACCCGCTTTTTTCATGGCATCCAATACGATTTCTTTTGTTTCCATTTTGTAATCTTTTTAAAAGTGATTTCAATGCTACAAAAATAAAAGATTTGTTTTAAATATTTCTTAAGCGGGATTAATAAATTTCAGCTTATTCAATATTTTTTCGTACCATTTTTAAGAAGGCTTGCATGCGCTCGGTGTCTTTATCATCTATGATTTCCATCAATGTTTTCAGTTCGGCGCGGATTTTTTCTACCTGATTATGCGTGTGCGGGTTGAAAAGAATTTCAGTCAACAGGTAATCGTCTTCGCTCAATAAGCCTTTGGCAATGTCCATGTGGCGTTTGAAAGTTGTTCCCGGAGCTTCCTGAGGTATCATTACCGAAGCAAAAACCAGTGTTGAGGCAAAGGGGATGGATAATGAGTAAGCAATGGTTTCGTCGTGTTCTTCAAAAGTATATTCAAAGATTTTCAGGCGCAATGAGCCGTATAAATCTTTGAAAAATGCCTTGCCCATGTGGTCCGATTCCGAAATGATAATGGCGCTTTGCGTGCTGAGGTTATCAAGCGTGGCAAAGGTTGGACCGAACATGGGGTGGGTGGAAACGTAACGCATGCCCGTGCTTTCGTAGTACTCCTGAATGCCTGTCTTTACGGAAGCAATATCGGAAATAATACAGTTTTTAGGCAGATAAGGCAATACTTTTTGAAAAGCATCAATGGTATATTTTAGTGTTACGCAGTTGATAACCAACTCCGGTTCAAACTCACTGATTTCATCGTATTCGGTCATGCGCAGGGTATTGAACACAAAACGCAGACGCTTTGGATCAGTATCGAAAAGTGCTACTTCGTGATTAATGCACATCACGTCGGTAAGGAATGTGCCCATTTTTCCGGCACCAAGAACAAGAATTTTCATTATAATAATTTGTTTTGAGCTGCAAAGGTAAAGAAAATGTGACAATTCTTATAATCAACACATCATCACATTATCACATCATTGTGTCTTTTTCTTTCCAAACTCCCTGTCAATCTTCAAAAACGGAATCACTGCCAGCGTTGGAATGGCCAAAACCATTATCCAGATAAAGAAATGCTGATAGCCAATCTGATCCTGCAGCCAGCCTGCCACCATTCCCGGAAGCATCATGCCCAACGCCATAAAGCCTGTACACATAGCGTAGTGTGCCGTTTTATGTTCGCCGTCCGCAAAATAAATCAGGTACAGCATGTAAGCGGTAAATCCAAACCCGTAACCAAATTGCTCTATGGCAACGGCTGTGTTTATGAGCCAGAAGTTTGTGGGCATAAACCACGACAAATACACATAAGCTAAATGCGGAAGTGTAATGCTCAGTGCCATGGGCCAGATCCAGTATTTCAAACCCCGGCGGGAGGCGGCAATTCCCCCAACGATTCCCCCGAGTGTAAGTGCAATAATGCCTACTGTTCCATACACCAGCCCAACCTGCTCGGTGCTGAGCCCTAAACCTCCAACTGCTCGTGTGTCTAACAGAAAAGGTGATGCCATTTTGACTAACATGGCCTCACCCAGGCGGTAAAGAAGCATAAACGCAATGGCAAGACCAATTCCTTTTTTCTGGAAAAAAGAGGCGAAAGTAAGACCGAATTCCCTGAAAATAGCTTTTGCATTATCGTCAGCTTTTGTAGTGTCAGCAACCGGTTTGGGAAGTATGAAGCGATGATAAATAAAGAACAGCAAAAACAAACCGGACAAGATAAAGAACGTGATACTCCACGCCAACCGAAGATTACCGGTGTAATGTTCCAACGCTCCGGCTGCAATAATCAGCAACCCTTGCCCCGAAATCATGGCCAGCCGATAAAACGTACTACGAATACCTACAAAAAACGATTGTTGCGAACTGTCTAATGCCAGCATGTAAAAGCCATCGGCGGCAATGTCGTGGGTGGCCGAACTGAACGCGATAAGCCAAAGCACTGCCAGCGTTGCCTGAAAGAAAAACGGCATGGGAATAAGAAATGCCACACCTGCCAATCCGGCGCCAATGAGCAATTGCATGCTCACAATCCACCAACGTTTGGTTTTGATAATATCTACAAATGGGCTCCAGAAAGGCTTAATCACCCACGGCAAATACAGCCAGCTCGTGTAAAGCGCAATATCCGTGTTGGAAATTCCGAGACGCTTGTACATGATCACCGCCACTGTCATGGCTACTACGTACGGAATTCCTTCGGCAAAATACAGCGTTGGGATCCAGGGCCAGGGGGATTTTGGTTTATTTGTCATTCTGTTTGGTTTCTATATATAACTTTTCCAAAGTTTTAAACTTTGGAAAAGTTGAATGGATAGTTATAGGTATATTTTCTTCAATTCAGCTTCCCGGAAATAATGCAACAAAATCTGGTCGTATTTATATCCCTTTTCTCCCATTACGGCGGCACCGATTTGGCAAAGACCCACGCCGTGCCCCCAGCCGGCTCCGGTGAGGGTGAAATGTTGCGGAATACCGTTAACGACATTTGCTTTATCTACCACAATTGCAGAACTGTAGAGATGTGAGTTGGATAACCATTTGCGGATTTCCAGTTCTTTGCCCACGGTCATGGTACGCTCCGTACCTACAATTTTCAGTTCGATAATGCGGCCTGAGGCTCCGCGTTTTTCTGGGATTAAATCGATAATTTGCCCAAAGTGGATATTCGAGCGGCGTGCCAGCAGTTCGGCGAGTTCTTCCTGGGTATATTCCACTTTCCAGCGGTAAAAATCAGTTGTTTCCTGATCGTAGTTGTTTAGTACCTGAGCCAGTACATTTTTATCGGTTGTGTTACAAAATGCCTCCGGCGACCGGCGGATCCACTCCTCAGCGTTTGTTTCGTCGGTCAAATCCAACTCAAAACCCAACGGAACATCGTTGTTGTCAACAACCGGTATTAAATAGGAATGATGTTCCGGAGCCCAGCAATTCTCGAATGCTTCCGAAATTCCGCCACATGACTTGCTGAAGCGGGCATCGCAGATTTTGTTGTCGGCCATCAGCACTTCGCCGCGGGTAGCTTCAATGGCTTTTGCAACCGTTTCGGTCGAAGCACGGGTAATTCCCTGATAGCGCTGGCAATGGTCATCGGCGCAAACGTCGTAGCGCTTGTGCGCATCGCGTTCGTACCACCTGATAATCCGGTCGGCTTCGCGAATTAAAGATATGTTTTGATCTGTATCTTTTTTCTTGTTCATGATGGGGTTCAGCAACCAACTTCGCGAAATGACGGCATGAGCTTTTAGCAATTCTTCGGAGGCTGTGGCGCTCATCTCGCTCGAAATGACGCTGGTAAGGTAGTCTTCTACCTTTATTTGGTTGATTGCCGTGAGTTTTCCGCCTTCCACAATGAATTTCAAAGAGCCTTTGAAGCGTTGGTTTTCCCGTCGTTGCCAGTGAAAATTAATACCAATTACCACATCTTTTATGTCGATGGAACAATCGTCCGACAGGGGCTCAAATGAAAGATCCTCCGATAGGTTGCCATCAAACAAAATGTCTCCTTTGCGGTAAACAACAACTTTTTTCCCGGTATAAAACCGATCGTTTGAAGCTTTAAAATGTCCATTCAGTACAAAACGAATTTCCGAGGCCGATAAAATGCCTACCTGAATAATTGGTTCTTTTTTTTTCATTTGACTTAATTTAATGGAATTCCCATCCAACTGTATTTGTAAAACATTGATTTTCGAAATATTTTGGAAGTAGAAAGATATTTTGTCAGAAACTTTTTTTGTTCGGTAAGATTTCTGGTAGCTTCTTCAATTGAATGGTTTAGTTGGTCGACTGATATCTTTGCATTTGCGTCCGGACTCTTAATTTGGTCAAGCGATAGTTTAGAATTAGCAAACTTGGTTTCAATATTTTCCAGCATAAGTTTTAATTCCGGATCCGGTTTTGCGGGGATAAACTGCCTGTTGCGGTAATTGATAAATTCATTCAGGGCATTTACACCATCATTCATATCATTTATGGCTTTGTTATATAAATCGGTAAATTGCTTACTCCTTAAATAATCAATTTCGCGCTTGTTGTATTGGTATCTGTCGAAAAGCAATGAGTTTGATATTCCGTTTTTCTCAAGCCTGGCGGTGAAAGAAACCAGTCGCTCTATTTCGCTTTGCTTTTCGTATGCGGCAATGGAATCGTTGAAATTGAAAAGGCTCTTTTTCGTGTTTATTGTTGTTTTGCCCTGATTGAATTCGGCATTAGTTACCGTGTAATTAAGCAACTGCCAAAGCGGGTCGAAGGGCATGTGCGACTTTATCATTTCCTCCGGTTTTGTTTTCCAGTAAGCATTATTCAGTTGACTGACGAATTTTGAATTCGACAGATAACCTGCTGCCCAGGTAGGGTCGAACAGGTACCAGTTCGCATCAATGCGGGCAGCTACCCAGGCATGAGGAACATAATCGGTAAAACCATTTTGGCGTGTATACCCTTCAACGCGATAGGCTCTGATACCAGTTTTAGTTGCAATGTCGGTAAATAAAGCGGCATAACTCATGCAAACTCCTTTTCGGGTTGCCAACACTTTGTCGATAATTTCAGTTTCACTTTCGTAAAAATTGATGGTATACATGTTTTTTACATCGTACTGAATGTTTCGGGTTACCCAGTAAAACGCTGCCCGTGCCCTGTCGTTTTGGGTTATAAACCTCGAATTGATATAGCGGGCTATGCTTTGTGTCGATTTGGTGCACGAATCAGGGATTTGAAGCATGGTGTTGTCGATGGACGAAAATGTCACCGCCTTTTGGGCAAACATGCTTGTGCACGATAATATAAATGAAAGAAAAAGGATTTTGTATTTCATAAATGAGATTGATTATTTCCCCACAATATTTTTATAAATAGAAAGCTCAAACTTTGTTTTCTCAAGTTCGCTCTGCAAATCTTTAATTTGTTGTTGGAGTTCGGTTTCGCGCTGTGTTGTATAATCAACCTGAAGTTTTTCACCTAGCTCGGCCACAAAATTATGTTTCAATGCAATACTTATTTTCCACAAAATGCCCAGTTGCAACGACTGGCTGTCGAGATACTGCTGGACTGTAGAGCTCGCTACGGATATCCGGCGTGCTAATTCCGCTTTATTTACACCGTGGAGTTTAAAGTAATCACGAAGTATATTGCCATTATGTGGATAAGCGTTTGTTGATTGTAGTTTATCGTCCATAAGTTTATCTTTATATCTAATATGGTGCAAATATAGAGAATTATTTATATAAAATATATAATTATCGAAGTTTAATACTCCTTTATACTAGTTTTTTATACTGTTGTTTTAGTTTTGTACTTTGTTATATTAGTTTATAGGACAATAGTCTTAGTTTTTGTATTTTAAATCGAAGCTTATTACTTCTATATAGACGTTCTGAACTTCGTTATCTTAGTATTTTACCTTGTTGTCGAAGTATGGAGCTTCTATGTCGAAGTTTAATGCTCCGATTTTGCGGTAGACTAAATACTCACTTGCTCCAGTATGCTTTCGATATCTTCTCTGGTTATTCGCTCAAAATGGCTCTCGATAGGCGTAATGAAGATTCCGCACATCTCCACTGTGGCCGGACTAATCATAAGCTGTTGGTCGTCCTCGGCTGTGTATTGCCACGGTCGGAAAGCCTTGCGCGGGAGGACAAACGTGAACCATTTGCCATTTTCGTAGGTACAAACGATATTCATTAAAGGTTCAATTTCCTCTGCTGTCTGGAAGTGTGAATAAAGTTTTTCGAAAGAATCTGTAGCACTTTCAATATTGTTGGATTCGATGCAATAAACCGTCCGCATATAATTGTCAAAAGTGAAGAGCTGCGTTGTTTCGGTCGATACCAACAGATTGGCGTGCGTATTTTTCAGTCGTTTGTAATCGTTTACCAAAGGCAGATAATCTTTTGTGCCGGCCTGAAAATGCATGTGGTCGGGAGCCGAAGCGCCACATTTAGGCCCATTGTAGAATATCAAATAATTATCCAGCGCTTTGGCAAGGTGAAGCATGTCGCTGAAAAATGGTTTTATTTGCTGGTCGATATGTTCTTTGCGCGGAATGGTGAAATGTTCGGGAAAAATAGGGAAGGGGTTTACCAGAATAAGGTAGTCGCCCATTTCCACACTTTGTTGTTCGGCCGGGCGGTTTTCCGTACATAGGAAGCACTTGCGCTCAGCAATGGTTTTAGCATCCATTTTAGCCCCCGACGATACGATTCGTGCCGGATTGAACTGCACCTGCACTTCAAAGTCGCCAAATGAAAATGTTTTTGTGCGGACTTGGTTAAGGCTTTCGTAGAATTTCCGGGCAAGCTCCCAGTTGGAAACCTGCTCGGTAAAGAGTGATTTTATTTGGTTGTTGAGAGATG
>CAYSTC010000041.1:0-25577 GCA_964433885.1 uncultured Paludibacter sp. | reverse complement strand
CTTGGAACCGCCAGATTTAACCGCAGCTCCAGTGGAGGAACTTTAACTGTAAGTGGTAAAATGATATTAGGCAGCAATACAGGAGGACAAACAGGCAGCAATTTTCCCGTTAATTATTCAACAATCAATCTGGCAAACGGAACAGTTGAATATAATTATGCAGGAGCTCAAACTGTATATTCAGTACCAACTTATACCAACGTCACCCTATCAGGAAGCGGAGCGAAAACAACAAGCAGTGTAAAAATTAATGGTATTTTATCCATGGAAGGGACAGCTACAGCCACTGGTGTGCCTACCTATGGCAGTGCTGCCACTCTTCAGTACAAGGGAACCAACTCTTACACTACATCCAATAATGAATTTCCTGCAAACTTCTCCGGCTCAGGTGGAGTTATCATTGATCAGGGTGCTGGAAACTCCGTAACATTGAATGGGAATAAAACAGGCATGGCCGGAGATTTAAACATAAAATCCGGAACATTGAATTTATCTACATTTACAATCAACCGAGCTACAGCAGGAGGCACACTCACTATAGCCAATGGAGCCACGCTGAAAATTGGTGGAACAAATACATTTCCGTCCAATTACACAACCCATAACATTAATTGCACAAGTACCACTGAATATTCAGGAACCAGCCAAACCATTGCCAATCTGAATTCATCTCAAAGCTATGGAAATCTAACCTTAAGCGGAAGTGGCACAAAAACACTACAAACAGGGACAACGGCTATCTGTAACAACTTTACCATTACCGGAACTGCTAACACCACAGGAGTTACCGGATTAGCCATTGGAGGCAATGTACAGATTGACGCCACCGCATCATTTACTGCCGGTGCTTATGAACATACCGTAGGTGGCAACTGGATAAAAACGGGAACTTTCAATGCAACAGGCTCTACGATCAACTTCAATGGAAGCATATCCAACCAAAGTATCGGCGCAAGCAGTTTCAACAATATTACTTTTTCAAATGCAGCAACAAAAACCGCAACAGGTATACTAACCATTGCCGGAGACGTAACTATCAATTCGAACTTCAATACAGGCAATTTTAATCACTCTGTAGCCGGAAACTGGACTAACAACGGAACTTTCACTGCGGGTACCGGAACGATTACTTTAAATGCAACAGGTCCAAAAATCATTGGAGGTACAACAAACAGTTTGTTCAACAACCTCATAATAAACGAGACCGGAAGTTCCACTTTGGGGATCAACACAACTGTTACAGGAATCCTCACATTAACCAAAGGGTTATTGGACATTGGAACTTATACGCTAACAATAGGAAATATTAGCGGCGGAAATTCAACCAGCTATGTAAAAACAAGTAGCACCGGGCGATTAAAACGAATGGTTACCACAGGCGGAACTGTTTTCCTTTTCCCGGTAGGAAACTCGGCTTATAATCCTATTAGCTTTTCGAGCTCGGCTATCGGGAACGGAAATTCTGATTATTTCAGCATCCGGGTGGAAGATGGGGCATTGACCAATGCAAATGTAAACGAGAAAACCGTAAAACGCAAATGGTACTTAATGTGCGGCACCACAGGTATCACTTCGTTAACTGTTGCACCATCGTACAATGCTGGAGAAACCGGCACTTTGTTCAATGCAGCATTAAGTCCTAAAATAGGTTTTTTCACAGGAACTGCCTGGGGGTACGGACCCGGAACTGCAAGCGGAACGGGACCTTACACTGTAACCGCACCCGGAACTGCTCCTGATGCAACAAGCCCGGAAGCATTTGTTGCCATAGGGAGTGAAGATGCATTCAGTGCGTCTAAATTGTCTATCACCGTACTACCTCCTACCCCTTACAAAGGCGTAAACAGCTCGGTGGCTACCGTGCAATCGCAAAACAGCCAGGGTGTGCCCGCATGGTTATTGAGCACTACGACTTTTGATTTAACATCAAATAAATCCTTCACAAGAGTCGGAGGGCTTACCGGCTTCACAATAAATGCCGGAACACACGAAACAATAGTCAATAATATTGAATTTTTAGAATCCACCTGGAATGTCGGAAATAGCACGTATGAGCTCACGGCTACCGTAACCGCAGCCCGCACTTCCGGAGAAAACTTAGCTAATGGGACAACCCCGGCTTTCGCCATTTTAGACGGAAGTATTTACAGACCAACTGCATCGGGTGACTGGAGTACTACACCCTGGGAAAAAAGTAGTGATGGCGGAACCAGCTGGGCGCCAGCAGCACTTCCAACCGATAATGTCTTTACAGGCGCAGACGTTATTCAAATACCTGCCAACATAACCCTCACGGCAAATGTACCTGTTTCATTTTACTCACTTTTATTATTTGGAACATTAGATATAAACAGTTCGGGATCCTTGACTGTAAACCATTCAGCCAGTGATGCAAACGACTACAACATACAAGTATACGGCACACTCAAAAACTCTGGTGGAACTCTTATAAATGGTAATCCAAACTTCATAAGCGTGAATGTAAATGGCGGTACATACTGGCACGATATGGATGGCGGCAGTATTCCTGTGGCAAACTGGAATTCATTAAATGGAATATTGTCTACCTGCAAAGTAACCGGTGTGACAACTACAGCCATAACTGCCGGACTTGACCAGAATTTCCAAAACTTTATATGGGATAATGCAGCACAAAACACAACTCAGACATTAACAAATGATCTGATTGTAAGAAACACACTGACTCTGGCAAACGGAGTTATTACAACAAACGACAAGAAAGTTGTAATTGAATTGGGAGGAACTACTGTAAACACTAACAACTCACATATTAATGGTAATATAAGAATCCACATCCCAACCACAACTTCTCCAACCATCAATTTCCCTATCGGAGATGCCAACTACTACACGCCACTTTCGGTTACATTTACAGGAACCATTGTAGGTTCGGGATATCTCGACGCTTACACCTCTGCAACCCAACCTCCATTGGCGGCAGGTCTAAGCCAATCGAAATACATTAACCGTATCTGGACTGTGTCAAACACAAACATCAGCGGATTCAGTTCATTCAATACAACCTTTGCATTTGCCGACGCAGATAAAATTGGTAATCCGAACACCGATGCACTTGTTGTTCGTAAGCTCGACAACAACATTTGGGCCACAACTACTGTCGGTGCCAGAACAGCCAACTCCACCGAATGCCGGGATATGACATCTTTCAGCACATTTGCAGTTGGAGAAGATGACTGTACTGCAAACAATTACATCTGGCTGGGCGGTACGAGCTCTGACTGGAATACGGCCAGCAACTGGTGCTATAATAAAATTCCGGCAGACACTGTAAGCGTAACAATACCCTCAGGCCCTGCCAACCAGCCTGTGATTGGGGCAGCAGGCGGATCTTGTAAAAATCTGACTATTTTAAACGGAGCAAGCTTAACCATAACAGGTTCAAACGCTTTATCTTTGAAAGGCAATCTGATTAACAGCGGAACTTTCAATGCAAACTCAGGAACAGTATCTTTCACCGGCACAGAAGCACAAACCATAACCGGCTCTGCTACATTCAATAACCTGACGATAAACAATGCAGCCGGGGTAACATCTGCCAGCGATCTTACAGTAAGGGGAACTTTACTACTTCAAAGCGCCAATGCTTCGGCTACAACCGGCGCACTCGATATGGGCTCAAATACATTGAACATGGGTACAAACGCCATCACCGCCGGCACAGGTGACGTAACCGGAATTGTAAGACGTCAACAAACTTTCGTTGGAAATACGGCATATTCATTCGGGAACCCAAATACAAACATAACATTTACCGACTTCCCAGGCACGACTAAACCTACCTGGATAATTTGTAAAATTGTTATTGGCAGCGCACCAAGCTGGCGGACAACTGCTGTGAAAAGATATTACACTTTTGCAATTGACGGTGGCAACGACAGGACAGCCATAAGATTGCACTATCTGGACAGTGAATTAGATGCGAGCGAACCCGATGAAACAGAATTGGTATTGTGGGATGCACATAACGGAGACCCCTGGTCGGTAAACCATGCGCATGGGAAATCGAACTTCAGCTCCACTGACAATTGGATTGGCCTGACGGGCATATCCATTCAATACATAGCACCTGCCAGCATTATTGATAACAAACAATGGGGATTGGCTTACAGTAATGTTCCTAAAAAAATATGGCTTGGAATTGGAGCTGATCCGGGCGACTGGTCATTGCCAGACAACTGGAATGGAGGTGTGCCTACCCTTGATGATGCTGTTCTGATTCCTGCAGGTTGCCCGTCTTACCCGACAAAGAACCTGAATCCAATTTCATATCCTGCTGTTGCCAAAACCATTGAAATTGAAAATGGTGCTTCGTTAACCGTGGACAATTATGACATAACCGTATCGGGTGCAGCCGGTGCCTGGTTGAATAACGGAACTTTTGTTCCCGGAACAGGGAAAGTAACGTTTAACCACAACAACGCAGCTGATTATGTGACAATTGGTGGGATAAATAATTTCTATAATCTGGAAATCGGAAGTTATACTGTAATCAGGCCTAACAACGGCAGCTACATAAGCATTTCCGGAACTTTATACACCGATCCGGCATCAGTTTTGGAGTTAACCACAACTTCGAATACTTTTGAGTTTAAAGGCGGCTCAACCACCTTGCTAAACCCTATCGGGATAGGAGGAAAACTGGGATATAAAAACCTGATACTCAACAATTCCGGAACAGTAACCTTTCCCACACAATTGAATGTATCCGGAGACCTGACCGTCAATGTAGCAACAGATGGGACAACAAATAATTCAACATTAATCCTAAATGGAAATGCCGTTCAAACTATCAGTGGATCAAATGCATTGAGTCTTCAAAATCTCACCATCAACAATGTTGCCGGCATTATTGGTTCAACCAATATGACTGTGAATGGAGCACTTGTTTTTGTTTCCGACAATCCGGCATCAAATGACAAGGGAGCGCTGGCAATGAGCGAAAATATAATTCTGGATATGGGAGTAAATTCGACAACGAGCGGCCCGGGCGACGTATCGGGAATTATTCGCCGGAATCACAATTTCGAAACTTCAACATACTACAGTTTTGGAAATGCAGACAACGGACTGACATTTGCAGCTGTAACGGGAACTCCGGGACAAGTTCTGCCAAGCTCTGTAAGTCTCAAGGTAAGTATTGGTACAGCACCTAACTGGTCGGCATACTCAGGTACTGCACCAACAAATCCGATCAGGCGTTCATTTGAAATTATTCAAAGCGGCGGCTCCGGAACCCGTGCTATCATGCAGGTACATTACCGGGACAACGAAGTTCCAACCGGAGTAAGTGAAGACCAACTTACCATCTGGACAAGCAGTTACAATTCAGGAACATTCTACAACAAAGAAGCGGGAAGATCAAATTACAACTCTACAGACAATTTCGTATCCATTCAGGATGTAAATTTCAACATCATTCCTTCAAATTGGGGAGAGTTCAAAGCAACCATTGCGCCTACGGCAACTACCAACTACACATGGATCGGCACTCAAAGTAGCAGTTGGACTAACTCATCAAACTGGAGTCCAAACGGTGTTCCAAATTCAACAACCGGAGCAATTATTCCGAATACTTACACCACACCTTATGTTCCGAAATTGGTAAGCACATCCTGCAAATCAATTCTGATCAAAACTGGTGGTGTATTGAACGCCCCTGATGCAGGCGGCACATTTCTGCTTACCGGAGCAAATAATGCATGGACTGTTGAACCAGGAGGCGTATTTAACCCCAACACAAGCACCATTGCATTTACAGCCATAGCAGCAACAGATGGCAATACATCTATTGTTGGAAATACTCATTTTTACAACATAACTATAGGCAATAATTCTTTACTAAGACCTGCAACTGACAGTTATATAAACATAAGTGGATTGTTAGCAAATAATGGTGTACTGGATGCAGCTACAAACGAAAACACAATAGAGTTTAGCGGAACAGATCAAAGTATCCTTAATCCAAACGGAAGCACACCGGGATATCATAACTTATTACTAAGTGGTTCCGGAATTAAAACATTACCTTCAACTCTAAATATAACTGATGAATTCACAAACAATGCCGATTCTGTAAATGCAAATTCAGGAACTGTTTTATTTAGCGGAAATCCGTTATATGGTCAAAAAATTAGCGGTTCAAAATTGACTTGGTTCAACAATCTGACAGTTGACAATCCATCACAAACCGTCTCCGTTCTGTCAGACATTGCAGTAATCGGAACCCTTACAGTTTCCAATGGAACAATTCTGAACATGGGAACCAGTTCTTTAAGAGGATCTGTGCCTACTATTTCCGGAACAGGTTCTATATATACTCAAAGTACCAGTTCAGCGCCTCTTCCTTCAGGAAAAACATGGACCGGACCGGTAATATATAATGGAACAATTCCACAAACAGCTGTGGCAGGAACCTATAACAACCTGACAATTTCCAATGCTTCTGGCTGCACTGCAAACGGAGATATAACTATAAATCAGAACATCAACCTTGCAGCCAATAACCCGTCGGCAACCAATGGCTTACTCGA
This sequence comes from uncultured Paludibacter sp., assembly GCA_964433885.1. Lineage (GTDB taxonomy): Bacteria > Bacteroidota > Bacteroidia > Bacteroidales > Paludibacteraceae > Paludibacter. Next base: position 19,005 of record CAYSTC010000041.1, on the reverse strand, counting down.
ATTGGTTTCCGATTGGCAAGCCTATCCTTCAACAGGCTATGCAACACCCGAGAGCATAACATCACATACTTTATACATGGGAGCTTCAGCAACAACTACCGGCCCCGGAGATGTTACCGGTATTATCAAACGGAATTATACCGTCGATGCCAACAGATCGTATACATTTGGAAATGAATTTACAACTTTGGCACTTTCTCCGGGAGTATCGCCCGTCATGCCAAGTTCTATCACTGTAGTTTGCAAAATAGGTTCAACACCTGCGGGGAAAGATAATGCCATCCAACGGAGTTATCAGATTATTCCGGCTTCTAACGGGGCCAATTGTTTTGTATCTGGCAATTTCCATTATCTGGATTCAGAATTACAAAGCAGCATTTCACCCTACTTCCAAAATTCTGAATCGAAATTAGCTACCTGGGATTACGATATCGATGGTGGCTTTGCAACACCCGATGAGCATGGTAGGGCTGCTTACGATTTTTCCAATAATTTCGTAGGTCTATCCAATGTTCCGGTCAGCTATTTCATTTACAATGAAAGTAGCAATAACTGGAGAACAATCTTTACATTGGGGGACCGCTCGGATACAAACACCCTTACATGGAGCGGTACAACAGATTCGGATTGGAACAATGGCAGCAACTGGATCCCCGCAGGTAGTGCTCCTACTTCGACAACCTTTGTTGTAATACCTGATGCAAATACGACAACACATTCACCACAACTACCAACTGGCAAAACATCAGTTAATACACTGACTATTGAGAACGGAGGTATTCTGACAATGGGAGCAGACACCCTCATTATTGAGAACACCATGAGTGGTGGCTGGGAAGATCAAAATCCGAACGGAAACAACCCGGGAAGCAGCACTGTTATTTTTGCTAATTCCGGAGCAACAGTTTCAGGTACTGCCAGTTTTTACAACCTGACCATAAATAATGGCGCAACGTTGACCAATGCAGCCAACAGTATTGTAAAAGTGTCCGGAACTGTAACAAACAATGGCGCTTGGTATACTGATGATAGTAATAACACAGTAGAATATAACGGTGCCGCTGAACAAACGGTTGTTTTACCCGCAGAAAACACAAATTACAACAACCTGACTTTAAGTGGAAATGGAAGCGTCAACTTACCTGCCACCCCGTTAAATATCGATGGTAACCTGACCATTGGAAGCAATGTAACCACAGTAATTGATCGGGATCTGACAATAAAAGGAGACATTATAAATAACAGTTCAAATTTCACGAATACTGCAGGAACAATTACATTAAACGGAACTAAAAACCAGAGTATTGGTGGGGCAGGAACAATCAATTTCAACAACTTGTCAATAGATAATGCAGGTTATACGGTGACTGCTACAACCTCATTTGGTGTTGCAAATACTCTCTCATTGGGAACAGGCGCTATACTGAACATGGGCACTCAAGCACTGACAAGTATTGGAAGTAACTCCGGAGCAGGAAGCATAACCACTCAAAATACGGGAAGCGCACCACTTCCGTCTGGAGCAGTGTGGAGCAGTAAAATTATTTATAACAACCAAACTGCAATACAAAACGTTGTGGCCGGCACATATAACGCCCTTCAGATCTCCAATCCTGTTGGCACCAATGCAACCGGAGATATAAGTACGACAACCCTGACAATTGATAACAGGTCAATACTCGACATGGGAACAAATGCGCTTACAGGCATTACAACCAACTTCGGAACTGGAACACTTAGAACGCAAAATTCAGGTTCAACTCCAATACCGGCCGGAAAAACATGGACAAGCGGTATTGTGTACAATGCTGCAGTTGCACAAACTGCAGTTGGTGGCACATTCAATACGCTGACTATTGATAATGCAGCCGGTGTAAACCTTGCAGACCAAGCCAACGTTTCAATACAAAGCCTTCTTTTGATAAACAATTCTAAAAAACTGGTAATTCCAACCCAAACTTCTATGAATGCACAAAGCATTTCAAATAATGCAGGCACACAGGGGATAACCATAAAATCTTCAGATACAACACCTAATGGAAGCTTAACTTTCTACAACACACCAAGCTTCCCGGTATCTGCAACAGTAGAAATGTATACAAAAGCCGCGGCAAAGACTTATGATGCGGCAACCGGAAAATACTCCGACTATAAATGGGAGTATTTCGGCATACCGCTACAATCAGTTTCTGCAGATCCTACATTCTATGGGTCATATATTAGAAAATATAATGAATCAACGGTACCAGCTCGCTGGGAGAATCTGGTAAACTCATCTGTATTGACCCCATTTACAGGGTATGAGATCACACAACCAACAGCTAAAACAATCTATTTCAAAGGCCAATTAGTAAATAGCAGTGTCACAAAAAATCTGCAATATACATCTGGGGTTCAGTATGCCGGACAAAATATTCTGAGCAATCCTTTTACCGCAGGAATAGATATTGCCAAATTGAATTTTGGAGCAGGAACAGATGCCACCATATACTTGTACAACACCGGCTCATTTGCCGATTGGCAGACAGCAGGCGGAGCTAATGGCGATACGCCCGGTCAATATTCATCCATTCCTAAATTCGCAGCAGAAGGGAGATACGAGGATTTCCAATGGCAAATTCCATCTATGCAGGGTTTCATGGTCGTTACAACCAATAATTCAACACTGGAAATTCCATACAGTGCGGTGATTACAAAAAATTCATTCCTGCAAAAAGCACGCAGCACCAACACTTCATCCAGTGTTTACACAAAAATCACTGTAACCGGGACCCGCTATTCAGACAAAATGTGGATCATTACAAATCCTGACTGTACACATAGGTATGACAACGGTTGGGATGGAAAAAAACTTCTGGGTTCATCAACAACTCCTCAAATATGGGCTATGGAACCTGAAGGCGACTATCAGGTAAGTGGCGTGGATAATATCAACAACACCCAACTCGCCTTTATGAATGGTAAAGATTCAATCTACACACTGACATTTACGCACGAAAATTCAGTATCGGCATACCCCGGATTGTATCTGGTTGACTTGAAAAACAACAACATTACTGACATAACTGCCAGTGGCACACAGTACACATTCAATTCAAACCAGACTAGCATTCCTACAACTGCCCGATTTAAAATTGTAACCAGCCCCGGAATGATTACCGACAATGATGATTTGTCAAGCAAACTGAAAATATCAAGTTCTGATAAAACCGTTTATATCGAGAACAATACAGGCGCTAAAGGAGATTTATTGATCTATGATGTTTCAGGAAAATACATTCAAAAATATACGTTTAATGCCAACGGACAAACAATAATTAATACTGATTTGACAACCGGCGTATATCTGTTGAGAGCAACAACAAGCAATAACGAAAACATACAGCGGGTTATCATCCATTAAAGATAGCGTTTGACTACAAGCAAGAATCTGGCATTTTTCGAGAATAAATCTCGAAAAATGCCAGATTCTTTATTCCAGAATATGATCATTCGATCACGATCCGGTCACCGAAAATCAATTCTCCCAAAGATTTTCATAGGTATAATAACCATTAGGCATCACACAGTAAAGCCCTTTTGCCACGCGATAATTCCGATCTATCTTACTTATATCAACCATATCCTGATCATCTAAATTCACATAAACAGATTCATAATTGTCACGAATCCGGGTTGGGTTTACCGATTTGGGGATAACGGCCGTCCCACGCATCATACCCCACGCCAGAATAACCTCGGTTGGTAAGCAGGAATGCTTTTCGGCTATTCGCAATATGGTGGGATTACGTGCAATGCTATCATCATCATTTATCAGGCGCCGACTTCCTAAAGGCGAAAATGCTGTAACTAAAATATTGTTGTGCTGACAAAACTGAACCAGATCATTTTGTTGGAAATACGGATGCAATTCTATTTGGTTCACTTCCGGTTTCACTTTAGCCGAAGCCATCAGTTTCTTCAGTTTGAGAATATTGAAATTTGATACGCCAATATGCCTGGTAAGTCCCAACGCCTGAACATTCTCCATAGCCTGCCACGTACTTTCCAATGGAATTTCATCCAACGAAGCCAAATCAGCAGCATCCCTTGCCTGTTCCCTACCGGGTTTAAATGCAACCGGCCAATGAATCAGATATAAATCAAGATAATCGAGCTGTAAACTGGCAAGTGATTTTCGTATTGCCATTTCCACCCTTTCAGGCGCATGATCGCTATTCCATAGTTTAGAGGTAATAAACAACTCCTCGCGAGTCACCATTCCCGTAGCCATACAAAATTTTAAAGCCTTTCCTATCTCGGCTTCATTCTGATATATGTAGGCGCAATCGATGTGCCTGTATCCTAAGCGAACTGCTTCGAGTACCGCATCGTAAACATCATTTTTCCCTGACAGCCACGTTCCTAATCCAAGAGAAGGTAAAATGTCGCCATTTTGAAATAGAAGTTGTTTCATATATAAATAATTGATTTTTGCTGATCAATAAAAATCCGAATTTCAATCCATCACAACAATCGAGATATAGTCATTGGTATTTTCACTCGCATCTAATCATTGTCTTTATTTAAAACACTAAAATTGAAGCGATTGTTTATTCTTAAAATAAAATATCACAGAAAATATTAATCTACACAGAGCATAGTGATTTGTTTATACTTCCCCTTAATTATTAACGCGCATCAACATACTTAACTCTCCGCCGTTTCAAAAAAAATAAAATCTATATATAAATTGCCAAACAAAAATGCAAACATCTTATTATCAAAGGGCTAATGATAGAAAATTATTGCAATAAAAACGTACAGCAAATTATCGTCAAACCAAACAATACTTGTAGTTGTTTATACTACATACACACGCATTTAAACAAAACAAAACAATAAATTTCAAAAACCACAAAATCAAATACTTACACCAAACTGTCGATTTATAAATAAAATAACATATTATAACGTTTGCATTAAAACTAAATCACACATGTAGTTGTTTTTACTACAAAGACTATTTTTTATTCTACAAGCATAAATTCTAAACCAAAACATTATGAGCATCATTATTATTCTGGGTTATGTGTTTGTTTTTGCGTTGATATGCGGAATAGCCTATTGTTTGATTGGGCTCTTAGTAAGTTTTATCAAAAGTATGATTTCACAGAAAGATCATACATGGCGTTTACACCACGAACATTAACCCTAACCAACAATTGAAAAATAAGTTGCAAGTGCACTGAAACTTATCTGTTTGAGATTCAAAAATAAATAAGGCGTTGAAAAATTTTCAACGCCTTATTTATTTTTAAATCCTGAGTCAATTATGCCAGTTTAGCTAATGCTTCTTTGATCCATGCAAAAGCCTTCATCAGGTTTTCGTCGGAAGTAGCATACGACATACGAATGCAGTTTGGAGCACCAAAAGCACCACCACCTACGCAAGCCACATGGCCTTCTTCGAGCAGATACATAGCCAAATCACCTGAATTATTGATTACTTTACCGTTGTACGATTTTCCAAAGAATGAACTACAATCCGGGAAGATATAGAAAGCTCCCTGCGGATCGTTGGTAATCAGCCCCGGAATTTCACGTGCCAAACCAACAACAAGGTTTTTACGGCGTTCGAACGCTACACGCATAGTTTCAACACAGCTTTGGTCGCCGGTATAAGCAGCTTCAGCAGCTTTTTGGGTAATTGAGCATGGACCTGAAGTGTATTGCCCCTGCAAAGTATTGCAAGCCGAAGCAATCCATTTGGGAGCCGCAATCCAACCTAAACGCCAGCCAGTCATGGCATAACCTTTAGAAACGCCATTAATAATAACAACACGGTCACGTACGTTTTCGAACTGAGCAATACTTTCATGAGTACCCAGATAGTTGATATGTTCGTAAATTTCGTCAGACAAGATATAGATATTCGGATATTTTGCCAATACATCAGCTAATCCTTTCAATTCATCTTTGCTGTAAACACTTCCGGTAGGGTTAGAAGGTGAGCAAAGGATAATAGCTTTAGTTTTTGGTGTAATAGCTGCTTCCAATTGAGCAGGTGTAATTTTGAAATCCTGTTCAATGCCGGCATATACCTCAACGGTAGTACCATCGGCAATTTTCACCATTTCGGGATAGCTAACCCAGTAAGGAGCGGGAACGATTACTTCGTCGCCTTTGCTGATAATAGCCATAATCACATTACAAACCGATTGCTTCGCTCCGTTAGAGCAAACAATTTCTTCGGGTTTATAATCCAACCCGTTTTCAGCTTTTAACTTTGCACAAATAGCATTGCGCAATGCCGGATATCCCGGAACCGGTGAATAAAACGAAAAGTTATTATCCACAGCTTGCTTGGCAGCTTCTTTTACATGGTCAGGTGTATTAAAGTCAGGTTCACCAACGCTGAGGTTAATTACATCAAAGCCCTGAGCTTTAAGCTCGTTGCTTTTTTGAGACATGGCAAGCGTTTCCGAAGGAGAAAGGGCTGCCAAACGTTCTGATACTGGAAACATAAATTGATTGTTTTTTTTAGTTTTTACGGGACAAAAGTAATCAAAAATAAATTAAACATGCACATTTTTGTACTGATTTCAAAGATGCACAAACCTTTAAACACGCGATAGATCCAATTTGTTTACGAGCAGTTGTTTGGTTGAATGATAACCCAGTTCGAATATTTCACGCCCTTTGTCCACATCGAAGGTTTCATAATTACCCATATCCACGGGTTCGATAAGCAAGTCGCAAAGTTCTTTGTCGTGCAGAATATTTGCTTTAAACATAAAATGATACGACCTTGAAGCAACGTTCAGAATGGTTGGTTTATATTCATCCGCCACCAATGGACTTGCATTCACACCTATCACTTTTTCGCAATCATCCCGTATAGTTGATACCGGAAAGTTTTTCAACACGCCACCATCAACATAATGCACCCCATCAATCACTTTGGGGCTAAATAGCACCGGAATACTACAGGAAGCAACAACCTTATCGAGCAATTTTCCGGTAGAGAAAGTCACAATCTTTCCTTTATCCAGATCGGTTGCCACTACCCGAAGCGGAATTTTCAGTTCTTCGAAAGTTTTAGCATGCAGGTTTTTGTGCAAAAAACGCTGAAATATATCAATTTTAAAAAAACCTCCGTCGGGAATCTGTATTTTGGTCATCCTACGAAAACTGATATCTTCAAACAGTTTGGCAATTTCGTCGGGCGAGTACCCATCGGCATACAAAGCTCCAACCACAGCACCGGCACTTACTCCCGACACAATATCAGGCTTTATGCCCTGCTCTTCGAGTGCTTTCAACACTCCGGCATGACATAGCCCCCGGATTCCACCTCCACTCAATGCAATTCCTATTTTGTAGGGCTTTTTATTGAAAATATTTGATAGGCTCATGACAATGGTTAACGATTAATGGTAAATGGTTAGTGATAAATCTCAAACTAACAACTGACAATTATTTTAAACCGAATATTTCGAGAACTTAGTCATCACCCGTTCGTAATAGGTTTTTGAAACCGGGATGTCTGACGTATTCAAAGCATCGAGCTCCAGAAAAATGCCATCCTTGGTTTTGCGAAGCACCTTCACTTTATCCAGATTGACAATATAAGAACGATGACAACGAACTAACGGAGTTTCTTTAGTCAGATTTTCTTCCATCCATTTCAATGAATTACGAATGAGGAAGTGAGAGAGTTTGGATTTATTCAGATAGTGGATAGTTGCATAATTATCCGCCGAATCTACATACAAAAGATTTTCCAGCACGATAGAGATTTTGAATTCTCCTTTTTCATCCAAGAATGCAATGAGATTCTTTTTGGGCAATTCCACCAGTTTATCTTCCTGCTTCATTCGTTCCAGCATGTGATTTTTATCGCGCCATGAAAAATACAACCACAAAATGGCATAAGGCAACAGAAGAATTAAAGCGGCATGTAAAGTAGAATCGGAATAGATTTGCAAGAAGTCGCGATGGGCGTTTTCTTTCGGAATAAACTTGGTAAAGAGAGCGTAAAACATAGACATGGACAGAATCTCGGCCAACACCCAAACGCCATATTGAAGGTATGATACTTCGTTCTTTTTCACATAAGCAAGCATTATCAATCGGCTGAGAACCACTACCAGCATACCGACCAACACAATCAGGCTGGCGAAAACAAAGAATTTAAAATCAGAAATCTTATACCAGTCCCGGGCTCCGAAAGGTTTAAATATATTGATAAAAAGCAATGCAAATACGGCGGTAAACAATATCAACCGAATGATATTGTTCTTTTCGTACATGTAAGCAGGTATCTTTGTATTCATATTTTCTGTTTCAAAAAAGCGAATGACAAAAATATAGTATTCTACTCAAACAAACAAACCCGCTCACCCCTGTGGGATTTTTTTTCACCCCGCTATCCTGCTATTTATCCCAAATAAACACAATTGGCCCCTGGCTTGTGTTATTCTCAACTCTTTGTTGGAAATGGAAGTTGCTGACACTTAATTTGTATGCAAAAAAACAATACCTATTATGAATTACAGCCAACGATATCACGAACTGAACAACCGCTTTCAATTGGGAATTAATACTCATTTGCCCGAATCAGACATCGACATCCGGTTTTATTCTTTTAATAGCCGCCCATTGTCTGTAGAGAATGAAGATATAATCATTAATACTGCCGATGAAACCATAAACGAGAATTTGTCGTTTGTCTATCCGGTTTTTGTTCCTCGCAAAATAAAAAAGAGTGATAAAGCTATCTTGTTAATGCACGGCTTAAACGAACGAAACTGGAGCAAATACCTCACCTGGGCCGAATACCTTTGCGAAAAAACAAGCAAGGCTGTTATCCTTTTTCCCATTGCTTTTCACATGAACCGCTCTCCCCTCACCTGGTCAAATCCGCGGGCATTGCAACCACTTATGGAACTCCGCCGCAAACTGAACGGCGACGACCGCACACTCAGTTTTGCCAACGTGGCACTGAGCAAACGAATTAGCGAAAAACCGATCCGTTTTTACAGCTCCGGGCGGCAAAGCATGTTTGACTTAACTCAATTATTCCAGGAAATAAAACGGGGATTGCATCCTCTATTTACAAGAAACACAAGAATTGACATCTTTTCGTATTCTATCGGAACCTTCCTTTCGCAAATAACCTTAATGACTAATCCGGAGGATTTATTTGCCGATTCGAAATTGTTCATGTTCTGCGGTGGAAGTATTTTCAGTTACATGGACGGTGAATCGCGAAGCATCATGGACAAACCGGCATTTGCCAAACTACTTAACTACTATACTGCCGATTTTGAAACAGACATCGCGCCAAAAGCGTTGCACGACAAAGGCTTCGAATCATTTTTCAGCATGATTTCGCCGGAACGGAATCAAGCCGAACGCGAAAGCTTTTTCAAAAGGTTGGGAAACCGGATAAGTGGCATTTCACTGGTCAAAGACCATGTAATTCCATACGAAGGCGTGGTAAAAGCCATTGGAACTGAATGTACCCGTAAATGTGTACAGTTGCTCGATTTCAACTTTGCATATTCACATGAAAATCCGTTTCCGGCAGGAAACAAAGAATGCACAACAGATGTGGACATTTCATTTTCCAACGTATTTTCTACAGCAGCCCAATTCCTGGCATAAAACTTTCATTGTTCCCGTGATTCAGTTACTGCTTTTTCATTTAATGAAATACAATATAGTCATATTTAAATTATATTTGCGAACAATAAACGCCTAATTATCATTACAAATAGAAAACATTCAGACAAATGGACATTTTTCTTGTCATTGTAGCCGGACTTTTATTGCTGTTGGGGCTCGTCGGTTGTATTATTCCCATGCTACCGGGCACTCCGCTCTGCTATCTGGGAATTATTTTGCTTCATTTCAGTTCCTATGCCGAGTTTTCAATTCCATTTCTCATCCTCTGGGCAGGAATCATCATACTGGTGCAGGGTTTGAATTATATCATCCCGATATGGGGAACCAAAAAATTCGGAGGAAGTAAAAAGGGAGTCTGGGGCAGCGTGATCGGCATGCTGATCGGTCTGTTTACAGGTGGTCCGTTGGGCATTATCCTGGGTACAATTTTAGGCGCTTTTGTGGGTGAACTATTTGCAGGCAAAGAAACCAACAAAGCAATCAAAGCAGCAATGGGTTCATTTATGGGTTTTATGGCCGGAACGATTTCACAACTTGTGGTGGCCGGTTTTCTTATTTACTACTACTTTGAAGCCATAATAAAGGCATTATAAAAAAATCTCTTACCGGCTACCTCTCCGAAAACCTCGATTTCTCGGGGAGGTTGCCTTTTAGATACTTCCTACTCATATAAAAACTCCTTTGGGCCAAAACACAATCATCCCTCCTACCCAAAAAGATTTCACGATTAAATGTACTCCCCACGAGTTAACCTTTATACCACAAACGCGGTAGATAAATACCCTCTGAATGGGATTGTGAGCATTGCCAAATTGGCTGAACTTTGCAGCATAGAAAATTAGTCATTTTCAATGCATAAAATTTAAATTGATCCTGAACATACTACATGTTGGATCGCACAAAACCCAATATGAGCAATTACAAACTGACACACCTCAAAGAATTAGAATCCGAATCTATCTTTATACTGCGCGAAGTAGCGGCACAATTCGAAAAACCAGCACTCCTGTTTTCAGGCGGGAAAGATTCGATTGTAATGGCGTACCTCGCCTACAAAGCTTTTTATCCGGCAGCAATCCCGTTTCCATTCGTCCATATTGATACCGGACATAATTTTGAAGAAACCATCACGTACCGCGACGATTTGGTGAAACTGCTCGGCGCACAACTGATTGTGGGCTCCGTAGAAGAATCGATTGCACAGGGACGTGTAGTAGAAGAAAAAGGATTTTCGGCCAGCCGCAACAAATTGCAAACCACCACGTTGCTCGACACGCTGGAGAAATACAAATTTGATGCTGCGTTGGGTGGCGCCCGCCGCGACGAAGAAAAAGCACGTGCAAAGGAACGGTTCTTTTCGCACCGCGACGAATTTGGGCAATGGGATCCTAAAAACCAGCGCCCCGAACTCTGGAATATATTTAATGGAAAAAAGAATATCGGCGAACATTTCCGCGTATTCCCCATAAGCAACTGGACCGAAATGGATGTATGGCAATACATTCTGCAAGAAAACATTCCGCTGCCTTCGCTCTACTACACACACGAACGGGAGGTGTTTGAGCGTGATGGAATTATTTACGCGGCCCTACCCGAAATGCCCCGCCGTGAAACAGAAATAGTGGAAACCAAACGCGTACGTTGCCGCACAATAGGTGATATAACCTGTACCGGCCTGACGCTTTCAACGGCAAACTCGCTTGAAGATATTATTGACGAAATTGCCAGTTCGCGCGTTACTGAGCGTGGTGGCCGGGCCGATGACAAACGTTCTGAGGCAGCTATGGAAGACCGGAAAAAAGCGGGATATTTCTAATCAAGATGCCCCCAACCCCTAAAGGGGAGCAAGAAGAAATATTACTTATGTTTATAATAATTATTTGATATGAAAGATACAGAAAAAGAGATACAAAATAATACAAACTTCAGCTCCCCTTTAGGGGTTGGGGGTTACTTAGATATGGAGCTTTTGCGATTCAGCACTGCCGGAAGTGTGGATGATGGCAAGAGTACGCTTATCGGGCGGTTGCTTTACGACAGCAAATCCATTTTCGAAGACCAGTTGCAGGCGGTAAAAGATGCCAGCAAACGACTAGGCGGTGGCGATGAAGTAAACCTGGCACTGCTTACCGACGGGCTTCGTGCCGAGCGCGAACAGGGAATTACCATCGATGTGGCTTACCGATATTTTGCCACACCAAAGCGAAAATTTATCATTACCGACACACCGGGACACATTGAGTACACCCGTAACATGGTTACCGGAGCTTCTACTGCTGATGTTGCTATCATTCTGATCGATGCCCGAAACGGGATTATCGAGCAAAGCAAACGCCACTCCTATGTGGCTTCTTTGTTGCAAATTCCGAATGTAATTGTGGCCGTAAATAAAATGGACCTGGTGGATTTCTCGGAAGAAGTTTTCAATAAAATCAAACAGGAATACGAAGAAATTGCAGCCATTCTGAAACTGAAAAATGTGATCTTTATCCCCATTTCGGCCCGCGATGGCGACAATGTGGTGGATGCATCCGACAAAACACCCTGGTACAAAGGCGAAACATTGCTGCATCTACTCGAAACATTGCCGGTTCGTAAAGATGAAACCAACCTTCCGGCACGTTTCCCGGTACAATATGTTATTCGTCCGCACAACGATGATTTTCATGATTACCGCGGATATGCCGGGCGCATTTCGGGTGGAAGTTTCAAAGTTGGTGACGAAATAACCGTTTTGCCTTCGCACACGCAATCGAAAATTGTGGCTATCGACGAAGGCACAAAATCATTGGAAGAAGCCTTTACGCCTCAGTCCGTTTCCATTCGTCTGGCCGACAACGTGGACATCAGCCGGGGCGATATCATTGTAAAAACTTCGGAACCGAAGCCAACTGTAAATGCAAACGTATCGCTGCTGGTGTGCTGGCTCAACCAACGCCCGCTCAACGAAGGCGGGAAATACATAATCCGCCATGCTACAGAGGAAACCCGGGGTATCATTAAAGCCGTTCATTTCAAGGTCAATATCAATACCCTTGAAAACATTTTGGATGATAAAACAGTAAAGATGAATGACATTGCACATATCTCAATCAAAACACTGAAACCATTGAAATATGATTCGTACAGCGAAAACCGCATTACGGGAAGCCTCGTAATCATTGACGAAAATACATTTGAAACCGTGGGAGCAGGCATGATTGTGCATGATCTGGAAGATGATTCATTTGCAATATAAGATGCCCCCTACCCCCTAAAGGGGAGGAAAAATATTACCATTATTCTACAACTTGTATAACGACCAATGAAAAGTAACAATAAAACTGGAGACGAAAGTAACTCAATTCCCCTTCAGGGGTTAGGGGTTATTGAGATCTTAAACACCCAGTTTACGAATAAATCGCCGGAAGAGGTACTGGCATTTTTCCTGAATGAATACAAAGGCAAAATTGCTTTGTCATCGAGCCTGAGTATCGAAGATCAGGTGCTAACGGATTTGATTGTAAAAATAGACAAATCGACAAGGATATTTACCCTTGATACCGGCCGGCTTTTTCCGGAAACGTATAGCCTGATTGACAAAACCAACATGCGTTACGATATTAAGCTTGAAGTTATGTTTCCAGATTTCAACGAAGTGGAAAAAATGGTGAAGGCCGAAGGAATCAATCTTTTTTATGCAGGAATTGAGCAACGGAAAACCTGTTGCCGCGTGCGAAAACTGGAACCACTGAAACGCGCTTTCGAAGGGTTGGACGTTTGGATTTGCGGATTGCGGCGCGAACAATCAGTAACCCGCCAAAATGTACAACTGGTGGAATGGGACGAAGCAAACGGTTTGATTAAACTGAATCCGCTCATTAATTTCGCCGAACAGGAAGTTTGGGATTACATCAAGAAAAATGGCGTTCCGTATAACAAGCTTCACGACAAAGGTTTCCCCAGCATTGGCTGCCAGCCTTGTACCCGGGCCATACAACCCGGCGAAGATATCCGTGCCGGACGGTGGTGGTGGGAAAATCCGGAACAAAAGGAATGCGGATTGCATAAAAGGTAATCACAACATTCTTTTAACAGCACAATAAGCAATAATTCATAACAAAAGCCGTTGACGGAATGATAATACATCATTCCGTCAATTTTATAAATATGCCAGTAATACTACGCCAAATAGAAGAGAAAGATAATGCAGCGCTTGCAAAACTAATCCGGAAAGTTTTCCGGGAGTTTAAGATAGACATGCCCGGCACAGTGTATACCGACCCCACCACCGACAAGTTGTTTGAACTATTTCAGACAGAAAAATCGGCCTACTGGGTAGCTGAAGAAAACGGGAAGTTGTTGGGTGGCTGCGGGATATATCCCACCGAAGGCCTTCCCGAAGGGTATGCAGAGCTTGTAAAATATTATCTGGCAGCCGAAGCCCGTGGCGAAGGAATCGGGAAACTGCTAATGCAGGTAAGCCTGAATACTGCCAGGAGCTTCGGCTACGACCAACTTTATCTGGAAAGCTTTCCCCAACTGGAGGGAGCCGTTTCAATTTACACCAAACAGGGGTTCGAATACCTGGATGGCCCACTTGGAAACTCCGGGCATCATACCTGTACCATCTGGATGGAGAAAAAATTATAATTCTTTTTCGCTGATCTCTTTGCGCGTAACCGCCATGGATTTGATTGTCACGGGTAGTTACGCGCTTTTTTAGCAAACAGCACAAACTTCTCATATTTAGCATTTTCAAATCATTATCCGAAAACAGGAAAACAAAACAAATTGCTTTATTTGAAAATTATTCTCAAAAAAGAAAAAACAACTCACACACAACTAACCGCACAGCTATTTTTCAGAAATTCTCTTATAGAAAGCCACATATACAAAATTCAGGTTTAATAAAAGTGAGTAAAAATTGTTGTTGTTTGAACAATTAGTATTCAAAGATATATACTAAAATAGCTATATTTGCATTCCGAATTCCGTAGAAAAACAAAAAATCACTCCTTTATTTTAATTAATTTTCCAAACACTGCAATGTGGTTTTTTGATGCATTACCGTGGGCGCACACAGAAACAACCAAAAATATGAATCCTCTATTTTTAATTATTTAGAATGGATATTATAAAAAGCAGTAATTAAACGAATTAGATATCGAAATACCGAATATTTATCATAAACACATTACACTAAAAATCGAATGAGAACAAAATCACTATTTCTCGCTCTTTTCCTGTTACAAATAATATCAATGCATAGCACTTACGGAGTGACGTATACACCTATGCAATTGAACTTTTCTAAAGATTATCAGATTAGAAATTACTTCAGTTCGTCCATTCCATTGAACAAACTTGATTTTACTACTAATGTAGCGAGCAATAGTGCTTATCCCCGCATTGACCTGGCCGGATCGCTCACATTCAATCAAACCGGACAAGTGCTTACGATATCAAATACCGGTACTGCCCGCGCCGAGAGTTACCTGAAAATGAGTAAGCTCTACCATTACGCTGCTATCGATATGGATATAGCAGCACAAACCAATACAAGCTATACGGCTAATGCCGTGCTTTCGTTGTACAAAGACGCCAGCAACCGCATTGTTATAGTACAGCGCGACAACGATGCCGGCACCAAAACCTACACCATGGAGATATTCAAGAACGGAGCAAGTGTTTTTAGCACCGTAATTTCTACTACCGGAATAGCTGCACCTTATACCCTGAGAGTTCATGTTACAGGAAGATACCTCAATTTTTTCCGGATAAAAGATGGTGTACCAAGTTTCTATTCATCTGTGGATGTTGGTTCATATTTTGATTTCAGGGACGATAACGTAATAAAGGATTTTTCGGTGTGCCTTGGAGCCCGGCTGGATCCTGCTGAAAGTGTCAGCTTTTCAAAACTGGAGCAATATCTTTCATCTGGTACCGGGCAAGCCGATCCGCGCGTGCTACATTACGAGGATGGCGCCCCGATCATTGTTGATAATAAAATCTGGCTTGCCATGACTACCCGTGGTTACGATGCAATTCCGGCAAGTCATCAGGGCATATACAGTTATGATCTGACTACTCACGAGTGGCAACTGACAGGCGATATGTCGTTCGATAACGGAGATGGACTAAAACGCCCCTGGCATGCAACCGATATCTTTTTCGACCGCAGAGTTCATAAATGGAAATTCTTTACCACCTCGCATGGCGATGACCATAAAATCTATTACGGCATATGCAACAACGATCCCCGTTTCGGGATCAGTGAAGTTACCGCCACGGTATTGAACAACGGAATCGGACAAGGTGAAGATCCATCGGTAATATACGATGCCACTTCCGGGAAATGGCGCCTGGCCATGTGCCAGTCTGTCGCCGGAGGCTTCAACACGGTATTGCTGGAATCAGAAAACTGGAATGGACCGTATACACAAATTGCATTAAACAGCGAGATTTCAAGCACAGGTATTCTCATACAAAAAGTAGGCGGGAACTATTATGTATTTCAGGGCAGAGGCAATGGCAATTACGAAATACTGTCGTACCCTGGCCTGGCAAAACTGGATGTGGTGAAGGCCTCTCCCCTATTGACCGACAGAAATATCTGGCCTGTCATTATTCCCATTACCGGTGCAGCCGGCACAACGTACAACTTCCTGACATTCGACCGCGAGCAAGTGACAGGGACTTATTCGTATGGCAACATCCATTGGTATCATGCCTCTGAAGTAGCAACGGATTTTTATGAATACGATCCGGCATTAACCAATCCATCGGTTCTTACTGAACTGAAAAAAAGCATGGACAAACAACTCCGCATTTATCCGAATCCGGTACAAAACACCCTGAATATCGAAGGGTTGGCCGATCAGGCAACAGCTACCATCAGAAACACATCCGGACAAGTTATACTGGAGAAAGGAACAACCGGGACATTAGAAACAGGCAACTTAAAACCAGGCGTTTACTTCCTTAATGTCGGAACTGAGAAATCAATACATTTTATCAAATCCAATTTATGACTGCAACTTCCTACAGATTTGTAACACGAACCAATGCGAGTCAACAATAGTATACAACTTCACTGCTTTAGGAATTAAAATTTAAAACAAAATATAAACAAAAACTTTATGAAATTTAAACTAGTCGCTTTAGTAATTCTAACTATAGTTTCGTTCGGAACAATAAGTGCTCAAAGTGCGAGAACCTTTGTCACTTCATACTACGAGGGTGAAAACTTTACAGCTAAATCAACTGATTGTACAGCAAGTACAGCAAATTTCCCATACGTTGGATCAGGCTATCTTGATATGGGTGGCAACGGTTCATATGCTGAATGGAATAATATATATAGTGAAACAGCAGGAAATCATACGCTATTGATTAAATATGCAAATGGAAGCGGAGCTAACCGTCAGTGTGAATTAAAAGTAAACGGTGTTACTGTAAAAAACATGCTGTTTTCATCGCGTTTTGCCGACTGGAATTATTACTGGATTGTCCGAGTTACGGTTAATCTGAATGCAGGGAATAATACAATCAGACTTACGGCAAATACTTCAAGCGGTGGTCCAAATATAGATAATATTGCTGTTTCCAGCGATGAGGGGCTTTGCAGTCCTCAGGGAACTCAATTTAATGTAAAAAATTACGGAGCCAGGGGCGATGGCAATACCAATGATACCCAAGCCATACAAGCAGCAATAGATGCCTGTTCTGATGGCGGTTCTGTCGTTTTATCAGGCGGAACGTTTATGTCGGGTCAGATAAAATTGAAATCCAACATGACATTATGGATTGATACCACCGCTGTATTGAAAGGCATACAGAATAATTCCCTGTATCCGGCCATAACTCAGCATGCTGACAATGCAAATATATGGTTGACTGGCACTTTAGGAGGTGGTGGCTGGGAACTCAAAGAAGCCTTTGTGTATGCAGAAGGAGCAACCAATGTAACCATAGCTGGCGGTGGTGCCATTGATGGCAACGGTGATTGCCCGATATGGGATAACACCAAGGATGAAACACTAAGACCAATGGCACTGTATATAGCTTATTGTAGCAATGTAAGAGTTGCTAATATTGAAATTCAGAACAGCGCAATGTGGGACTTTGTTATTTTGGAATGCGATACTGCAATCGTAGATGGAATCAATATTAATTCTTCTACTTATGGAGTAAATAAAGATGGAATTGATATTTGTGACTCTCGCGATGTTACGATAACGAACAGCACCATTTTATGCCAGGACGATGCGATTTGCCCCAAAAGTGGTTCCGCAAGAGGTATCAATAACATGACTATTAAAAATGTAACCATCAATGGTACTACAGGTAATAAAATAAAATTCGGCACTCTAACTTACGGAGCTTTTACCAACTGTTTGCTTCAGGATATTTCAATTAATGGATCAGGAAGGGCTGGTTTATGCGCAATTTCTCTTCAGGGACTGGACGGCGCTGACTTTACTAATATTACCTTCGACAGGATAAATTTGGCAACTTCTGCCAATGCCTTTTTCCTTCTGCATTCTGCAGGAAAACGAAGCCATAGGCCTGTAGGCGCTCCAGCAAAAGTTGGAAGCATGAGCGGGATTACATTTTCTAATTTAGACTTTAGAAATATTACGGATAATACCGGAAGTTATATTGGTGGAATAAATTCAAATGGTACTATTTATAAAGTGAAGGATGTAACATTTAATAACGTAAAAGTCAGTTCGTTTAAAGGTGGTGCAACCACTGTTCCCGGAAAACCGGGTGAGTATACCGGAAATTATCCCGAATACAATGTCTTCGGCAGACTTCCTGCATGGGGGTATTATATCAGATATGCAGAGAATATTAATTTCACAAACTGCACCCAGACAGTTTCTCCGTCGGATGTAAGACAGGCAATAGTAATAGGTGAAGAGGTTTCCACAACAGGTGTAAGTGTTTCTCCAACTTCGAATATAAAGTTATATCCCAATCCGGTTACCCGTACACTGTTTGTAAACGGGGTATCAGAAGATACAGACCTGATTGTATATAATCTGTCGGGGACAAAGCTGTTACAGACAAAAGGTCAATCCATTAATGTTGAAAAAATTCCGAGCGGTACATTTTTTTTAAAAGCGCAGGAAAATAAAATATCAGAAGAATTAAAATTTATCAAAGAATAAATTATTGATTCGGGGTGGTTTAAAGTAGATAAGCACTAAAATCATAACAATCCCCAAACCGCTGGTAAAATTTACTTGCCAGTGTTTTGGGGATTGTTATTAAAACATAAATTAACATGAGTTCGATATAAAAATTAAAGCTAATTGATTGAATCCATTCGGATTCATATATTTA
>CAYSTC010000040.1:0-30110 GCA_964433885.1 uncultured Paludibacter sp. | reverse complement strand
GTTCGATATAAAAATTAAAGCTAATTGATTGAATCCATTCGGATTCATATATTTATAGAGAATATTTGAGCCCGAATAATACGACTCCATACGGAGTCGAATATAATGATCTGTAATTTTTTCTATAAACATGAGATTCCTACGGAATCAGGCAAGACACCATTGATTAATATTATTGAATATCAATCTATTTCTCATTTGCTTATATCGAACTCAAAGAAAATAACTGGTTTTTAAAAGTCCGAAGGACTTTAATGTGAATAACCGCTGATTTTAACCATACTTATCCCGAACTTACATTACATTATAATCGGAGTTTCACTCATTGTCAACCCGTACAAATTTTCTTTTCATTTTTTAAAACATTTTTGGTTAGCTAAAAAAATAATGCCTATTTTTGTTTTTTAACTCGAACCTCAATTAAACACAATGGAAAGAATAAAAGTATTGGTTGTTGGCGCCGGAAAATTAGCCAATGCAGTCTTGAACACAGACCTGTCGCTTCATTTCTGCGAAATCCTGAAATGGAAGTCAGAATATTCGGCGCTCACTGAAAAAGCAATCATCGTACATGCCGGCTCCGGACGGCAATTGAAAGAATGTGTTGAATTTTGCGAACGTACAAAGTCGGTATTTATCGAGCTATCAACTGGATTGGAAACCGAAAAGCTGGAAGCGGATTTTCCGCTTATTATTTGTCCCAATACCTCGATTTTAGTGCTGAAAACACTAAACATGATAAAAGCCTGCGGCGGATATTTTGAAAATTGTGAGATCTCGATCACAGAATCCCATCAAGCAACCAAAAAGACAGAACCGGGAACAGCTTATGCCTTTGCCCATTCGCTTAAGGTTACTCCCGACCAGATTGTATCCATAAGAAATCCGGAAATGCAACGCACTGAAATCGGGATCCCCGAAGAGTATCTGGATAAACACGCCTATCACAAGATTGTAATCAGAGACGGAAATGACGAGGTAACCATAGAAACTAAGGTGCTGGGGCACGATTCGTATGCTAATGGAGTCAGAAAAATTATTGAAGCAGTTTTAGAGTTCAGTCTGGAGAACAAAAGATATAGCATTTTCGATCTGATTGATCAAAATATGATTTGAGATCCGGCATTATAGCACAAACCACAATCTATATAAAGTAAATACGGGAAAGCGAATGTCTATCACGGCATTCGCTTTCCTGTACTATATATTTTGATACCTATTTTAATTTATCGCGCAATTACAGCACGGATAACTTCACCGGTTACTTTCATTGGGGCCGGCGAACCATCACCAAAAGTTATATCGGAAATGTACATAGCCCGGGGATGTATGTTGTATTGATTGTAGTGCGCATGGAATACAATTCTCATTTTACCTGCTTTATCCGTAAATATCGCGTGATGGCCAACTCCTACCAGGTTGCCCGGTTTCTGAAGGATCGGATTCGTGGCAGATTTTGTCCACGGCCCCATTGGCGAGCTTGCTGTTGCATAACCTACGCCATAAAGCTGGCTTTCGTAGCTATTCGCTGAATAAGAAAGATAATAGGTCCCGTTACGTTTCACTACAAAGGGGCCTTCGTTAACTCTTCCCCACACCTGTTCCCACGGTTGCGAAACGGCAATGCATTGCTTCATGGTTGAAGTTTTTATGGTCATGAGATCATCTGCCAGTTCTGCCACCCAAACTTCCGACCCAGTGTTTAACAACCGTACAAAGAACACATAGGGTTTCCCATTATCGTCGATATACAAAGAAACATCGATACACTTCTCGGTGGAAATCATGGGCTGCTGGGTAACCTGCTTGAAAGGACCTCGTGGGGAGGTGGATGTGGCAACGCAAATATGCTCATCGGAGGTGTAGTACATAAAGAATTTTTTATATTTTTCGATATAGTACACTTCGGGTGCCCAGAACCAACGATCGCCCCAGGTATCGGCATTGTTCAGCGCTAGCTGCGATGCTTTTTTCCAGTTGGTTAGATCGGTGGAGGTGTAAACCTCTATGCCGTCGTCAGCATGGGTACCATAGGCATAACAGGTGTCGCCATAATTCAGGATATACGGATCGGCCAACGGAACGCCCGGTGTAAATACAAATTTCGGAGTTTCATCCGGATTCGCGCAGAAACAGAATAAAACGAGTGATAGAAAAAGACTGATTAATGTCTGTGATTTAATTGTCATAAAGATGATTAGCTATTGGTGAAAAGTGCGGAAAATAAAGGTAATCCAATATTTTCCGCACAGTCATTGTTAATATTTTGGATTTTGAGTGATGTTCGGGTTGTTATTTACCTCATCAGAAGCTATAGGCAGGCAATTGTGCTTACCGATAACAAAGTTGTTGAAATCTGCATCCCTGGTCTTCAATTCATCGATCCCGGCTTGATCATCAAGCAATCCCCAGCGTTTGATATCAGCCCAACGCGATCCTTCGCTTGCCAACTCAAACACCCTTTCCATCTGAAGCCTTTTCAGGAAAACGGTTTTGTCAGTAGTAGCTGCAGGATAATTTACACCAAGTGCCGGCATGTTTACACGGGCTCTTACCCTGTTCACCAACCCAACTGCCTGCGACAAATCACCATCTGTCTGGGCAATACATTCAGCATACAGCAACAAGATATCTGCAAACCGGAGAACCCTTATATTAGTCGGGTTGTAGTAGTCTTCATAATCCCGGTAATAATCCGAACCGTATTTACGCATGAACACACGGCCTTTAAAGTTGCTTTGAAGCCACAAAGCAGTATTGCTTGTGTATTTATAAATCTTGGTATTGTTGGTGAAGTCGCTGGCCATTTCTTTGTAGAAAGCGGTATATTTCAAGCGGATATCGTAACCGCCGCTTAAGTCTTTCTCTTTCTTGAATTCAGTTACAATCCACGGTCTGAGTTCACCATCGGTCCAACCGATTCCCGGAGGAGCGAAAAACTGTCCCCTGTTTAATCCTAAGTTAGGATCAACAGCAAAATCGCCTTCACCGGCAGGAGCCTTATGCAAATCCGAGTATTGGATTTCGAAAACCGACTCCACATTATTCTCGTTCGTGTTCGTAAAGTTGTCGTAATAGTTGGTTACCAGGCCATAATACTGTTTTCCATCGCCGTCTACCAGCCACGACAAATCGGCCTTGGCTTCAGCCCATCTGTGCAGTTGCATGTAACATTCTGCACGGAATGCCAAAGCAGCTCCTTTGGTTGCACGGCCTTTGTTAGCTGCATCCCATTCGTTTGGAAGAAGTGACTGGGCTTGTGTCAAATCCTGAATAGCCTGTTGGTAAACCTCTGTTCCGGTATGTCCTTCAGGTTGCATGCCCGGAGTAGAAGGCTCGAGGATTATCGGTAAGCTTTTACTTTCGCTTCCCCACAGCAGGGCCAGGTTGTAGTAATACAAACCTCTCAGAAAATAGGCCTGGCCAATAATTTTGTTTTTTACGTTTTCATCCTGGAAAGTAATACCCGGCACATAGTGCAATACCTGGTTAGCCCGGAATATGGCCTCGTAACAATAGCTGTAAGTTTGCGAATTACCTTCCCCAAAATTGTAGTTGTTATAGACAAACTGAGTCCACTCTTTCAATTCGGCCCATGGGCTCTGGCTAAAGCCTTCGTCCGATGTCAGCACGGTACGGAAATACAACCAACGGCTATAGGTCTGCGGTTTGTAGAAGGTATTATAAACGGCATTAATGCCATATTGAGCATCTTTTTCCGATTTCCAGAAAGTAGCAGTTGTTGTTGTGTTGGGATTTTCAACGTCAACATTACATGCACTCACTAAAAATACGGCAAATAATATATATATTAACTTTTTCATGTTATTTAATTTTGAGAATTAGAATGTAATTTGAGTACCTACTGTAAGTCCGTATGGATTTGGGAATGCTGCTCCATCATAACTTCTGTCCCAAATATTGGTATTCAGAAACTCCGGATCAAGTCCTGTATAAGAAGTAAATGTCAATATATTTTGTGCATTTACAAACACACGTACTGAGCTGCCGTTATTTCCAAGAAGTGATTTTGGCAAGCTATAGCCCAACGCTAATTGCTTCAGTTTCAAATAATCTCCGTTTTCTAACCAACGGTCCTGATTTCCGCGAACATTGCGTGAATCTCCATAAATAGGACGTGGATCTTTAGCATTCGGATTTTCAGGAGTCCAAGGATCGTAGTTTACACGGTAGTTAGAGTTATCGTCAAACCGGTCGAATGCGCTACGTGGCCCGTTGAAAATCATGTGTCCGAAAGCACCTGCAAATTGCAACTGAAGATCAAAGCCTTTGAATTCAAGGCCCATATTCATTCCAAGGTAGAACTTTGGTATTGTCGATCCGCAGTATTGTTGGTCAGCATCAGTGATATTACCATCATCGTTTGCATCAACGTATTTTACATCACCCGGTTTGGCATTTGGCTGAATTACTACTCCCTTGCTGTTTGTATAGGCTGTCACCTCTTCAGCTGTTCTGAACAATCCGTCGGTTTTGATCAGGTACCATTCTCCGATAGGTTTGCCTACAATCGATTTTGTGTCCCATTGGGTGAATTCCGTTTTGTCGTAACCCAGTTTATCAATTCTGTTTTCCAGGTATGAACCATTAACGCCAATACTGTAAGTCAAATCTTTAGTCAGTTTATCTTTCCAGTTGAGGCTTAACTCAACACCTGTGTTTGTAAGGCTGGCAGCATTCACGTATGGGTTTCCGCCACTGTTTCCTGTTGCCATCAATATCTGCATTGGAGTCAACACATCATTGGTTTGTTTGATAAAATAATCAGCCGAAAGTTGCAATCTGCTTTTGAATAAAGACGCATCAATACCGGCATTCATTTGGTTCAATTCTTCCCATTTCAAATTGGCATTAGCTAGTTTTACCTGAGTCATACCGGTAACTAACTGATTGTTTCCAAAAACAGCTTGCGGGTAAACATTAATAAATGAATTCCAATCCCAAACACCGATATTTGAAGTACCCAGAATACCGTAGTTCGCTCTGATTTTCAAATCATCAACCCACGAAACGTTGAAGAACTTTTCGTTACTGATTCTCCAACCCAGTGCTACTGAAGGGAAATAACCAACTCTTAAGTCGGGGTTAAATTTAGACGATTCGTCGCGACGCATGGTGAAGCTGAACAGGTATCTGTTGTCATAAGTGTAATTCACACGGCCAAATGCAGAGAACAGTTTTTCCAAATCCTGGTAACCTCCGGTTTTAGGATCCGACAAAGCGGCATCCAATTGTTCGAAGTATTCGCTGCCATTCATCAACACACCGTTTTTAGTTCCCCAGATTTGCTCATAGTTCGAAGTCTGGAAGCTGATACCCAATACGGCTGAGATATCATTTTTTCCAATGGTTTTATTATACTCCAGCGAGTTATCAAAAACAAGTCCCTGATACATAGCCTTGTTTTTATTCAACGACGAAGGATAATAGGGTTGATTATATGTCCAGTACCCTTCTTTTCTTAAATAGTGATGGCTGTCGCTACTGAAATCGAACCCAAGGTTAAACCGGTATTTCAATGATTTGAATGCTTCAAGCTCAGTAAACACATTACCTCTGGCACGAAGATTACCATTTCTTATATTTTCAAAATCTTCCTGGGCAATGGGGTTTGTACCAAAAGTAACATCCCTGCTTCCATCACCAAATCCATATCCGCCTTTTGCTGCATTGTTTGGATCCAATACAGAGATAGTGGGCAACATGCGGTATACCTGCGTGATGGGCGTAGAGCTCAACTCATCAACACTATAGTTGCTCAAAGCCAGATTCTCACCTAAGCGGAATGTCAGGTGTTGTCCAAAATCTCTTTTAGACGATGTGTTGGCACGCATCGTGTAACGTTTGCTCTGACTTCCGATGGTGGTACCAGAGTTGCTCTGATAGTTGGCCGAAATAAAGTATTTACTATCCTTGCCACCGCCCGAGAATGAGATGTTATGTTCCTGAATCAGTCCGGTTTTGAATACTTCGTTTTGCCAGTCGGTGTTGCCGTCAAAGTGGTTGGCAACAGATTTCCCCGCATTAGTAAATGCGAGATCGTTCAGCTGGATCCATTGGTCGCGGCCGCACAATTCGTAGCGTGGCAGAGTCTGGAAGGTGAGCATCGAACTCAGGTCAATCTTCATTTTGCCATCTTTCCCTTGTTTGGTGGTGATGATAATCACCCCGTTTCCGGCGCGCGATCCGTAAATAGCAGCAGCAGATGCATCTTTCAGGACCTGGATACTTTCGATATCGTTGAAGTTAAAGTCGCGATTGGCACCCGACACCACTCCATCCACAACATAAAGCGGAGTGCTGGAGCCGAATGTCCCGGTTCCACGGATTTCAACTTTTCCCTCGCTACCGGGTGCTCCCGAAGTGCGAACACTCAAGCCGGGCAAAGTACCCAAAGCATCTCCCACCGTACCAGTCACCGTGCGGCTTTTCATCTCACTGGTGTTGAAGGTGGAAACAGCTCCGGTCAGGTCGGCTTTTTTTACCGTTTGATAACCGATAACGACAATCTCGTTTAGTTGCTTATTATCCGGTTCTAACACGATATTGACAGTTGGTTGCCCCTTATAAGTGATTTCCTGAGGAGTGTAGCCGATAAACGAAAAAACGATGGTTTGATCCGGAGCAACAGGCAGGGAATAATTTCCGTTGAGATCCGTCACAACCCCTTTGGTAGTTCCTTTTATACTGATAGATACACCTGGAAGAGGTACCTGGGCTTCATCGGTAACCCTTCCTTTGGTAACGGTGACTTGTCCGTATACGAACAAAGAACACAATGCCAACATAGAAAATAATAACTTTCTTAGCATGATTTAAAGTTTTAAAATTTGAATGAATAATTTTATTGTAAGCTGCAAATGTACGGTAAGGGTGGTCGGCATAAAAGTAAATTACACACAAAAAAAGGCAATAATGGGTCATTATCAGGGCTTAAACACACAGTTGACTTGTAATTACCATTATGTGACTACTTATTACCAGAAAAAGCATTGGGGTTGTTCTGTTTTTATTTTATTTTGTTCTAATTTAGCCTTTTGAATGTTTCACCCGGTTTTTAAGCGTATGAAAAACACACTTTTCACATATTGTTGTCTAATAGGCCTGTTTATATTTTCCAGTCTTTATTCGCAGGAAAGCGCTAATTACCATTTCAAGAAAATAATGGTTGATAACGGACTATCCGAAAATACCGTTTACTGCATTTCGCAGGATTCAAAAGGTTTCATCTGGTTTGGCACCAAAGATGGACTCGACAGGTACGACGGAAGCAGTTTCCGTGTATTCCGGAAATCCCACACCCGGCCCAATTCGTTGGGGAATAATTTTATACGAAGCATTGTAGAAGGAGATAACAACCAGCTTTTTATTGGAACTGACTGCGGACTTTACATAATGAATACCAACAGCGAAGTATTCAGCCTGCTAACTGCCAAAACCGCAAGCGGAGTAAGTATCTCAACGGCAGTTAACGCTTTGTACCTGGATAAAAACAAGAATCTCTGGATAGGTACCATGTCGCAGGGAGTTTTCGTTTACAACACAGCCAGCCAGCAGTTGCAACAGGTAAAAGTGAATAAGTACAGCCTGACCAATAGTGCCACCTGGTGTATTTACTGCGACAAATCGGGGATTATATGGATAGGGAACCGGCTTGGGCTTTTGAGATACAATCCAGACACCAGACAATTAGACCCCGTTGAGAGCCTGTTTAACCACTCGGCCAACAGCTCGAATTTTGAGATCTTATCCATTCTGGAAGATACGAACGGTAATCTGTGGTTAGGAACCTGGAATAACGGAATTGAGTTATACAACAAGCGTACCAACGAAGTTAAATCATACTTCGGCAATAGCACCAAAGACCATTACATTAGCCACGTCCGGGTAATGCAACAATACAATCCCAATGCTCTTTTGGTTGGTTCTGACGACGGGCTTTACCTGTTCAATACAAACACCCTCAGTGCCAAACGGATTGATGTACCGCAGCTGGTTTATAGCATGAGCGACCAAAGCATTTATTCCATTTACAAAGACAAAGAAGGTGGATTTTGGTTTGGAACTTATTTTGGCGGTGTTAATTATCTGAATGAATCATTATTGCCCATTGAAACTTATTATTCCGACAGGCTGGGCGGCATGCTCTCCGGGAAAGCCATCAGCCAGTTTTGCGAAGACCAATCCGGCAACATGTGGATTGCCACGGAGGATGGTGGCATTAATTATCTGAATGTAACAACAAAAAAAATTACGCAACCCATTAAAACCAGCTATCACAATATACATGCCCTGCTTATGGACGGTGATGACTTATGGATAGGTACTTTCTCGCGCGGGGTGGACGTGTATAATATCAAGACTAAACGGCTCGTTAATTTCAGAGCCAACAGCAACGACCCAAACACCATTAATGACGATTGTGTATTTTCGTTGTGCAAAACCAGGCAGGGCGATATTTATATCGGCACCCCCATGGGTTTAAGCAGGTATAATAAAGCTACCAGAACATTTATCAGAATAAAAGAAGCAGGTGGTTATATCTACGACATAAAAGAAGATGAATCCGGAAACCTCTGGCTGGCAAATTATACTGGCGGGATAATACAGTACAATGCCCGGAAAAAGAGATGGCTCAGAAATGAAGAAATAGTCGGCAAATCCGATCCTATAATCCACAGCAAATTAACCGGAATCTATATCGACAATCACAAACGGATTATTTTCTGTAGCGAGGGCAATGGAATTTTTATATACAACCCAAACACGGGTAAATTTAAAAACATTTCGGAAAAAGACGGTTTGCCCAATAATGTAGTTTACGGGGTACTGGATGATGCTTTCGGAAATTTGTGGATAAGCACCAACAAAGGGATAGCCTGCATGAATTTATCCAATCCGAACAAATATAAGCTGTTTACCAAAGACGATGGATTGCAAAGTAACCAGTTCAACTATAAATCGAGCTTTAAAGCCAACGATGGCAAATTCTATTTTGGAGGAATAAACGGCTTTAGTTGTTTTTATCCGCATGATTTGAATCTGCTAAAGAATAATAATATCCCCAGAGTTGAAATTACCGGGCTGGAACTATTAAAAAGCTCAGATGACCTGGAGCAACAAATTATTGAGCAACTGAACGGAAAAAAGAAAATCGTGTTGCCCTATAATAAATCATCGTTTAAAATTTCTTATATCAGCCTCAGTTTCATTTCGCAGTCGAAAAATCAATATGCCTATAAGTTAGAGGGTGTTGATAACGACTGGTTGTATGCCGGGAACAACAAAAATGTCACCTATGTAAACTTGCCTCCAGGAAATTATACCTTCAAAGTAAAAGCATCGAACAACAGCGGAATATGGAATGAAGAGGGAACGCAGATTGAAATTGTAATCCTCCCTCCTTTTTGGTGGTCTTTACCGGCTAAAATCCTGTACTTTATCCTGTGTTTAATACTTATCTACAGAGGAATTAATTATTATTCCGACAGAGCCAAACAAAAGCAAACGAAAGTGCTTGAGGCCTTCAAGACGGAACAGGAAACCAGATCTTATAAATCGAAGATTGATTTCTTTACCAACATTGCACACGAGATCAGGACCCCATTAAGCCTGATAAAAGCACCTTTGGAAGAAGTCATATCATCCGGAGAAGGCGGAAATGAGACCAAACAAAATTTGTCCATCATCCAGAAAAACAGCAACCGGTTGTCGGCGCTTATCAATCAACTGCTGGATTTCAGGAAAATGGATTCTACCGAGTTCATTCTACATCCCGAAAAAATAAATCTTTATGATTACATGTTCGAGCTGTGCGAACGATTTAAGAAAACAGCTCAAAGCCAGGGAAAAGAGTTTATACTAAACTTGCCTCCCGACAAAAATATAATGACTGTAAGTGACGCGGATGCCCTGACCAAAATCATTGGCAACCTGATGACCAACGCCATTAAATTCAGCAAAAGCAAAATTATCATTACTCTCGAAGTTGTCAATGACTCATTCAAAGTCAATGTAGAGGACGATGGGAAAGGGATTCCGGATGAATTTAAAGAACTCATTTTTGATCCGTTTTATCAGGTTGCTGGCAATGAAGAAAAGCAGGGAACCGGCTTGGGCTTATCATTGGCCAGGAAAATGGCGCAGGCCATTAATGGAACTATTACGGTGGAAAATGCCGGACTTTCAGGAACTATTTTTAGCTTTATATTCAGGGGACTCGAATTGGAAGAAGTGCAGCGCAACGAAATAAACGCGGATGAACCTGCTGCAAACACCGCAACAACAGAAACCTTAAACAAAAACAAACATTCGGTTTTGGTTGTGGACGACAACCCGGACATAACCGCTTTCATACGAAATTGCCTGCAAAGCGAGTATCAAATCGAAACTGCTTCTAATGCAAGTACCGCCATGGAACTTCTTGAAGGAAATGGGTTCGATTTAATAATCACGGACATTATGATGCCCGATATAGATGGGATTTCATTCACCAAACGAATCAAGGGTGATGTAAATTACAGCCATATCCCGATTATACTTTTGTCGGCCAAAACGGAAAATGCCGTAAAAGTGGAAGGATTACGCTCGGGAGCAGAGGTCTTTATCGAAAAACCATTTTCAGTACCTGTTTTAAAAGCTCAACTTATCACTCTGCTTGAAAACAGAAAAACCATGCTGGAAGCTTTTAACCGCTCGCCGCTGGCTCCATATTCCAGCCTGGTTACCAATAAAAAAGATGAACAGTTTATCAATAAGCTGAACGAAGAAATTGAAAAACATCTTGCGGACGAGAATTTCTCGGTGGAATCATTGACAGACGTGCTGAAACTAAGCCGGTCCAACCTGCAACGCAAATTAAAGGTTATTTGCGAGGTGACACCCGGAGAATATTTACGGAATTACCGCCTGAGAAAAGCCTGTAGTTTGCTGCTCGACGAGAATTTAAGGCCCGGCGAAGTAGCCTATATGCTTGGGTTCAGCTCCCCGTCTTATTTCACAAAAGCCTTTATAAAATACTATAATATGACTCCCAAGGAGTTCCTCAAAAAGCATAGTTAACCTGTATTGGGTTCAATCGCTGGTTTTACGTTGCAAACAACCAGCTTCGCTCACCGTAGGTACAGGTCTATTTTCCTGACATTATTAAACACCACACAGCCGCTCATAACTTCAGGGTTATAGCGGCTGTGGTTTTTTAATATCTTTTGTAAACAGGGTTAATTATCAAAAAACAATTATTAACTTTGGAGGCGAAAAATGCCGATGAACGAGTTAAGATGACTATAGAATAAAAAGTTGAAGCCCTCTCCCCTCGTTTGTAACGAGGGGGGAGAAAAAACTTTCTGTCTTAAGACTAAAACTTTGCCACTCGGGAATGAAACTTTTCGACTTTGGGATAAAACTTTGCGCCCTTGGAATAAAACTTTGCGCCCTTGGGATGAAACTTTGCGCCCTTGGAATAAATGTTTGCGTCCTTGGAATAAAACTTTCTTTCCCTGGAATAAAAGTTCGCCACCTTGGAATAAAAGTTTCTTACTCGAGAATAAAAGTTTGCGATAAGTATATAGAAAATTCCGGATTGAAGATGAAGCAAGCAGAGAAACAACTAAACTTTCAGCAGTAAACCGCTGACGAGAAAAGAATATAAACTTATAACCACAAAAAAAACAATCATTAAAAGAAAAGAATATGAAACACATTTTACTTTTTATCCTGCTATGCATTACCTGCTCATTGCCCGCTCAATTTCGGGTGAGTGCAGTAAAAGTGGTAACAAACGATCTTATTTACAACCCGTTTACGAATAAAATTTATGTCACTATTCCCAGTTCCAACGGATCAAACGGGAACAGCATTGGCATAATCAACCCCTCCACACTGGCATTGGAAAAAACCATATTTATTGGCAGTGAACCGACTATCATGGATATTTCGGATGACGGACAATATATTTACGTGGGATTCAGCGGATCGTCCACAGTAAGGCGGTTTAATGTAAATACACAGACTGCCGACATTCAGTTTCCACTGGGAAGCGACAATTTCAGCGGGCCATTTTATGCGTACGACATTACGGTTATGCCCGGCAATCCGAATACGATAGCCGTATCCAGAGTTGTGAATGGTTCTACCGGATTTTATGGAGTGGCCATTTATGATTCAGGTGTCCCCCGCCCCACCACAACTATTTCAACTTATCCGAACAATGATAGTTATGTTATCCGTTTTATCAACAACAATACGATGTGGGGATTCAACAATCACTCCACCGGTTTCGACTTCAATAAACTTACCGTTGATGCCACGGGTGTAAAAGAGGGAACTAACGTAGGAAGTATTGTCAACAGCTTTAGTGTGAATGATTTTGTGTATGACAATACTAAAACAAAGGCCTTTTTCGACTATGGTTCGGTTATCGATTTGTCGTACAGCCTACCTTATACTATAGGCACGTTCACCGGTGCCACGGGGCGTGTTACGTACGATAAATTCAGGGATCTGGTTTGCTATGCCACCAACGACAACACTTACAACAGCACGAGTGCCATTACCTTTAAACGATACAACCCCAATACATTTTTGCTGTACGACAGCCAGGTAATAAATGGTTACACCGGACAGGTAAAACACATTACGGCTTGCGGTGGCGGTTGTTATGCATTCAACACCGGCGACAATGTTATTATTTTGAAAGATCTTACTGCCGACAATTCACCGATTTATGCAGCAAACAAGAATCTGGAGATTTATCCGAATCCGGCAAGAAATCAATTCTCTATCCGGAATAATATCCAGATTAAGAAGTTACAAATTATAAATATGGCTGGAAAAGTGGTGGCAGAACATACAAATCCGGACAACACGATTCAGGTTTCTGACATTGCCTCCGGATCGTATATTGTGAAATGTTACGACAACGATAACACCTGTTATACAAGCCGGTTAATGAAAATGTAAAACCGGAATCATTGGCCCGCGCAAGAACCAAACATACGCTTCAAACATTATACATATAACCCTTATGGTTTGGGATATAGCTACCAGGTTTTAAAGACCTGGTAGGTATAACTAGCATAAAAATCATCTGACATTACTTACAAAAAAACATTAATCAGCATCAGATATGAAAGTAATTATTACCGGAGCTACAGGTATGGTGGGCGAAGGCGTTTTGTTTGAATGCCTTGAAAATCCGAATGTCTCGGAAGTATTAATTGTAAATCGCAGGCATTATGAGTTGAGTCATCCTAAATTAAAGGAACTGCTCGTGCCTGATTTTACAAAATCAGAATCGTACACTACTGCTTTAACCGGCTACGACGCTTGTTTTTACTGTGCCGGCATCAGTTCCATTGGCATGGATGAAGCAACATACACATATATCACTTTCGATACCACCATGAGCTTTGCCAAAACATTAGTCGCGCTTAATCCGGACATGGTTTTCAATTATGTATCGGGCGGACACACCGACAGTTCTGAAAGTGGGAAAATGATGTGGGCAAGAGTGAAAGGCAGAACTGAAAACGCACTCGTAAAACTACCGTTCAAGGGAGTCTACAATTTCCGTCCGGGGTTTATGAAGGCATTCCCGGAACAACGGAATGTGAAATTTATTTTCAAATTATTCAGCCTTCTTTTCCCGGTTCTTTTCCCCAGTAAATCATTGACGCTTAAAGAAGTGGGACAAGCTATGGTAAACTCCGTTTTGAAAGGTTATCAAAAACAGGTACTCGAAATTGAGGACATCAAAATTTTAGCTTCAAAGCAATAAAGAAAAATAACGCTCTAAGGCAACAGCCGTAAATCAATGGGTTTACGGCTGCTGTTTTTTTTACATACCACAAAATAAGTAGAAAAATACCCAACAGGTGGGATTGCATACGTAATATAATTACCTGAACTTTGCATAAACCGAATTATTGCAAAAAGTATGAGCGTTCAGATAATTTTAAGGTCAAACGTTATGATCTTCGAAAATGAATTCAGGCAACTAAACGAAGACTGGATTTCGACCTATTTCGTGCTTGAAGAATCGGACAAACAGGTGCTGGAAAATCCGCAGCAATATATTTTAGACAAAGGTGGAAATGTATTTATCGCGCTCGAAAATGGACAGGTAATCGGTTGCTGTGCGTTGCTGGCACATGATGTTTTTACCTGCGAACTGGCCAAAATGGCAGTAACACCCGCTGCCCAGGGCAAAGGGGTAGGCTTTCTGTTAGGCTCGGCGTTAGTGGAAAGAGCCCGCGAGCGGGGTTTTAAGCGGATAATCCTCGAAGGAAATACACAAATGGAAGCATCCATCTCACTTTATCGAAAACTGGGATTTCAAGAAGTTCCTTTTGAGCTGATTAAACAAACTTATGAGTTACATAGCCGTTGCAATATCTTTATGGAGCTTAATCTTATTTCCCCGGACACTCCTGAATTTTATATTTAATTCACTATATCCCATTCTGCTCTTATTAATTCTCAGCTAAAATCAGCCTTACAGAGACTAAAATACCTAAAAAGCGGTATATAAATGACCCTCAATCGGTATTTCGGCAATTATGTGTATCATCTACTTTTGTATCGTAAATGAGAAACCTCATATTCGATAAAAGAAGTATAATATGAACACAGGTATTTATTACACAACCCAACGCGTATTGTCAGCCTCGCGACAATCAGGCGAACAACTGCCGGATTCTCTCAGGATCCGTTCGTTAGCTCAACTTGTTTTTTCTCAACAATCAACTTCCAACTCTTCATTTATGCGAATGTACTGTTGCAGCGTATCGTGTTGATTTCCTTTATCACAACTCTTCACGCCTCCGGGCAACATTATAATTTACAATTATTTATTTCAACGCTTCAGATCAAACCGGTCTGATCCAATACAAACTATAATCATTCAATAACTTAAAGATATGAAAACGAATTATTTTTATCAAGTGCTTTTTGCCCTGTTTA
The DNA here is from genome assembly GCA_964433885.1 of uncultured Paludibacter sp. Lineage (GTDB taxonomy): Bacteria > Bacteroidota > Bacteroidia > Bacteroidales > Paludibacteraceae > Paludibacter. The sequence goes on along the minus strand of CAYSTC010000040.1, from coordinate 15,128 downwards.
TTTCCTCTACCGGATTTGCGACAGAAAATGCCGCCAAAGAACCCGTTGTGATCAGCGGAACAAAATTCACTTATCCGCTTATTGAAAAATGGATTGCCGAATACCAAAAAGCAAATCCGAATGCCAATATAAAACTGGCTGCAAAAACAAATGCAGGCCAGATTGCAGATCTCACTATTATTGCTCATCAACCTGCACAAAATGAGTTACAACCGAATCAGGAAATTATATATGCCGGACGATATGCACTGCTTCCGGTGACCAACAGCAATAATCCAATTTTGTCCGATGCAGCAAAAAAAGGCCTGAATAAAAAAGAACTGGACAAACTCTTTTTCGAAGTAATTGATTACGATAGCGATGAGCCTGTTCAGAAATCAAAATATCAGGCCAATATCTATTCGCGCGATAATCAGGCCTGCACTTCTACGGCGTTAGCCGGATATTTCGGACATCAATCTTCAGAAATCAGAGGCAAAAAAGTGTTTGGAGACGATATCTATTTGCTTTCGGCCATTAAAAAAGATACCATCGGGCTGACGTATAATAACCTTGGTTATTTGTATGATGTGAATTCCCGGAACCTGAAAGAAGGCATTGCATTGCTGCCCATCGATTTAAAAAAAGAGGCAAAACCTATTTTGTCTGGCAATCTGGACGAAGTGTTGAACGTGTTGGAGTCTAACAGAGTAGAAACTATTCCGGTGGAGAAAATTGGATTTGTATATTCGGATCAGAATGCGCGCAAAGAGATTACAGCCTTTTTAAAGTGGATATTGACGGAAGGACAAAAATTCAATCATGACAAAGGATTCCTAAACCTGGACAAACAAGCATTGGCCGAACAGGAAGGCCGACTGACGGAGAGATTCCTGACGTTGAAATAAGAATGGGGATTGGGGCTATCGTTCCATTAGCCATCCACAACACTGGTTTCAACCAAGTTGAAGAAAAGCATCTGTTCCTCTCCCTGAAATAGAATTCTAAAGAAGTATTCCGATCATCAAAAACCTTTTCTGGCAAAGCAATTGCCAGAAAAGGTTTTTTTATAAACCATGTTAATAGTTCAAAAATGTTTAATAACTTTGACGAGAGAAAAAGTGATCAAAATGAAAATAAAAAAAACATTTTTAGCCGTTACATTAACTCTAGGCTCCATTCAATTGACAATGTCGCAAAAGATTGACCTTTTATACAAAATCAAAACAATTGATTCGTTGTCAACATTCCACAATAATGCCTTTTCTGACAAAGACATTCAAACTAAGGCCAATTCAATATTCCGGAAAAATATTCAGAATAGGGATATTATCTCAATCGAGGATAATATTAACCGGAGATTTGAAAAAATTGATTTAAACCATAGTACTTATTATCCAAAGTTGCTGAATGATGGTTATTACAAATTATACGAACTTAAGATAAGCGATAACCCTATTTACCTTATTTATTCGGAAAATGACTCATTGGTTTTAGAAAAAAAAGATTCTATCGTAAATTTAGCATCAAATCAAGCTTTAAGAAAAGATCGAAAGTATAATAATAAATTAATTGCTCTGTGTAAAGATTATCCCGACCTATGGGAAAAAGCAGGAAAACTTGAATTTAGCAAAGAAGACTTTCAGGATTTCATTTCCGTTTTAAACGATAAACACTCAAACGAAAACCTTGTGAGACGAGAAAAAACCAGATTTGATTTTTTAAATCTGGCAGTCAAAGGCTTTCTTCAGGCAAACAGAAAAGATATCATGTTGGATATTTTAATGGCTCACTATTTCATAAATTTCTCACCTAATTTTTCATTAAGATATGGATTGAGAGCAAATTATTTTCAACGAACAGTATTTGTTCCCGAATACTTTTCCGGAATGATAATGTATCAGAATTCGCATATTGACAGTATATTTTATTACAGAGACCACTATGAAACAATGAGTGCAAAGATTCTCGAAATTCCACTTTCTGTAAATTTTGAAATTACCAATTCATTGTTAACGCCCTATTTTTATGCTGGATTGTCTCCATCTGTGTATTTTAGAAAAATTACCAGAACGGATACATATGAAATAAATAACATTAGTGTGCTTAATTTAAATGCATTTGCAGCAACCGGACTTAAGCTAAAACTAACACATAAATTTAATCTCCTTTCCGAATATAAGTTTGAGTTAAATAAAGGTTTGAGTTTTAATGTTGGGATGGAGTATTATTTTAGGCTCTAACCTCTTCACCTCGTTTGTAGAAATGGGGAGAAAGTAATTGAGATAAATGAAATATAATTGTAAATAATTCGAATATGAATTCAGTATGTAGTCGTTTGGCTATCACTTTAACATGCATTTTATTTCTAATTGGACAAATTGTTTTTGTAAATCATACCTATGCTCAGGAACACATAATAATCAGGGGCATTGTGTTGGATGGAAAGACTAAAAATTCTATTCCTAATGCAAAAATACAGTTGCCGAAAAATAAGATAACTGTAGCTGATTTTAATGGAAAGTTTGAATTCAGCTGTTTGCGTGAAGATTCTTTTATGATTAGTGCAATCGGTTATAGTCCTCGTTTGTTGAGCGTTCATGATTTGCTTGCTGATTCGGCAAAGTGTAATGTGTATATGCAACCTTTTTTTCATCAGCTTCGTTCGGTAGAGGTAGTTGCTGAAAAAAAGAAAACGAAAACGAAAGCTATGAAGGTTTTGAATTCTCTGGCTGACATGTCGCACCCTTTCACTTATTTCAGTAGAGAAGAAACATTGAAGCGCAAACATATAAAAATCAAGTCAAACAGTGTCTATTTCTCTGAAAATATATACTGGCAAATCAATCGCCGGTTGATTACTGAACTAAGTAAACTAACAGGTGAAGACTTAGATAAATGCATAATATATTGCAATACTCATATTGTTTTGTCGTCTGACGATGATGAGCTAAGCATTACAAATAAATTATTACTTCAAATTTCCGATTATTTTAAAAGAACTAAAAGCGAAAACCGCGACAGTTTGAATGTAAGTGGTTGACTTCCTCTCTCCCTTGTTTGTAACGAGGGGGAGAGAAAAGAATTAAGGCTTAAATATATTATTAAAAAACAATTCAATTTATGGAAATTAACGTAGAAATAACAAGTAAAGATTTTACAAGTTTCAATAAGTATTATTACTTAAAAAAGGGATTAAAACACAGATTGATTATATATTTAATTACGGTAATTGGCTTACCAATTATCGTAAATTACGGAGAGCCATTCGACTTAATAACGTTTATTATTACAATGTTATTTACTGCAATAATTTTCGGACTACTTTTTTTTGGATTAGGGTATTTAAGCTTGAATCTTGTCGGAAAATTGCCATCTAAAAATGGAGCAATATTAGGGAAGAGAAAATTTACAATTTCAGAAGCCGGGCTTATTGAAGAAAGTGACAGTAATACAAATATCCAAAAATGGAATAGTGTGAAATCAATTGAGCAAAATAACGAATTTATTTTTGTGTTTATTGACAAAATAGCTGCATACATAATCCCGAAACGATATTTCAGCAACGAAGAACATGTAAATTTATTTGTTGAAAATATGAAATTAAAAATTAACGCCATCTAAAACACGCTCCGCTCCCCCTCGTTTGAAACGAGGGGGGGGAGAAAAGGAGGAAATACAAACAATTATATGGATATACAAGAACAAATAAAAACATATATCGAGAGCCAGCCCGACCCCAAACGTGCCGACATGAAAACGTTACACCAGCACATACTTAATGTGTTGCCAACATGCAAATTGTGGTTTTTAGACGGCAAAGACGATAAAGGAAAAATTGTTACTAATCCGAACATAGGCTATGGACTTCAGACCATAAAATATGCCGATGGAAAGACTAAAGAGTTTTATCAAATTGGTATCAGTGCAAACACAACCGGAATCTCTGTTTACATAATTGGTATCGATGATAAAACATACCTGCCTAAAACCTATGGTGAAAAATTGGGCAAGGCAAGCATAACGGGATATTGCATTAAGTTCAAAAAACTGAAAGATATAAACATTGAGGTTCTTGAAACCGCAATACGTGATGGAGTTGAGCAAACAAGCTAACAACACCATTAAATAATGATAATAAACGCAAAACAACGAACTTCTCTCTCCTGTTTTTAAAGCATGGTAGAAAAGAAATTTTATTCAGTCAACCCTAAAAATTCAAACTATGATTTACGTCGCGCTTTTAAGAGGAATAAATGTAGGGGGCAACAACAAAGTGGAGATGAAAAAACTCAAATCGACTTTTGAGCTGCTTGGGTTTACCAATGTGGTTACCTATATCAATTCAGGAAATATCGTTTTTGAAGATAAAATTAAAGAGCAGGCTGCTATTGTGACAGAAATAGAGAACGCTATAAAAAAAGATTTTCAACTGGATATAAAAGTTTTAGTCCGTGATTTTGAGAATATCGACAACATTTGCAAAGAACTGCCTGGAAGCTGGACAAAGAATGAATTGATGAGAACCGACGTCCTGTTTCTGTGGGAGAAATTCGACAGGCCGGATATTATGAACCAATTGCAAATTAATCCTGTTGATAATGTGATATACCTGCCGGGTGCCATTTTGTGGAATATTGAAGATAAAAATTACAGCAAAAGCGGCATGATGAAGCTTATGGGAACAGAAATATACAGGAATATGACAATAAGAAACGTAAATACTGTTCGGAAGCTACATCAAATTATGGCCAGCATCCACGGTGAGAAACAATGATATTGCCACAAAAAACCGACTAAATACCCTGAGAACCTTAACCATACACCTGACGCAGCTACTCTACCGGAAGATAGCGAGACAATATTCAGCACATTAAAATACATCCTTTATGCAAAATACCTAAAAAAAGGTATGAGAATGCCTATGCAAAGGTATTTCAGCACCTGTGCAAACAGCGTAATTTTGCAAAACGAAATCAAACAGTTTCGTTTCACGCAAGGTTTACTGTCAGAAAGCACAAAACATCTTATGCAAAAATTAATCTACAAGATCATCCAATATTTTCTGCTCCGTTTCGTAAAATGGAGTGAGCAAATATTTGGCAACTACCGCATTGTTTCCATACCTCAACCAGCTTTCTTAAAGATTTCAGATTCTTCCTCATCCATACGAATGCGTTGCTGCATGCAACACTAAATTCATATCGGCTGCTTGTTCTTTGTTTGCTTCCAACCAAAAGAACGGGCACACAATAATCACTTATCAGAAACCATATTTAATTCGTTGCAATAGCTAAAAAACCAGTTATTGCAAACAAAAAAGCGACTATTCCCCTTCTCCGTCGGCAAACTGATTGAGGGAATAATCGCAACAATTCAAAAAAATTGTATGACAAAGTTACGTTTATTTTTTCGAAACCACAAAGTGGTTTCGGCTTCTCATTTACGCAAAAACAGGATTTTATTCCTGTTTGCAATTCTCACCACAGCATCGGTATATGCTCAACTGGTTGAAGTTAAAGGTAAAATCCTGGACGAAAACAGTAAGGCGTCCGTTATTGGTGCCACCATTAAAGTAAAAAAACAACCCGGAGGCACTGTTGCAAATACGGATGGTGATTTTAGCCTCAAGGTCAAGGCACTTCCCGTAACTTTGGTCATAGCCAGCACCGGTTATAAAACCCTCGAAATTGATGTTTATGAAAGTGAGCCTCTGACAATTTACCTGGCTGAGGACCAGAATAAGCTTAACGAAGTGGTAGTTGTGGGTTATGGAACCCAAAAACGCAAAGAGCTTACCGGGGCTTTCTCGTCTGTTTCCAAATCGCATTTAGAGTATAACACAGCTCCGTCAGTCGACGGTTTGTTGAGTGGCGCTGTGGCCGGCTTAAATGTGATACAGAATTCAGGCCAGCCGGGGTCACCAGCCAAAATCCGCATACGTGGAGGTAATTCGGTGAACGCCAGTAATGATCCGTTGTACGTTATCGATGGGTTCCTATACTTTAGCGACAATACAAGTACTAAAGTTGGTTTGGGAGGAATTGAGGGAGAATCCAATCCATTGAACTTATTGAATCCTTCGGATATCGAATCTATTGAGGTGCTGAAAGACGTTTCTGCAACTGCCATTTACGGTTCACGCGGATCTAATGGCGTCATTCTTATCACTACCAAAAAAGGGCAAAAAGGGCGGAACTCAATTAATTACCAATACTCGTTAGGGCTTAGTAAATCGGCTAAGAAACTGAATTTACTTACCGCATCGGAATGGGCCCGCATGCAAAAAGATTATTTTCTGAATAAGCCCGGATACACCGATGAAGAAATTCAACAGCTGGGCGATGGTTACGATTGGCAGGGCTCGGTGCTTCAAACCGGTGTTTCAGAAAATCATTCCATTTCGATAAATGGTGGCGACGATAAATCACAATATTTCATTTCCGGAAATTACCTCAACCAGGATGGGGTGGTGCTTAATTCCGGTTTTAAACGTTTTGTTGGCAAGCTGAATTATAACAAGGAACTTTTTTCCGGATTTAGCATTGGCGCCACCATCACCGGGACAAAAAGCACCCAAAACAGCCTGACAACTTTCGAAGGTGTGAATTACAACAGTTCTCCTTATTCAAAAGGTATTGCAAATTCGCTGACTTATGCACTGTATATACCACGTGTGGTTCCAATTTACAACGCCGATGGTGGTTATAATTTCAGCAATCCCTACGAATACGAATACCTGAGAGAAGGAAATACAACAGCCAATCCAGTTTTTGACCTGAAAAACAGTACCGCGCAGACAATTAACACTGCATTTCTGGGTAACTTTTTTGCACAATACAAAATTTCCAAAGAACTTACAGCCAAAGCCAACATCGGAAGTAACGTAAGCCATACAACCCAGGATTTCTTTGCTTCCCAATACACCGCCCTTGGCCTTGATCCGGACGGTCTTGGTGGCATTGGTAACAAGCGAGTGGAAATAATGCTGTCGGAATTCACCCTTTCTTACGCCAAACAATTCAACAAAAGTCACTCTATAGAGGCCTTAGCCGGATTTACGTACGAAAAAACCAACAGCAATTTCCAGACAAGTACGGTAAAAAGGATTACAACCCACGATGAACTGGGAGCAACCCATCTGGAGCGGGCCCAAGACCAATATATCCTGAATGAAAGCACCAACAGTGATCTAAGCTCTATATTGTGGCGTGTCAATTATTCGTTGTTGGATCGTTACCATTTGACAGCAAACTTCCGTAGCGATTATTCAACAAAATTTATAAACTTTCCCTGGGGAGTATTTCCTTCAATAGGCGTATCGTGGAACTTAAATGAAGAACCATTTCTGAAAAATGCAAAATCGCTCAGCAACCTTAAAGTCCGTGCCAGCTATGGAACGGTTGGAAATCAGGAAATTGATGGTTTCTTATTTTTCGACCAACTGAAAGTTGCCTGGGTAAACGGAGCTGTTGCTTTTGTACAAAGCAATGCTGGAAATCCGAATCTCAAATGGGAAACAACTTCTCAATTCAATCTGGGTGTAGATGCCGGATTTTTGGATAATAAAATTTCAGTTGTTGCCGACCTGTATTATAAAAAAACGTCTGATTTATTGCTGAAAGTTCCCCAACTGTTAGGCCAGCAAAACAGAAAGATGGAAAATGTTGGAAATGTAGTAAATAAAGGTGCAGAGTTGGGTGTCAATTTAGAAATCCTGAATAAACGAAAGCTAAGTTGGACTGTTTCTGCAAACATTGCACGCAATTTCAATGAAATAACGGCATTAAAAGAAGGTTCCGACATTATTGACGGGGTCAATATTCTCCGCGTGGGGGAACCTTTGAATGCCTTTTACGGACTAAAGTTTGATGGAATCGTTCAAACGGGAGAAGATGTTTCCAAGTTGCCTACGACTCCTGCCTACACAACTTTTCAGCCCGGCGATCCCAAGTTTGTGGATACAAGTGGCGATGGTCATATTGGTAAGGAAGACCGTGTTGTATTGGGAAGTCCTGAACCAAAGTTTACCTATGGACTGTCATCGACATTTAAATATCACAATTTCGATTTTTTCATTCTATTCAATGGTTCTCAGGGCAATAAGGTGTACAACCTGCTTCGCCGCTATCTGGAATCGCCCAACGATGCGTACAATGCTTCGGCCGTGCTGCTAAATGCCTGGACAGAAACAAATCCGTCAACTACAGTGCCCCGGATTACCAGTACTCACATTTCATCCGAACTGGATAGCCGGTATATCGAAGATGCATCGTATTTGCGGCTTAAGACATTCACAGCCGGATATACATTCAACAAAGTACGTTTCTTAAGTTCAAAACGCCCATTCAACTTCAGGGTTTTTGCCACATTGGAAAACCTGTTGACTGTAACAGGTTACAAAGGCTATGACCCCGAAGTAGCCAAAGGCCTAGACTTAGGTTCATATCCTATGTCACGTACTTTCCAGTTTGGAGCAAGCATTTCACTTTAGTCTGCAATCAAAAAAGAACAATTTATAATCAACAATTTTATTAACTATTTAATTTTAAAAAGAATGAAACAATTTTTCAAATCGATAGCTTTTACGGCTATTGCAATTAGTTCTGTTGTGCTCTCTTCCTGCGATAGCAGCAAGGATGAGCCCACTGTCATCTCAGGTGAATCTGTCTGGAAAACAGATCAGGAAGCTTTGGCTACTGCCAATGGCGCTTACTCTCCATTGCAACGGTTAAGTTCTTCTTACACGTTTTTGCTGGAATCCCAAACCGATGCAACCATCAGTTTTGAAGGTGCCGATGACAAAGATGGGCCGTTGGTAAGTCTATTCAAAACAGACGTAAACAACTGGTATCCAACAAAAATTTTCAATTATCTCTACGTGAGTATTGGCGAAGCAAACCGTACTATCGAAAAAGCCGACTCGAGCCACGTAAGCGGAACATTGACACAGGAGGCAATTAATCTGGCCAAAGCACGCGCTAAATTTATCCGCGGACTCGACTATCTTTATCTGACACAATTATGGGGTGAAGTTCCGTTGATTTTAAAAACCAAACCAACCACCGCAGAACAAACAACACGTAAACCGATAGATGAAGTTTACACGCAGATTGTAAAAGATTTGACCGAAGCAGAAGCCGTATTGCCAGCTTATGATCAGATCCGTTCAAACCCGAGTAAAGGCGCAGCCAATGCAATTCTTGCACGTGCTTATTTGAGTTGGGCCAGTAATCCGCTTACCCAGGCTCAGGTTGCAGCTATTGCAACAAGTAAAACCGACCCGGCAGCTCCAACATGGGATCAAACCAGGTTGCAAAAAGCGATTGACTATGCCAACAAAGTAATCAACAGTGGAAACTATGCATTGGAAGCTAATTTCGAAAATAATTTTGGAGTGCCGGCCGAAGATCGTTCTGTAGAACATATCTTTACGATCCACCATGACGGAGATGGAATTGATGCACAAGGGAACCACCAAACCCACTGTCCGTTTACTTTCCGCTTCGATTTATACCAGGACAACCACATCGGGCCAGCTGACGTTACTTTGAAAAATCTTTTCTCAGACTCCGACAAACGCAAACGTTTCTCAATTTTAGATAGTTTGTACAACCAGGATGAACCGCTTATTGCATCGCCTAAAAAAGCCAGCGACTATAAAGGGTATAGCTACACTTTCCCTGTGACTTCTCCTCGTATCGGAAAGTGGATCCACAGAAGCACAAGTTTGCCGCAGGTGGCTCCGGGCACTCAGGCCGGCCAGCTTAATGACATTAACCGAATCGAAATCCGCTATGCCGAAGTATTGTTGATTAAAGCTGAAGCCTTATTCTATCAGAACAAAGCGACTGATGCTGCCACAGTTATCAATTTGTTGCGTCCCAGAGCCGGTGTGAGCACTTATTCAACTCTTACCCAGGCTCAACTTGAAAATGAATGGAACCTGGAGCTGTTCTTCGAACAACACCGTTGGATTAACCTTACCCGTTGGCACAAACTCGTAGGTGCTGTTACTACAAATGTACCCACGTATGAGTATTACAAAGCCAAGTATGCGGATGCAACTACGATTGCTGCAAACTTTGGAGCTGCTACCAGTACAACTAACTATCCATTCTTTGCTAAGGTTTATAAACATCTTCATGCAAAAACGGATAATGTAGCCGGAAAATTCTATCGTTTCCCTATTCCAAAAGGCTTATCGGGCAATGACCTTGGAATTATACAGAATCCCGGGTATTAATGGCACATAACAAACTTGCTTGACTGAAAAACAATCGAAAGCTTATGTCCCGGTGTAAATCGTGTTCGTAAGCTTTCATCACAAAACGCCTGAAAAAGTCAGCATCATTTGTAGTTTTAGTCTGGTTGCAGTTCTTTGCGTAGACTATTACATTTGAATATAACCCTTTATCCCCTACTTATGGTATACAAATACTGTAATTGGGGGATTTCCAATACCTAAAAATAGTATGAACTTTGCAAACGAATTAATTGAACCTGAAAACATTGAATATATGGCTGATGCTACATTTATTATTGCGGAGAATAACGACTTGTGTCGTTTGGGCCTGAAATGCATCATTCATGATCAGGTTCAGTCGCCTGTAATCCATTTCGCTTCCACAAAGCTGGAATTACACAGCACCCTGTTATCGAACAGCGATGCTATTGTTATTATTGATTTCGATAGTCTGGCAATTAACACCATAGATGAACTAACGGTTCTCTCGGCCTGTTTCCCACAGTCCAAGTGGCTTTTTATTGCCGATATACCGGACGAAACTTTTCTAATGCCGCTTACTGCCTCCTTTGGTAAAGCAAATTTTATTCTGAAAACGAATGATTATGATGTTATTGCAACAGCTATACTGGCAACTGTTTCGGAGAAGAAATACTATTGCAGCGAAGCATTGCAGATAATTATGGATGGGCATAACCGTAAAAAAGAAAACTCGGCCAGACGAAATTTGCTGACATCTACCGAGTTGGAACTCGTACAGCTTTTCACCCAGGGCAAAACCGCCAAAGAAATAGCAGAAATGCGCTGCCTGAGCCACCACACCATCAACACTCACCGCAAAAATATATTCCGGAAATTGAACCTGAATAATATACAGGAGCTGATTAAATTCGCGTTGAAAAACGGATTGGTTGATCTGACCGAATACTATATCTAACAGATAAACAACCTGCTAACCCAAAGAATACCGCAATGTAAGTATCAATATACTCCCATTGCGGTATTTTATTACATGTTGGTACAGCCTAATTTTGCACTTGTAAAATTTGACAAGGTATAAAAACAAGATTAAAAGATTCGATTATGAAATTAAAAATTTACGCGCTGCTACTTTCGCTGACAATTGGCGTTGCTTCCTTTGCTCAAAGCAAACAAACTCAGGTTTCAGGTCTGGTTAAAGACGGTGCTACCGGCGAAACGCTGGTTGGTGTTACCGTACAGGTTGAAGGAACAAAAGATCTGGTTAAAACCGACATTAACGGTCATTTCAGTTTAAAAACTACACAAAAGCTTCCATTTACAGTGGTGGTGAATTATGTTGGCTACCAAAAACAGGAAAACATTATTGAGAGTGTGGAAGGCGAATTTGTATTTGAAATCCGCCAAAGCACCAATCTGCTGAATAAAGTGGTGGTGACTTCACGCCGCCGGGCTGAAACTGTGCAGGAAGTACCTATTCCTATTTCGGTAGTAACTGGTGCTCAGGCCGAGCAAAGCGGTTCGTTCAACGTAAACCGCATTAAAGAATTGATTCCAAGTGTGCAATTGTATTCGTCCAATCAGCGGAATACCGCACTAAGCATCCGCGGATTGGGAACAACTTTCGGATTAACCAACGATGGTATTGATCCCGGTGTGGGCTTCTACGTGGATGGCGTTTATTTTGCTCGTCCGGCAGCTACCACGCTCGACTTTGTGGATATTGACCGCATTGAAGTATTACGCGGACCACAAGGAACCTTGTTTGGCAAAAATACCACGGCAGGAGCATTCAACGTAACTACCAAGAAGCCAAGCTTCACGCCCGGAGCCGATTTTGAAGTAAGTTATGGTAATTATAATTTTATTCAGGCCAAAACGTCAATTACCGGGAAACTGTTCGAGAAAGTAGCCGGACGCATTTCGTTCTCCGGAACACAACGCAATGGAACTGTTTACAACCAACGCATCGATGCATACGTAAACGAACTGAACAACCTGGGTGGACGTGGTCAGTTGCTTTATCAGCCAAATAAAGACTTTAGTTTGTTGTTGGCCGCCGACTGGGCTCATCAGGCTCCTGTAGGATACGCTCAGGTTTATGCAGGTTCTGTAAAAACCTTACGTAAAGCATACCGTCAGTTTCCTCAAATTGCGGCTGATTTAGGCTACACCATTCCAAGCACTAATCCATTCGACCGTGTAATTGACCAGGATACTCCCGCTAAAGGAAATCAGGACTTTGGAGGCGCTTCGCTCAATGCTGATATTAAACTGGGCTCAGGAACATTGACTTCAACTACCGCATGGCGTTACTGGAACTGGGATCCATCCACCGACCGCGACTTTACCGGATTGCAGGCGCTGAACAAATCGCAGGCACCATCGGTTCACAATCAGGCTTCGCAGGAAATTCGCTGGGCCGGTTCGTTCGGTTCAAAAATATCCGCTGTGTTTGGTGCATTTGCATTCTATCAAAACCTGAAAGCCAACTCAACCGAAGAAGCCGGTAAAGACCAATGGCGTTTCTCATACGATTCTACCGTAGTGGCCAACCGCGCTTTGTGGCAAACTGCCAGCTTGCTGAATGGCTATGGAATCAAAACCAACTCAGAATTGAATACCTTTAGCGGTGCCGTGTTTGGCCAGCTCGACTGGACTATTTTGAAAAACCTACATGTTCTCCCGGGTATCCGTGCCAATTACGATTTGAAAAAAGTACAATTTAACCGTGCCATTTACGGAAGCATTGAAACAACCGACGCCAACCTGCTGAAAATCCGCAAAGCGCTGGGTTATACCAACCAATCATTTAACGTAGAAAAAGACAACATAAACTACTCGGGACAGTTGACCGTTACTTACAAAGCAGCAAAAAGCATCAATACCTTTGCAACTTTCTCAACCGGTTATCGCCCCGTGGGTGTAAATCTGGGCGGGCTGCCAACCGACGATAACGGAAATCCACGTACGGATTTAGCGGTAATAAAACCGGAGCGCATTTACCATGCTGAAATCGGCGTAAAAACTACTCCAACCAAAAATTCAATTTTAAATCTGACCGTTTACAATTCGGATATTAAAGATTATCAGGCTCAGGTACAATCGCCGGAACTGGGTATAAATCGGGGTTATCTGGCCAACGCCGAAAAAGTAAATGTAAAAGGGGCTGAGTTGGAAGGAAGTATAAACATCAATAAAAACTGGACATTAAATGCTTCGGGTGCTTATACCGATGCGAAATTTGTGAAGTTCACCAATGCACCGCTACCGTTGGAAGAAACCGGATTGAAAGATGCCAACGGCAAATCGGTTTATTTCAAGGACATTTCGGGCGGTCGCCTGCCGGGTGTATCAAAATGGGTAACTTCATTCGGAGCGCAATATGCACACGAAGGCAGCTTTTTGAAGAAAAGTGGTGAGTACTTTGCCGGCATAGACGGCTATTACCGTTCGGAATTCTCATCCAATCCTTCGCCGTCCAAATACCTGAACGTAGCCGGATACAGCCTGTTCAATGCCCGTGTGGGTTTCCGCACTGCTAAAGGAACCTCTGTAACGCTTTGGGGACGCAACGTTTTCAATACCGATTATTTTGAACAATTGCTCGTTGGAGCCGGGAACTCAGGCCAATACGCTGGCGTGTTAGGAGATCCAAGAACCTATGGTATAACTATCAAATACGCTTTCTAAGTTTCAACGCAGGCTGATTTTTAAATACAACAAGGGTTTCACTGAGTTAGTGAAGCCCTTGTTGCGTTTAATGGAATTGATCTTTATAAATCAACGACTAAGCTTTCTATGGGTATATTTATACCACAAACGTGGTACAAATATACCGCTGGGGTGGTATGGTAGGCATGTGAGCTTTACCGTAATTTTGCAGCAGATCAAAACAGAATAATTTTAAAGATATAAAAGGTATGAAAAAGATTTTTGCAACAACACTGATTTTCGCTCTTCTGCTCGGGCTTTCCAATCAGGCACAGGCTCAGAAAAAAGAACTGAAAGGACAAATTTCTTTGTCGGGAGCATTTGCACTTTATCCGTTGGCCGTGAAATGGGCCGAAGAGTTTAAAAAGCTTCATCCGGAGGTAAAGATTGATGTATCGGGTGGTGGAGCCGGCAAGGGAATTACCGATGCATTGTCCAAAGTGGTTGACCTGGGTATGGTTTCGCGAGATATTCATCCGGAGGAATTGAAAAAAGGAGCCTGGGCTATTGCCGTTGCCAAAGATGCTGTTGTTCCGACTATTAATGCAAAAAACCCGAAAATCAAGGAACTGCTGGCCAAAGGAATTACGCAGGCAACTGCTGTAAAAGTGTATGTTACGGGCGAATACAAGACCTGGGGAAATGTGTTGGGAATCAGTTCCAACATTCCTATTCACCTGTACAACCGATCTGATGCTTGTGGTGCTGGCGAAACCTGGGCAAAATACCTGGGAGGGAAAAAGCAGGATGAGCTGTTGGGTACAGGCGTTTTTGGAGACCCCGGAGTAGCTTCGGCTGTTCAGAAAGACCCGGTGGGATTCGGTTACAACAACATTGCCTATGCTTACGACCTGAAAACGAAACGTCCGAATCCGGGAATTCTGGTATTGCCTATTGATGTAAACAACAATGGCAAAATTGATGCTGCCGAGAATTTTTACGGAACTTCTACCCAGTTGATTTCGGCCATAGCCCAGGGCAAATATCCTTCGCCACCGGCCCGCGATTTATACCTCGTGTCAAATGGCAAACCAACTAATCCGGTTGTTATTGCTTTCCTTAAATTTATCCTCACCGAAGGCCAGAAATATAATGTGCCAAACGGATATATCAATTTACCGGCCGACAAACTTAGTAAAGGAATAGCCAAACTGAAGTAAATGATGTGGTTTAAGAGCAAAACCATCTGGTATGGAGGTCAAACCATGTG
>CAYSTC010000039.1:0-31146 GCA_964433885.1 uncultured Paludibacter sp. | reverse complement strand
CCGATGCAGAATTTACCGAAAATATTTCCAAGTATTTCATCGTTTGATATTTGCCCTGTAATTTCTCCCAGAAAATGCATGCATTCGCGAATGTCCTGCGATAAAAAGTCACCTGAAATACCTGAATCAATGCCTTCAATTACTCGGCCAATGGCGGTACGTGCCTTTTGCAGGGCCTCATAGTGGCGGATATTGCTTACAACCACATCACCGGGATTTACGTGCGGTAGTTGTGCAGCTTTAACCAGTGCTTTCTGAAGTCCCTCGGTATTTATACGTTCGCGGGCCGAAATATAGATCCGTTCTCCATTAAATTGTTCGAAAAGTTGGCTGAGCACTTCTCTTTCGTCATCGGTTATTTTATCAATTTTATTGAAAACAAGTATAACTTTCTTACCTTCAGCGCGTTTTGATATTCTGTTGGTAAGCCATTCAATATGTTCTGTTAGTTTTGTGCAGTCCAGAATCCAAAGTACAATGGCAGCTTGTTCAATTTTTTGATAAGTTCGCTCAATACCCAGATTTTCAATTTTGTCTTTCGTGTCTCGAATTCCTGCCGTGTCAATGAACCTGAACGAAACACCTTCAATGTTGATCGTGTCTTCAATTACGTCACGCGTAGTTCCATGAATATCTGAGACAATAGCCTTTTCTTCGTTTAACAATACATTTAGCAAAGTTGATTTTCCAACATTTGTTTCACCAACAATTGCAACCGGAATACCATTTTTTAATGCATTTCCAAGCCGGAATGAATCTGAAAGCCTGGAAATCAGTTTTTCAATGGTAGATGCAAGCGACATTAGTTGAGTTCGATCTGCAAACTCCACATCTTCTTCATTGAAATCCAACTCAAGTTCCACCAGCGATACGAAATCCAACAGTTGGGCGCGCAATTTCATTAATTCATTCGAAAATCCTCCGCGCATCTGATTTAATGCCATGCGATGTGAAGCCGAAGAAGTAGAAGCAATTAAATCAGCTACAGCCTCAGCCTGCGAAAGGTCCATTTTCCCATTCAGAAATGCACGTTGGGTGAATTCGCCTGGCTGAGCCAGTGTACACCCTTGTTCCAATAACACGTGCAAAATCTGTTGCTGCACAAATACAGAACCGTGGCACGAAATTTCCACTATATCTTCGCCTGTGAACGAATGTGGAGCGCGGAAAACCGACACCAGCACTTCATCAATAACTTCATTATTATTGTTGATAATTTCCCCGAAACAAACAGTATTTGCTTCCTGCAAAAGTAAAGTTGCTGTTTTTTTCTTTAGATTAAACACAGCATTGCAATGTCTCAGAGCATCTTTTCCCGAAACCCGAATTACAGCAATTCCTCCCACACCGGGAGCAGTTGATATGGCAGTTATAGTCGACGACATATTTTTATATTCTTTCCAACACAGTTTGAACCAACTGCTCAATGTATGGTTTATAATCTGTATTTGCAGCTTCAACACGGCGGTTGGCGATAATGCAACATACTGTCATTGCTTTGTGACCCATTAGTTTAGCTAATCCTGCAATGGCTGAACTTTCCATTTCGTAGTTAGTGATTTTATGTTTCCCAAACCTGAAACTTTCTATTTTATCGTTTAGATGCATATCGGCCAAATCGATGCGCAATACCCGACCTTGTGGTCCGTAAAATCCATTGGCAGAAATAGTTATTCCCCGAATCATATCGCTTTTACCAATGCGATTAACAAGTTCTTCATCGGCAGCAACTACATATGGTGCAGCGAGCTGAGGATTCCAATCCAGATGTTCTTTCATTGCTTTTTCAAATTCCAGGTCGCAAACAGAATCGCGTCCGGCATAAAAATTCAACATGCCATCGAAGCCGATAGATTTTTCGGAAATTAAAAAACTTCCGAGTGGGATGTCCGGTTGCATACCCCCCGATGTGCCAATGCGAACAATAGTAAGTCGCCGGAAATCTGGCTTTTCAGTACGTGTTTCAAAATCAATATTTGACAAAGCATCGAGTTCATTCATTACAATATCAATATTGTCAGTGCCTATCCCAGTAGAAATAACTGATAGTCGTTTCCCTTTGTAATTGCCTGTTATGGATTTGAATTCCCGGTTTGAAACAGAGCATTCTACCGAATCGAAATATGCAGCAATTAATTCAACCCGCCCCGGATCGCCAACTAAAATCACATTGTTAGCCAGTTGCTCCGGTTTTAAGTGTAAATGGAAAATGCTTCCATCGCTATTTATAATTAATTCGGATGGTGGAAAGTGTTTCATATTTTATTTCTATCAATGCTTTAAAAACGTTCAGTTATAATCTCGTACAAACTACAAAAATACTTATTTTTTAATTTATAAGTGACTATTCTGTTGCCAAATATGGCTTTGATAAAAAAATACTTGTATGAAAAAAACGCATGAGAGGTTAATGCTCCAGAATTTCGTTGGTACACTTCCTGACAAAATCAAAGCGCTCATAATCGTTGTTTACAATTGTTTCGTTCCAGTAAATCAGGTCAATGTCAATAGGCATGTTGCCTTGTTTTTTGTTTTCAGGCGTTCGTCCCATGTCAATTTCTATTTGTTTGAAAGTGGCCTTTGTTTCTTCGGCTGTTTCGTCCGAAAGCAATTTTACTGCTTCATTTCTGAAGTCTGACAGATAGTGTTTGCCATGAGGTTTAGTGATGAGCGGAGAACTAACCGAAATAATTTCGTAAAACTCAGAAATCTTTTCTTTAGCTAAATCAATATTTTGTTCTGCGTTGGTGTTACTGCCCAACATAACTATAGCAGTGTTCATATAAAACAGATTTGTCAGATTGAATCCGGGTGTTAATATAAGGTTCAATTAATAAACAAAAAAGCCGAAGTGTTGTTCTTCGGCTTCTTTGCGATTTTTATAAACAATTCAATAACGATAATCTTTAAGTTGTTCTTGGAGTCTTTTTCTTGCTAAGAATATGCGGCTTTTTACAGTGCCGATAGGCAAATTCATAGTCTGAGCAATTTCTTCATATTTAAACCCTTGTATATGCATTGAAAATGGTACTCGGTATTCGTCTGCAAATGCAGCAATACTGTTTGTGATTTCGCCAATAGCATACGATCCCTCCGGGCTGTCGAATCCCGAATTTTGAGGTAAGTTTAAATGATGTAAATCTTCAGTTTTGTCAACTACGGTCTGGTTACGTACAATTTTACGATAGTTGTTTATGAAGATATTCTTCATAATTGTCAGCACCCATCCTTTGAAATTAACGTTGTCAGTAAATTTTTCCTGATTGTCCAATACTTTAAGTGTAGTGTCTTGCAATAAATCTTCTGCATCATCACGGTTAAGTGTTAATGAGAATGCGAAATTACGCATGTTACTTTGCAGTTCTACCAATTCATTTTCAAATTGTACATTTTTCATAATTAAACAGTTTTATGTGTGAATAAATAAAACATAGCGCCGTGCAGGACACTAATGTCGATAATTTTCATCTAAAACGAATGTTACTTGAAAAACAGTTTCTGAAATAGAAATAATTAAAAAATTGTCAGTTGTCTATACTGAAGAATAAAATAGAAAGATCTCTTTTCGAAAATATTTGTCTTAGATTTTCGATACAAATATATATGATATTTTTTTATTTCCAACTATTTTTTTGAAAAAAACTTAACGATAATTGAAAATTTTGCAATTATTTTGAAAATGTAATGATTTCAAACCTCAAAAGTCTTCATTTTACAAGGGAAAGTAGAATTGTAAATATCTTTATGGTCATTTTTTGAATCAAATTTCGATGAAGATTTATATTGGTTAAATAGAAATATAACTTAAATGATATGTTTTTCGGCGCAATAAGATGATCTGACCAATGGCGCACTTTCTATTTTTCTGAATCCTTTCTTGATACCAATTTGTTTATACTCCTCAAATTTTTCAGGAGTGATGTATTCGCTAACTGCAATATTTTTACGAGAAGGTTGCATGTATTGACCAATGGTTAAAATTGAACAGCCGCTTTGCAGAGCATCATCCATTAATTGTAGTATTTCTTTTTCAGTTTCTCCCAATCCAAGCATAATACCTGTTTTCGCAACAATTCCTTTTGATGAAATGTATTCCAAAACTTTGAGACTGGTTCTGTATTTCGCTTTAGTTCGTATTTGAGGTGTTAATCTTTCAACAGTTTCCAAATTGTGAGATATGATATCGGGTTTTTGAGCAGTAATTAGATCAATCAACTCGGGTTTGCCATCAAAGTCGGGGATTAAAACTTCCAGCGTAGTTTCAGGGTTAATTTTTTTTATAAAACAAATTGTCTGAGCCCAATGTTCAGCCCCACCATCTGATAAATCATCGCGATCAACAGATGTTATTACTGCATGACGTAGTTTCATAAGCCGGATGGATTCTGCCACTTTTTCCGGTTCCTGAGGATCGGGTGGGAGAGGGCGCCCGCTTAAAGTATTGCAGAATTTGCACGACCGTGTACATATATCGCCCAGAATCATTAATGTTGCTGTACCCTTGTTCCAACATTCGCTCAGGTTTGGGCAACGTCCGCTGGTACAAATTGTATTCAATCCGTGTTGATGGATTACTTTACTGACTTTCGCAAATTCTTTTTCGCTGTATATTTTGGTTTTTAACCAATCAGGTTTTCTGAGATAGGACATTGTAATTTGATTAGATAAACAAAAATACAAAAAACTTACTGACCAAAGTCGATTTTTTGAGTTCTGAGTGTATAAATTTGTGGTTAATAATAATCCATTATTTTGTTAGGCGCTGTTGCTAACGCATTCGTATTATTATTTTTTTTGTTTTCTTTGCATAAACATTAAAATCGATGACACTATGTTTTTGACATACTTCACCCTTTTTTCAGGATTTATTCTTGTGGTTTTTTCGGCCGTTCTACTTTTAAAAGATAAACCAGTGAGAAAAGACAATAAAGTGTTAGGTTTTTTATTCCTGTTAATGGCTGTTTACAGTTTCATTCTGTATTTATATCCAATCGTTGTTCAGAGCCAAAGTCCGTCATTTTTGATTTATTTTATACCAATAGATTATGTTCTCTTGAATTTGTTGGGCCCGGTAATTTATTTTTACATTAAAGCAATCTTAGATAAATCCATTAACATACATTCATGGAGGTTTTGGGTGCATTCTTTTTCTTCAATCCCTGCATTAGGCTTTTATTTATACTTTCATTCCCTCCCGTTAAATCAAAAAATTGATTTGTTGTTGCTGAGCTTTAAAGATGGAGCACTGCCGTTTATTATTCTCGATATCTTTTTCTATATACAGATGACTTTGTATTTGTTTACATGCTATCGTATAATAAAAAATCAGCTCCGGATAAGTTCAAAAATATCTAAGGGTGGAATTGTGGTAGATATTTCCTGGCTTGGCACATTAATGATTATTGATTTGATTTTTATGTTTGCTACGGCTCCATTTTGTTTCTATTTTACTAACGTCCATGTAAGTAATATTATCGCACAACTGGCTATTACTATACAGTTGATTTATATATTTATTAAATCGATATGGCAGACCGGAGTTTTCCCCGGAGAACCAGTTCCAGAACTTAAACCTAAAGAGCCTCTACTAAAAATAGCCGACCAGGTGGTTGACACTTATTATAAAACCTTAGTCAGTTTCATACAAGATAAAAAACCATATTTGCAGCAAGATTGTAGTATTCAAACAGTATCAGAACAAACCGGCATTCCGGTTCATCATTTATCCAATATTCTAAATCAGAGATTTGATAAGAACTTTCCAGATTTTATTAACGAATACAGGATTAATGAGGCCAAAAGATTACTGGATTCTGAGCAATCAGAAAAAATGACACTTGAGACAATTGGGTACGAATGTGGTTTCGGATCGAAGAGTAGTTTTAATAAAGCATTCAAGAAATTCACTAACCATACACCTTCCGCATATAGGTTGCAAAGCAAATCGTAAAAATCTACAGATATATTAACATTTTCTTGACGGTTGTAAGTTGTTTACTGTCATTGTTTTTGCTACACAATAATCTCTACATAGAATAAGAATTTGTGTCGTTTTATAAATTGATACGTTAAAATGACATTCCTTTTGTACCTTCACAGTCCAATTCGCAATAGCCGAATTTAAGTTTTTAATCTTCTACAATATTAATGTTAGTTTAACTAATGTAGCTGTCTACAAAAAATTTACTACCTGAGGCCTTTAAGGCCCAACTATGAAATTGTCTGTTTTTCCTTAACTATGAAAAGGCCCGACGTAAGAGACTACTTACATCGGGCCATCTGTTTTTTATCAGGTATTATTTTTGCTATCGTTTTGGAATTAGATTGCCATATGGAATACGATAAGCATTAGCATGAAAAGCATCATATAAATATTTATGCTGATAAACGACTGTTTAAAATTTATCTCGGCAATTTTACCAAAGGAAAGTTTTATGAAAATGGCTACAAACGAGATATTCAGGACGAAAATAGCAATAAAGAAAATGACAGAAATTTCCTGAAGAAACAGAGGAACCATTACAGAGGAAACCGAAGTGGCAATTATCCATACGAGTATAATTGTTTTAAGGCCTTCGGGACTCATGGTTTGATTGATGGTTGGAAAACCTGCTTGTTCGTACTGCTTACCATACTTAACCATCAACAACCAAAAATGAGGTATTTGCCATATAAACATGAAAAAAGCAATAAATACAATGGTTGTATTGAAAACATATCCACCTGCAGCTGTCCAGCCTATAAATGCAGGAATTGCACCAACCAAAGACCCCGGAACAACAGCAAATGCTGTGATTCGTTTCAGATAGGTGTATATGAGGTTATACCACAAGACGTTGAAGATACCCAATAAAACTGTTGTTAAGCTAAAAAAGCAATACAGCACAGCGAGCCCGGATAAAATGAAAATTACAGAAATAATCAACGCATTCAAAGGAGATAATGTCCCCGAAGGAATTGGACGGTTCTTGGTGCGTTGCATTTTTGCATCAAATTCACTTTCTTGAAACTCATTTAATGCACTTGACCCGCTGGCAAGAAGAAAAACTCCCAGAATTAATGCAAGAATATTAATGTCGAGTGTTCGTGTAAAAACAATATATCCGGTAATGGCTGTGAATGTTACAGCAATTGACACCTTGTATTTTATTAAGGCTGGTATGGTATTTAGATTAATCATCATTTAAGGAATAAGAACTGTTGTTGATCGAATGTCTGTTTTGTTTATTTGAGATTTTTAAGGTATTCACTAATAGACTGGATATCTTTGTCTGTAATAATTCCTTTGTACGATTTCATAATACCTTGTTGGTAATTAACAGGGATGTCTGCATTAGGATCGTATACCGAGGATTTGATATATGCTTCATCTACTTTGATTTTCCGTTTAGCTCCGTTAGTCATCACTTCTATCGATGTGCCATATAACCCCCTGAAACTAGGTCCTACACCCTTTGCGCCATCGAGAGAATGACAGGCAAGGCAGCCGTTTTTCTCAAGTGTAGTATAGCCGGTATTTGAGTTATCAGATTTTTTTACTGGTAAAACTGCCAGCCATTTATCAAATTTTTCCTGTGGAACCACGCGAACAGTTGCGTACATGTATGAGTGGCTTAGTCCACAGTATACAGTACAAAATATGTCGAAATCTCCCAACTCGCCGGGAATGAACCATGTATAATTTTTTTTGTGAGGAACTACATCTTCTTTAATTCTGAATGCGGGAATTGAAAAACCATGAAGGACATCGGTTGATATTAAATCGATTTTAACGGCTTTGTTGATCGGTAATACCAGAGTGTCTGATTGTTTATTTCCGGCATATTCAAAAGTCCATTTCCACATTTTACCTATTGCTTTTACCTTCATTGCGTTTTCAGGAGCTTTTCGCATAGGTAAAAAGCCAGACCAACCAATATAAAACATAAAAAGTACTAACAGTAATGGAATTGTAGTCCAGGTAATTTCCAACCACGTACTGTCTTTAACCTGCACCGCTTTTGCATGCTTTTTTCTGTTGTACTTTATAACAAAAAAAATCATGAGCGTGGTTAATGAAATAAGGAAGAAGATTGAAATGCCCACAATAATGAGAAATGCATTGTCTACCCCCTGAACAAAGTTTGATGTGTTACTGAACATATATTTTTATTTTAAAAATTCCGGAACATGAAGTAAGGAATTAAGATATAATAATTTAAAATTTTATCGGTTTGCATAGTCAATAAAGGTTATTAGTACAATCAATGCAAAAAGAACGAAAACCATTGCCACCAAAATGCGCAAAAGTACACTTTCGTATTTTAGGTGCATAAAATAGGTCAGTACCAAAAAAGCCTTTATAGCTGCAATTAACAGAGCAATTGACACAGTAAATGCTCCCAAATGATATGAAGTTATTGATATAGTGACAAATGTAAGTAACATAAGTACTATCAGAACTTTTCCCAAGACCCGGTATTCAGTTGTATGAGAAGAATTATTTGCCATTTTTGTACAGATTAAGTTATGAAATTAGATACAACAACGGGAATAGGAAAATCCAGATTAAATCTACCAAGTGCCAGTAAAGAGCGCTGTTTTCGAGTAAAACGTATTTTTCGCTGTCAATTTTTTCATTCTTTACTTTAAAAAGACATATAAAAAGCAGAACCATACCTACAATTATATGAAGGGCATGTAATCCGGTCATGAAAAAATACAAACTGAAATAGAGCAGATGACCTCTGTCTAACAAAGGCATTAACTGAGAACCCGGATACAGACCATGTTCAATTTTATGGCCCCATTCGAAGTACTTGTTTACAAGAAATATAAGTGCCATGAATAATGTAATACCAATCAGTCGAATGGCTAATTTCCGATTGCTTTTTTGCATGGCAGTCAGAGCCATTGCTATGGTCATACTACTGAACAAAAGGGCAATAGTGTTCACGGCTCCAATACCTACATTTAATTCAAGACTTGCTTCGTGAAAGTTTGCCGGAAATTGAGCCCGGTAAATTGAATACACCAAAAATAAACCTCCAAACAAGAGTAATTCGGTGAAAATGAAAAGCCACATGCCTAATTTAGAAGCTTCATCATTTCTATGTTCTTCAATATGTATTGTTGTTTCGCTCATAGTAACCTATTTATAATCGTATGGATTTTTCTTTATGACTGGCTCTTCATCAAAATTTTCAAGAGAAGGAGGAGATGATACCTGCCATTCCAGTGTTGTGCTTCCCCATGGGTTCGCGGGGGCTGGTAAACCTTTACGTGCTCCGACTATCAAATTGTAAACCATTAATATCAATCCGCTTACCAATATAAATCCTCCAATGGTAGAGATAACTTGTGCCGGCTGGAATTGAGGCAGATAATCGAAATATCTTCTTGGCATGCCTTGAATTCCAATAATGAATTGAGGAAAATACAGCAGATTAAATCCAATGAAATTAATGATTAAGCTAAGGTTTGCACGTTTAATACTATACATTCTTCCGTACATTTTTGGTAGCCAATAGTGAATGGCAGCAAAAAATGCAAAACCCATTCCTCCGAAAATAATATAATGGAAATGCGCTACGACAAACGAAGTATCATGCACTTGGACATTGGTTGCTACTGACCCGAGGATAAGCCCGGTTGTTCCTCCTATTATGAAGAGAAAAATAAAAGCCAAAGCGTATAGAAAAGGTGGCTTCAAATCTATAGAGCCCTTGTACATAGTAGATATCCAGTTAAACACTTTGATAGCACTTGGAACGGCCACAATAAAGGTAAGCAATGAGAAGAACCAGCGAGCTGTTTCGCTCATCCCCGATGTATACATATGGTGCCCCCAAACCAGAAATCCAACTCCGGCAATGGCCAGACTTGATAATGCAATGGCTTTATACCCATATATTTTGCGCTGACAAAAAGTAGGGATAATTTCAGAAATAACACCCATAGCGGGAAGAATCATCACATATACTGCCGGATGAGAATAAATCCAGAAAAGATGTTGGTATAGCAAAGGGTCTCCACCCAGGTTCGGATCAAAGAATCCAATTCCAAAAAGGCGTTCGGCAATCAGCATAACGAGTGTTATACCAATGATTGGTGTTGCTAACAGCTGAATCCATGCTGTAGCATAGAGTGCCCAAGGGAATAAAGGCATATTGAAAAATTTCATGCCAGGAGCCCGCATTTGATGTACTGTCACGATAAAATTCAATCCGGTAAGAATGGATGAAAAACCAAGAACAAAAGCAGCTGTAGTAGCCATTATTACATTAGTACCCGTGGTTGTACTGTAAGGTGCATAAAATGTCCAACCTGTATCCGGAGGTCCGTTTCTCAAAAATTGTGAAGCAATGGCTAATGCACTTCCTGCCATAAAAATCCACCATGAAAAACGGTTGAGTTTTGGGAAAGCCACATCTTTTGCCCCGATTTGAAGAGGTAAAAAGAAATTTCCGAAAATGGCTGATAATCCTGGAATTACAACCATAAAAATCATTATTATTCCATGTACGGTAAATACTCCGTTGTATGTTTGAGGTTTCATTATGGTTTGGCCCGGAGCAATGAGCTCCACACGCATCAGCAATCCTAAAAGTGCACCTACAAAGAAAAATGTCATGATTGCATACAAATAAAGCAACCCGATTCTTTTATGATCGGTGGCAAATATCCATGCGAAAATACCTTTGTATTTTCCCTGATGGTCGAGATAACTTACGTATTCTGTTTGTTCGGTTTCGTGAGTCATATAATCTTAATTTTGTTTTTTCTTTTTCGGTTTCAGCAAGTATACAATGATGAATACTATTATAAAAAATACGATGAGTATTCCTGCAATTTTTGTAACATCCAATGCAAAGCGTTGACTGGTTTGGTCGTAGCTGTAACATAGCATCATAATGCGTTGAATGGTGGGGCGTGTCAGCCCTTTATTGGCTTCATAGATTGATAATTTGAAGTCGTTCGGCAAGAATGTAATTCCGTACAGATAGCGTGTAATAACACCTTGTGGACTAACAGCTATAATCGCTGATGGATGAACGAAATCCAGTCCTACAGCTTTGGTCTTGTAGCCGGCAGCATCTGTAATTTTATAAATTGTGCTGCTGTCCGTAGTTAGGAAAATCCAGCCATCTCCTTTGCCTTGCGAGTATTTTTCGATAAATCGTTTCTTTTTTTCTTTAGCTTTCTGAGGAGTGTCCCTGTAATTAAAACTAATGGTAATTACCTGATAATCTTTGCCAAGTTCAAGATTCGTCTTTTTTATAACATCGCCAACACCTTCGAGTAACGGGCTACAAAGTCCAGGACAATCAAAGTAAACGAACGACAAAATCGTTGGCTTGTTTATCAGTTGCCTTAAAGTAACCGTATCAAATTTATCATTTACAAATTTTAAATCCAACGGGATTTGTTTGCCAAGATGTTCAACTATTCCTACTTCCGGTGATTGATCAACCTGAGCCGAAATGCTAAACGATAAGCTGATTAAAGCAATGATTGAGAAAATGAGTTTTTTCATAATACCTGTACTTTAATTATTCTTTTGTATTCAAAGCTTTCTCTGAACCTGAGTTAGCACCAATTATGATAGCTCCTCCCAATAATCCGGTGTCTTTTAGTAGTTCAACCAGAGCTAATTGCCAGTTTTCGGTGAATAAGCCCGGAATGTGAATGGTAACAATGAACAGGAATAATAATCCGGCAAGTCCAAAGCATGCAGTTTTTACGTATTTGTTTGAAATAATGCTAATGCAGGCTATAATTAACATTGCTCCGATAAGCCAAATAGTGAAACCGGCTCCGGGAATAAATGATGACATCATTCCTAAAAATACATTTTTCATTAAAAAATGATTTAACCCCATTAGACCAAACGGTAAGGCAAAAAGAATTCGTCCGATAATTGAAAGATTTTTCATGATTCAAAAATTATTAGTTTTTACCAGATTTAAATAACTTACGCAAATTGTAGAAAATATAGACTATTATAAATCCAAAACAAAGAATACCAAAGGTATATAAAGCAATAATCCATACAGGAGCTTTCGCCATTACATTCCAGATGGACCGTTCTTTATTCAGAGCCGGTTTATCTGTAGGAACACCAATATTCATCTTCTTTTGGTACTCTATTTCGCCATAATTTTCATCGTTTACTTTAACTATCAGTTCAACAATTCCTTTTTTATCGCCTGGTAAATCTTTTGGGAAGCTGAAATTTGCAGCTCCACCTTTATCGGTGCGTGTTGATTTATCTATTTGCAACCGGCCAAAATAACGGTTTGCAAACAAAGCTATTTCAGCATCTTTTAAAGCAATAACTCCGGACTTTTCATTAGCAACTACAAATACGTGTATTTTTTGAGTTGCGGCATCATATTTAATGTCTATTTTTACTAATTTACTTTTGTTCGGGTCAAATTTGGATACGGTTTGCACGTACCCTTTATTGAAACTCCTTATATAAGAAATAGTTTTCCATCTTTCATCTTCCGACAGCACATTTTTGAATGATGGCATTACCATTCTTCCTGTCGTTAGAATATAAAATAATTCTCCATCAGTAAGCTCCTGCGTTTTTTTTGAAGCTAAATCGGGTGGGATAGGATTCAAAGATTTAAGTGCGTTGTTTTTGCCTGGATTACCGTGGCAGGATGCACAGTTTTTATTGTAAATGGCTTCTCCCTGACTGGCGGAAGCAGCATCGAACTTGATATAACTGTTTCTTTGCTTTTTATCTTCAGGAACATTCCAGTTGTTTTGTGCTATGGTATTTACACAAAATAATACTGAGATTACAAAAGTTACAGAAATCCTTAAATTGATATTCTTTCTAAGCATAATTTGTATTTTATTTTGTTTCTTCAAGTTCTTCAATAGTTTCTTGAACCGGAATTATTGGAATTACCTTGGATAATACGGTTACTATCATCAGCACCATAATCATAGGCGCTATTGTAATTAAAATCTCCGTAAGTGTGGGTGTATAAATCTTCCAACTCAAAGGTACATTTTGTATGGGTAAATATGGATGTTCCATGGTTGGCACTACGATAATATAACGTTTAAACCAGGCTCCGAGAAGTACAAATACCGAAATTACGAGCATAGGTAATGGCTGTCTCATCTTCTTAAATACCAATAGGATAATAGGTAAAATAAGTCCAAGGATTTGAACCGCCCAAAACATAAAGGCATGGTGTCCGGCAAACAAGTCACGAATATGCATGGCATCGAATTTCTTCATTTTGTATCCCGGAACCATATATTCGTTCAAATTGAAATACAAATAAACAAGCGATAAGAGAACTAATAACTTTCCGATTTTATCGAAATGTATATCGGTAATATAATCCTGCAGTTTGTAATTGCTCCGATAAAAATACATGGCAATAATTACTGCAGCAGTTCCCGAAACAAAGGCACCGGTTACAAAATAAGGTCCGAAAATGGTTGAGTCCCAACCAACACGTGAAGTACTTGCAAACAACCATGAAGTGACAGTATGTATGGCCAGTGCTACCGGAATAATGAAGATAGATAACGCCCGGGTCGATTGACGGATTAGCTTTTGTTGCTCAATAGTGCCACTCCAGTTAAGCGACAGAGTTTTGTAAATATTCCGGACAACTGGTGGAAGTTTATCCAGCTTTTCAGAACAAATCTTTAAATCCGGTATAAGCGGAATGTAAAGTAGCAAAGTGCTTATTAATACGTAAATAGTTACTACCGTAACGTCCCATAGGATGGGTGATTGTACTCGTCCGTGAATGAAAACATACAAAAGCCTCTCCGGGCGGCCCATGTCCATGACTATGACCAACCCTGCAATGGCAGCGAAAGCAAGAGCTATGATCTCGGCGATTCGTGCAAGAGGAGCAGCCCATTTTTGACCAGAAAGCCCTAATACTGCGCTTATTAACATCCCAATCAAACTTGTTGCAACAAAAAATACAAAGTTGGAAATATACATTCCCCACGAAACATAATCGTTAAGTCCGGTCACCGACAAACCATCCCTGAGTTGCAAATAATAGGCATAAAGGCAGATGAGCAAAGCGGTACCAAGGAATCCGAACCACAATATAAAACTCTTGTTTAACCGGATAGACCTGAGCAAGTCGGATGTGATTTTTTCAGTATTTAAGTTGTCTGACATAATATTTATTTACGGTTTGCAATTAAATTGTAGCTAATTCTTTCTCACAGAAGTGTGTTTATTATCCCAAATGTTCAGCAGCTTCTTCTTTGTCTTTATCCTGGAAAGGATAGTCTTTTCCTTTCGGAGGCAAGTAGTATACTCGCGGTTTTGTTCCCAGTTCGGGCATCAAAGTGTAGCCACCATTATCTTCTAGTAATTTTTTGAAGCGAACGGTTTCTTTGGTGGTTCCATTGGTTACTGCATCCTCATTTTCGTCACCAAAGTAATAAACCCCATTCGGGCATGCCGAGACGCAATACGGAAGTTTGCCTTCTCGAAGTCTGTCGGCACTGAACAAACATTTGCTAATAGTACCTTTTCGTTGTGGAACATTCAATTCAACATTATATGGAATATCTTTATCTTCCTGGGCATGAAGCGGTTCTTTCCAGTTAAAGACACGGGCACTGTAAGGACAGGCAGCGATACAAAAACGGCAACCGATACAGCGTTCATTGTCAATCAATACAATTCCATCCTGACGTTTGAAAGTGGCATCAACCGGACAAACTGCTACACAGGGAGGATTGTCGCAGTGCTGGCAGGGTTTAGGCATATAATATGCAGGTGTTTCTTTCGACTCCTGCATTTTCAGAACGTTGATATGGTGTTGTTCAGGGCGGAGATGATGGGCTTCGTTGCAGGCATTCATGCATTTTTGAGCATTCCGGCATTTCGATAAGTCGATAACCATTACAAACCGTCGACCGGCTAATCCGTCTCTTCCTTGTTTTTGCAAATAGGTGAAAGTTCCCGGATCAGCTTTTTGAACTTTGGTAGCAGAGCTTTTCTCAATTTCCAGCAATTCGTTTTCAGCAGTCAGTACTTTAACCCGTTGAGCTTTAGTTTTTCTCTTATCGTAATTGATTCCTGCAAAAATGGCTGAACCGGCCAGTACTGTGCCAACACCAACCATTCCTAAATCCTGTAAGAACTCTCTTCTGGTTTTCTTTTTGGACTTTTCTTCTTTTTTATCACTCATCCTGCTCGTAATTAAAATTTGAAAATGAAAATTTAGTCTATTATATTAAGTGTCTAAACGTATGTGAATTTAAGTTTCAATTAGACAAACAAACTGAAAAGCGAAAAGTTTTTACTTCACATCTATTTGCATTTATTATAGGGAACAAATATATAATAAAGATTTTATTTTACAAATGGAATCGCTTTTTTATTGAAATAAAAGTTGAAATAATTACAAAAATGTATTTAATTTGAATAAAAAACAATATTTGTTTCAAAATACATAACATCAATTTTTACTGAGGATAAATGGGGATATTGTTTGAATATCCAGAGATTTTAGAATCGGGAAAATTAGAAGAGTTGATTATTTTATTACAATAAATTTTTGATTTTCAACTCCTTCATTTGTGTTTGCTCTGAGTAGATGTATTCCTGCATGAAGATACCGAATGTCAATTTCTATGAGTGAACTTCCCGGTTTGACAGGAAGTGTAATTTCCTGTTTACCATCCAAACCGACTATCTGTAGATAATTAATTATTCCTGATTTATCATTTATTCTAAGAATATTTTTAGCCTGGTTTGTTAGAATTTGTATGTTTTGGGCTGTTTTAATCTGATTGAGCGACGATTGAAAAGGATTCAAACTCACCGTAGCTTGTCTATAAAGTATTTTCAGATCAGGGTCGAAAAAAACACTGTCAATTCTAAATGAGGGTTTAAAAGTGAAAGATTGGCCTGAAAAGGCGTGATCGAAAACAATAGTTGTATCTTTTCCTTCTCCCTTAAATTTGATGGGTACCATCATGGCAATGAAATTTACGTTGCTGTTGAAAGGAGTTTGATTTATAATAACCTCGGTAATTGAATTGGTTTGTTGAACACTAATAGAATAGTCCGGAATTCCTGAACCGTAAAACCAATCATCAAAGAATCGGGTCAGATCTTTGCCGGATTGCATTTCCAAATGCTTTTTTAAATCTCTGGTGCGTGCAAAACTATATTTTAGTGCGGGATCATTTAAATAATTACGAATAGCCTGGAAAAAATTATTGTCTCCGAGCATTAAACGCAACATCTGGAGTAAATATGCCCCTTTGAAATATGATAAATTATTAAATATGCGTCTTACGTTAGTAGTGTCATTACAAAAAACTGATCCCTGCGGCTTGGTAATCAAACTTTTTTTCATTTCCTGTAAAACTATTCTGTACCAATAGTCATCTGGCAGGAGATATTCGTAACAAAGCAACATGCTAAACGTAGCAAAGCCTTCGTTTAACCAGATATCTTCCCAGCTTCCACAGGTAATCATATCGCCAAACCATTGATGTGCCAGCTCGTGATTTATTGTATAAAATTCAAATCCTTTTTTCCCAAGAAAAGTCATGGTTTGATGTTCCATGCCTCCATCGAAATTACATTGCGCATGACCATATTTCTCTTTTTTAAAAGGGTAAGGAGAGAAAAAATGTTCGAATAATGCGATGGCTTTTACCAGACTGGGAGTTTCGGCTTGAATTTCGACAGAATCTTCAGGATAAACGTAGTTAAGTATTTCCAAAGAATCAGTTCCGTTTACATAATAATCGGAATACCGTGCATAATTTGTAACAGCAACAGCTATCAGGTAAGAGGCAATCGGATAACGGTGTTTCCAGTGTACAATCGTAGAATTTACATCATAGGGTTGTTCGCTAACCAAAATACCATTGCTGGCCGCATGATTCCCCTTGGGCATAACAACAAAAACATCGATTGAATCAATTTTATCGGTCAGATCATTTTTGGATGGCCACCAATCCGAGGCACCATATGGTTCCGAAAGTGTCCACATGCTGGGTGCACCGTTGTGTACGTAATTTTCAAAAGAACCAAAACCAGTTGAAGGAGGTATACCGTGATAAAATACCGCGACAGAATCTAACAGTCCGTTTGGAAGAGATGGATTCAGACTGATTGTAACCAAACTGTCGGTATGACTGTACTCCGTTTTTTTTCCTGCATAAAAAACTGAGTCGACAGTCAGGTCGGCTTTTAATTCAAACTGAATACTGCTTATTTGATCTGAAGTGGGAGTGAGGTAGGAGGTTACAGATCCGGAAATATATCGTTGTGCCGGATCGATAAACCAGAAAAAGCGATGGTATTTCAGATCGTAGTTATTCTGAATGACAGATTGGTGGAGCTTCTGTCGTTTTTCAGAAAAGTGTTCAGCATTCGGCGCATAGTATTCAGATTCCAAAGCTTTGTTTTGAGCCTTGACTGATGGTATTACCAAGCATAGTATCATAATAAGAATGTAAAACAACGTGATTTTCATGACTCTCGTTTTTGGAAAAGTAATGGAGGTTGATCTTTTATTTTAGAATAAACATAAAATAAAGTGCTAAAGTTTTCAGATAAAAATCATGAAAAATAATGTGTTTAAAAACGACAAATATTTTAAATACAAAAAAGCCGCTGTAAGTTAAAACTTACAACGGCTCTCAATATTTTTTAAACTCCTTTTATAGGAAAGAATTACATTCCGAAACTTAGTAAGGTAATCTGATCGTAGATAACGCTGAACAAACCAACAAGTAAAATACCCAGCGTGCAAACTACTAAGCTGAGTTTTACGTGGAAGTCACTTTTTACAGCATCAATCGGATTTTCGCTTTTGTTCAGGAACATGGCTTTGATTACCAACAGGTAGTAATACAATGAAATGATCGTGTTCAACAGAGCAATAAATACCAATACGTAATATCCCTGGGCGGCAGCAGCAGAGAACACGAAGAACTTGCTGAAGAAACCTGCAAATGGAGGAATACCTGCCAGAGAGAACAACGATAGCATCATTACAAAGCTCAAACGTGGATTGGTTTGATATAGACCATTGTATTCGTCAATACGAACTTTTCCGGTACGTTCTTCAATAACCGAAAGAACACCGAAAGCAGCCAGATTGGAGAACATATAAACCAAGACGTAGTATACCAGTGAAGCCATTCCCATTTGGCTACCGCTAATAATCGCCAGCAAAATGTATCCTGCCTGCGAAATAGATGAGAAGGCCAGAAAACGTTTCAGATTTTGTTGACGGATAGCAAACACGTTAGCCACAGTAATGCTTATTACGGCAAGTCCGTACAGAATAGGTTTCCATTGAGCCGCCATGTGTCCGAATACTTTAATCAGTAAGGTGAACAAAACGAATACGGCTGCACCTTTTGAAATAACTGAAAGGTATGATGTAATATTGGTTTGTGAACCTTCGTACACGTCCGGAGTCCAGAGGTGGAAAGGAACCAATGAAATTTTGAAGAACAAACCTACTGCAAAAAGTACAAATGCCAGGATTTGAAGTGGCGTTCCGGTAATTAAAGTAGCCAAATCGGTAAAATAAAGTGTTCCGGTAGAACCGTAGATGAGCGACATACCGAAGACAGAAATACTTGAAGCAAATACAGCCGAAAGAATATATTTTGCACCAGCTTCGGCCGATTTGCGACTGTATTTATCAAAAGCAACCAACGTAGCCATTGGGATAGAAGCTGTTTCCAGTCCGATAAAGAACATAAGGAAGTGACCTGCAGAAATCATGAAATACATTCCCAACAAAGTAGAAAGAGTCAGGAAGTAGAATTCACCGCGCTTAATCCTGTTTGCATCTTCGTTCAGGAATTTGTGAGCCTGCAATAGCACAATCAGTGTTCCAATGTTCAAAATACTTTTTATGTATGTCTGCATGGGTACATACTGGAACATACCACCGGCAACTTCAAATGGATCGCGTGGAACGCAATTGAGCACAGTGTGTGCAGCTAAAAGTACCAGAGCAATCGGCTGAAAGTATTTCAAAGCCTTTTCTGTGGCGAAAATATCATAAATCAAAAGGAAAACCATCACTGCTATGAGTGAGAACTCTTCGCGCATTTGTAAAAAACTACTGTAATCCATGTTTTTTTATTTTGACAACCGTCAACAGACGACGGCCACTTGTGAATTTGTAAATTTTATATTCTTCTTATTTAGTAGATATTCAGGGCTTATTTTACCAATTGGCTGACTACCGGAATAACACTTTCGTGAATCATGCTTGAAATCCAGAAAGGTGCAGAACCTACCGCAAAAATCGATAATATCAAAATAACTACCGAAACTCTTTCATACCAAACTGCATCTGTCAATTCTGCGTGATGCTTGTCAACGATAGGGCCCAATATGATTTTACCAACCACACGCAGGATATACACAGCGGTAATTACAATTGAAGCACAAGCTGCAATCGTCAGTACGCGGTGGAAAGTATCAGTGTGTTGGAACGATCCAACGAAGATTGTCATTTCAGCAACGAAACCACTCAAACTAGGCAATCCTAATGAAGCCATACCGGCAATCACATAGCTAACACCAAGGAAAGGCATCACTTTCATTAACCCACCCATCAGACGTATATCGCGAGTGTGTGTACGTCCGTAAATCATACCGATCAGCGCAAAGAAAAGAGCTGTCATCAAACCGTGTGAAAGCATTTGCATGATAGCACCGGTTGCTGCAGTTTCGTTCATCATTAGGATGGCGAACAATACTAATCCACAGTGGCTAACTGAAGAGTAAGCGTTGATATATTTCAAATCGGTTTGGTGGATAGCACCGAATGCGCCGTAAACTACCGATATACCTGTCAGGATTAAGAATATCCATGACATTTCGTGAGCAGCCTCAGGCATGAGGTACATGGCAACACGGAAACAACCATAACCTCCCAATTTCATCAATACACCGGCGTGCAACATAGAAACCGCAGTAGGAGCGGAGGCATGACCATCAGGAGACCATGTGTGGAAAGGAAACAAAGCACCCAACACACCAAATCCCATAAAAGTAAGAGGGAAGAAATAGTATTGCAATTCAACGGGAATGTTATGCAGTTTGGCTATTTCCATTAAATTCATGGTAGTAGCACCGGAAGCATAATAGATTCCCAAAATACCAACTAGCAAAAGTGCAGAACCACCCATCAGCATCAATGTCAGCTTCATGGCAGAGTATTCTTTTTTTCCTGTTCCCCAGATACCAATCAACAAGTACATTGGAATCAACGCGATTTCGTAATACATGAACATGGTAAACAAGTCGGTAGAAATAAAGAATCCATAAACCCCGATTGACAATAAGCTAAACCAGAGGAAGAATTCTTTGGGAAGTGGATCGATTTTCCACGAAGCAAATACGCCTGTAAATACAATGATTGACGATAGAATCAACATGGCTACCGAAATACCATCAACGCCAACCGAATAGTGGATATTGAAAGGTGCATACCAAACGGTGTCGGCAGTGTAAAGCATTTCTGCCACATTCCCGGCTGCACGGTCGGTTAGATACATGTATGTCAATACGCCCGATAAAATCATCAAAAGCGTAGCCCCTGTAGTCATGACGAACAGTAATTGTTTGCGGCTGCTTGACAAAAACAAGCCCATCATCATTAAAACCGGTACGAGAACGAATAAGGATAAAAAGTTCATATCTTAATCTTTAAAATATTTTGTTTTGTTTTTGGTCAAGCTCACCGATTGACCACATACGCCATTTAAATAAAGAATACCAATGCTGCAATTAATAATGTACCCAACAGGAATACATACGCATATTGTTGTACTTGTCCGGATTGAATTCCTTTGATTCGTATGGAAACCCATTGAGTGGTATTGGCAAATCCATCCATCGTAGCATCAATCACATGGCGGTCGAACCAGGCCAACGGACGTGAAATACCATTGAAAATGATTTTCCTGGTAATAAACAAATACACTTCATCGATATAGAACCGACGGAAAGCTGCCATATATAAGCCGTGGAATTTCACTTCCAGTTTTTTAGGAACTTCGCTTTCTTTGCGATACATAAGCGTTGCGATAATAATACCAACCAATGCAATAACAACGCTGGTAGTAGCTACAGTCATATTAATATGGATATGATAATCCATTCTATCACTACTTACAAATTCTCCGAAATGTGGCAAGCCCCCTACACAGTGGACAAGTCCAATAAAAACGGTTACAGCTGCCAAGAATACCAGTGGCAAAGACATTGCAAACGGAGATTCATGCGGTGTGTGTTGGTGTTTGTGCTCTTTGCCCCAGAAGATATTGAAATACAAACGGAACATATAGAAAGCAGTCAAACCGGCAATGAAGCTCATAATACCACCCATGTACGGGCTGAATTCGTAGCAAGCAGAAAGTATTTCGTCTTTACTAAAGAATCCGGAGAAAGGAGGAATACCTGCAATAGCCAAACAAGCAATCAGGAATGTCCAGTTAGTGATAGGCATATATTTGCGAAGTCCTCCCATGTGATTCATCTCGTTGCTGTGAACAGCATGAATTACCGAACCAGCACCCAGGAATAACAAAGCTTTGAACATAGCGTGCGTAAACAGGTGGAACATGGAAGCCATATACCCTGTTCCTTCGTGTCCACCATATCCGGAAACGCCCAATGATACCATCATAAAACCAATCTGCGAAATGGTTGAGAAGGCAAGTACGCGTTTAATATCTGTTTGAACGCAGGCAATAACTGCTGCGAAAAGAGCTGTAAATGCACCTACATAAGCAATGCCATGCAATACTTCAGGAGTATAACCTTCGTAAATAGGGAATAGGCGTGCAACCAAAAATACACCGGCAACAACCATCGTTGCTGCGTGGATCAGTGCTGAAACAGGAGTTGGACCTTCCATCGCATCCGGTAACCAGATTTGTAGCGGGAACATGGCTGATTTACCGGCACCACCGATAAAGATCAGCGCCATAGCCCAGCTTAATGCCGAGAAGCCCATGAAAGTCATGCCTGTAAAACCAGAGAATACGCTTGCGTCGCCTGAAGTCAATACTCCAAAATCAAATGTTTTGGTAAAGAACGACAATACCAGGATACCGATCAGGAAGAATAAGTCGGCAAAACGGGTAACGATGAATGCCTTTTTTGCAGCTGCAACCGCTGAAGGTTTGGTGTAGTAGAATCCGATCAAAAGGAATGACGAAACCCCCACTAATTCCCAAAAAATATACATTTGGAAGATATTGGTAGCTACTACCAGACCCAACATGGAGAACGTAAATAACGAAAGGAAAGCATAGTAGCGTTCAAAACCACGTTCGTTTACCATATACCCCAAACTGTAGATGTTTACCATAAACGATACTGTGGTGATTACCACCAACATCATAACCGAAATAGGATCCAACAGGATACCTAAATTGATATGTAGGTTTTCGGTAAAACGTAACCATTCCATATTATACGGAATAATTTTCTGATACACACCGTCCAGTTTGGCTGTTGAAAAATATTCCCAGGCTGTGTAATACGATAGTGCCGTGATAATGCCTAAAACCACTGTTCCGATCGTTCCGGCCACTCTGGGTTTCCATTTATTATCCACAAGTCCCAATACAATGAAACTAAGGAGTGGAAGTACTAAAATCAATAATGTATATTGCATATTCTATAATTGTAAATTATGAATTATTAATTAAGAATTAATAAGACTATTCTTTCATTTGGTCTAAGTTACCCACTTCCACGCTTGTCAGATTGCGATAGATGTTGATAATAATCGCAATGGCAACAGCAGTTTCACAAGCTGCAATAGCTATGGTGAAAAGTGCGAAATAGAAACCTTCCAGCTGTCCCGGGAATAAATAGCGGTTGAACACTACAAAATTAATATCGGCGGCATTAAGCATTAGCTCAATCGAAATCAGGATCATCAGCATGCTTCTGCGTGACAAAAAACCATACACTCCGGCAAAGAACATAATTAAACTTACACCTAAGTATAGTTCCATTGGTACCTGCCCGGCTAAAATGTTATTTAGTAAATCCATAATAATTATTTATTAGCCCCTAAATCCCTTTAAGGGGACTTTAAGACCAAATTTATTTATAACTTTTAATCTTAAGATTTAATTCTATATTTTGTGCTACGCACCTCTGAAAGTCCCCTTTAGGGGATTTAGAGGCCTTCTTTATCGTCTTCTTGCAATCATAATAGCACCCACGATACAAGCCAGCAACAAGATACTGATGGTTTCGAAAGGCAATAAATACTGATATTTTGCGGTTCCCATCATAGTATGACCTAATTGTTGGGGAGTAAGATCAGCTTGTTCTACCAGGGTAGAAACTTTTTTGATATTCCAGTAAATAATATGTGCGCAAAATGCCAGACCGGCCAGTACGGTTGCCCCGGCCACAACGCGCCGAACGGGAAGCTCCGTTTTCAATAATTCACCAGGTTTGTTTGTAAGGAGGATGGCGAAGATAAACAACACCATTACGCCACCGGCATAAACTGCAATCTGAACAGCGAATAAGTAATTGTATCCCAATAGCAGGTACAAACCGGCAGTGGCTAATAATACGAATAAGAGATAAGTTGCAGAGCGGATAATCCTTTTAGAAGTTACCGCCATAACAGAAAAAATGGCTATGATTGCCGCTAATACGAAAAATATAATTTGATGTGCCATAAGTTAGTTAATAGTTGGTAGTTGACAGCTGTAGTCAACTCAGCATTTTATATATAAATTTCTTATTTTTTATTCAGCTTTTGGCTCTTCTGGTTTTACTTCTTCAACCGTTTTTGCTTCTGTTGCAACTTTAGCTTCAACTACAGGTTTGGGCTCGGCCGGTTTTACTTCCTTTTTCTTTTCGCGAAGTTTTGAACCTTCGTGGTTTAATTGCTGAACCAGTTTGCTGCGGGTAAATACGGCATTTTCGTATGTGTTATTAAACTTGATAGCATCCGAAGGGCAGGTGATCACACACAGGTTACAGAAAGTACACATTCCTAAATCCCAGGTGTAGGTGTCAAGAATTTTTTTCTTTTTACCATCTTCGGTTTCTATCATTTTAGAATTTACCGTGATTGTTCCGTTCGGACAGTTCATTTGGCAAATTCCACAAGCGGTACAGGCATGCTCGTTGTTTTCGTCATGCGGCATTACCAACTCGCAACGGAAACGATCCGAAATAACCAAAGTGTCTCTGTTTTCGGGATATTGTTGTGTTACTTTTTTTGTCCACAACTCTTTCCAGGTTACCGACATACCGAATAACAACGATTTGATACCGGTAAATAATCCTGAAAAATATTTTGCTATTGATCTCATCTTTTAATTAATAATTTACAATTAATAATTGTCCCAGATTCTTACTCCTTGCGTCTTACTGCTGAATTTAGAATAAACTTGGGAATAAGTCGGTTAATGTCAATCCTGTCAAAACTAAAATGACCATAACCACAATGTTTACCAAATTGATAGGCAACAGGTATTTCCATTCCAGGTTCAACAACTGGTCGATACGAAGACGTGGGAATGACCAACGAACCCATAAGCTTAAGAAAATCAATACAGCTGTTTTTCCAAAGAACCAAACGTATGAAGGAATGTAACCCATGATACCATTGAATGCTTCCCAACCTTTTATCTGGATAGGCAAGTAACCACCTAAAAATACGGTAGTTGCAATAGAAGCAATGATGAACATATTCAAGTACTCAGCTAAGTAGTAGAAACCGAATTGAAGACCTGAGTATTCAGTGTGGTAACCGGCAGTTAATTCTGATTCTGCTTCAGGCAAGTCGAAAGGTCCGCGGTTTGTTTCGGCATGACCTGAAATCAGATAGATTACAAAAGCAATGATGGAAGAAATATGTCCGTTGAAAATGTTCCAGCAATATTGTTGTTTATCAATCATTTCCGAGAACTGCATCGTACCTGCCAACACAACGATAGTCATCAGTGCAAAGCCTGCCGATAGTTCGTAACTTACAAACTGTGCACCGCTTCGCATAGCACCAATCATCGAGTATTTGTTGTTACTTGACCATCCGGCCAGAAGTACACCGATAATACCCAGCGAAGAAACAGCAGTTACATAAAGTACACCGATATTAAAGTCGATAGCGTGAAGCCCTTTACCAAAAGCAATTGCTCCGAAAGTTGCCATTGAAGCCACAATCATAAAGAAAGGAGCGGCGAAGAAAAGAAAACGGTCGGCTCTGTTGATTTTTACAATTTCTTTCAACAGAATTTTGATCATATCGGCAACGGATTGCAAAAGACCCCATTTACCAACGCGGTTTGGTCCGAAACGAGCCTGGAAGAAAGCGGTGATTTTACGTTCAGCATAAATAAGAATCAATGCTATGACCGCATAAGCTGCCAGCAAGGCTACGCCTACTAATACAAATTCAATAAGTAAAACCCAAAATTCCGACATGCTGCTTCTCAGAGCAGAATCAAGCCAGCTTGTCAGGTTGGTAACTTCTAAGGGTTGTGAATAATTTAATATCATAAAATATGCGAATTACACGAATTAAAACGAATTTCTTTACCTATGTTCAACCCCTCCGGGGTTGTAAGATTTGTAGGATTTTTAATCCCCCAGTTCCGCAAGCTCCACCGGGGGTTATTCACATTTAACCACTCCGTGGTATAAACCTCCCAATTACTTACTATAAACTATAAACTACCGACTGTTTTATCTGTCGATATCCGGAATTACGTAGTCCATAGAACCACCAATACCAATGAAGTCGGAAACCTTTTCGTTCTGGCA
The DNA here is from genome assembly GCA_964433885.1 of uncultured Paludibacter sp. GTDB lineage: Bacteria > Bacteroidota > Bacteroidia > Bacteroidales > Paludibacteraceae > Paludibacter. The sequence goes on along the minus strand of CAYSTC010000039.1, from coordinate 5,351 downwards.
TATAAGCGGCATAGCCGAAACCAGTGCCATTGAAGGAGAACGGAATTTCAACCGGTATGGGAATTTGTCGCCACGGCTTTCGATAAATACGCCAAACTCACCACGGCAAGCTTCCACGCGCGAATAGTATTCGCCTTCAGGAAGTTTGATGATAGCTTTGGTTTTAGCGCATATATCACCTTCCGGTATATTGTCGATAAGTTGTTCGATAATATGAAGTGATTCTTCAATTTCGTCCAGGCGGTTCAGGTAACGGGCATACGAATCACCTTCGGTACGAACGATTTCTTTAAAGTCCACTTTATCGTAAAGTGCATAAGGAATATGTTTACGAATATCGCACGACCAGCCCGAACCACGTCCGGCAGGACCTGTTACTGCATAGTTGATAGCGTCTTCTTTAGTCAGATTTCCGATTTTAACCATACGTCCCAATGCGATTACATTGTGCGAGAAGAAACGGTCATATTCCACCAGTTTCTTGCGCATGTATATAATGAATGCTTTTACATCTTTCTGGAATTCGTTGTAGATATCGAACATTACACCACCTACCACATTCTGGTTGATAATCAAACGTCCGCCACAGGTTTTTTCAAAAATATCCAGGATAATTTCACGCTCGCGCATACCATAGATAAAAGCAGTGGTTGCACCAAGGTCGTTGGTTTGACAAGCCCATGCCAGACAGTGCGAATCGATACGGTTCAACTCATCCATAATGGTACGGATATATTGAGCGCGTTCAGGTACTTCAATTTCGGCCGCTTTTTCTACGCACATACACAAACCATGGCGGTTGATGTTAGCCGAAAGATAATCCAGACGGTCGGTAAAGTGAAGTATCTGAGGGTAGGTGAGGCTTTCGCTCAGTTTTTCGATACCACGGTGTATATAGCCACTGTGAACATCAATTTTCTTTACAATTTCTCCATCCAGCGCTGTGCGGAAGTGCATTACACCATGGGTAGAAGGGTGTTGAGGGCCGATATTAATAATGTAGTCGTCTTCTCCGAAAATATTGACAGTATCTTCAACCAGTTCTCCTTTTTCGTTTTCCATGATGCGGGGAGCAATGTCAACCATATCCACACTTTCTAATGAAAGCGGATTCAGTTCCGGATTGGCATCGTAATCTTTACGCAACGGATAACCCACCCAGTCGGCATTCAGGAAGAACTTACGCATGTCGGGATTGTTGATAAAACGGATTCCCAACAAAGCGAACACTTCACGTTCGTTGTAATGAGCTGTTTCAAAAAGGTCGGTGATTGAATACAACAGTGGGTTTTCGCGGTCGGTAGTTCCGGTTTTAACCACTACTTCTTTCGAAAGATCTTTTGAAGCGCAAAGCAGGTAGTTGACACCCAGTTCTTCGCCGCGGTCCACACCGGTTAAAAACACCAAAGTATCCAACGGCATTGCTGTATTGTCGCGAAGCGTTTTTACCAGTAAATGCAGTTTTTTAGATTCTACCGTTACTGTTAGCTTTTGCTTGTCTTCTATCACCGCATCCGGTACAGTATTAAGTATAAGCTTTTTTATATTTTCCATTTTTTATATAATATCGTTTGTAGTGACAGGTCGCGACCTGTCACTACGAGAATTATCGTTGTTTATGTCCCAAAAATTGTTCTACCTTGATTTTGCGTTGCAATTGCATCAAACCGTAAAACAATGACTCGGGGCGGGGAGGACAGCCCGGAATATATACATCCACCGGAATGATCTGGTCGACACCTTTTACCACGTGATATGAATTTACAAACGGACCTCCGGAAATGGCACAGGCACCCATAGCCACCACATATTTCGGTTCAGCCATTTGATCGTATACACGTTTGATAAGCGGAGCCATTTTATGAACCATAGTTCCGGCCACAATCATAAGGTCGGCCTGACGAGGGCTGTTACGTGTTACTTCCATCCCGAAACGGGCAATATCGTGGTGGGCAGCGGCAGTAGCCATAAACTCAATACCACAACAGCTGGTAGCATAAATCAACGGCCATACCGAGTTCGAACGTCCCCAGTTAATAAGTTCGTCAATTTTGCTCAGAACCACATTTACACCATTGGCTTCAAGTTCTTTGATGTGATTTTCAAGATACTCGTTGTCGTTAAATTCCTCGGTGGGAATTCCTTTTATATTGATTTTTTTTAGCTCCATTTTAAAACTCCTTTCTTCCAGGCGTAAGCAAGGCCTAAACCAAGAATAACGATGAAAAACATAATACTATACAATCCCTGAGTACCCAGGCTGCGCACGATGGTGGCCCATGGGAACAGGAAGATGGTTTCCACATCAAACATCAGATACAGGATGGCATACAGGTAATAACCTGCTTTAAACTGCATCCACGAAGTACCATGTGTGGGGATACCACACTCGTAAGGTTCTCCTTTTTGTAGATTGAATGATTTTGGTGCGAGAAGAATGGCAATGCCAAGACCGGCAACCACTAAAACAATTCCGGTGAGGAATACGGTTAAGAAAAGCGATAAACTGCTCATATAAATGAATAAATTTTATTAGCTTGAAAAACGGTTGCAAAGGAACGATTTTTTTTCTAATGTACGAATTTTTTCGTGTAAAAATTCCGTTTTCAGAATGTTCAGTGATCTTTTGCAATCCCGGGTTTGCATTTGGGATAATATGCATTAAATCAATGATATACTATTCGTATTTTTAGATTGATATAACATAAATATGTATATTTTAATCATTATTAATGTTTTTAACCTGCCCATTTTGGGCCTAAATGAGCAATCTTTTAGTTAATGAGCTGGCTGTTATCATTTAAATATGATTATCCGCAAAGCGACCTATAAATAAAGTCACAGTATTCGTATGGGTTACACGATTTTCAATTGCCTATATCATCTTTTGAGGGAGATTGAAAATCGCTTAACCCGGCAAAACAGACCGACATTCGGTAATATTAATCAATGGTGGCTTTCTTTACCTGTTTCTCGGTTCACCGAACGATGTCACTCGTTGGCATGCAGTGTACAATTTGATATCTTTTATGTCTTTGTTGAAAGTACCTATAAAATACATCGCGGGTATTTCTTATGTCGAATTCATGTTATATTAAGATGCAATTATTCCGATACATAGAACCCGATAAAGTTTAATTCTTATGAATAATTTAGTTATCCGTCGTAGGAATAATTATAGCTGGTGTGTTTTATATGATATAGATTATCTCTGAGAATGATAATATCTGATTCATAAAAGCAATTGACAGGTTTTTAATTGCTAAATGACAGAGTGTAAAAGGTATAAATGTTTAAATTAAGTACAACATTATGAATGCAGGAAAAGTAATATTAGGAGCATTGGCAGGAGTAGCCGCCGGTGCAGTATTAGGAATTTTGATTGCACCCAAAAGAGGTGCGGTGACGCGCAGAACCATTTCAATCAAAAGCAAAAAGCAGGTGAACGACTTAAAAAATAAATTCAATGAATTTGTTGACAGTGTAACCGAGAAATTTGAAAAAGCAAAAGAAGAAATGGTTGACATGGTAGAAGATAAGCTCGGTAAAACGGCTCATGCAGAAAAGGATGTAAAAGCATCTGCTGCTGAATAATTCTAAGCATGTTAATAATTTCCCGCAGATAATGCAAATCATCGCAGATTAAGAATCAATCGGCGAAAATCAGCGCTATCTGCGGGAAATGTTTATTATCTGTGCCAATAAACTCAGAATCTTTTTATAACCAATTTATCAAGCATTCCTTTTTTCTTGTTTGTAATATTAGCGGTTCGTTGTTTTTATTCAGTTATCTGTCATTATTTTTTAAAGATGAACTCTTTGTTTGCCTCATATCTTGGCAAGTTAATTTTCATTTTTTCTGCCATAATAATCACATCTTTGGCATACGAACTTGTTTCCTCCTGATTTGAATGACCTGTAAAAACCTGTTTTAAAGGAGGTAGAAATCTAACTATTAATTTCATTACGAAACTCATGAGCCAGGGTGGTACACTAAACATTTTAAGGTCGGGACTTTTGCTGATATCTACGTTTCTGGCTTTCAATAACAAAATCAATTCCCTCGAATTTGCAATTACGTTTTTCCAATGTTTTGTGGTTTGGAATGACTCAAGCATATTGGAACCCGCTTTCATAGTTTCAATATGCAAAGCGGAATTCATTGCAAAGTGACCAAATAGCCAGGAACGAAAATCCCTATTCACATTGCTTTTGATGCCAGCCGACTTAAACAACTCCATAACAGCAGCAGCTCTTTCCGTTGGGTCTGTCCCAAAAGTTCCAATAGTGATGCTTCCCAAAATAGTGCCATTCAATACACCGTTGTTGTCAAAACCTCCACCAGCTTGTGGAAACCCCCATACCAATTGTTTTGCAGGCAGATTTGCCACTTGCTCCAAAGGTTCCTCCCAAAAATTATTGAAAATCAAGACTGTTGCTTTTCCTGTCTTATCGGCAAGAAACTCTGCGACACTGGCAAAGTGATAGTGTTGTACACTTACAAATATCAGATCATAATCATGATTCGCATTAAAATCTTCAATCATTTTTATGGCCCAATCTTCCTTAATCAGTTTCCCCCGGATGCTTTTTCTGGCATCATAAACGCTTAAAGATACAGTTGGACCATATTCGGCTTTTCTGCCCGGCCTTACATAAAATTCTACTTCGTTCCCAACCTTTTCAAAAGCCCAGGCATATTGAGTGGATATGACACCCCTACCGAACATTAATATCTTCATTTTTCTTTTATCGTGGTTTTTTAATTTTTGTTACAACGTTTCAATTTATTCTTCTTATTCGCTCCCAAAGATATATAATTTCATTTTAAATGTATGATTCAAATAGAATAGAATCCGGGGCTGTGTTCTATTCTTAAAAACAAACGAACTTATATATAATGTCTCTTACATATTATCTTTCTTTTCCCTACGAAATCAACGATTATAGGAAAAGAAAGCTCGTTATTAGAGGAAAATTCCAATTTTTTAAAAGAAGTCTTTGGTTTTTTGGTAGAGAAATGAAAGATTTTGGAGGAAGAATGACGTATTTCTGTACAAAAACGCGTCGTTTCTGTTCTAAAACTCGTCATTTCTGTCCAAAAACTTCACGTTTTTGTTCTAAAATCTTTCATTTCTTAGGAGAAACGCCGCATTTCTCTCCAGAAACGTCCCATTTTTGTGGAAAAACGTGCGATTTCTCTCCTAAAAAAGAAGATTATTGAGGAAGAATGAAAGATTTTGGAGGAAAAAACGGGCAATCTTGTTGGGTCTATTCAATAAACTGTGTCAGAAAAGGGGAAATCATTATATTTACTCTATAAAAGCAAGTTTACATGAACAAGACAGAAG
>CAYSTC010000038.1:21951-31492 GCA_964433885.1 uncultured Paludibacter sp. | reverse complement strand
AGAAAGAAAGAAAGAAAGACATAAAAGAAATAAAGACACGATCTACCAAACACATTAATTATTAACTTGAATAAAAGAAACCCTTTTTTCGTCGGTTGACGGGAGAAGGGTTTCTGCGTTTATGCATGGTACATTAATTAACATGAGTTCGATATAAGCAAATGAGAAATAGACTGATATTCAATAATATTAATCAATGGCGGCTTGCCTGATTCCGTAGGAATCTCATGTTTATAGAAAAAATTACAGATCATTATATTCGACTCCGTATGGAGTCGTATTATTCGGGCTCCAATATTCTCTATACATATTTGAATCCGAATGGATTCAATCAATTAGCTCTAATTTTTATATCAAACTCACGTTAATTAAACAAACCATTTATTTCCGTGCAGCAGCCTTGAGCCACTGTCCGTGAAAAGAATCAACCACATAGATGCACTGAGAAACATAATTTCACATAGTACGTGCGATAAATTAGTTGATATACAATTTCTGGTAATTTTCCCTATTTTCTATAATACCTACCAGGTTTTAAAAACCTGGTAGGTGTGCTATGTTTTCGATAACAAACTATGCGGATTCTACGACTCTATCTTTAATTATATGATTGATTCATATTTAAGATCAATCCAATTGAAACATCCACTTTTGTAATGCAAGGGATTTGCACAGTAAACCGGTAACAAACTTATTATTTAATTTATACCATTTTTATTCTTTGCGAATAGGTTTAAATTTCAATTTATAAGAAAGAAGACAAATTATTGAAATATTATTCTAAAATCAATACTTTTTCTATATAATTATCGATTTCATCCCCGCAAAAGGATAAAAATTGTTGAAAACTTTATAAAAAAATATTTGCTAAACTGTTTAATAATATATAGCTTTGAAAGAATTTTTTTTATTTAAAAATTCTGTTAATTTCTCACACCTTAAAATCAATATTTATATTTATGAAACAGTTCAAACGGGCTGGAATGTTGCTTTTGGCATCATTACTCACAACAGCCAACATGTTTGCCAGCGAGGCAGACATCGCAATTCCGGATTTGCATGCCGGAGAGTTCCACATTTTCGGTCAGGTTGTTAAAGCTTGGGATTTTTTGTTCTACGGAGCATTAATCATCTGCTTTACGCTTAGCATCAGTTTATTTTTCTTCTCCCAAATCAGGAAACTCAGGGCACACAATTCGATGCTGAAAGTTTCTGAAACCATTTACCAGACATGCCGTACGTATTTGTTGCAACAGGGAAAATTCCTGCTGATGTTGTTTGCGTTCGTGGCTGTTATCATGTCGTACTATTTTCTGGTGCTTCAGGGCAAATCGGTTGGTACATTATTATATGTACTGTTTTACTCCATCTTAGGTATGGGTGGTTCGTATGCAGTGGCCTGGTATGGTATACGCATCAACACCTTTGCCAATTCGCGTACCGCTTTTGCCTCGCTTCGTGCCAATCCATGGGACGTGGTAAACATTCCGTTACGTGCAGGTATGAGCGTAGGACTATTCCTTATTTCTCTGGAATTAGTTATGATGGTTATCATTCTGCTTTTCGTTCCACGCGAAATTGTAGGTATCTGTTTTCTTGGCTTCGCAATTGGTGAATCGTTAGGTGCAAGTGTGCTTCGTATTGCCGGAGGTATCTTTACTAAAATTGCTGATATCGGATCCGATCTGATGAAAGTGGTTTTCAAGGTGAAAGAGGACGATCCGCGTAACCCGGGCGTAATTGCCGACTGTACGGGTGACAATGCCGGTGACAGTGTCGGACCTACTGCCGATGGATTCGAAACTTATGGTGTAACGGGTGTGGCATTGATCACTTTTATCACCCTTGCAGTAAAAGATCCGGATATCCAGGCAAAACTGATTGTTTGGATTTTCGGTATGCGTTTCCTCATGGATTTATGTTCCGGTATTTCGTATTTTATAAATCAGGGTATTTCCAGCCGCAAATACAAAGGTTTGAAAATGTTCAACTTCGAAGAACCGTTGATGCGCCTGATCTGGATTGCTGCCATTCTTAGTATTTCTACTTCTTTCTTTATGAGCCATTTATTGGTTGGCGACCTTGCCGATCCAACCCTCTGGTGGAAATTGGCCGGCATTATCAGTTGTGGTACACTGGCTGCAGTATTGATTCCTGAATTCACCAAACTGTTTACCAGCTCTAAATCGGCGCACGTAAACGAAATCGTTACTGCATCTCGCGAAGGTGGCCCTTCACTGAATATTCTATCGGGTATCGTATCGGGTAACTTTGGTGCCTTCTGGACCGGTATGCTCATTGTAGGTCTTATGACCATCGCTTATTTTATTAGCGTATTCGGGCATCTGGAACAAGTTCTGGGTCCGCATGCTACCATTTTTGCTTTTGGTTTGGTTGCTTTCGGATTCCTGTGTATGGGACCGGTAACTATTGCTGTTGACAGTTATGGCCCGGTAACGGATAATGCTCAGTCTATCTTCGAATTATCGCAAATAGAAAGCATTGAAGGCATCAAGGAAGAAATTGAAAAAGATTTCGGTTTTACACCTGACTTTGCAGTAGGTAAACACTATCTGGAAGCCAACGACTCGGCAGGAAATACATTCAAAGCTACAGCAAAACCCGTATTGATCGGAACAGCTGTAGTAGGAGCCACCACTATGATTTTCTCCATTATCCTGTTACTGGAAAGCGTTGGTATGTTGAGCGTTTCGCTCACTTCGGCACCCATCCTGTTGGGATTGATCTGTGGAGGAGCGGTTATCTTCTGGTTTAGCGGTGCTTCCATGCAAGCTGTTACTACCGGTGCCTACAGGGCAGTTGAGTTTATCAAACGTACTTTCAACATGGATAATAAAGAAGCAAACACTGAAGACTCAAAAGAGGTAGTAAAAATCTGTACGCAATACGCTCAAACAGGTATGTGGAATATTTTTATTGCGCTGATTTCGTTTACACTGGGCTTTGCATTCTTCGACAGTAATTTCTTTGTGGCTTACCTCATTTCGCTGGCTTGCTTCGGTTTGTTCCAGGCAATTTACATGGCTAATGCAGGCGGTTCGTGGGATAATGGCAAGAAAGTAATTGAAGTGGATCTGAAAGAGAAAAACACGCCGCTTCACGAGGCTGCTGTAATTGGCGATACTGTAGGAGATCCGTTTAAAGATACTTCATCGGTATCATTGAACCCGATTATCAAGTTTTCTACTCTGTTTGGGCTACTTGCCACAGAAATTGCGTTGAAAATGAAAATTGATGCTGCAGCCGGAATCGGTAGTGATTACAGCGCCTTTATCGGAGGTGGATTTTTGATTATTGCATTGATATTCGTTTGGCGTTCATTCTACAAAATGCGCATTCCATTGGTTGATGTGAAAAAATAAATTGGTTTAATCGCTGATCTTAAACACCATATAGGCTTCAGGCTTATATGGTGTTTTTATTTGAAAAAGCTTCAGTACTCGGAGCAAATTGTGGAATGAAGAGTTTTTCTGTTTAGCATCGATTATCAATGGCTCGAAACACATAATACCAATCTGATTATTGAAGGAATTTCTTATCTTTGTGTTTCATTAAAAAATAAAGGGAATATAACATACAACATTCATTTTTAAAGCAATAAACACATGCACAATTGGTTCGAATGCAAAATTAAATACGAGAAAACAGCCGAAGAAGGCAAAATAGTAAAAGTAAACGAGGCTTATCTGATCGACGCACTGTCATTTACAGAAGCAGAAGCACGAATCATCGAAGAAATGAGGCCTTTTATCAGTGGCGAATTTACTGTAGCCAATATCCGCCGTGCAAAAATCAACGAAATGTTCTTCAACGAAAATGGAGACAAATGGTATCGTGTCAAAGTAATGTTCGTTAGTCTTGACGAAGAAAAAGGTGTGGAGAAAAAGACAGCTGTAACCATGCTCGTACAGGCTAGCGATATCAAAGAAGCATTGAACGGTATTACCGAAGGTATGCAGGGGTCTATGGCCGATTATGAAATTGCAGCCATTACCGAAACCAATATCATGGATGTTTATAAATACGAAACAGTATAGTAATCTCAAGTTTTGAGTAAAGAATTCTGAATGAAAAATATAAATTCAGAACTCATTACTAATATCTTACTCGAAACTACAAACACAAAACTCCGAACTAAAAAAGTGTCTATTCAACAAAACATACAATCTTTACGGGAACACATTCCAGTGCATGTGCAGTTGGTCTGTGTCTCGAAATTTAATCCAAACGAGTCTATATTAGAAGCTTATGAAACAGGTGAAAGAGTTTTTGGAGAAAGCAAGGTTCAGGAATTATGTGGCAAATATGAAGCCCTCCCACAAGATATTAGCTGGCATTTCATTGGGCATCTTCAAACTAATAAAATTAAGTATATTGTTCCTTTTGTTTCGCTGATTCACGGGGTAGATTCGTACAAATTACTCGCTGAAATCGACAAACAAGCGGCCAAAGCCGGAAAAACAGTCAATTGCCTGCTTCAGATACATATTGCACGGGAAGAAACCAAGTTCGGTTTTTCGACCAATGAGTTGATTGAAATGCTCGGAGTGGGAGAGTGGCAAGCCCTGAAAAATGTACGTATTTGCGGATTAATGGGAATGGCTTCGTTTACCGACAATCGCGAACAGATCCGGACAGAATTCCGTGGACTAAAAACCTTATTTGATCAGGTGAAAACGGATTATTTCAGTTCAGAACCTTCGTTCAGCAAACTTTCCATGGGCATGTCCGACGATTATCAGATTGCCATTGAAGAGGGAAGTACAATGGTCAGGGTGGGAAGCCTGATTTTTGGTGCGCGGCAATATAAATAAAAGCCACCTAATAAACAATAAAATCTATTGTTTATTAGGTGGTTGATATCTTCTATATCTCTATTGTGTCAATTGTGGTTTAATTTCTTCCATGTCAAATTATCAACTCATAACAATCCTTGGGCCCACAGCTTCCGGAAAAACTATATTGGCAGCTGCACTAGCTAATAGACTGGACTCTGAAATCATCAGTGCCGACTCACGACAGGTTTATCGTGGAATGGATATCGGCACTGGTAAAGATTTGGCGGATTATTCGATTGAAGGCAGGAAAATCCCATACCATCTGATTGATATCTGCAATGCAGGAGATAAATACAATGTGTTTGAGTTCCAACATGATTTTCAGAAAGTTTTTTCAGAAATAAAGGCCAAAGACAAGTTACCAATTCTTTGCGGTGGCACGGGAATGTATATCGAAGCTGTATTGAAACGCTATAAACTACCCGCAGTTCCCGAAAACAAAGAACTTAGAGAAAGGCTTGAAGGCAAAACGCTCGAAGAATTGGGCAACATCCTCAGCCAATATGTGACTCTACATAACAAGACTGATATTGATTCGGCTAAGAGGGCCATTCGCGCAATAGAAATTGCAGAATACAGCACAAAGCAAACTCCGGAATATAATGAATTTCAACCAATTAATAGTTTGATTGTTGGTCTTGATCTGGATCGGGAAGTACGTAGGCAGAAAATTACCCAACGCCTGAAATCACGCCTCAAAGAAGGAATGATTGAAGAAGTAAAATCGTTGCTTGAGAGTGGAATTGCCGCGGAAGACCTGATTTATTACGGGCTTGAATACAAGTTCGTTACCCAGTACCTGATCGGGGAGCTGAGCTATAAAGAAATGTTCGCTCAACTTGAAATCGCTATCCATCAGTTTGCAAAACGGCAAATGACCTGGTTCCGTGGCATGGAACGACGTGGTTTTACCATTCGTTGGATACCTGCCGAATCGCCAACCGAAGAAAAAGTTAAACAAATAATGGAGCTGCTATAATTCATAATCAACAACTTCCAGGTCGATTGGCCTCACTTCTTCGTGAGTTGCCCAAACTACAAGTGGTTTATGTTCTGCAATCCATCTAAACAGGAATTCTGAGACTTTGATTTTCAGTTCATTATCAAGCCCTGTTAAAGGCTCATCGAGTAATAAAACATTAGGGCGTGAAGCTAATGCGCGTGCCAATCCAACTCTTTGCAGCTGTCCACCACTTAACTCGGTTGGATATCTATGCGCATGATCGGTTAATTCCATGGTTTCCAGCAGATAAAATACCAAATTGCTTATTTCCTGTTTATGTGTTTGTGTTGGAAATACATAAGCAATATTTTCTGCTACTGTCATCCACGGCAGTAAACGTACATCCTGAAAAGAATATCCGACACGTAAGTTTTGTGATTTTTTAATTTTACCTGCATCCGGTTTTTCCAGTCCGGCAATCAACCGCAGTAATGTCGTTTTGCCTATGCCCGAAGCTCCTTTTATGCAGGTAATACTCTTCGAATTGAACGATGTATTAATAGAATTCAAAACCAACTGATCATTAAACTTTTTATCGACATTTACCAATTTAATATTAATTAAATCAGCAAATTGACTGTTGATTGAATAAGCATATTCATTCGATCTAAGAATATGTTTTTCCACTTTGATTTTTTGAATCTGCCCAATAATAAATTCAAACAAATAACTGATTCCAACAGCAATTACCGTCCAGGCAATCAGTTCAGAAACGTTAATATAAGCCTGGGCCTGTTTCATGGCTGTTCCAATTCCGTGAATAGGTTGGGCCAGCACTTCCCCGATAATAATAGCGCGCCACCCAAAACCCATAGCTGTCTTTATACCGGCATAAATTACACTTTTTGCCGTTGGAAGGTAAATTTTAAAATATTGGTTTGATTTGGATTTGCCAAAAACAGTGGCCATTTCAAGGTAACGTTTGTCGGTTTGTTCCAGTCCGGTGAGTACATTCTGATACAAAATTGGAAACATAGTAACCATAGCAATAAAAACCGGCAGTTGGGTAGGAGAGAACCACAGCAAAGCAATCAGCACCAATGAAATGACAGGTATTGAACGACTTACAACAATTATAGGATGAAGAAATAACTTCCAAAAAGAAGAAAAAGCAGCTATTGTCGCCAATAGAAACGCCAAAACAAAGGCAATTACTATTCCAGTAACACCCCGTAGAATAGTAAATGTGATTTCGAGTAAGAAGTTCGCACTAAATATAAGCCTGGCGGTTTCTTTTAATAAGTCTACCAACGAAGGGAAAATAGCAGGATATCCTATTTGATAAGCAATAAATTCCCATACCATTCCCAGAAAAAGAATAGAAAGTATTGTTGGTATAAGAATTCTTGGCTTCATAGTGCGTGTCTAAAATATTATTTTTCAGTAAACTTGATAAATAAAATCTTTATCAGGCATTTTCCCACCTATACTTTTCGGATCGAATGTATAAAAAATACGGAGATAACTTTCGAGTTCCTGAGCAATAGCAAACGAAGAAATATAATTGATATTGCACAAAGGAATGGAACGCAGTGCAACTGCTGAGTTAGGCGAAATAGCATGTTTTACAAGGAGCTTGGCTGCATTTTCAGGCTGTTCATTTAAGAAATTACAACTTTCAGAATATGCATTGCAAATTTGGCTTACGAGCTCTTCATTATTTGCTGAAAATCTGTCGTTTACAAGAAAAGACGTCTGAACGAATATGTTTTTATAACTATTAAGCAAAAATTCTTCGCAAGTAAGTTTTGTTAGAATATGAATTGCTGAATTCTTTTCTATTAGCTTACTTACCATTGGCTCGGAAACAACTGCAAATTTGATTTTTTGTAACTTCAATGCCCGTGCTATGTCGCCATTATTACTCAAAGTATAATCTATACGGACATTTTCAATTCTATTTTGTTGTATCAACCGTTGTAATAAAACATCAGCTGTCGAGCTTTGCCCAAACAGCGAAACAGTCTGATTTTTAAGGTCTGTTATTTCGCTTGCAGAGGTGTTCGTAAGCACGTATAGCGTTCCCCACACAGGGCATGCCACCATGCGATAACGTACGCCCTTATTGTATAAATTAGCTGCCATAACTGTTGGCAGTATTGCAAAATCCAACTTGTCCTGCATCATAAGCGCCTGAATTTGTTGAGGTTCGCTTTTAATTATTATTTCTACCTTTTTACCTTCAATCACCGGAGGTTGATCTATCAATTTTATGAAACTCACAGCTGAAGGCCCATCCAATATACCTATACGAATGGTTTCAGGAGATTTACCGGAACAAGCAACTAGAAAAATTCCACTCAGTGCTGTAAATATGATTCTAAAAAACAGATTCTTCATAACGTATCAATAATGTTTCAAAGTGTACAAAGATATAAATTTTGACTTAAATAGCCTTTGTTCGGCGGTTTCAAGCTGTAAAATAACTATATTTGTATTTGAAATCTACACAAATTTATATGGTTCAGTTGCTTTTTGTCATTATCATTGTTATCCTCGTAGCCGATTTTGGGCTGGAACGTTATCTGGCATATTTGAATATTAAGGAATCCGGTAAAAACTTACCACCATTATTACAAGACATATACGATCCTGAAAAATATGCTAAACAACAGGATTATTTCAGAACTAATTCACGTTTTGGCATGCTAACCAGCAGTTTCAGTTTTGTTATTACGTTGATTATGTTCACATTTGGCGGTTTTGCATGGTTAGATGGCCTGGTTCAGCAATACGTACAAAATCCAATCTGGACACCTATTCTGTTCTTTGGTATTTTGTTCATTGCCAATGATATACTGTCAATTCCGTTTGATTGGTATGACACCTTCGTAATAGAAGAACGCTTCGGGTTCAATAAAGTTACACCCAAACTTTTTATTCTCGATAAACTTAAAGGCTATGCCATGACCATTGTGCTCGGCGGCGGAATTTTATATGTTATCGTCTGGATTTATACACTGACACCAACTTATTTTTGGCTGCTGGCCTGGGGAGTAATCACTGGATTCAGTTTATTAATGACCATGTTTTACTCGCAAATTATTGTCCCGCTATTCAATAAACAAACTCCACTGGACGAAGGTGAATTGCGCAACGAAATCGAAAAGTTTGCACTTAAAACCGGTTTCAAACTCGATAATATATTTGTGATCGACGGTTCAAAGCGCTCAACCAAAGCGAATGCATACTTTAGTGGGTTAGGAGCGAAGAAGCGTATTGTCCTGTATGATACCTTGATAGATAAAATGACTATCGATGAAATCGTGGCTGTGCTGGCTCATGAAGTAGGTCATTATAAGCATAAGCATACATTAATTAACTTCCTGATTTCTATGCCAACAACGTTGGTTCTTTTCTTTGTTTTTGGTCTTATACTTAGAAGCGATGATTTGGCAAAGGCTTTGGGTGGAACAGCTGCATCATTCCATCTGAATGCACTGGCATTTAGTATTTTATATTCACCAATTTCATTAATGCTCGATATCATCACAAATGTTTTATCCCGAAAATTTGAATATCAAGCCGATGCATATGCTGCAAACCACGGATATGCTTCCCAATTAAAATCCGGCTTGAAAAAACTAACGGCCACATCATTGGGCAATCTAATGCCTCATCCGCTTTACGTATTTTTCCATTATTCACATCCAACACTTTACCAACGAATTCAACGAAT
>CAYSTC010000038.1:0-21851 GCA_964433885.1 uncultured Paludibacter sp. | reverse complement strand
TGTTACCAACATGATCCTGGAATTCGGGGTTGATCGTATTGTTTTCACCGGTGTTGCCGGAGCTATTTCTCCAGAATTGAATGTAGGTGATATCGTTATTGGGCAGCGTTTGTACCAGCACGACATGGATGCACGCCCATTAATGCGCCGTTTCGAGATTCCGTTAACTGGAAAAACTTCGTACGAAACTCCGCAGCAAAATGTTGATATTATGGCACATGCGGTGCACAATTTTCTGATCAACAACAAGGAATTCAGGAAGACACTACACGATCACAATATTGTTAACGTTAAAATGCTTATCGGAGATATTGCCAGTGGCGATTTATTCATTTCAAGTACTGAAATGAAGCAGGCATTGATTAAAAACTTACCATCTGTAGTTTGTGCCGAAATGGAAGGAGCAGCTGTAGCTCAGGTTTGCGATGATTATGGCGTACCATTAATTGTAGTTCGTATTATTTCAGATACTGCTGATGAAGAAGCTCATATTTCAGCCATTGGTTTTGTTAATCAGCATGCCGGAGATTATTCTTTATCAATTCTAAAAGAATATATCGGATTACTGAAAGTATAATCTTCAATTTGAGGGATAACAAAATCCCGAATATAGCTGTTGAATTCGGAATTTTTCATTGTGTATAATTCGCGTATTTGAAATAATCCCAAGCCACGTTTCAAATATCGAATTCTCAGAGCATCTAAATCTTTGAAAATTTCCCTCTAAAATTAAATGAACAACCAAAATATCTTCTTCAAATTCGCATTATTCAATTTTCTTATAATTTATATTATGTATAATATAAATTATGGAAAACTCCTACTTACACAATTAAAAACAAACCAAGCGATTTTCTCAATTTGTGCAATTGGGCATAAAACATTACTTTTGCGACTCAATAAAAAATATTTAAATGAATACTGAACCCAAATGCCCAAAGTGTGGCTTAGAAAACACTTATTTCGATTCATCCATTGAACTTTATGTTTGCCCTGATTGTTTTCACGAGTTTAACAATAACGAAAATGAAGAAGAATCTGTTGACAATACTCCGAGAGACAGTAATGGCGCAGAGCTTATAGATGGAGACAGCGTAACGCTAATTAAGGACTTAAAAGTGAGAGGATCTTCCCTTGTTCTTAAACGCGGAACTAAAGTGAAAAGCATTCGTCTAACAGATGACCCTGAAGAAGTTGATTGCAAAATAGACGGAACAAGTTTAGTTTTAAAAACCTGTTTTCTGAAAAAATAAATAGCCTGGAGCATAAGATATTAAAAGCCCCGAAACATAACAAGTTGTTTCGGGGCTTTTATATAATTACATTTCTCCAGTTATTTTTCCTTAATATCAATCACCAAATTTAGCTCATCCAATTGAGATTGATCAATTACCGATGGGGCATCTATCATCACATCGCGTCCTGAGTTATTTTTGGGGAAAGCCATGCAATCGCGAATAGTATCTAACCCTGCAAACAGTGAAACCAGACGGTCGAGTCCAAATGCCAATCCTCCGTGTGGTGGCGCTCCGTACTGGAATGCACTCATTAAGAAGCCAAACTGTGCCTGCGCCTTTTCGGGTGTAAATCCAAGCAATTCAAACATGCGATTTTGAAGTGCACTTTCATGAATACGAATTGATCCACCTCCAAGTTCTACTCCATTGATAACCATATCGTAAGCCGTTGCTCGAACCGCACCAGGATCAGTATCCAACAAATGCAAATCTTCAAGATTTGGAGATGTAAACGGGTGGTGTGTAGCGTAATAGCGTTGAGTATCTTCGTCCCATTCAAACAATGGAAAGTCGATTACCCACAATGGTGCAAACACATTCTTGTTGCGCAGACCCAACCTCGCTCCCATTTCCAGACGCAATTCGCACAATGCTTTCTGGGTTTTTATTTTGTTCCCGGCCAATATAAGTATAAGGTCACCCGGTTGAGCATCGAACTTAGCAGCAATTGTTTTCAAGTCATCGCTTGAGTAAAACTTATCAACAGAAGATTTAAAGCTTCCGTCAGCCTCACAACGGATATAAACTAAACCCTTCGCTCCTATTTGTGGACGTTTAACAAAATCGGTCAACTCGTCCAGTTGTTTGCGGGTATATCCGGCACAGCCTTTGGCACAAATTCCACCTACGTATGGAACACTGTCGAATACAACAAAATCACGACCCGAAACCGCTTCTTTCAATTCTACAAATTTCATTTCGAAGCGGATATCCGGCTTATCAGATCCATAGTATTTCATAGCATCGTGCCAGGTCATACGCGGAAACGGCTCGTACATATCCATGTTTTTCACGAATTTGAACAAATGCTTAATCATTCCTTCAAACAGGTTCAACACATCTTCCTGGTCAACAAACGACATTTCGCAGTCGATTTGGGTAAACTCCGGTTGACGGTCAGCACGTAAATCTTCATCCCGGAAACACTTGGCAATTTGGAAGTAACGGTCGAAACCGGATACCATCAACAACTGTTTAAACAACTGTGGCGATTGCGGAAGTGCATAGAACTCACCCGGATTCATACGTGATGGCACTACGAAATCGCGTGCACCTTCGGGCGTAGAACCAATTAGAATAGGTGTTTCTACTTCCAGAAAGTTCATTTGATCTAAATAACGACGCGTCTCGAAAGTGATTCGATGACGCAATTCCAAATTTTCACGCACTGTTGTACGGCGTAAATCCAGATAACGGTATTTCATACGAATATCATCGCCACCATCCGTGTTATCTTCAATAGTAAACGGTGGAGTTTGCGATTCATTCAAAACCGTAAGTTCAGTTACAAGTATCTCAACATCACCGGTTTCTATGTTTGGATTTTTATTGCTACGTTCAGCTATTGTTCCGGCAACCTGAATCACAAATTCCCGTCCAAGTTTATTGGCCAAATCACAAAGTTCAGCATTGACATCCTGATTGAATACTAATTGAGTAATACCATAGCGATCACGAATGTCAATAAAAGTCATTCCGCCCATTTTACGGGTGCGCTGTACCCAACCCGATAAGGTCGTTTGCTGCCCAACATTAACCTGGCGAAGTTCGCCGCAAGTGTGTGTTCTATACATAATTAAATAATTTCCAAATCTTTAATTCTAAAATTTCAAGGGAAGACAAAAATACAAAAAAAAGTCTATTAATAAACTACTTAACAAAAAAAGATGCATAGAAATCCATCTATGCATCTCAAAGTATTTAATAGTATCAAATTTATTATCCTACAGTCACTTCCGGGCTAATTTTCTTTACTAAACCTTTCAAAACATCACCCGGGCCAAGTTCAAAAAACTCAGTAGCACCATCAGTTACCATGTTTTTAACTGTTTGAGTCCAGCGTACCGGAGCTGTTAGCTGAGCAATCAGGTTTTGTTTAATTGCTTCTGCTTCAGTTTGCGGATAAGCATTAACGTTCTGATAGACAGGGCATCTTGGAGTTGTGAATGTTGTTGCATTAATAGCTGCCTGGAGTTCTTCGCTGGCTGGCTGCATCAATGGAGAGTGAAATGCACCACCAACCGGAAGTTTCAGGGCGCGCTTTGCTCCTTTTTCTTTCAAAAGTTCACAAGCTTTGTCTATGCCTTCAATTGACCCTGAAATTACCAATTGTCCAGGACAGTTATAGTTTGCCGGCACCACTACTAAATCAGAAATGCTGTCGCAAACCTCTTCCACAGCTTCATCGCTTAAACCAAGTACTGCAGCCATTGTTGAAGGCTCAATTTCACATGCTTTCTGCATTGCCATTGCACGGGCATAAACCAGTTTCAACCCATCTTCGAATGACAAAGCACCACCAGCTACCAAAGCAGAAAATTCACCTAATGAGTGACCAGCAACCATTTCGGGTTTGAACTCATCTCCTAAAACCAGGGCAGAAATCACAGAATGAAGAAAAACAGCAGGTTGGGTAACTTTTGTTTGTTTCAAATCTTCAGAAGTACCTTCAAACATTATGTCAGTTATACGGTATCCAAGAATTTCGTTTGCTTTTTCGAAATATTCCTTAGCTAAAGGCGATTGATCGTACAAGTCTTTGCCCATTCCTACAAATTGAGCACCCTGACCGGGAAAAACGTAAGCTTTCATGTGTAAATAATTTTTTAGTGATTACATCAAGCTCAAAACATCAAAATTGTGACTGGCTTTATATAATCTTTAATATAATAGTATTAATCGTTATTTTAAAATAACCTATATGCAATTGATATTAAAACATATAAGCAGCAATAGCAACTGATTTTCGACAAATAGAGCGCAAAGATAATATTTTTAATGCAGAATACATAATATACATTTATAATAAAAAATGGATACAGGTAAATACTTGATAATAAAAAATTTAATCCATTTATAAGAGAGTAATTGGAATTAATAAACAGACCACTTTCTGATACAGATTTTTTCTTGTAATTTTGTAACTATTAAATAAAAATCAAAATGGAACAACTTCTGAAATACTTTCCAGACTTAACAAATACGCAAAAAACTCAATTTGAGGCACTTTATGATTTGTACTTCGACTGGAATTCAAAAATAAATGTGATTTCACGAAAAGACATAGAAAACCTTTACGAGCACCACGTGCTTCATTCACTGGTCATTGCTGAGATAATTCGTTTTCAGCCCGGATCTACAGTCTTGGATGTGGGTACTGGTGGCGGTTTCCCGGGAATTCCGCTGGCAATTCTTTTTCCGGAAACTAACTTTGTTTTGATTGATTCCATCGGCAAAAAGATTAAAGTGGGTACAGAAGTTTCTAATGCTATTGGCCTTAAGAACATTACATTAAAGCATTTACGAGTTCAGGATGAAAAAGGGAAATATGACTTTGTGGTTAGCCGCGCTGTAATGCCTTTAGGAGATTTAGTGAAGCTTGTACAAAAAAATATCAGCAAGAAACAAATAAACGCCCTTCCGAACGGACTTATCTGCCTGAAAGGTGGCGAATTACAACATGAAATACAACCTTATAAAAATATTGCTGAGTTATATGATGTCAGCAATTTTTTCAAAGAAGAATTCTTTAAAACAAAAAAAGCTGTTTATGTACCATTATAGATATCATTTATCTATAAACCATATAATTATATAACAAAACATGACGATTAAAACATTCACATTCAATCCATTTCAGGAAAACACTTATGTTCTTCATGACGAAACTAACGAAGCTGTTATTATCGATGCAGGTTGCTTTAGCGATGGAGAAAAACAATTAATAAAAAACTATTTCGAGGAAAATAATCTTATACTTAAACGGGTTATAAACACACACTTACATTTAGATCACCAATTTGGAAACAAATTTCTTTTTGATACATTTGGAGTAGCGCCTGAAGCAGGAGAAGAAGATGAATTTCTGCTGGGTAATGTAGTCACCCAGGCACGATCATTTGGTTTACCATTTAATGACGAAGCCCAACCGCTTAATGGTTATATTGCAGACAATCAAGATATAACATTTGGAAATTCATCTTTAAAAGCAATTCACGTTCCGGGCCATTCGCCGGGAAGTATGGCATTTTATTCTCAAACTAACGGAGTTTTATTTGCCGGAGATGTGCTTTTTCAAGGTTCTATCGGAAGGACAGATTTGGTGAAAGGTGACTATGCGACGTTGATTTCATCAATTACAAAAAAACTGCTTCCTCTGCCCGATTCCACGGTGGTTTATTGCGGTCATGGACCAACAACTACGATTGGGAATGAGAAAAGAAACAATCCGTATTTATAAACTATTGATAGAGATTGTTTTCAATAATAAATTCATACACAGAAGGATGCAACCATTGGCTTGCATCCTTTTTTTGAGCGATGAAATCGCGAATGAGCGAAGATGAGATATCGTAAAAAGGGGTGTCAAGCAATTGCATTTGAGGATATTTACCTGCAACTTCCGAAAAATCGTATCCACGGCGTGGGTAAACCAAAATCGAAAATTCATCCAATAACTGATTATGATTTTTCCATTGATCAAAAATAAGGGCATTATCACTACCAATAATCAACACAAACTGATAATCAGGAAATTGAACATTCAATTCATGCAAAGTATCAATCGAATAAGATGGAACAGGCATAGTAAATTCAACATCAGATACTTTAAATTGGGGTTTATCATTTATCGCCAGCATCAACATATCGAGCCGTAAGTATTCATCCAATAATCCGAATCTGTTTTTCAAAGGATTACAAGGCGAAACTACAAACCAGACTTCATCAACATACTGATTATTAACGATATATTCCGCCAAATGCAGATGCCCCAAATGTATCGGATTAAAAGAGCCTGAATAAACACCTATTCTTCGTTTTTTCTGATTAACAGTCTGTTGATCTGATTTCATCGTCATTAAATTCGATTATTTGCTTAAAAATTCCCGAATCGCTACTTCAGCTTCCTTTTTTGCTTTTTCCAGATCATCATTTACAATAATCAGATCGAAATTCGGAGCAAACGAAAGCTCAAAATCAGCTTTTCCAATTCGCTTTTCAATCATTTCAGGAGAGTCGGTACCGCGTTTTTGAAGGCGTTCATGAAGAACATCAATACTTGGAGGTGCAATAAAAAGTGCAAGCGCCCTATTACCATAGTTTTCCTTTATGTTCAACCCACCAACCACATCAACATCAAAAACTATGTTCTTTCCCTTGCTGGTAATACGATCAATTTCACTACGAAGCGTACCGTAGTAACAATTAGGGTAAACTTCTTCGCACTCAATAAACTCTTCATTATCAATCTTTTGACGAAATTGTTCCGGAGTTAAGAAATAATAATCAACTCCATTCTTTTCAGCTCCTCTTGGTGCCCGACTGGTTGCCGAAATAGAAAACTCCATATCGAACCCACAGCCCAACAAATGCTGAACCAGCGTACTTTTACCGGCTCCGGATGGTGCAGAAAAAATAATTAATTTACCAACCATGTTTTAGTTTATAGTTTAATAATTTTTGATTTCCGAATTTTTAAAGCACGTTTAATACCTGCTCTTTAACTTGCTCCAGATCATCTTTCATAAGTACTACAATTTTTTGCATATCGCTATTATTGGCCTTGGAACCGAGGGTATTTATCTCACGGCCAATTTCCTGTGCAATGAAGCCTAACTTCTTGCCGGGTGATTTTTCGTGCTGCATGGTTTCAAGAAAATAGTCCAAGTGATTGCGCAAACGTACTTTTTCTTCGTTTACATCGAGTTTTTCAATATAAAAGATTAACTCCTGCTCCAGACGGTTTTTATCATAGTCGATTTTATCGGATAATGCTTGCAGGTTTTCCTCCAATCTTGCCTTGATTTTTTCAACCCTCTCTGTCTCAAATGGAGCAGTTTCTAAAAGCAATTCACCAATATGATTTATTTTGTTATTAAACACAGCTTCAAGCGATTTTCCTTCCTGAATACGGAATTCTGTCAGTTGCTCAATGGCTTGCCCGATAGTTTTCTTTATCTCAATCCATTCGTTTTCATCCAACTCTACGGTTTCAGTTTTCATCGTATCGGGCAAGCGCAGCAAAACGTCAAACCAATTTGTTGGCATATCCACTCCAAGGTTATTAGCCAGGGTCTTGATTTGCTGATAATAAGACTCAACTACCGATTGGTTTATCTGCGTTACCGACTCTTTGCCCGAATTATCAATATACAACGATAAATCTATTTTTCCACGTTCGAGTTTTTGAGAAAGTTCGTTACGAATTTCAATATCTTTTTCGCGATACAACCCTGATATACGCGTAGAAACGTCTAATTGTTTGCTGTTTAAAGACTTGATTTCGACAACTATCTTTTTGTTTCCGTACTCGCACGTGGCTTTTCCGAAGCCGGTCATTGACTGTATCATTTTATTGCAGATTTGGTGAGATATTAATTTCCTTTGCAAAAATACTATTTTTATTTTAAAGAACCGATTAAGCCCATTAATCTATCAATTTATCTATTTAATGTAACTACAATGAAAAGCCTGTAAAAAAACCAGCACTAAAAATTTCAATTTTTCAAAATAGTTTCTATCTTTGTCAAAGAAAATGGAAAAAAATATGAGCAGCATTAATTTAACCCTGTATTGGCGCGACTAAACTCCTGTTATAAAGCAATGAGGTTTAGTTTAATGCATTACGCAACTAACATATAATCAAGCATTAAAGCCTGTTGTTTTAAAATTAACGACAGGCTTTCTTTATAAAAAAACAATTAATCAATTATATAAAAATCAGGAAATTATGGAAAAAACAAAGAAGTTTTTGTTAGAAGAAAAAGATTTGCCAACAAAATGGTATAATATCGTAGCAGATATGACTACCAAACCAATGCCCATGCTGCATCCCGGTACTAAACAACCATTGAAAGTGGATGACTTAACACCTTTATTTGCTAAAGATTTAGCAGAACAGGAGCTTAATCAGTCGGATGCCTGGATTGATATACCCGAAGAAGTTCGCGAAAAATTAAAAATATACCGTCCTACTCCGCTCGTTCGTGCCTATAATCTGGAAAAAGCGTTGGATACACCTGCTCATATTTATTTCAAAAATGAAAGTGTTAGTCCTGTGGGCTCACACAAACTAAATTCTGCATTGGCACAGGCTTATTACTGTAAAAAAGAAGGTACTACCAACATTACAACTGAGACTGGAGCCGGTCAATGGGGAACTGCCTTATCATTCGCAGCAAAAACATTTGGACTGGAGCTGGCTGTTTATATGGTGAAAATCAGTTATGAACAAAAACCTTATCGTCGCTCACTCATGCAAACCTGGGGTGCACAGGTTATTCCTTCTCCCAGTATGTCGACTAAAGCCGGACGCAAAATAATTACAGAACATCCTAATTATCAGGGAAGTTTGGGTACTGCTATTTCTGAAGCTATTGAATTGGCTATGCAAACGCCAAATTGCAAATACACCTTAGGAAGTGTTTTGAATCACGTATCACTACATCAAACTGTTATTGGCCTGGAGGCTGAAAAACAAATGGAAATGGCCGGCGAATATCCGGATGTGGTAATTGGTTGCTTTGGAGGTGGTTCTAACTTCTCCGGAATTGCATTTCCTTTCATGCGTCACAATATCAAAGATGGCAAACAAACACGATTTGTTGCAGCCGAACCTTCATCATGCCCCAAGCTGACACGCGGTGTTTTCCAGTATGACTTTGGCGATGAGGCTGGTTACACTCCACTTCTACCTATGTTTACACTGGGCCATAACTTTGCTCCGGCTCATATTCATGCTGGTGGACTCCGCTACCACGGCGCAGGTACAATCGTGAGCCAACTGATGAAAGACAACATGATGGAAGCTGCTGACATTGAGCAACTAGACTCATTCAAAGCCGGTGTATTGTTTGCGCAAACCGAAGGTATTGTTCCTGCTCCTGAATCGGCTCATGCCATTGCGGCAGCCATCAACGAAGCGTTGAAATGTAAAGAAGAAGGAACGAGCAAAACAATCTTGTTTAATCTTTCCGGCCATGGATTGGTAGATATGGCGGCCTACGACAAATATTTATCAGATGATTTGGTAAATTATTCATTATCAAACGAAGACATTGCTGCCAATCTGAGCAAAATTTCAAATCTGGCTTAATAGATCCACAAACCAGTGCTATACAAAAAAGGCTTCGAATTATCGAAGCCTTTTTTGTATCTGTCAAAAATCAATTACTTTTTCTTTTTTATAATCTATATTGGTAATCAACCGCAAAGATGTATCCTTAGTCAGATAACTCCAGGCCCAGTTGAAGAAAATCACAATTTTATTACGTACACTCAAAATAAGCATTAGGTGTAAAAACATCCAGATATACCAGGCAAAGGGACCTTTAAACCTAAAAAACGGCAATTCCACCACCGCTTTGTGTTTACCTATCGTAGCCATCATGCCCAAATCATTATACTCATATTCTTTGAGTTTATAGCTCTTGCTTTTGAGTGACTTGACTATATTTTGTCCCAGACATTTAGCCTGATTGATAGCTACATTTGCCACTTGTGGATGTCCTTGCGGATACTTCGGTGTTTCCATGTAGGCAACATCTCCTATGGCATAAATGTTATCAAAACGTTTTAATCTGTTGTAGCGATCAACAATATAGCGGTTTTTGAAAACATCCTCTGACTCCAATCCTTCAATTATATTACCGGTAACACCAGCTGCCCAAATGACATTCTTGGTAGGAATTTGCTCACCAGTATTCAGCACAGCTTCATTTCCATCGTATGACACAAGCAGTGTTTCTGTTTTTACAATGACGCTCATTTTTTCGAGATATTTTCTTGAAGCAATTTTAGATTCGTCACTCATATTATTCAATGTGTGCTGACTACCTTCAAGCAAAATAATATTGAATTTTGAAAAATCGATATTATGATAATCTTTAGGGAGCACATCTTTCTTCAGTTCAGCAAAGGCCCCTGATAATTCTACTCCGGTAGGTCCACCGCCCACAATAACAATATTCATCCAGGCCTGCTTATCTTCGGGACGCGCAAATATCTCTTTTTCAAAGCTAAAAAGGATTTTATTCCGAATATCTATTGATTCCTGGGTAGTTTTCATCGAGAATGCATTTTCACTGATTTGCTGATTCCCGAAAAAATTTGTTTTACAACCCGTGGCAATAATCAAATGGTCATAAGTAATGCTCCTGTCGTAGGCAGTCATTATTCTCTTTTCTGCGGGATAGATTTTTGTAATATCTGCCATGCGGAAATCCACATTTTTACTTTTCTGAAAAATTTTCCGGAAAGGAAAGGAAATGCTCGATGGTTCAAGCCGACCGCTGGCCACCTGATAAAACAATGGTTGAAACTGATGATGATTCTGCTTATCGACCAGTATCACCTTCAGATCGGCTTTTCTAAGCGTTTTAGCTAATTGCAATCCAGCAAAACCACCTCCGACAATTACAACTTTATCCCCGTTTTTAATACCTAAATTACTCATCTTTCTATCTGCTTTATATATTTCAGAATACATTATAATCAAACAACAAAAGTAGAAAATTGTTGATAAATAAAGAAATTTTTCTTTAATCGGAAATAAATACACTTTTAATCATCTAATTGCCACCGAATTATAAAAATCAGGCAAAATTTAAATTTTATCTTTATCTTTGCAGTTAAATAGCAGGCCGGTTTGTCGCTTTTCCCTTGTGGAATGGAGGAAAGTCCGGGCAACGCAGAGCACCATATTTCCTAACGGGAAGCTGTTTGTGAGAGCAGAGTAGCGTAACAGAAAAAAACCGCTCCGATTCGTCGGGGTAAGGGTGAAAAGGTGAGGTAAGAGCTCACCGGATTCCGTGGTGACACGGGATGCCGTACGTCTTATGGGTTGCAAGATCACGTATACCGACGCATGTAGGGTTGCTCGCCCGATGTCGGGGGGTAGATCGCTAAAGGCAAATGGTGACATTTGTTCGAGATAAATGACAAACACTTTGCGCAAGCAAAGCACAGAACCCGGCTTACAGGTCTGCTATTTTTTTGCATCTTCACCTACCGCAATATTAACCTTGCATTATGTCGAAACTAATAGATTATTTCACAGGTATTTATAGTTTTGTTCGGAACGACATTTGGCGAATTACCGAACATGAATTGACACGCACCCGCCGCCTTGTGTACCGATTGGTTAAAATAATTTTTCTGGCCGTCAGAGGTTTTATTGCTGAAAAGCTAAATATAAGGGCTTCAGCGCTTACCTACTCTATTTTATTTGCAATAATTCCATTATTTGCGCTTATTATTGCCATTGGTAAAGGTTTCGGGGTAGAAAAAATGATTGAGGACTCACTTCAAAACACCTTTGTTGGCCAGGCCAACATGACTCCAACTGTTATGGGTTTCGTAGAGCGATATCTGGAAACGACTCAACGTGGTCTTTTTATCGGAATTGGTATCGCTATCCTGTTTTGGTCTGTAATGAACTTTTTTATGCAGGTGGAAAGTGCATTCAATTCCATCTGGCAGGTCAGAAAGCCACGTTCTCCAATCAATCAATTTACCACCTATTTCTCATCCATCCTCATTATTCCACTTCTGATCGTTTTCTCAAGTGGTTTGTCAATCTACGTAAGCTCGGCCGTATCTCAAACCTATATTTATCAGGTTTTGAGCCCATTGCTGAGATTTGGAGTTAAATTTATACCATACGTCATCAACTGGATTGTATTTACCATTTTATACATGGTAATCCCCAATACCCGGGTTCGGTTCATAAATGCTCTGATTGCGGGAATTATTGCCGGAAGCGCATTTCAGGTTTTTCAAATGATGTATATCAATGGGCAAGTCTATCTGTCGCGTTTCAATGTGGTTTACGGTAGTTTTGCCGCCATTCCGTTACTTCTGTTGTGGATTCAGATATCGTGCCTTATAGTGCTGCTTGGTGCCGAAATTTCATATATTTCTCAAAATATACACAATTTCGAATTTGAGCATGATTCTAAAACCATGAGTACCCGTTATAAAAACTTCCTGACATTGTTTATAACACACATAATTGTAAAACAATTCGAACAACAGCTACCACCGCTTTCTGCCGAAAAAATTGCTTCTGATTATAAACTACCAATCCCGATTGTAAACCAATTGATCACAAAGCTGATAACGACATCGATAGTCATCGAAGTAAGTTCCGATAATTCGAAAAATAAAACTTATCAACCTGCCATTGACATCAATCAACTGACAGTAAATATGCTATTTACGAAGCTCGATAATCATGGGTCAGAAATGTTTTTAAGCAATAAAAATGAAGTTCTGGATTCATTCTGGCAAAAAACACTGGAGATAAAAAAACAATCGGAAGAGCAAAATGCCCAGCTTCTGGTGAAAGATATATAAAATGTAAGCTATATGAAAAAAGCCGCTCCCAACTGAATGGAAGCGGCTTTTTTAGTGAGCCTCTTGTCGGATTCGAACCAACGACCCCGAGATTACAAATCACGTGCTCTGGCCAACTGAGCTAAAGAGGCAAGTGGATAAGCCCCCTACATCGCACCGCTACAACCTAATACCCTTGCTGCGGTCAAGCCCTGGGGGAGTTCAAAGGGAGCTGGTCGTGTAGGACTTATCCGACGACAAAAGTAGTACTTTTTGCTGAATTCACAAGGGCTTTGCGAAATATTTTTTTCTGAAACCCGCTACAACACTCATTTCCAGAAATGTATTAGTTGAAAATATTTTGCACAAAAAAACCGGAACTGTAAAAGTCCCGGTTTGATGTATAAAATATGAGTATTATTGCAGATAAATGCAGGAGTTTATACCTGCAAATACGATTATTTTGTAGAAATAGTCTGAGTAAATTCGATATTGTCGATGCAAACGTAGGCAGGAGTATTCATACCGTAGTCTCCATTATCTGTTGATGCAAGGCTGAACGAAACTGAATCAACCTTTCCCAATGCACTTAAGTTGACTTTTTGCCAGTTTTTCATTAAAAAAGTTTTTCCATTGCGAAAATCTGCAAGATAAATATCAACTTCTGCAGTTTCAACTTTAGATTTATACCCCTTAATTGTTAGTTTAAACCAATCTCCAGCAGTGAATTTTTTTCCACTTCCTCCAAGTCCATAATTTTGGT
The DNA here is from genome assembly GCA_964433885.1 of uncultured Paludibacter sp. Lineage (GTDB taxonomy): Bacteria > Bacteroidota > Bacteroidia > Bacteroidales > Paludibacteraceae > Paludibacter. The sequence goes on along the minus strand of CAYSTC010000038.1, from coordinate 8,237 downwards.
CTTTCATACCCAAATATGCATAAGTATTATTTGTTACCATTATGCTTTTAATTGTATATAACCCATTTTCATTAGCTGGACATGTAAATGATCCTGGAGAATATAAAATTCCAAATTTAGCTGACTGCTCAGCACCCGATCCAGCAATACAGCTAAACTGATTTAAATAACCGGCTTTAACAGTATCGTTTTTTGATGAACATAAGATGCCCCCGTACCAAAATTGTGTTGGATCACCCTTAAATTTGCAATTTCCAGAACTAAAACTTGTTCCTGTTGAAATACTATCTGAACCCAATGTTACATTTTCAAAATCTACAAGTGTAGTTTTAATTTCATCAGACTGACACGACACAAAAACAAATGCTAAAAAGGCAAGCGATAAAAGTAATTTAAAAGTTCTCATTTTTTTATTTTATTGATTATTAAATAGATATTTACAAATAGCAACATGTTCTGCCGAAGGATATAAACACTATTGATAACAATAAAATAAGAATATGCACGCGCGAAGTGTCCAGACTCTTTTTGCTATTAATCCCGAAAGCAAAAAACATGAATGTTTGAATTTGGCAGGTCTTCTGACTTACTCCCGTATTTGAACGCCTTCCCGATGATAGTTAATTAGTTCATCAGTTTCTCAGTGATTAGTTCTCTCAAACTATCAACTGTCAACTGTCAACTGTCAACTGAAATATCAGTGGCAAAAGTGTTGTTCAAAACGTTTGGATGGAGCCTACAGCAGCGGGTACTGTTCCGGAATTTGACCGGATTCCCTCTTTATCGAAACAATGAAAATTGCATTCGATACCAAAATTGAATGCAAAAATAGCAATTATTATGTTAGTACAGGTAAGTAAAATTATTAAAACTTGAAGACTCGAAACGTAAATAGTTGATATAAAATCACTTATACGATAAAATTATTTATTATAAAATATTTCATAATCTCTACTTTCAGGCATAAAAATTGTTTAAACATATACAGACAAAAATATTCAGGGTATCCAATTGTCAAATAAATAAACTCTTATAATTAACCTCAATTGTATGAAACCAAACTGATTCATACAATAATCAAAAAACAATTATAGTATATGAAAAAAATTTTATTCTTATTCGCAATTGCTTTGATAGCTGTGGCATGCGAGGATTCATTACCAGAATCATTAACCACAAAACAAATTATCAATATCACTGTAAATAAAGGTGATTGGGTTGAACACACTGATGTCGACGGATTGAACAGGTACTACTCCTGCCACGTTTCGATGCCCGAAATAAATTCAACCATCTATAACAAGGGTTCTGTCGTTGTATATTATTACAATGGTAGTGCCCAGCAACAATTACCTTATGTACGTCATTATCAAAATACTGCTGGCGATTATTGGACTGAAACAGTCGATTTTGATTACACAAAAGGTGGTATAGACCTATATGTGACCGATTCTGATTCTGATTTTGCTCCCAACAGCAGGCCAAATGGTATGGATTTCAGGGTAGTTTTAATGTGGTGATTTGAGTTTACCGCATAAAATGAGGTGTTTGAATTCATTTTCAAACACCTTATTTTTTTAGTCATTTCCTATTCAATAAAATAAGCGTAATTTTGCAGGAAACATCTCAGAAGCATGAATCAGGAAACGAAACAATTTATTCTGCAAAATATTGTGGCCGATATACATCAACTTGCCTTGCAATCGGCACGTTTTCCACTGGTTGATATGCCTTTGGCTATCCGTCAAATAAACGGAAAACAGAAAATAAAAACCAAAGTTCCACTTTTTTATAATACAGATGATATTTTATATCCTGTTCAGCTCTCTTTAGAGCAATCTTCCTCTGAATCAACAGCTAAATATAAATCAAGCCTGTGCGAAGGTGGAATTCTGGTAGATCTCACAGGCGGATTCGGAGTAGATTGTTGCTTTATGTCCGAACATTTCAAACAAGCCGTTTACGTGGAACGCCAACAGGAACTTTGCGAATTGGCATCTCACAATTTCAAGGTGCTCAACAAACGACATATCCGGGTCATACATGCTCAAACAGAAAAATATCTTGCAGAAATGGATCATGCCGACTGGATTTTTATCGACCCGGCACGCCGCAGTTCAAGTGGCAAAAAGGTAGTACTCCTGTCAGACTGCGAACCGGATGTTTCGGCCTTATCTCCGCTCCTGCTTCAGAAGTCAACTCAGGTCATGGTCAAATTGTCACCCATGATGGATATAACGGCTGCTGTAAATGAACTGTCCAATACAGCGGAAATACATATCATAAGCGTTGATAATGAATGTAAAGAAATTTTGCTAATCCTTGATCAGGGGGAACATACCAATCAAAAGATCAAGACAATAAACTTCGGTAAAACCAATAGACCCGAAGTGTTTGAATTTTACCAGCACGAAGAAGCCACAACTCAAATCACATACACAACGGTTGCCGAAAAATATCTGTACGAACCGAATGCATCGGTCATGAAGAGTGGCGCTTTTAAGCTTGTGGCCAGCCGGTTTGAACTACAGAAACTACACAAAAACACTCATTTATACACTTCCAACGAATTCCATCCCGATTTCCCCGGAAGAATTTTTGACGTAAAAAAACAATGGGGAAACTCCAAAAAAGAGTTGAAAGAACTGACCGCCCAAATTCCGAAAGCCAATATCAGTACCCGCAATTACCCTCTTTCCGCAGATGAACTCCGCAAAAAACTTAATATTAAAGATGGTGGGGACACATATCTCTTTCCCTGCACGCTTGAGAACGAAGAAAAAGTTGTAATTGAGTGCGGTAAACTAAAATTAAAATCCTAAAGAGAGACTTAGCGACGACCGGTTCAGGTCACCATTGTTGAAAAGTCCGGTAGGATAATAATTTAAAGCCAGTTTTGCACTAAATATTGCCAGGAAGCGGATTTTGGTACCCACAGTCCAACCCCATTGCCCGGCTCGTAAGTCGTAATAAGGAGTCCTGTTTAAACTCGATGAAAAAATCATTTCATAAGTCGGACCAGTATAAACCTTTACTCCGTGAAAAAAAGTTTTACTTACATCGTAACTTACAAGAAACGGAAATGATAATGAACGGGTTCGCAAAATATCGTTATAATTACTCAATGAATAGGCTCCATCGGAATAAATAGTATATTTACTCCAGTTTATATCAGCTCCCACCGACCAGGAAGCTTTGGAATCATCATCAAATTTCTGAACGTAAGCCGTACCCAACCTAAAATTACTCCACCTATAATCGCTGTTACGATTTACATCCCAACCGATATTTATATTTTTGAATAATTGCCGACCAAATGTATCTTTGGCATAACCCAAATTACAAAACACAGATAAACAAACTATAAGCAGCAGAAATATTTTCTTATTCATAATCGTAGAATTAATCATTTCGTACGATCTTATCATTTTTTATGCCAAACTAAATAAATTTATCTCAAATTAAGAAATCAGGCTTGCAATAACTTTAATTGCACTCGTTTCCGGACTGTATCAACCTCCATTACACGAACCTTCACATGCTGATGCACCGAAACCACTTCGGCAGGATTACTGATATAGCGGTCGGCCATTTGTGATACATGCACAAGTCCGTTTTCTTTTATCCCAATATCTACAAAAGCACCGAAATTAGTGATATTGGTAATAATTCCGGGAAGCTCCATTCCTATTCGCAAATCGGCAATGGTCTTCACGTTGGCATCAAATTCAAAAACCTTGATGCCGCTTCGCGGATCGCGGCCCGGTTTTTCGAGTTCCTGCATGATATCATTTAAGGTAGGCAAACCAACTGCAGGTGTAATATACTTCTGCAAATCAATACTTTTACGAAGTTCTTTATTCTGTACCAATTCTTTTACATCCACTTTCAGGTCTTTGGCCATGCGCTCTACAATACCATAACTTTCGGGATGAACAGCCGAATTATCCAAAATATATTCAGCATCGGGTATGCGAAGGAACCCCGCACACTGCTCGAATGTTTTTGCACCCATTTTCGCAACTTTCATAAGCTGCTTCCGGCTTTTGAAGGCACCGTTTTCGGCCCGGAAATCAACGATATTCTGTGCCAACTGAGGACCAAGTCCTGAAATATAAGTCAGCAAATGCTTGCTGGCTGTATTGAGGTTCACTCCTACTTTATTCACGGCATTTTCTACAGTTTGATCCAGTGCTTTTTTTAATTGCGATTGATCCACATCGTGCTGGTACTGGCCTACACCGATTGATTTGGGGTCAATTTTCACCAGTTCGGCCAACGGATCCATCAACCGCCGACCAATAGAAACCGCTCCACGAACGGTTACATCATAATCAGGAAATTCATCCCTTGCGATTTTGGAAGCCGAATAGATTGAAGCACCGTTTTCACTTACCACAAACAGCTTTACTTCCCGGTCAAATCGGGTATTTTGGATGAATTGCTCCGTTTCACGGCCGGCTGTTCCATTGCCAATGGCTATTGCCTGTATATCGTAAGCCTCCACCATTTTCTGCACTTTGCGCATGGCTTGGGAGGTTTCATGTTGTGGCGGATGTGGATATATAGTTTCGTTGTGAAGTAAATTGCCCTGTGCATCCAAACAAACCACTTTACAGCCCGTGCGGAAACCCGGATCGATTCCCAACACCCGTTTTTGCCCCAATGGTGGTGCTAATAACAACTGACGCAGATTCTCAGCAAACACGCGAATGGCTTCAGTATCTGCTTTTAGCTTGCTTTCTGCTGCAAATTCGGTTTCAATACTGGGTTTCAAAAGCCGTTTGTAGGCGTCTGTAACCGCATTGGCCACCTGAGCCGACGATTCGGTTTCGCCTTTTACAAAAATCCGGTCCAGTTTTTCCAGGCAACGATCATCTTCAGGTGATATATTTACCCGCAAAAAACCTTCTGCCTCGCCACGGCGCATAGCCAGCAAGCGATGCGACGAGCAACGTGCCAGTTTTTCGGTCATATCAAAATAATCCCTGTATTTCTGGGCTTCTTCCTCTTTTCCTTTGACCAATTTGGAACTAATAAAAGCTTCGCGTGAGAAAATCATACGAACAGAGTTGCGTGCCGCTTCGCTTTCATTAATCCATTCGACAATAATATCCCTGGCTCCGGCCAATGCATCGTCCACATTTTCAACTTTATCCTTGACAAACTGCAGAGCCATCCGCTCCACATCATCCGATTGTTGCTTCATCAACATCTTAGCCAATGGTTCAAGGCCTTTTTCGCGGGCAATTTCAGCCCGGGTGCGCCGTTTAGGCTTGTATGGAAGGTAAATATCTTCCAACTCTGTCATGTTCCAACAATTTTCAATCCTCAACTTCAATTCATCCGTCAGTTTATCCTGCTCCTCAATTGATTTTAAAACAGCCAGTTTACGCTTAGCTAACTCACACAATTTATCATATTGCTCTTTTGCATCTCCCAACTGCACTTCGTCCATACCATCAGTCATTTCCTTCCGATAACGGCTGATAAACGGAATGGTGGCGCCTTCATCTAACAGCTGAATGGTATTGCGGATTTGTTTTTCGGAAAGATTTAATGCGGCAGAAATGAGCGAAATGAATTTGGCCGGAATGGTTTTATCTTCGGTTGACATATAGAAAAGTTTAAAAATGTGTGTGTGTTGGACTTAAAAATACTTCGTCTGGCCCCCCTTTAGGGGGGCTTCTAATGCAGAATCTTAAATATCAATTCTTTCATCAAATCTCCTTCTTCGGTGCTGGGGTTGTCAATTCCTTTGTAGCGGGCATCCGTTTCGCGGATATACGAAATTATATTCATGGTTTTCCAGGCGCCAAAACTCTGGGCAGCTTTTTGGTAATCTTTTACAAAATAGGGATTTATCTTCAGTTCGGATGCTACTGCACCCTGGCTTTTATCCGACAAATAATGATAAATCATCAAATCGCTGAAAAATTTAAAAAGCTGCGATAACACCAGAACCAGCGGATTTGCTTTTTTATTTTCCGAAAAATAACGGATGATTCGGTTTGCTTTAAGCACATCTTTATTGATAAGAGCCGCCTGCAATTCAAATACATTAAAATCTTTACTTATTCCGATATTTTTTTCTACCAATTCGGGCGTAATACGGGGCATATCAGCCGGTTTTGTCAACACCAGCTTATCCAGTTCATTCACCAGCTTACTCAAATCGGTACCCAAAAACTCTGCCAGCATGGCCATAGCTTTATCATCAATACCCACATTTTTCGATTTACAATACTTTGAAATCCAGGTGGGAACTTCATAATCGCGCAGTTTCACTGATTCGTATACGGTGGCCACCTTTCCCATTTCCTGAAACCACTTTTTACGCTTGTCGGGTGTTCCGTATTTGTAACAAAATACCAATATAGTGGATTTTAGAGGATTGGACAGGTAGTGAACTATATTGTCCCAGTCTTTAATAATCTGAGCTTCCTTGACAATTAAAACCTGATAACCACCCATCATAGGATACCGTTTGGCGGCATTAATTACCATAGAAATATCAACATCCTTTCCGTAAAGAATTGTCTGATCGAATTCCCTGGCCGTATCGTCCAGTACATTTTTCTGTATAAAATCGGATATAACATCGATATAATAAGGCTCTTCGCCCATCAGAAAATAAACGGGAGCATATTTTTTTATCCGTAAGTCTGAAACAATCTGGTCGTATGTAAATTCTTGTTTAGCCACAATAAGTTTTTAGTTTGCAACAAGCCCGAGCTTGTATGTGAATCAATCTGTCGTTAAAAACTATTCAAAACGCAAATGCCTGATAGTTTTACTGTTATTTATTAAAGATGATAATGATTTAACTCCGATTTTTATATGTTCTTCCACAAAATTGGCAGTAACCTGCTTATCACTTTCGGCTGTTTTAATGCCTTCTTCGTGCAAAGGCATATCAGAAACCAGCAGCAAAGCACCTGTGGGTATCCGGTTATAAAAACCAACAGAGAAAAGCGTGGCTGTTTCCATATCGATAGCTAAAGCGTGGGATGCGCGAAGATATTCCTTGAATTTTTCATCGTGTTCCCAAACACGGCGGTTAGTTGTATAAACAGTACCCGTCCAATAATCCTTACCTAAATCGCGAATATTTGAAGATACTGCACGTTGAAGACTAAACGCAGGCAAAGCTGGTATTTCCGGCGGAAAATAGTCGTTAGAAGTACCTTCGCCCCGAATAGCCGCACTGGGTAAAATATAATCGCCCAGTGTGTTTTTATCTTTTAAGCCACCACATTTACCCAAAAACAACACAGCTTTCGGATGAATGGCCGCGAGAATATCCATAATTACTGCCGCATTCGGGCTACCCATGCCAAAATTAATGATCGTAATACCATTTGCCGAAGCGTTGGGCATATTTCCATCTCTTCCGATAACCGGAACGTCATACCATTTGGCAAATAGCTCTACATAATTATTGAAATTGGTTAGTAATATATAATCAGTGAATTCATTCAAAGGACGTTTCGTGTAGCGGGGAAGCCAATTCTCAACGATTTCTTTTTTTGTTTTCATACCTGTAGATATTAAAGTTTGTTTTTGTAACTTCGCAATTCCATTCAAACTATCTTGCTTTTGCCGGCACAAATAGGTTTAACTATTAAAAAGTGGAAACAAAAATACTAAAAAATGTCTCAATTAAATCTTCCCGGATACAATTTTCGAATAAAAAAACAAAACGAAAAATTATTTATTTTCGATACACAACGTAAACGATACGTGTCACTTACACCCGAAGAATGGGTTCGCCAGCACTTTATCCGTTTTCTGATTGAGGAAAAAAGTTACCCTGCAGCATTGTTGGCAGTCGAAAAGCAACTGAATTTAAATGGACTAAAAAAACGCTGCGATGCCATTTTATATAATTCCGACGCTCAACCGGTAATGATAATTGAATTTAAAGCTCCCAATGTGCCTATTACACAAGCAACTTTTGATCAGGTAGCAGTCTATAATGCTAAATTGAAAGTCGATTTCTTCATGATCTCTAATGGTATTGAGCATTATTGCTGCAAAGTAAATCCCGAAACCGCCCGTTACGAATTCTTCTCCGAAATTCCACATTTTTCTCAAATCTGGTTGTAAAGACACACAAACTACAGGAAATCAGAAGATTTTATTGATTTCAAAAAATTTACCCATCCAAAAACGCCTCTTCCCGATAAAATTCTATCGCAACTTTTTAATTGTTTGTAACATTTTTGTAACATCTT
>CAYSTC010000037.1:0-33878 GCA_964433885.1 uncultured Paludibacter sp. | reverse complement strand
AGGTGAACCGGCCCCAATATCAACTAGCCAACCCAATAAAGGAACAGTAGCTGAAGGATTCGAATTATAAAAACGTATTGTTCCACTCCCACTACGGGCCGTTGATTCCCAAACTTCCCATTCGTTACCATAAGTACTGGTTCTGTATTCAAGACGATAAGTACTCGAAGGCATGTCGTAATAAGGCCTGACTATGCCGTTGACTGTCGTGGTACCGGCATAATAATAATCACCATTTGCCCCGGCCGCACTTGATGTACCACCTGAGACCGTTACTTTATCACCTTCTCCCGCAAATACAAAAGAGCTGATAAATAAGAGTATAAAGAGAAGGTTACACCTTCTGAGCATTTCCCACCGAAATGCTCTACAGCTTGAATTGGCATGAGCCTGATCCAATAAGGTTTTGTAATTTTTAGGCATATTCCAAACAATTTAAATAAATATTAGATATAAACTTGTTCCTGTATATAAATCAGATTTACTGAATCAATGATATGATCCTTTTTTCAACGAAAATACCTGTCGGGAAATACGGCAGAAATAAAGCACTTCTGCTGTGATCCCGACAGGATAATAGAAAGAAAAAAAGTATTTACCTCCAGATTAAGATCTTTGAGGGTAAATGCCTTCCAAACAGATTATATAATTCAGGCCTAAGGTTGGTTGCATATTATTTACAGGCTGATTTCCTCCCATCGGAGTAATGACAGCCGGATTCATTACTGTATCAGCGGTAGAAGCATAATTGGCACTACCATCCTGATTTTGACCAGGAAAATTCGCTGTGGCGAGTGGTGATAAGTTTCTGCCGGCAGTCGTTGCATTTGCATTTAGCGCATGCGAGTGCGAAGGCATTTGTGATACCAGTAAAGTATTTGTCACAGTACCTTGCTTTTGCCCTAAAGTCATCAGTGGTAAACCTGTTCCCTGACCAGTTCCGGCCGGCACCCTACCCCGTAAATCAGGCAAAGCAAAAGTTGTTACACCATCACCACCATAGATTGTTCCAAGCAGAGAATACAATGCGTTATACTGAGAAATTTGTAATAACTGGCCGTTGCAAAAAGCCCAGCCTACCGGTGCGAAGTTGCCTGCAAAAAGCAGAATCGTAGCAATAAATGCATCCATAATTTTAAAAAATTAAAGTGTTAGTAAAATTGTTGTTTATATTATACCTGACATCTGTCCGGTTTAATTTCTTCTTTTAAGGGTAATCAGCAAATCCACCATTCTATTGTGCAAATCACATTATTGCTTACATGGTTTTGCCGGGTTTTTCCAAAGACTCCATGTTTTCGGGAGTAACTTTTTTATTGTTTAAATAACTATAATTACAAGAACTAATGTAACCGGCTCTTTTTAAAATTCAACTCCAACAGTTTTAACTATCTGTTTGTAGTCCACAATATGGCTGTGAATTTGTGGTTTTTCTCCTTGTTCATACCAGAACTTAACCCGATCGGCCTCTTGAGTTCTGAAATCGTGATATTGTTTTGGCAGTGTAATGCTCGAATCATTTTCAGTCAGCAGTTCACCGGCAAAAACCCGCACGCTGGTAAAAAGCTTTAGAACCGGAAAAGAAACTTTTATCCAGGGAATCAGAAAGGTTTTGCACGAGAGAATACCATTCAGATTTTGTTTGCTCAGCGTAAATACGTTACCCAGCAAATAACGTTCAAAAGCCGGCTGTTCTTTTTCATAATACATCAGTTTGTCCATCTCCATTTTGGGATTGGTAAGGCAAGCATCAATAGTTATTTCTTCAGGAATGAAAAAGCAAGACTCAGTTAGCTGAGGTATCAGGTTTTGCATGATAGCCACCTGCGGTTCGCTCTTCAGGCAGGCAAGCATAGTTTCAGAAATAACAATATCATACGGTTTATTAACCCTAAAGGTGGTGGCATCGGTACAAAAAGTGTCACCAATATATTTGCTGAGTCCTAATGTTCCAAGCAATTTGTACAGAGCTTTAAGTGACTGCTGGTTAATATCAAGCAAATCCACTTTCAGCTCGGCAGATTTATAAAGGGGCAAAAGAGGAGTCAGGAGAGTGCCATAAGGACCGGTACCTGCATATAGAATCCGGATAGGTTTGCTTGTTGCTTGCGATAGTTTTAGCGTTATAGCCTTGTTGATTCCACGTAAAAATACAGCTGTACGTTTCATTTCAAGCAGGCAGTGTGCTGCTGCAGCGGTTGAAATAGCCTTTCCCGAAGGAAGTAAAATAGCTTTGTCCTGATTAATAGTATCAATCTTTACGCCTGTAATCTGACTATAAATGTTATAAAAATAATCTACTGCCGACTTCATAGAACCTAAATCATCTCCACAGTCAAGTAGAAGTTGAATATTCTGGTTGAGTGTTTTTACAATAACTTGTTTATTCTCCATTTTACCTATGCATTTCACTTTACAAAAAAACAGACATGTGTGCGATATTAACTTATCAATACGTACAAAATAGCGTACGATTTGACAAGTTCTATGAATATTTGAATACATTTATAAACCTCATGTTCCGGCATCCGGGGCAAATACAGCTAATTGTCATTTGCGGGTAAATTAAAACAGGGAGTAAATTGATTTTTCATAAATTTACTCCCTTTATCAAAATTGGAAGAATTAATTCACTTTAGTGATTGAAGTGATATGTGCTGCTCCTTCAAGAGGTTTATAGATTTGAACAATAACAGCTTCATTCAATGCACCCGGATATGCTCCCTGGGCATTACAGAAGAAACGATAGTTTATTCCTGCTACCACCTGAGTAGCCACTGCCAGCGGAGTGTAATGTACACCAAGTATATTTTTCATAACTGAATCAAACACTTTTTGAGCATCTGCCGAGATAGTTGTGCTGTAAGGAATCCAGCCTCCTGGAACTAAGTTTGTTGACATATAAAATTTATTTGTTTTTTACTACCTACTCATAACGTTTTTCGATTTCCACGGTGGTATTTTATACGTTGCTACCACTAACGTTTTACTCTCAGTTTGCACTAATGTTGCGCACCATCGGTTTCAAACAAAGAGCTGTATATTATTTATTTATAATAATCCGGCAAGTAATGCGGGGCTTTATGAAATAAACCTGAAAATGGGATCTGTAAACGGTTGCATGCCATCTTTGGTAACAGCCGCCACCCTAAACCAACCCTTTTCGCCCAATGGCAATCCGCTCATCAGGTATGTAGCCTGTGTGCTGGAACCGGCTAACAGCCACTTTTCTTCTGTAGGAGCTTCGGGGCTAATATAATACTGCCAAACATAGGACGAAGCACCCGGATAAGCTTTTCGTTTAAGCCAGCTGCTTCCCGGAGCATCACCTGCTTCGGCCGAAAACTCAGGTCTTTCGGCCGGTACCGGTTGCTTAGCCAAATGAAAACCGGTGGATAAAATAACAGCTTCATCACCATCGGCCACCCTGTCTACATTATAGCCCAGCTTGCGTAAATAATCATCAACCAGTACCTCTGCCTGATGCATCAAAGCCATTTGTTGATGATCGCCACCGCGTGAAGAGATGTAATACGTTTCCAGGCTGTTGACAGCCGTTGTTACTACTTCATAAGGCACGTCGGGTGTGGAAAACTGTCGGATAGTGCTCATTTTAGCAAGGACAGTTCGTCCGAATGTAATTTTATTAGGTACCGAAAACCTTATAAAATCAAATACTACTGTGTTTTTTCTCATGCTTTTAAAATTAAGTTTTAAACATAAAAAGTAATTATCACTCAAAAAAATTGCTTGATGCATCTGTTTAGGTTGTGATGATGCTATATAAACAGGTGCTTGTCCTTTTGCCTCAAAAATGTGGATCACTTTTCGGCCGATGTCGATTGATATCCCGGAAATGTGGATTGCTTTTTCTCCGATGTGGATAAACATCTCCGGGATGTCGATCCACATTTTTCTAATTCAAACCAACATTTCCTTAATGCGAATCAGCATTTGCCTAATGTGTACTGTAATTGCCAAAATTATTTCCGACATCTGACTGGTAGCCATTTGCACACAAATGCAAGTGAATAACATTGTTATTTCCGGTGGTAAAAGTAGTAGGATGGAATTGTTATTTACTTATCAAAACATACAAAATGAGCGTACAATTTGACAAATTGAATTTTTTTTGAAGCGGATAGTGACAAAAAGTGAGAAGTAAGAAATAATGTTGTATGATGTGCTTCAATTGGCTCCCCATTTATGGTGAGGATAAATAGTAAAGATTTATTGGGTATTAGCCAAATTATAAATGCTATTTGGCTAAAGCCAATATATACTCTGCCTATTAGTTTTAATGATTATCCACATAAAGATCTAATACTATTTCTAATGGGGCTTCCGCCCCAAACCCTGGCTTACTTTTTGTCTTAACACAAAAAGTAAGCAAAAAAGTCAAGACTACGCCCACTTCGCTCGAAAAACTTACGTTCAAACAGCTAAAATCCTCCAAACTCCTCCCTTCGGTCGTCAAACAAGGAGTATTTTTACGCTGTTCTCACTTGTTTTTCGGCTCACTGGACGAGGTCACTCGTTTGAGAGACGTTGTGTAATTTTGTAGGTCGCTTTTCGGATAATCATTTTAGTTTTAAACCGCGTGATTGGTTCTGTTTTTCAATTCAATTTATAATTGTCAGATTCGGTCTGGCAGGTTTGCCGCCAAATGGATGGCGACTCTTTGGTAATCAGTTTGAACTGGCGGCTAAAATTGGAAGGTTCGCTATAACCTATCAACTCGGCAATTTGAGTCAGGCTATAATGCGGACAATCAATGAGGAGATTTTTGGCATCTTCAATTCGTAGCGAGTTAACCCAGAGATTGAAGTTCATTCCTTCATTATTGTTGATAAACGTGGAGAGTGTGGTCCGTCCAATTTTGAGATATTGCGCCATTTCATCAATGGTTACACCAGACTTCAAGTAGTATTTATTCTCAATAATCTGTTTTTTTAAATCATCCCATACCAATCGTTTTTTGCTGGTAGCAGGGCTTTCCACCGAAGGGCCCGGAACAGAAATAACAGGTTCGATGTGAGTAAACTTACCCGGATATTGGATGTAAAACAAGGCGAAAACAAGATAAAAGAGCGCGTAAGAAGCTTCAAAAAATATCATCAGCAATGGCGAAGGGATAAAACAGGATATGAATGCAAAGATACCTGTTACAAGAGCTGAATAAAAAGAACGCTTTACTCCCACAAGTCGGCGTTGAGAACTGTCGGCAAAATAATTATCAATCCTTTTTTGATAAATTCTGGTATGACGGGTAAATATCCGGGTTAAATTAAACAATTGAAAGGCATAATAAAACAGGAATAACTCTCTGATTATTACAGTTGGATGCAATGCATTTGCCCTGAGCCCGGCAAAGGTCAGAATGCTTGGATTTCCCCATTTATATGCCGATAAAAGAAAGAGGATAATGAAAATAAACACCGGCATTAACTGCCTGTATAAATAGTTTCTCTTAATAGACCGGGGATTAATCAGCGTAATGAGTGTAAACGCGAACAAAGGTGCCTGTAATGCTGCAATTACTAAACCCTCTATCGGAATAAGATTGACTATTGCTAAATGAAATAGCAATATAACGCTTTTAAGAAGAGCCATTGTGATATATGCACCTGCCAAAAACCGAAGTGATATCCGGTATTTATGTAATCCTTTATTTTCGGGCAGAGGAAGTAACAAAAAAACCATAGCCATGAGTGTACAACTCACAATGACAGCCGTGTTTAGAAATGACATTACATAGTATTCCATAATCAGACAAATAGAAAGTAATTAAATAGTTAGGCAATAGGGCTAAATGTGTTTAACTTATTGTTCTTTCGCAGTAAACAATGATGCAGAACAAAGTTCTAATGGTTTGACAATAATTTATTCACATTTATCGGATGCTAAATTAAGCAAAACCATTGTAATGCCAAAGAAAATGATTAAGATAAATCGAGACAGTCGATTTTGTAATCGCCTAAATATAAGATTATTACAAAATAGTTTTAATAAATTTTAGGACCGGGCATTTAATCGGGGAAAATTACTCAAAAAATGGGCTGGGATTTTCATTGATTTTTTAAAAATCCAAAATCAGCTTAAACTTTAAATTCGAAAGAACTTATGAAGAACCGATGGAGGGAAAAATACCTGCAATATAGATAAACAAAAACACACACTATAAATTTATCTGACTCATTCAGCGCGAAGTAAAATCTGCATTCCATATTCTTTCAATGCTTTTTTACTTATAAATTGGAGTGTTTCACAGTTACAATCAATCTATATAAGGGTTTTGAATAAAAATTGTCCTAATATGCTACAAAATTAATGTTCCCCTTTAGAAAATTGCACCTAAATTTGTAAGATGCAGTTGAAGAGCTTTGACAGATCCGTAATTTAATCCTTGCAGCTCAATTACATGCTCCAAATTTATCGGGAAAATTTTAAATTGACATAAAAAGAAAAACCATGAAAAAAAATCGTATAAAGAATTTTATACTACTCTCCATCATTTTTCAAGCCTTTAGCACAGTTGGCATGGCCCAGATTTCCTGGCCCCAAAATCAGCTGCTTCCTTCGTTTCCTGCAACTGCAGCAACACAGGATTTCTTTTACATGAACGGATCTGTTGCCCCGTATTCAAAAGTATGGCGCTGGCAAGCCGAAACTGCCCCTATTACCCATAGCACGGGACATCTTGATACCGATGGCTGGCTGTGTCAGGTAGGCGTGGACACTCCAAACCAGTATATGATTGCCGGACCTAATGACACTACAGTGACTATGGGCCAAAACATTGCCGAGTTCCGAATGAAAATCGACAATAATACGCTGGATGATAATCCAATAGTAGATATAGATGTAAAATACGTAGCTACGGGTGCTATTTTGGCCAGCCAAACAGTTACCCGGAGCCAATTTACTACCGTAGGCAGCTATATGAGCTTCAAATTGCCTTTCGTTATGCCGGCCGACAGCCAGGCTATAGAACTACGCGTTAACTGGCGCGGAAATGCTTACACCAAAGTCGACTGGGTAGCCATAAGTCAGGATAACTCCAGCGCCGAACAGTATTTGTTCTCTTCCATGAAAGGAATTATCAACAAAAAGCAACCACGCATCTTTACGTACGATGGAGATGCCTTTGCCGAAGGAGCATTTACATGGTTACAATCCTTAGGCTTGAAATGGACTGAACAGTCAAATGGTTGGCTTGTTCTAACCAAATACCGGGCTGAGATCTCCGGAGTAATTGTTTATGACCCTTTGCAAATACATACTGTAAACCTGGCCACTATGATGGCTAAAGACAAAAATGCAATCATTGCTTCGCCATCGTTGCTTGCAAAACTGACCTCATTCCCTTACAATTATCCGATCCTGGCCGATTTACGCGGGAAATTTACCAGCAAAATTCAGGTTTATCAAACCATTTATGATACTTACTGGCCCAACCTCGACAAACGTTTGCTTATAGGACTAAATCCCGAGGTACACAAAGCCTCCCTGCGCGAATATGCAACAGCCCTGGGAGTAGCGGTTATATGGCTTGACCCGAAAGTTTCTGCCGAAGGCACTTTGCTTAATAAATTTTTATCATCGATGCCGGCAGGCTCAAACTACATGGGCTGGTGGCCGGAAGAGGAACCCGGTGTAAGCCGCGTATCGTCTTATGGTATTACAACCATTGCCAGTGACTTTTGTACCAACTTAACGGTACACAGCGGAATGCCACGAACTATCAACATTAAACCAATCCCGGAGAAACCCGCCCTGCAAAATAAAATTTATGTTGCATTTATTTTGAGCGATGGTGACAATTTACAATACGTTGAACACTTGTTCCGTAAACTCTGGAATAATTCGGACAGAGGCTCTGTGCCTATTGGCTGGACTTTGTCTCCCGCCATGGTTGATGCCATGCCAGGAGCGCTCAACTACTACCACACATCGTCCACTGTGAATGACAATCTCATTTCAGGCCCTTCCGGATATGGTTACACTTATCCGAATTACTGGACAAAACCAACGCTATTGAATCAATACGTATCTAAAACCGAAGAATATAACAATATGGCAGGTTTCAGGGTTATAACAATCTGGAACACCATCGTCGGAGCTATCAATCTGAACGTAGGTCAGGCATTTGCAACCTACGCCCCTACCTTACTTGGGTTGACAGGACAAAATACCGGCGGAGCTTTATCCATATACCAATTATCACTTCCGGGCATGCCGCTTTCGTGCAACTATTGCACCAACGAGCAAGCCATGAAAGATCATATAGCTTCCGCTGCATCCACCTGGACTAAGAACAAACCTAAATTTGTTATCATTCAGGCCCAGCCCTGGAATGGAGTGACGCCAACCAGTTTCAAAAACGTAAAGAATTCGCTTAACTCCGATTATGTGGTGGTACGTCCCGATCATTTATTTCAGCTTATGCGCGAAGCTAATAATCTGACTATAAACCCGGGAGCTATTGAAGGTACAGGTACCGGAATGACAGCCACTTATTACAACGGGACAAACTTTGATACCCAGGCAGGCACAACCAACAATATCAATATTAACTATGACTGGGGTACAGGTTCTCCAATGGCCGAAGTAAACACTGATAACTTTTCGGCTCGTTGGATTGGTAAAATACAACCCCGATATTCGGGAACATATACTTTTTATGTTACCAGCGACAGTTACCGAAGACTTTGGGTTAATAATCAATTAATTATTGACAAATGGACAAGCAGCGCAGGAACTTATTCTGCAACCATAGCTCTGACTGCGGGTGAGAAATACGACATAAAATTAGAGTATGCCGAAACTACAGGTGTTTCAAACTGCAAACTGGAATGGGCAAGTCCGCTTCAGGCACGCGAAGTAGTACCTTTGAAACAGCTTTATGATGCCGTTTCTGCAACAAACGATCATTTTATCAATCCGGATATAACCATTTTTCCAAATCCGGTTGAAAATGGCGTAATGAACGTCACCTTAAATAATAAAAATGGAGAAGAAACTTTAATGACCCTGTTTGATCTTTGCGGTAAAATTGTATTGACTGAAAAAATTAAGGAGTCAAAGTTGATTAATACAAGTAAAGTACCTTCAGGAACCTATATTGCTTCGTTTCGTACAAAAGACAATAATTTCAATGAAAAAGTTGTGATCCGATAAGTTGCGAAACAATTAACACAAAGAATTGAAGCAATAGTTTTCTAAAGTTCAGCATGAAAAAAGAGTGGAATTTGAATTCAAATTCCACTCTTTTTTGTTTTAAACACATTTTTAATCATTTGGAATATATAACCCGACCGCCACAAACCCAGTTTTTATTGAAATAATCTTCGTTCAGGCTACTTATCATCACTCCCCGGGAAGTAGAGGTATGCACAAATTTATTTTCCTTGAGATAAACACCCACATGGTTTACATTGGATCTACCCTTGCGTGCTGTACTGAAAAATACCAAATCGCCTTCGCGCAACTGTGACTGCCTTATTTTTCTACAATTTTTCTTTAGCATACTAACAGAATTCCGTTCCAGTGTTTTACCATATACACTCTTATAAATCACGTATACCAACCCTGAACAATCAATTCCTCTGGAGCTCAGTCCGCCCTCCACATGAGGTGTATTGAGCCACCGGGAAACTTCGCTGTAAAGCAGGAAATTATCTTTCGGTTCTTCCTCCACCCCTATTGATTCGTAAACCTCCCGATGCAGTTTTCTTTCGAGCCGCCGTTTACTGCTACACCCCACAAGCAGCAGAATCAGCACACACAACAACAAAAAACGAAGATTTATTTTCGGAGGGTCAAAAAACATTTTATGGAAAATATAAGATTGATTATTGTATCTTTTGCAAATATAATATTTGTTTTTTAATAATAAATCCTTCTAAAAAAGCAGGGTGAGATTTTGCACCCCACCCTGCTTTTATCTAAACATTTTTCCTGATTACCTCTTCACAATCTGTACTGCCTGAACGGATAAACCATCCACTGAGGCCTTCAGAGTAATTGTTCCGGGCACAGTGGTACTTTGCACAATAGCCAGCGCCTTACCATAGAACAAATGGCGCTCCGGTTTTTTCAATGAAACGTGGTCGTTCTGATCGCCATTATCTGTTCCGACAATAGCTCCTTCACCTACTATACTGAATTTTACCAGTTGATTAGCAAGCGGGCAAACATTTCCATCTTTATCCAGCAATTCTACTGTTACAAACGAAAGATCTTTGCCATCGGCTTTGATGGTGGCACGATCCGGTGTCAGGCGCACAGAAACAGGGTCTCCGGCAGTTTTAATTTCGCGGACAAGCACTTCCTTGCCTCCCTTGCGCGAAACAGCCTTCAAAGTTCCGGGTTCATAGTTCACGCGCCACATCACATGCATGTCATCGCCTTGTTTCGAACGTTTGCCAAGCGAAACACCATTCAGGTACAATTCCACCTCATCGGCATTATTGTAGTATGCCCAAACATCGACTGATTGCCCTCTTTCCCAGTTCCAATGCGGGAAAACGTGCAATACATCCTTGTTGGTCCATTCGCTTTGATACAGGTAATACACATCTTTGGGGAAACCAGCCAAATCGACAATTCCAAAAAACGAACTGCGTGACGGCCACCAATAAGGCGTCGGCTCACCCAGATAATCGAAACCGGTCCAGATAAATTGACCTGAAATATGATCGTATTTCTTCACTATTTTCAAATTGTTCTCATGAGTCGATCCCCACGGCGCACGGCAATTATCATAAGCCGAACATAAGTGAACCGGCATATCAAATGGCTTATCCCAACTGCTTGGCCAAATTCGGATACTGTCGGATGGATTTTCGTAATAACCCCGGGTTTGGAGCGACGAAACCGATTCGGTAACGATAAACGGTGTTTTCGTATGGCGTGATGTGATACCGGAAAATTCACTTTCGTGATAATTAAAACCGATAAGATCCAACGCTTCCGACAGGAAAAGCGGATTATTGTCTTCTGTGCCGTTGCAGGCTGCTGTAACCGGACGGGTTGGGTCAACTGATTTTGTGATCTCAGCCAAATGGCGTGTCAGCAAAGCATTTTTACCCAGTTTGCCCAGCTTTACATCGCCGGTTTCATTCACTTTTTTATTGTTCAAAGCAATATTGGCTGCCTGCAAATCCACATCTTCAGCAGGACTATCACCCCACTGCTCTCCTACTTCGTTACCAATACTCCAAATAAACACAGATGGATGGTTTCGATCACGTGTGATTTGATCAGTCAGGTCACGCTCATGCCATTGGTCAAAATCCAATGCATAATCGTATTTTGTTTTTTTCTTTTTCCAGATATCAAATGCTTCATCCATCACGATAAAGCCCATTCGGTCGCAAAGGTCCAGCAATTCGGGTGCAGGCGGATTGTGCGACGTACGAATACCGTTCACGCCCATGCCTTTCATGATTTCCAGTTGTCGTTCCAAAGCGCGTTCGTTTACAGCAGTTCCCAGTGCTCCCAGATCGTGATGATTGCAAACTCCATTAATTTTCACATGTTTACCATTCAGGGTAAATCCTTTATTCACGTCAAAAGCAAACGAGCGGATACCAACCATAGTGGTGTATTCGTCCGTGTATATTCCGAATACATTCAACCGGGTGACCAGTTTATATAAATACGGATTTTCAAGGCTCCACAAAACAGGCTTCTTCACGCTCATTTTCTGGTAATACTTGTTGGAGCTTCCGGTATTTACCATCAAAGCTCCTTTAATCTGGGAAACCATCTGTCCATTGGCATCGTACAAAAATTGCTCTACACCTACTGACTGAGCCATGCGCATTGCATTTGTCACTGTCGTCTGAATGGCTATTTCGGCACTGTCGGCATTTATATTTGGTGTGGTTACATAAGTTCCCCAGTTTTCAACAAACACCTGATTGGTAGTTACCAACCGAACATTGCGATAAATTCCCGAACCTGAATACCAACGTGAGTTTGGTTGCCTGGAGTTATCCACTTTGACGGCAATCACGTTGGTAGCTCCGAATTTAAGATACGGAGTCAGTTCATAGCGGAAAGACACGTATCCGTTTGGACGCTTCCCAAGCAGAGTGCCGTTTATCCACACTTCACTGTTGCGATACACTCCATCGAATTCGATGAAAATCTTTTTGGGCTGAAGCATGTTGGCTTTTTCCACAGTAAATGTTTTCCGGTACCAGCCAAGTCCGCCGGGAAGTGCTCCACCTCCGGCTGTTGCCGGAAAATCTTTGCCAAAATCGGATTCAATGCTCCAATCATGAGGCAGATTCAAAGATCGCCATTTGCTGTCGTCGAAAACAACTGTTGAAGCATTCAAGGTACTGTCTGCCAACGTAAATTTCCAATTCTGATTAAAATCCTGAACCTGTCGGAGAGGTTTGGCCGCATAAGCAGACGTAATTGCAAGTGCAAATGCAACAAGTAATTTGAGTGATTTCATATATGTTGATAATAATTGATTTTAATTGTCAATAAATTCTATTCTACAAAAATACACAATTAAACGACAGCATCTGTAAAATCTCAGAGCAACCAACCCTGTTTTTGAATGAATTGCGATGTAAAAAGCAACTGCAATATAATTTTCAATAATTGTTTATAACTGATTTTGAATCAGAATATATAAATCAAAAGTAAAACAATCCGCTTTCTGTAGATTTATCATCAAAGAAAGTGCCAGAAATAAAGAAAAAATTCTTTAATTGATTTCGTACAACCAAAAAATTTAGTACTTTTATCGCGTCAAAAAAACCTTTTTGATCTTTATAATCCCAAAGAAGCAATAAAAATTAAATAAGATCACTTAATACTAAAAAAAATGGCAAATTTAGATTTATCGAAGTATGGTATTTCGGGCAACATCGAAGTTGTTCACAATCCATCTTATGAAGTTCTTTTCCAGGCTGAAGTTGACCCAAAAAACGAAGGTTTTGAAAGAGGCGTGTTAACTAATACAGGTGCAGTAGCTGTTGATACCGGTGTTTTCACAGGACGCTCTCCTAAAGACCGTTACATTGTAAAAGATGCAACTTCTGATCAACACATTTGGTGGGATGGCAACATCAACAAACCGGTTTCTACCGATATTTGGGATCACTGCAAAGGGCTTACATTATCTCAGTTGAACTCAGCAAAAAAATTGTATGTTGTTGATGCCTATTGCGGAACAAACGAAGATACACGCATGAAAATCCGTGTTATCTGTGAAGTTGCATGGCAGGCCCACTTCGTGACAAACATGTTTATCCGTCCTTCTCACTACGAACTGGCCAACTTTGGCGAACCTGATTTCGTAATCTTCAATGGTTCAAAAACTACCAACCCACAATGGAAAGAACAAGGCTTGAACTCAGAAGTATTTGTTATGTTCAACCTGACTGAAAAAATCCAAATCATTGGCGGTACCTGGTACGGTGGTGAGATGAAAAAAGGTATGTTTGCAATGCAAAACTACTATATGCCATTACGTGGAATCGCTTCTATGCACTGTTCGGCCAACGTAGGTAAAGAAGGTGATGTAGCTGTATTCTTCGGACTTTCAGGAACCGGTAAAACTACTTTGTCGGCTGACCCGAAACGTTACCTGATTGGTGATGACGAGCACGGTTGGGACAACAATGGTGTGTTCAACTACGAAGGTGGTTGCTACGCTAAAGTTATTGATTTAGAACAAGACAAAGAACCGGATATCTGGCGTGCCATCAAACGCGATGCTTTGCTGGAAAACGTAACTGTATTGGCTGACGGAACTCCTGATTTCTCTGCTGCTGCTTCTAAAACAGAAAACACCCGTGTTTCTTACCCAATCTATCATATCAACAAAATCGTTGCTCCTTCACGCGCAGGACATGCCAGCAAAATCATTTATTTGTCGGCTGATGCTTACGGCGTATTACCTCCGGTTTCTATTCTTGACGAGCATTCGGCACAATATCACTTCCTTTGCGGCTACACTTCAAAATTAGCCGGAACCGAGCGTGGTATTACTGAACCTCAAATGTCTTTCTCTCCTGCATTTGGTGAAGCGTTCCTTACATTGCACCCAACTATGTATGCTAAAACATTGGTAGGCAAAATGAAAAAACACGGGGCAAAAGCTTATCTGGTAAATACCGGTTGGAACGGAACAGGAAAACGTATTTCGTTGAAAAATACCCGTGCTATCATTGATGCTATCATCGATGGTTCTATCGAAAATGTTGAAACAACCAATATCCCTGTAATGAATCTGGTTGTTCCTAAGTCAATTAACGGTTGCGATACTGAAATCCTTGATCCACGTAACACGTATGCTTCTGCTGACGAGTGGACTGCCAAAGCAAAACAACTGGCTGCTAAATATATTGCTAACTTTGAGCAATATTGCGACAATGCCGATGCTATTGCATTGAAAGTTTCAGGACCACAACTATAAACAGTGGCAAGAAAGTAAGAGGCAAGCACTTTTGCCAAACAAAAAAGAGCTGTTCGATGATTTTCGAACAGCTCTTCTTGTATTGAACCGGATATTGATACCCAAGCAGGTTATTCTTTATGTTTCTTTGTCGGAATGATATAAAGTGGTATCGTGGTCTTGCGCAATACTTCTTCCACCTCACTTCCCATAATTATATTTTCGAGCCATTTGCGGCTATGTGTGCCCATAACAATAAGATCCACTTCCAATGCCTTAGCTGTATTCAAAATAGTTCCCGGAATATCAACACTATCTTTCAAAACTGTTTTGATGGATTCATCTCCAAGATGTTTTTTTAGTTTATCCAAAAATTCCTGAGTCGACTTCCTTAAATCGGCACTAACCTCTACCTGCAATTCCCGCATATAGGAATAGCCGGAATAATAAACCGGATGTTCGGATATAACATGCAACAATATCGTTTCGGCATTCATAGCCTTTGCCATCGAAAAGCCTTTTTCTGCCATTCCTTGTGCAGTTTCGGCATAATCTACCGCAATCAGTACTTTTTTGATTTTAGTTGTTCTCATGTTCGTTAAGTTTTAAGGTCATTATTGTGTAATATCATTCCCAGATTAATCACATCATATCAATCATTTACAAACGACTTCACTTTATATTTATAACAATTTTATTTACCATTTTGATTATAAATCAGAAACTTTTATTGAAAAAAAGAAACATGCATATTGTGATTGTAAAAGAGAATAAAAAAAACGGGCAGTTCATGTAATACGAACAGCCCGCTTTGCAGTAAGATTCTGATTTTGTAATAAAACTACAAAATCACCTTTATTGTTTCTTGCTCAGTTTTGACGATATAAATAGCTTTCTGGTTTACAGAGATATTGATTTTTTTTCCCTGTGATTTATTAGAATATATTAAAATTCCACTTGCATTATAAACTGACACATTTTCTCCGGCTTTAGTTCCTTCGATTATTATTTTGGAATCAGAGGCATAAACCTTCACATCACCAATTTCAGGGTTGTTCACTTCGTTATACAGTTTAACTGTTCCGCTGCAACTAACATATTGAATAGCTGCATTAGAAGATAACAAGGAGATATTCCCAGAATATGAATTCGATGCAAGTCCGGATTTCATCCTCACATAAATAGTTGTAGTTGATGCTATACCTCCCGATTGCGTAAGTATGAGCTGGCTTGAAGGGGAGAAGTCATCTCCGGAAGTTGTAGAAATCTCAAAGTTTGCTGGTGCCGAAATAAGGATCAAT
Organism: uncultured Paludibacter sp.; assembly: GCA_964433885.1. GTDB lineage: Bacteria > Bacteroidota > Bacteroidia > Bacteroidales > Paludibacteraceae > Paludibacter. The sequence goes on along the minus strand of CAYSTC010000037.1, from coordinate 18,152 downwards.
GAAGTTAAATCAATTCCACTTACAGTAAATGATTGTTCGACAGATGGACCCGAACTAAATGTGTAATCCATTCCCGTCAAAGAATTTGCCGATGGGATTATTGTCGGAACACTAAACACAGTACCACTCAATGCAACACTTGACGAAGTAGCGTATGATGTTGAAACACTAACCGCTTCGTTATATGCGGCAGAACTTAGCCCGCTCTTTAACCGGACATAGATAGTTGTCGTAGAAACCGATTGATAGTTCGCTGTAAGTGTTATTGTTGATTTTCCTGAAAAACCACTTCCACCTGTTGTGGATATTTCATAATGGGCAGGAGCAGTAATAATCAGGTTATCTACCAGATAAGAGCCACTTACGGTAAATGATTGTTCCGCAGATGGGCCAGAACCGGCATAGTATTTAAATCCATTCAACGAAGAAGCAGACAAAGTAGTTGAAGGCATATTATAATATCCGTATCCACTTAATGCAATTGTTTTTGAAGTAACTCCTTTCGTAGATACGGTTGATACACTCAAATTCCCGGAGATGGATCCTGTATAATAGGAGGCCGGGTCAATCCTTACGTAAATAGTGGTAGAATTAACTCCCGTTCCGGTTAATGGAAGGGTTAAAGATGAAGTACTGCCAACAAATCCTGTAGTAGGAGAAGTTGAGACCTGGAAATAGCTGGTTGGAGTAATAACAATGGGGGCATCTAAATCCGTTCCACTCACTTTAAACGAATCAACTGGTGCTGTGTAATTACTATAGAAATAACACAATTTTGATATTGACGTTTTAGAAACAGTTATAGAAGGCGGGTTCGTAACATTACCGCTAAGCGATATGGTTTTTGTTGTTGCGCCGGTAGCTGACAATGTAATATTTTGCGAATATGAGTTGACACTCAAACCGGATTTCAACCGGACATACAAAGTGATCGGGTTTACGACTCCGTTTGATTGTGCCACAGGAATAGAGTTCATTGCAATAAATGAAGATCCAGACATTGGGGAAATTTCATAATTGCTTGGTGCTGTAACTGTTAAGTTTGATTTTAAATTTACTCCGCTAATCATAAACGATTGTTCGGCCGATGGGCCATTTCCAACAACATATTTAAAACCAGTCATCGTTACGGGTGAAACATAAATAGTTGGATTGTTCACAGCATCTCCACTTAAAGCTATATTGACTGTCGAGGCTCCTGTTGAGGTTAGCGACATATTTCCGGTATAAGTATTATCGGTTAAACCGGACTTCAACCTCACGTAAATAGTTGTTGACAGCACACTTCCATTGCTTTGGGTCAATGTAATTGGTGTCGAGCCAAACGAAGAACCAGACGTTTTCGAAATTTCAAAATTAGCGGGTGGAGTTATCGTAATATTCCCTGCCAGCCCAAATCCGCTTACTTTAAATGATTGCTCAGCCGATGGTCCGGATATCTTGGTATAATTTAGTCCGGTTATACTATTAACAGATGAGTTAATTAAAGTTGTTCTGTAGTATCCAATTGGTTTTCCATCGGTACTACCTGTCATATAAGCACTGGCTGTAGCATAACCAGTCAAAGTTGCAGAATCTGTTGTTTGGATTAATGGGTCTGAAAGTAAAGCTGATTTGGAGTTCGGATAGACATAATTTGTATATCCGGTTGTGGTATAAAATCCACAATCAGTACCAAAAGCTGTGGATAGATTACCAAAGGAACATGAATAAGTACCTGTATTATATGCAAAAATTGAGTTTTTTATAGATAACGGTCCAGTTACACTATATAGATAAATATCAGGCACTGATGCCTTCAGGAAAGTGCAATGATCAATTTTCAAACTATTGTAACTGCTTGAAGAGATCAGAATGAATGGATTTCCTGAATTAAAGCCACCCAAAAACAAGCAATTTATGAATGTCATATTATTTGGAACATTATAAGATGATGAAGCATAAACAGCAGGGGCGCAATTTCTGAACTCACTATTAGAGACTGACAAATCTCCGAAACAGCCACTATAAGAGGTGTTCGAAAAAGCGAATACTCTTCCAGAATAATGAAAATCCCTGAATACACAATTATCTATAGCCGTAGTTAATCCATTGTTGAGTCCAGTTTTGGCATTCAGAAAATAATAACACACCCCTTTCGAACGAAAATCTATACCCTGTACGGTCAGCGATTTAGTTGCTACCGAAGTGTAAGGAGCATACACAAGAAAGGTATTAGACGATGAAGCATAAGTGCTCCCTGCCCAGGTAATAACCGGACGAGAGGCCAGGCCTTGCGATGCACGCAGAGTAATAGATTTTTCCGTTGTCAAATTAACAGTTCTCGACCACGAATAGGCTCCTCCGGAAGTTGTAAGTTCAATAATATCGCCATCGGCAGCATTGTAAACCGAATCACTCACATTAGCTGGTGCTGAAACATAAATTGTTCTTGCAGTAACCCAATTGGTAAACAGGCTAAACAAGACCAATAAAATCAGAGTAGAATACTTTTTCATTGAATATTAATTTATAAATGAATATTGATTAAAATGTAACTTTACATACCGTGAGTTTATCTATGCAACTCGTATTAATTAGTATCTCATACATAAACACATAAAGACACTTTTGCTATTAAATTTTACAAAATTATGAAATATATTTAACCTAGCCAAATAAAGCTAATGAATATTGCATAAAAAATTATTATGTATTTATTTTCAGTGCTTTATGAATAGAATTAAAATTCATTATTACATATCACCCGTTGCATAAAGCATATAAAATCAATCCATTCGATTCTTTTTTGAAACGAATAGAAACCTGCATTACTGAATACACAAGAACATTGGAGTCTTAAACGAAGTAATGATAATAAAATATTGAGTCAGGAAAAGGCATTCTCCAGAAATAAAACAACCGTTCGGAGTTAATAATTCCGAACGGTTGGTTGTATATTGTGGTTCTATTTAGCCCCCCCAAAAAAAATTAATTGTTACTGTGCACTTTCAGAAGTTCCGGGTTACCTTCAAAGTCAGCCATAGCCTTACGCCAGGCATCCGAAATAGGGCGGGTAGTTTTCGTTTTTGCATCAAAGCAGACCATTACCGTATGGCAAATGCACTTCACTTCGCTGGTATCCATGTCAATCAGGCGCTGTAACAACTTAAAGCTTTTATTACCCACTTCCACCACAGCGGTTTCCACCGAAACATTTTCGCCCGGATATACCGGCAACAGGAAACTTACCTCAATGTGTCCGATCACCACTCCAACTTCCCGGTTGGTGCTTACATCGGGCATAACTTCGTTGAAATAGGATGTTTTTCCCAAATCGTAGAACGAAAAATAAACTGAGTTATTCACATGCCCCAACGCATCGAAATCATTGAAACGGAGTTGGATCGGCGTTGTGTGGTTGAATTTTATAATGTCCATATCATCAAATATTGAGTAGGTTAATTGATTGTATTATCAAAACGAAAGTATTTACAAAAGTACGAAACATACTTAACCAAACCTATTTTTTGCGAGAACAAACGTTTCAATAAAACAAAACCCACCGTCCCGGTATTCTAATCCGGGCGGTGGGTTGAAAATGCCTGATTGGTATCAAAAGGAATAATACAAATCCATTTCTAGTATATAATGATAATTTAGAAATAACTGAATAGATATGCAAGCAACAGGATTGGCGCTCCGATAATGAGAACTGGCAACAATAAATTCAAAAGAGATTTCCAAACTGACAGTTTCTGAACTTCAGAAACTCCAATAATAGTTAGTATAAAGCCCCAAATTCCAAGGCAAACATTAAAAGCAGCCAAACCATAAAGTAATATTGCCCCCATCGAATCGATAGATTTATCGGATTGGAATACTTCATTCCCTGAAGCTAAGGCACATATAAAAAGAGGAACTAATGTCAGTATCTGAGGCAGAGCAGCATACGACATAATCCTCAGAATTGAATCAGTGTCTCCTTCGCCATGCAACAAATCGCCAGTCCAACTAACTAATGCCGCATAAATGTAAAATGAAATCCAACCCAAAAGGCCACCTCCAACTATGCAAAGGGCAAACACTCCCCACAACGGAATGGAATCACCCATATTATTGTTAATTGCTTTATCAAACGCACTATTTATACCTGCCAGCATGAGCAATATGGTCACATACTTGCCATAATCATTGTCATTGATATATTTAAACACCAACCGGGGTGAAGTCCATATCCGGAGAAAAATTTCTTTGTCTGTCAAAGAAACAACTTCCATATCATCAAATGATTCGTCCATTTTTAAATCTGATTTTTAAATATTATTTATAAAAAACATCTAAACATTAAAATAGTTATTGCTTTTATTTCCAGCGCTCCAAACGTTTCAGGCCACGCGAAAATAACCAGGCCAGAAAGCCTGAATGTCCGCCTTCTTTCATTTTCGCCCGGCAATGCTCCTGAAACTCTGTCAACGTACCATTAAACGTAAACTCTCCATTTTGATAACAATAGCTGCAATAATTCTTGCTTTTGTTACCATCGGCATTAGTTCCACCTCCGTTAGGATCTTTACTTAGCGGCATGCCACAACTCTGACATTTTTGTTTTGAACTCATAGCTTGATTTTTTATTTGTGAAATCTTTTTTGATTCCCATTTTCAATTCCACCAATTATTTCTTCTTATTCCTATAATTCAGTATATAATCCTTAATGCCATTGATTGTTTTCTCTGGCAATTGATAGGCAACCGCAGGATTTTTAGGCAACCAAATTTCATACAGGATATAATTATCCAAATGGCTGTTTTCGGCTGCTTGCTTTAATACGAAAAGCTGAGGATCATTTTTAATTTTTGTCTTCGCATTGATTTGCGCTACAACTAATGAAATTAAACATTCGCGGTCTTCAACTATCGAATGTTTGCCTTTTTCAACTCCCATCGATTCGCTATATCCGGGTTCATACAACCAAAGCGCTTTAGCCATAGCATAGCCTGTCCATTTGTCGCCCATTGCCACGCTTACATTTGTATCGCTTAGTTGGTTAATTTCAACCTGCGGATTGAAATACCAATCTGCAGTGTCTCTTCTTGCCAACAGGAAAATATTATCAAAAGAAGATTTGATCCTTTTGTTATTCCGGTTCAAGATCCGGGCTATTGCAATTTCGTCTATAGCACTGTTCAAATCATTAACCGCTTTATAATTATCGGCCAGAAACCAGTGGGCCATATAATCGATATAATTCTTGCTTATTGCTTTTTTAAACCAAATGATCGCATTTTCACGATCTTTTTTAATTTCATACATCTGACCAATATAAGTCATGAGAAACAAACAGGAAGAATCAGCTTCCAGCGCATTTTTGTACCACAGCAATGCATTATCGTAATCTTTAGCCTGATAATACATTTCGGCCTTTTGCATTTTTTGTGAAGCCAAATCATTCATTTTATACTCGTAGGTTGATATTGCAGAATCATTTACAACCCGGTATGAATTCAGATGATTTAATTTATCTGAATAATCCGGAACCGAAATGGTCTTATCAAGCATTTTAATTTGATATCCCAGTTTAGAATCACTCAGGATTTTTAAAATTTCATTTGTCGAATGAATCTTCTGGGAATATCCATAATTCCCAACACACAGAGCCGACAATGAGACGATTGCCACACAAGCTTTTTTGAAATTGATGTTTTTTGAAATTAACATAGCATTTAATCTTTGAGGTTTTCAGCCCATATATTGGCTTATCATATAATTTTATTCAAAAGTTAGCACGTTATCAATCTGGTGTATTACAGCAGTTGATGTAGTGTAAATTGAACTTAAATTGAAATCAAGTCCTGTACCAGTTCCGTCAATTTCCTTATACTTCGATACATTGTCTTTAAAAACATAATCGCGGGTCATTATATTATAATGTCCGGGAGTGGTTATTATGTGTGCGGTCTTGTTCGCTTCTGTTTTCAGGGTCAAATTATCGCCCGATCCGTTCAGAGTTAATCTATAATACTTGTTTTTGAATGTACCGAAACTAGAAGGACTATCATCCAGTTTCAGAGTTGCCGATTGATAAAGCTTATTGCTCACCGCCTGCCCATCAATAAATACCGAGTTATCCTGGAAATGATATCTTAAAAAGCGCTCCAACTTAGCTATTTCCTGTCCTTTTTGCACAGGATCGGTAATGTCGTTTATTCCTACAATTGCGCCTCGCGAATCCCATGGTTTGATAATGGTATCCATAATAGCTTGATGAATAGCTTCGTTGGTGGGTGCGTAAACAGTATAATTAAACGTATTGAAAAACTTGACATTAAAGTCAATACCATAATTATTTGTCCTTCTTACAAAAATTACCGGAGAGCTCGTGGTTGATTCTGGAAATCCACTTAGCAACGTAAAAAATTCGTGGAATTTTGCTGAATCCTGGCTCAAAACCTTATAAACAGATTGAAGCGGTGCCTGAATTGGTCTGTCGATAAAATAAGTGGTTCCGTTAGATTGATTGTAGGCTCGATTAACTTTTACCTTTTCGTTCAACATAATGTTGCCACCCCCTTCTACAGTCATATCGTTTCCACTACCAGTCACCTTCAGAGCCACATTCCCTTTTGTCAGATAATAACCTTTTCCGGTTTCAACACCTCCAACAACAATGTGCGAATTCAACAAATCCAACAAACGATTTTTAAGAAATTCAGAAGAAATAATTGTTGCAATTGAGTCTCCAATTTTGTTTGTTGTTTTATTAAAGGCATACACAGTAGCATTTACACTGCTTGTTTTGGTATTATACCAAAACTTCAATGCACCCTGAACATCTTTTGCATAAGCAATTGGATCGATATAGTTCGCAAAGTACTCGTCAGTAGGCACAAATAAACTGTAATTACCAGTTGAGGAACTTAAATAAACCCTGTTAAAATTATTAGAGTTTATCACCCAATTAAATATTTTTGTATTTGTTGCTGACAATACAGGCTGACAAACGCTATTAACAGAAAAGCTATCAACTTGGGCTTTTACCTTGCTCCCACTGTTCACAGATGATGAATTTCCCTGAGCTTTTCCACAAACAGTGCTAAACAGCAGAAAGATAAAGAAAAGAGTAATTGTATTTTTTGCCAATCGACTCAATCTATTAGCTCTATTATTTTCCAATAAAATAGTTTTTTTCATATTTTTGTTTGACATTTGTAACAGTTCTGAATCATTAGTAAATATCTTCACTTTCAATAGCACTTACCGGAATAAATTCGATATAGTCCAATACAAATTGTCCATCAATTAAACTTTTCACTGAGATTTGATGATTCATTGCTGTTGGAAAAGTGAAAGTCCCCACAATCTTTCTAATACTATTAACGGAGTTTCGTGCAATCTTACCTCCATACCACTTGTTAATGGCATCTTTATAACTAGCCGGACCTTTCAGGTAACCGCGATTATACATTGCCTTGTCATTCTCGAAACCATTCGGATCAGTAGAGTCTGACCCCGGAGTGACATACCCAATTTGAGGATCTGCGGCTAAAATCCGGAAATCTATTGGTGCACATGCAGGTAATCCATCTACATAAATCTCTGTAGCACCCCGGGCACCGGTTGGTAAATAACCAAATCTGACTTCGTAAGTACCTGCCGGAATAGGTGGAGTCGTTATGCTAAAGTCATAAGAACCCATCAAGACGATCTCATCTCCCTGATAATCCAGATATCCACCAAAAGCATTAGAGTAAGCAACACGGGTTGAACCTGAAAAACTCAATCTGCTAATATAGTTATTTGGGTAAACCCACGATCGTGGCTTTGCTGGGTCGTACACACGCATATTATTATTTGTCAGTTCCGGGAAAAGGCTGGCCGCATCGAAGCGTAATCTTTTTGAGGACAAGTATGTAATTACATTGGCATCAAAACACATTATCTTATCAATCCCATAGTAAAAGCCTGAATACAGAGTTTTATCATCAAATTGTTTGATAATACGGATTGCGCTCCTCGAACCAGAAGTTGTATTAATTAAATTGGTCAGGCCGCTACTTCTTTCCTTTTTAATCTCGATCAACGTGTTGGGGCACATTGGTTCAAGATATTCGTACATATCAACCGTTTTAAGCATATTAGGCACGTCATATTCATCAATAAATTTTGAAATCGATAATTTTTTATTGATAATATGGTAAGCAATAAACCGGTTCAGGCTATTTTTCCGGTTTGTAAGATCCGTAATGTTGGCATCCTCCGGATATACAGCATTATACACAGTGGCAGCGTACATTTTTAGATCGGACAAATTATTGATGGCATTACTCTGAAAAACCGAATCACTTTCCATGAGAAGCGTAAAGCCATATTGTCTCAGTTTAGGTAATTCATCCCTCGAACCACTACCCTGCGTATACGTAAGATCAATATAATAATACTTCCTGAAATCGTAACTATTATCCTTATCGGCACGAAGCGAATCGACAAGGCCTGTAGCAACAAGCCCCTGATAAAAAATGGAATAGCTATTATCCTCAGCAAGTTTATCTACAATACTCTTCCTGATTAGCTTAGAGTTCACAAAACTAATGCTATCAATGTCTTTGACAGCTCTTTTATAAATAACCATTCCCGAGCGCATTACATAAACCGTATCGGGTGTAGATGCAAATGTCCCCACAAATGGAAGAAATACCAACATTATTTTTATTATTGTCTTCATACTGTTCTTGTTTCTTTATCTTGTATTTTATTGAACTGGCTCCAGGATTATATAATCTATCTGAAAACTTTGATTATATGTAGTCGCTTCTGACAATTTAGTCGCATTTGAAACGGTTAATGAAACGTTTATGGCTGAGTTATTACCCGTGTACAAGTTACAGAAAGGCAACTGAAAGTCCTTTAAAACAAGCATTTTTTGCACGTTGGTAGGATCGGTGGTAAATGTGGCAGGAGCAGCACTCGCCGATAAATTTAGGGTATTAGTTGTAGTTATCGCACCTCTTAACTGAATACCTCCGGGGTAACTTGTTCCCGAGACATTTTTATTACCCAGGTAAGATACATAGAATTTAACTTTACTGGGTCTGAGATCAGTTGCATCACTTATTGAGGCAGGAACAAAAACACAATAAACATTGTACTTCATAGACAAAGTATTGGGTATTGGAAATTCTACACTTACTGTACCGGAAGCGCTTGTTGGAACAACGGTCAAATACTTTTTACCTGAGATATTGAAAGCGCTATCAAGATATTCTTTGGTACTTAATGACACATTTGTAAGTTTTCGTCCGTATGCACCATCCTCAGCTTCAATCTTGATTGTCTTGTTCCAATTCTCGGCACTGAACATTTTTAATTCATCTACATTAAAGCAATTCCCATTTGAAAGTTCTTCGGTTTGAGCGCCTTCGAGCATGGCGGTAGGACTATTTAACTGATATCTGGTAGTAGATGTAAAAACAGTATCAGAAGTTGGCAGAGTCAATCTTCCACGAAAGAAATTGTTTTTTATAATAGCCAGCTTGATAGCTTCATCCTGAGTGTTTGTTGAGCCGACAACAGGTGCTACACAATACGGATACAAATTATTGTACGAATTAATCCAGGCAGCATCTGTTGGAATAATAGCCGTACACAAACTATCTTCATTATTGGCAAACGGAAACTTGTCCAAAATATCATTTGTTGTTATATAACTGTTTGTGGCGGAATTATACGTTGTTTTATTATGAGAATTAATGTAGGCTTTCAACAAGTCGTGCCCGGATTTCTGCGTAATGTATTCCCATATATTCATTGTATATGGCAGGCAACCCTTTAAAATATGGATACTGGAATGTGCTACATACATATCCGAAACTATATCAAAACCTCCTAAAGTATGCACATTGTCATTGGACTGAAACAGCATTTTTTTAGTGCTAAACATGGTAACGAACTTTCCATCTGATCCTACCGCAGGATAATTTTCCAACCGGGAAATATGATTTGTTACAATGCGTTTCACTAACGCTGAATCCGCTAAATCGACCTGGCTCAAAGCACTGTTCACCGGCGGCCAAACAGAAACATTATCTAATTTTTTTTCATACCCCGCCTGTTTAATCATTTGGGCAAAAAGCGTAAGATCCGGATTGGACTTCAACTCATTATAAACCTGCGCCGACCGGACCAACTCATAGTGATTGGGGGCAACAAAAGCCACACTATCGATCTGATCAAAACATTCCCGGTATAATATTTCACCCGATTGGTATATGAATAAAGAATCCTGAACCTGGGCAATACCACAACAGAATGTAGACAGAAAAAAAACTAAATACAGGAATCGTTTCATAATTTAATCAGTTTTACCGTTTTGTTGTCAATATTCATCAAATAAACACCCTTTACCAAAAAGCTCAAGTCTATGCTTTGAACGGAGGGTGCAATTCTACCCACAAAAACCTGTACACCATTTATAGTAGATATGCGGATTGTTGAGGTTTGCTCAGGAAGATTCTTAAAACAGACCAGCCCTTTTGTCGGATTCGGATACACGACAAGATCATTACTACCATTATTTATTAAAGCTGGAACTTCAGTTGTCGTTTCGAAATACATTTTCCGAATGTCTGAAGTAGAATAAACTCCGTTCTCATTGTCATTAAATACATTGAGGGTCATTACCGAAGAATTGAAAGTCATGCTTTTGACAGCACTTATCAACAGACTTCTTTCATTCCCATTTCCAAATTTAATGACCAGCCTATTCTCCTGAGCACTTAGCATGCAGGCTATTAAGCTTGAATAAATTAAAATGTAAAGCTTTTTCATTGTTGCATAAATTAATTAGGAGCTATTTAATTTCTTTACTCCGGACTGGTAAAAACAGGCGAACCAAATCTGCCTGTAAACCAGCTATTGAATTCACAGAGTAAAAACTTTGCAAACTTACAAAACAAACTTAACAAAACCTATTCTTTTTTTAATTTATTTTTAGCTAATTAGTGAACTATTCCCCGATATTGGTTTTTGATAAAACAAAAACCAACCGTCCACGAATCTTCAGATCGCTGACGGTTGGTTGTAAAACGGCTGTTGGCTGCCTCCCGGGGAACAGATACCGAATCGGGGAGGTTATTTCTTTATTTCTGCAAAGCTTCGGCCCTGTAAATTATTTTCTTGTTCGGAGTGTCATAAATCTCCATGACCGGAACCCGGTCGGAATATCCGTTTTCTTCCATATATTCACTTAGTACGGGGTAAACTTTCATTATCCCTAAAAAAATCGACATTGAACCTTTAAACGGAAATTCTGCAACCAGATAATTCCCTTTCGGGCAGATTTTTACTTTAAAATCTTTCTGCAAAACAGTCACCTTTGAACTATCTGCATCTTCGAGAATACATCCAAGGTCTGAGCGCAACTTGCTGGCTTCAACCGTTTCCGGATTGTCGTAATAAATCCCAAATCCTCTGCTGGTTTGAATTTTGTAATCGTTGAGCAACGACGAATACACTTTATCCATCAGCTTTCCGCTCTGTTGGTAGTCACCAACAAACTCCCGGTATACCAGTATCTCGCCACCCTGTTTCACCGGCCTGAACTGTACTTTAGAAAAGCCTCCATAATAGCCAAAGACAATCACGAGTACAGCTATTAAAGCAAGAACTACTCCCAATACGATTTTTAATGTTTTCATGGTTCATTATTTGGTTTTTGGAACATTGTGAATCAAAAATAAAGCATACGAAACAAAACTGCTTTTTTATATTTTGAGGCAAAATTGCAAATCATTTTATGGTATTTGCAAAAAACAACCAACTGCCAGAATTTTACAATCGTCAACTGTTGGTTGTAATTTCATTCGAAAAATATTTTATGATTAAAAATCATAGGATAGATTAATTTTTTCATTGCCGTAAGGTTTACGTGTTTAATTTTATTTTACAATAGAAATAACTGCTTTTTTAAACATCATGAGGAAAGTTTACAATCGAATTGAAATCAAAAATCTAATAACCCGGTTTCACTTTAGTTAAAACAATCAAACATTCTCTTTGTTTATTACAAACCTGTAAATCAGAAATATATAACATTATTTATCTGATTTACTTCTATGTTTTAATAGGCGACAATAAATAAGCGCTGATATAATACAGCTAAATTCGGCACTCACCCTGAAGCATAACCAAAGCAACCGTCCGTTGCCTCCAACCAAATTGTTGATTAGCCTTGAAAAAAGTCTCTTTTCTATTTTCCCAACGATTTATTCTTCTATTTACAACAGATTCATCCCAAAAAATGAAGCACTATGATTTCATTTTTTCCTAAAATTTAAATAAATAATGGTTAATAGCCACTTAAATATCAGATTCGGATTCCACTTCAAATAATATGCATGACAATAGTTGAATATACATCTAAATATGAGTACATTAAATTGAAATTTATGCTTAATAAAAACAAGTAGTATAGGGAATAAAAACAAACTATGTGCAAGAGACACTTAGTTGAAATTAATGCTTTTTATTTGATTTTAACCCCAAAAGTAACCCACCTGTTAATGTACGCAAACCTATATTTGTCCATTATTTAAGAAATACAATACAAATCCAAAAGTCAATAAAAAAGCATGAAGAAAAAGTAAAACGAACTAATCCAACCCTACAAATCAACTGCATCCATACATAAAAAGTATGCCCTGAACGATGCAGCATTTCAGAAAATGAAAATATAGTAAATTATGTTGATCAAGTTTTTGTTTCAGTTTAATGATTCTTTTAAATTAATGTATAACTTTTAAATTAGTACCGTATGATTTCAAAAATTAAGTTTTATATGCTGATTTTATACAGCATATTTTTATGCGTCCAATTAAATGCGCAAACCGGACCCAAGATGATCTCGGGTATTGTATTGGACTCCAAAAAAGAGCCTGTTATTGGGGCAACCATTACAGTAAAAGGCGCTAAGGTACCCACAGGTACCAAAACAGATTTGAATGGAAAATTCAAGTTGAGTGCTCCCGAAAAAGGAACACTGGTTATCTCTTACATTGGATTTGCCAGCCAGGAGGTAAGTATAAGCGGAAGTACCGAGTATGTAATTACGTTAGAGGAAAATGACATGAACCTGGGCGAAGTCGTTGTGGTAGGTTATGGTACCATGCGTAAAAAAGACTTAACCGGTTCTATTGCTCAAATTCGACCGGACCAGCTTGCTAACGAAAATCCCAAAACAGTTCAGGATATCTTACGTGGCACTCCCGGTTTAAGTGTGGGTTATGATGCGTCAGCCAAAGGTGGTGGTACTCTGCAATTACGTGGACAACGTTCTGTTTATACTGCCGGAAGCCACAATAACCCTTTACTCATAGTGGACGGAATGCAGTTTTACGGAGAACTTTCAGAAATTAACCCTGATGATATCGCGCAAATTGACGTTCTGAAAGACGCATCGGCTGCCGCTATTTATGGTTCAAAAGCAGCCAGCGGTGTTATCATCATTTCAACTAAAAAAGGTAAACTGGGTAAGCCTGTTGTTAATGTTAGTTCAAACTTTGGGGTTACACAAAACAGCAATTATCGCAGACGTTTCACTCCGGATGAGTATTTACAGCACCGCGAAGACTGGTACACCAAGAATACATACGGGGTAAACCCTACCACCGGAGCTTATGAAGCATACCAAACGGGTGTTTATGTACCAAAACCCGGATATTTCATGAATCCGGACCAGCTACCGGAAAACATTTCTATTGAAAACTGGCGTGCATACACTACGAATGGAACCGACGAATCGGATATGAGTATCTGGGCTAAGCGCCTTGGATTCCAAGGCAATGTTTTGAATAATTTCCTGGCTGGAAAAACAGTTGACTGGGCAAAACACACCTATCGGTTGGGCTTCAACCAGGATTATAATGCAAGCGTTAGTGGGGCCAGCGATAAAACCAACTACTATTTATCTATTGGTAGCCTGAAAAACCAGGGAGCAGAAATTAGCGATAATTATCAATCTATCCGTGCCAATATGAAAGTAAATGCTAAGGTAAACAAATGGCTTGAAATTGGCGCAAATGTTAACTTCCAGGATCGTTCGGATGGCAATATGGATATTGATACAGACCAATCGTTGCGCAACAGCCCTTATGCTGATTATGCCGACGAACTGGGTAATCCTTTACAGTACCCGTTAAGTGTAGAATATAGCCAACGTGGCTACAACTACGATTTCCAAAAACAATACCTGGAATTGGAAAAAGGCTATACTGTTGTAAACAGTATTTTGAATGCAAAAGTGACTTTGCCATTCAATATCACTTATTCTTTCAACGCTTCTCCGCGTTATCAGTTTTTCTACGATCGGTATTTCATGTCGGCGGCCCTACCGGGTTCCGATCCTAAAACACGTGGAGCAAACCGCGAGCAAGCTAAAAGATTCGATTGGTCGCTTAATAACACCATTAATTGGGATAAAACATTTAATGACAAGCATCACGTAATCCTCACCCTTGTACAGGAAGCTGAAGAGCGTCAATACTGGCAGGATCGAATCGAGGCCCGCAATATTTTGCCTTCGGATGCACTTGGATTCCACAATACAAAAAATGGTTCTAAAGAAAGTAGTACTTACTCTTCTTCCGACTCATACCAAACTGCAGATGCATTGTTGGCCCGTTTGTTTTACTCGTACGACGAACGTTATATGATAACTACTTCAATCCGTAGAGATGGATACTCAGCATTTGGAGGATCTAACCCCTATGCTACTTTCCCATCAGTTGCTTTGGGTTGGTCATTTACAAACGAAGATTTTTTCAAATGGAAAGACATTCTAAGCACCGGTAAGTTGCGTGCTTCTTACGGTGAAAATGGTAACCGTTCACTTGACAATCCTTATCTGGCATTAGCAAACCTTTATGAAGGAGCTGGTAAAATGCAGGGTTACATAAACAGTGCCGGTGAATTGGAATTGATGCGCTACCTGATGGCTGAACGTATGGCAAATCCAAATTTACAATGGGAAAAAACAGCTTCATTAAACATAGGACTTGATTTTGGTCTTTTCAAAGATCGCATCACTGGTAGTATCGAATACTATAAGATGAAAACCCACGACATGATTATGAATCAACGGTTACCTGAATTCAGTGGATTTTCAAGTATCACAACTAATTTGGGACAAGTTGATAACAGTGGTATTGAGGTGTCGCTCAATTCAACTAACATCAACACAAAAAATCTGAAATGGACAACCACATTGGGTTTCTCGTACAACAAAAATGAGATTAAGCACCTGTATTACCGAAATGAGGACATACTGGATGCAAATGGCAATGTGATAGGAACGAAAGAAATGGATGACAAAACTAACGGTTGGTTTATCGGCCAGCCTATTTCAGCCATCTGGAACTACCGCGTCACAGGGATTTGGCAAAAAGACGAAGTTGAAGAAGCCGCTAAATATGGTCAGAAACCAGGTGACCCCAAAGTTGCCAACAACTATACTGCAGACGACGTGGTAAATCCTGATGGTTCTGTAAAACATGTTTATAACGACAAAGACAAAGAATTTCTCGGACAAGAAGCAGCTCCGTTCAACTGGTCGATGCGTAACGATTTTGAATTGTGGAAAAGCCTTAGCTTCTCATTCAACATTTATTCATACATGGGTCATAAAAGCTTATCCGGCAATTACCTGAATAATGATGATGATGGTGGTCGTATGGCCTACGCCATGGCTAATGTTCCGGCAAAAGAATACTGGACCATAGACAACCCAACTAACAAGTATGGACGCATTGAAGCCAAGGGTCCTGTAGGCGCCGAAGGTGCTCCCAAATTATACGATCGTTCGTTTATCCGTCTGGAAAATATCTCAATTGGATACACTTTGCCACAAAAATGGACATCAAAATTAGATATTGAAAAAGTCAAAGTGTATGGTTCCGTCCGCAATGTTGCCTTATGGGCAAAAGACTGGGAATATGGTGACCCTGAAACCGGAGGCTTAGCAACCCGCCTCTTTTCAATGGGATTAAATTTAACTTTTTAACATCTAACAACAACAAATATGAAACAGATCATTCAAAAATTGAATCATATAGGTATTGCCCTGTTTATAGGTGGCACAATCTTATTCAGCGGATGTTCAGAGGAGTTTCTGAAGCCCGATCCGTTATCTTTCTACGAACCGACTGCTACCTTTAGCACTGAACCGGGGCTGAAGGCAGCTCTGGCGATAGCAGATCGCCATATGAAACTATATTATGCGTGTGATCACAACGAGATGCTTCCGTTGGGAACAGAGTATATATTTTCCGATTTGATGGTTGCCAGTGCAACTGATAAGAAAAACTTGCTATGCGATGTTGCTAATATGCTTACTCCTACAAGCGATAATTCTACATTGAACAACTTGGACAGGACCAACAGTCTGTGGTATTTCTGGAAAGAAACCTACAATGGTATCATGTACGCAAATACCGTGATTCAGTTTGTAGACAAGGTAGATGGTTTGGACGAAGCAACCCGGAATGCGTATAAAGGCAGGGCTTATTTCCATCGTGCATTTCGCTACATGGCTCTGGTATTTCAGTATGGCGATGTGCCATTGGTAACTAAAATTCTGGAAATACCAAAGCAAAACTATAAAACCACCAAGCGAGAAGCTATCCTGCAAATGATTACCCAGAACATGGAGTTTGCTGTACAATGGGTACCTGACCAGAAAAACATGTCGCTGGTAGGTATGGTGAATAAAGGTGCTTGCCGCATGTTGCTGGCAAAATGCTATCTGGCAACAGGCGAATATGCAAAAGCTAAAGAGCAGATGGACATCCTGATTGATCAATCCGGGTATGCCTTAATGAAAGATAACTTTGGTACATTCAACGATGGTGGTGAACCGCTTGCATGGCCAATCACCCGCAATGTAATCTGGGACTTACATCGGGCAGAAAATAAACTGATTGGTGCCAACAAGGAAGTAATCATGGGTATTCCAAACCGTGGTGACGAAGCTGAATCGTTTGTAAAAATGCTTACCATGCGTATTCTCTATCCGTTCCTTTTCGACAGCAGATTGAAAACCAAAGATGGCAAACAAGCCCTGATGAACATTAAACGTAATTCTGCCGATTACAAAGCTCAATACGATTATATGCGTGCTATGGGACGTGGAATTGCTACTTTCCGTCCAACCTATTATAGCACACATGGTTTGTGGGCTGTAAACGGGGTTGATGACAGTGGTGACTTACGCCACAGTTCTGCTGTAGGAAACTGGATTCGTATGGAAGATTATAAAGTAAATAACAAGGCATCTGCTGAATTCGGTAAACCTATCACGCTTAAGGATGCTAATGGTAAACTATTGTGCAGCGATACGATTCGTCGTTGGTTCGATGTTCCTCATTATAAATTCTATCTGGATGACCCTGTAAACGAAGCAAACATTACCGGTTCAGATGGTAACCGTGGTGCTACCAACGGTGGTAATGCCGACTGGTATTTGTACCGTTTGGCAGAAGCGTATCTGTTGCGTGCCGAAGCTAAGTTTTACATGGGTGATGCTACCGGAGCTGCTTCGGATGTAAATGAAGTAAGAAAAAGAGCAAAATGTACCCAACTTTACACCGAAGTTACTATCGGGGATATTATGAACGAACGTGCTCGCGAATTATACTGGGAGGAATGGCGTAACGTGGAACTTAAACGTGTATCGCTTTGTTTGGCCCGTAGTGGAAAACCGGATGAATGGGGTAACACCTATAGCCTGGACAATTTTGACAAACAAAGTGGAACTGATGCAACCGGTGGAAGCTACTGGTATCAACGCATAGTTCATTACAGCATGTACAACAAAGGTCCTATCCAGATCGACGCGACAGGTACCAGCAATCCGAATTATACCATGGACAAAAAGAATATGTACTGGCCAATTCCTTATGCTGCTATTACCGCCAACAATCAGGGCAAGTTAAGCCAAAACTATGGTTACGATGGTTACGATCCTGAAACTCCGAAATGGGATACCTGGGAAGCTGCTGTAGCCGATGAAAATAAAGTGAAATAAATCTATTTTATCATATTGCCAGTCAATTTAAGAGGGTGTCTTCAAAATGATCTGCCCCCAAAAAGTTGGACGGATTAATACTTAAAAATTTAATTGGAC
>CAYSTC010000036.1:0-35310 GCA_964433885.1 uncultured Paludibacter sp. | reverse complement strand
CTATAAATGCATTCGTGCATCAGGTGTTACGACTAATCCGAAACTACAAATGCATACATGCATCAGGTGTTCAGACTAACCCAAAACTACAAATGCATCCATGCATCAGGTGTTCCGACTAATCCGAAATTACAAATGCATCCGTGTATCAGGTGTTCAGACTAATCCGAAACTATAAATACATCCGTGCAACAGGAGTTACGACTAATCCGAAACCACAAATGCATCCATGCATCAGGTGTTCAGACTAACCCAAAACTACAAACGCATCCGTGCATTAGGTGTTCCAAGTAACCTGAAACTATAAATGCATTAATGCTGAAGCTAACCACTAAAAATTTAACTCCACACACTCTGATACCTTGCGACTACACAACTTCGACCGTTGACAAATAGGGAAGTTGGTATTTGGAGAAGAACAACTCCAAGAAAGTAAAAACCGGAAATATTATCGTAAGCAAAACAGACAGCCTGTACACGATAAACTATCAATTATTTGACCGATTTGGATCAAAAATATCAGGAACCTATACCGGCACCCTCCAGTACTTTGATGGCACCGCGTCAAGCAGTGGAGTAGCTGCTAAAGTAAGAAAACCGGGCAGTAAAGGCAAAAGCTTTAATTCATTACAAAATGGAGTTATGAGAATAAAAGAATTCAGAGATAAAAACTAACGAAATAACATAAGCTAAAAAGGCCAGCCGGATAGTTTCGGTTGGCCTTTTTATTGGACAAAAGATGTTTCAACAAAAATCAATAGCTCGGAAAGAAAAATACAACAATATATAATAAGCTGTTATATTGATTATTATGCATCACATAAACCAATATTAAGTGTGAACCGCAACAGCTTTTTCCCAAGCTATAGATAAATTTCATCACAACACCCTTGTTCATAATAAATTAAAGTTACATCTGCTTCCGAAAAAACAAAGTCACTAATTTTGTAAAATACAAAAAAAGGCCGTAGGAATTAACCTACAGCCTTTCAATATTTAACTTTACCAAAAATTACATTGGTTCATCTTCCCACCATCCTGTTTTACGATAACCCTCAGCAGTATAAACTACACCAGGTGTTCTTGAATCTTCAATTTTAAAAGTAATTTTATCGGTCTTATACCCAGACACAGTTGTCCAACCATCCAATATTACTTTTCCTTCAGTAATTGTAACTGTTCCAACAGAAACTCCAGCTGACAATACAGTATTTGTACCTGCATTAACGCTAAAACTTTTCCCAGCCACATCACAAGTAGTTTTAACAGTGAAACTTTTCATAAAACCTAAATTCCCAGACAACTTAACCCACAAATTTGTGGTTGAGTTATTTGCATCATTATAGGAAGACGACGTTACAGAAGTCAAATTAGAACTTGTAAACATTGTTGTATCAGCACTAGTTGTAGGATTTGGCTTAATAAACCTAATTATCCATTGACCTGAAAGAGGATAAACTGGACCTAATTCAACTACAGGATCTTTTAATGTTTCGCAGCTTGTAAGGGCAAAAAATACACCCAAAACAAACAATGATATCTTCGTTTTTTTCATTTTATATTTATTTATTAGTTAGTTAATAAATTATTTATGCCACCACATTTTAGTTTGCATAGGTATTGAAGCTTGTGGCGCATTCGGATTAAAATCTGTAGAAGATTTTGGGTAAATCAAACGTCTTGGGAATTCTCCTGCTGGCAAAATAGTATTGATAGATGGAGCCAAATTACCCACTACATAACCTGCTTTTTCAGAATCTACTGTACCATAAACAGGATAACCTGTTCTATTGATTTCAAAAAAAGAATTCCATCCCTGTGTACGTACAGCAGATATCCATTTCTGACGCCAGATGTTTTCCAACATTGTTGTTTGGGATGTTATATCAAATTCATATGCACCTCCTACTGCAGTAAAAGCAGCAGCAGAACTACCCAAACCACAACGGTCAAAAGCTGCTTTAACTCCTAAATCATAGTTAATTTTGGCTTTCACAGGATCATTATTCAACACATAACATTCAGCTTGTAGAAAATAACTTTCAGCTGCAGACATTAAGAACACTGGATCAGTTGCTTCAAGTGCCGCTCTAGATGTCTTTGACGTCCATGAACTTCCTAAAGTATATCCACCTTGAGGTAATCCTACATAGTTACCAGCTGAGTTTTTTTCAAAGAAAAATCCTAAACGTGGATCATTCTTAGAAGACAGATATTTAACAATTGTCGAACTTGCTCTTAAATTATTTGGAGTATTCAATTTTCTTCTATCATTCTCATAAAGTGGATTTGAATTATTTTCTTTATCAGAATACTTATCAAGGGATACATCAGTTGACAACAAGTCTCCTTCAGCCAATAATGCATTAATAGCAGTTTTATTGGCAGCATAGTCTCGCAACATAACTTTTAACTTTAATGTTTTAGCAAATTGAATCCAGGTTGCAACATCTCCATTTAAAATAAGATCGCTCTTTCTTCTACTATCTAAAAGTAAAGCTTCAGCAGCTAATGCGTCAGAGCTCTTGGCAATAACCTGATCCAGTATTTCTATAATTCCGGCATTAACTTCACGCCCGCTATTATAAGTCGGATTAACTGAAATTCCTTTTAACGCATCTTTAAATGGAACTTCACCATAAAAATCTACTAAGATATGATAAGTAAAAGCTCTCAATGTTTGTGCCTCTACCCAGATATTCCACTCATTACTCTCCTCTGATTTGTTAATCACATTCTCCAAATCTGGCAGTGCTCCTGCATAGAGCAATCCCCAGGTACGAGTTACATAAGTACTACTATTGGGTAAATTATAGGAGTCAATATTAGTGTATTGGTTCGAACCTGTATGTTGGGCATAAAACTGCGACCACATACTTCCCAATAACTGCAAATCACTACCTATCGCTGAAGTAATAAAAACTTCACTTGACGCAAGAGACAAATCTGCAGAAGCAGTTGTCGGATAATTTGGATTTACATTAATATCCAGCATCTTCTCGCACGATGTAGCGAAAAGTGCAAATGACACTATGCTAACTATAAATATTTTTTTCATTGTTGTATTTTTTTTATGTTTAGAAAATAACTTTAATGCTTCCACCTATGTTACGCATAGTAGGGCCTGCAGAAAATTCTCCAAAATCAGAGAGTAAATCATTACCATAATTGGTTGCTTCCGGATCTACAAAATTATTCTCTTGCGGAGTCCACATCAAGAGGTTACGTCCAATAAAACTAATCTCAACCGATGTCAGAGGAGAATTTGTAAATAATTTCTTCGGCAAAACATAAGACAAAGTAACTTCTCTCAATTTAATATAAGATTTATCTAAAACCATTTTTTCATACATTACAGTATTTGTGCTGTGATTATAATATGAATACATGGATTGCCATAAAATTGGAATATCATTTTCTACATAATTAGGAGCAGCAGTTGTTCCGATATTTTTTACTGAATTTGGCACAACAAATGGCTGACGATTATTATATGTTGTTATAGTTGAATTACCATCGAATGCCATCAATTCAGCAGTATTACTCCAGAATTTACCTCCCTGACGCATATCAAGAACACAACCTAGTGACACACCCTTATATGTAAATTTATTTGTCAAACCTGCAGTAAAATCAGGAGCAGAAGTACCTACTGTTTTTTGGTTCACCGGATCAATTAGCGGACGTCCTGTTGATGAAACAATTACCTTTCCATTGGTTGTAGCTGCTTGAGGAGTAGTAAACACACCCAGAGGCTGGCCTTTAACCGCTTTGAAATTCACACCATAAGCAGAGAAAATAACATATTCCTTGGCTCCGGCCCAAAGTTCTTTAACTTCACTCACATTTTTAGCATAAGTCAAACCTATTTCCCATTCAAAATCAGCTGTTTTTACAGGAATTCCCCAAAGACGTAATTCAACACCTTGGTTATTTACTAAACCAATATTTCTTGCTTGTGAAGTAAATCTTGTTTCAGGAGCAACTGTAGCTAAAATTATCTGATCTTTCGTGTTTTTGTTATAATACGAAGCATCGATTCCTAATCTGTTATTCAACAATTTTGCTTCAAATCCAAACTCTATTTCTGTTGTCAACTCTGGACGTAAAGCGTTATTTGCAGCTCTGTTACTTTCTGTCAAGCCTAGTACCCCAACAATCGGAGTATAAACTGAACCATATCCAAGTCCAACCTGAGTTGGAGTATAAACAGATGTTGTCAAGTAGGTCCCTGCATCGTTCCCTGTCATACCCCATGCTGCACGAACTTTTAAAAGATTCAATACATCACTTTTAATCGAAGGAATTGCATCAGTAATAATAGCAGAAGCGTTTATCCCCGGATAGAAGTAGCTATTCAGTTTTGTTGGTAAAGTTGAAGACCAGTCATTACGCAATGAAACAGTCGCAAACGCCCAATCTTTGAAACTTAAATCAAATTGTCCTAAAGCTCCAAATAAACGACGTTTATAAATAGAACTGGAAGTTACCGGATTATCTCCACCATTAAGCAAACTATACCATCCTGGTTGTATCAATCCAAATAAATATGAATTTAATGAATATCCTGATCTTTCGTTGTAGTTTACACCCGCAATTCCAGTCAATCTAAAATCATCATTCAATTGATAATCAGCACTTAAAAAGGTTGTTGCATCTAATTGACCAACATAAGAATCTGTTTCCTGATAAGTTCCTGGCTCATCTGTTTTATTTCCATAATTCCAAGAATCAACACTTGGTTTTGCAACTGCATTCCAACTACGCTGGCGAGAATTTGTAAAATCACCACCAATACGGCCAACCCATTTTAATCCTTTTACCAGATCCAAATTCAATTCAACCTTTCCATAAACACGATCGTCTTTGTATTCATTTCCATTGTTAGCTACAACCCAGAATGGATTTTGAGCATACCAAGTATAAAAGTTATCAGTATTATGATAAATGCTATTATAATCTCTTAGCGCCTTAACAGGAATATCAACAGGCATCTGAGCTATTTCCTGAAACATTGTAGCTCCATCAGAACCTTGTCCAGAACTTACTGCAGTAATATTCTTTTTTACATAATTAACATCGTAGGAGGCAGAGAATTTTTTATATTTAGTATCACCTCTGAATGAAATGATGTTACGTTTAAACAAATCAGCCTTGGTTGGAAGAATTCCATCAGAAGTAACATTACCAAACGAAAGCATGAAAGAAGTGTTCTCTCCACCACTGGAAATAGAAACAGTATTGTTATATTCCATACCTGTTTCATAAAAATCACGCATATTATCTTTAATTGCACTAAAAGGTTTACTCATTACCTTATAATCAGAATAAATACCCGGTGGGGTTGTTGGAGCTCCACTATCAGGATCCGAGTAAGCCCCCCAATCATGCATTCTACCATCTAACTTAGGTCCCCATGAGCCATTCTCAGCAGCATCCCACCATGGCCATCCCTGTCCAAACGATTGTTGAGTCTGAGGCACTCTTAGAACATTTGAAGCCGTAACAGAACCATTATAAGTAACAGATAACTTTCCTGCACCTTGACCTCTTTTCGTGGTAATAACTATTACGCCATTTGCTGCGCGTGATCCGTATAATGCAGTTGCCGATGCACCTTTAAGTACTGTAACTGACTCAACATCATCCGGATTAATATCAGAAGCTAAGTTACCAAAATCCACAGAGTTATTAGTCGCATTATTTCCTTGAAAGTCATTCTGCATAGGAACGCCATTTATTACATATAAAGGTTGGTTACTACCAGAAAATGATGTTACACCACGAATCACAACTTTCTGTGAACTTCCAGTACCACCTGCGGATGTGATTGTCAAGCCTGCAACTTTACCTTGTAGTCCACCCATAACAGAAGCACCTCTGGCAGCAGTCAAGTCTTCATTTTTTACTGTCGACGCAGAAAAACCAATACTTTTCTCTGAGCGTTTAAGGCCATAAGCAGTAACAACCACCTCATCAATCATTTTAGAATCTGATTGTAACCGCACAACCATGCCGGCTTTTGCTTCGGCATCGGCAGTCACCATACCAACATACGAAATTACCAGTGTGTTCGCATTTCCCGGAACACTGATTTTAAACTCGCCATCAGTATTAGTTATAGTACCAGTGGTAGTACCTTTAACCTTCACTGTTGCACCAATTACCGGCTGCCCATCATCCGCGGAAACAACTTTTCCCGTTATGGATTTTGATTGAGCATTAACCAAACCTATGCCCACCAATAACAGGCAAGCCAATAAGAACGTTAGTTTTCTCATAAATTTAACATTTTGTTTATTAATCTTCTTTAATTTGCGTTTTTTTCTAGTAATTTCAATTTATGTGTTTGCAAAAATAAAGTATTAATAATTAAAAAACAAGTGTTTTTGATGATAAATGGAAATTTTATACAGATTTTTTGTGTCAAAATGTAGTTGGATATTTTTAAAACTGCTTATGAATAGATAATAAAATGACATTTTAAAACTTTTCAAAACCAATAAAATGCTATATATGTGCGACTTATAATACACACAAAAATAGATTAAAATATAATGCTAATTTTAGTGAAAGAAACAAAATAAAAACAAAGTTTAAATCATCGGATACATATTTAACGTTCAAAACAAAGAAATTTGATAGAACTACAGCTAAACAACCCACAAAAACACATAAATAAACAGCATATTTACACAAAAGTTACAATTTATCTCTTCAAAACTTACAAAAAGAAACAACAATAAAACAATTCTCTTTTATAAAAAAAACACAAACAATTGAGAGACATTAACACTTAAAAAAACTATTTTTTCCCAGCTTTACACCTTGAAAACATACACTTAACAGGTCCTTCTTCGCTTGTAGAGTTTTTTTTGTGACACATATATACTTTCTAACAAACTAATTAAGCATCCACGACATAAATACTCTATTCAGAGCACAGATTTAGATTGGAACATACACGCATTTTTCGTTTATCTAACTTCGGTGTTCCCTCGGTGCTCCCTCGATGATGCTTCAATGATGCTTCGATGATGCTTCGATGATGCTCTATACTTTTTTTCGCAGACTTCTTCCTCGCTAATAAAGTTTAAATGACATATCGATAAACAGATTGTAGCTAACAAATCATAGCATCTGCTATTATACTAGTTGATAATTTTCGTTTGCTTGCTTTCGCACACTGAGCATTTCATTTTACTCATTATTACAGATTGAATTGCCGATCATTCAGACGGTAAGCACTCAAAACCAGCTTGAATGGTGTAAAATGCACACTAAATGGTCATTTTCTTTCGTAAAATGGAACAATTTTAGCCGGACTATTATTTAATTAAATTTATCTTTGCTTACACAGAAACAACACAACAATCGGCTAATGGGCTCAGTTGATTGCCAAGTTGTTTCGCTATTACTTACAATGTAACCTTAGAGCCCATATATTACAAATATGAAAAAAATTTACTTACTATTACTCGCAATTGGAGTAATTGCTCCAAAATTCAGTGTCAATGCACAAGTAACAGGGATGCCTTCTGGCTACATTACCACAGCACCAACCATTAGTACGGCTGAAAATCCGGTTTGGTACAACACAATGTCTACTAATACGGATGCTGCGCGTGTTAACCGCTACATGTATTCTGACGGAACTGTATTAAAAACTGATTTGTACAACAGCCCCGGTATAACAGATGCACTACAACATGATAAGTATTTATGGCGCCTGGAACAAGGACCAAGCGGTGCAAACTATGTTATATTTGTAAATAAACTTACAGGAAAAAAACTATTTGGAGATGTAGCCTTGGGAAATAACGGAGTTCTTTCAGTAGCAGAGAACGGAATAGAATGGAAAATGGCTGCAGCCTCAGCCGTCACTACCGGAACAGTTGCTGGACAATATTGCTTCAATTTTGAGAGTTTGAACAATACTTACGGGATTCGTTATCTCAATGCCGGGGATGGCGTATCAATGAACTGGAATGTTCTTGTTTTTAATGGTACAGGAAGCCCTGCAAAATCTTCCGGTTGGTTTTTCTACCCAGTAACATCCACAAAAACAGTAACCTTTGCTCAACCGACCAATGGAACAATAGCTATAACAGGAACCAATGGAACAGCAACAGCCCCAGCAGTCACATCGGGAAGCCAGGTGCTTGTTGGAACAGTTGCTACAATAAACCTTACGCCTGCAAACGGTTACCAGCTAAGTACGCTTACTGTAAACGGAACTGATGTAACTGCGTCAGTAGTTGGTGGTGCTTATAAATTGACAGTAAATACCGATGCCACTATTGCTGCCACATTTACTACAGGTACAACTACAGCAGTTTCTACACCTAAAAACAGTAACGCGCTCTATATTTCAGGAAACACATTGAATATCGACAGCAGATTGAACAATTCCGCAGTAACTATATACGATGTATGCGGCAAACAAGCACTCACTTCTACTGAATCTTCAATAAACATATCGTCACTTAAAAAAGGTGCATATGTAGTAAAGTATACAACAACAGAAGGCATTAAAACTTCCAAAATAACAAAATAACAAATAAGTCCATACACAAACAGAACAGGTTGCCCGTTTCCGGACAGCCTGTTTCTTTTTATAAAGAGTTCGTACTACAGATGTTCGCACTAATTCTCAAAATCAACAAGTCAGGCTTATCGGTATGCTTGATTTATTTTTGTTGGTTTTTTTTTGCAATCCTGACAGGAACAGATAAACACAATTCACTTTCAACGAAAAACAGAATTAGTACCCTCTCGGAAACGAAAAAAGGCCGCCCATAAAGAGCGACCTCTGTGATTATTGTTATCCTGAGACAATAAAAATCAATCAACAATTACATTTTTGGAGATTGACGCACCATTTACGTCTACAACCCGGACAATGTAAGTCCCTGCGATCAAATTAGCAGTTGATAGAGTATTTGAGTTTTGCGAAACCTTTACTTCTTTTCCTTCCATTGAGTACAGCGCTATTTTCCTTATTGCATCCGGATAGGAAACATGCAGTATGCGCCTGGTCGGTTCGTGATAGAGTTTAAACTGATTTTCGTCCGGAAATTTCACAGCACTTGTTTGAAAATAGATATTATTCATTACGCGAATAATATCCGACTGCGACAACATCCCCTGAAAGAAATAAAGTTCGTCAATCTGCCCTTTCCAGTAATTTTTATTGGCTTTGTGAGCGCCAATTCTAAAACCGCCTGTGCACGATTCGAAAGCTGCCTTTGCGTAACAGGTAGTATCTCTCACCCCATTAATATAATAGGTAATACCTCTTGTAATAGGATCGCAAACTACTGCCACATGCAACCATTGGTTGCGCTTAAAAGAATTAGGGCTGGAATAATTGGCATTGGCACTCAGAAAGTTATTAAACATGGAGTTTATACCTTCCAGCCTATAGAACAAAGCCACACGACCGGTAGCATCGTTTGGGCCATCTTTCTGGGCAAGAGCTACTTCTTCATAAAAAGAACCGGCGGCTGGTAAGGTTGCTGACGTATTATTGATCCACATACAAGCGGTATATTGCTGGGTTGAAGGATTAACAATACCAGTTGTATTCAGGTCAAGATACTGGTTTGTACCGTTCAGATCCAGAGCTTGTCCGTACTTGCCATCAGTATAACTTTGCCCGTTAGGACTTTGCAACACATATTTATTCGTTGACGCATCGGTATTATTTCCATCAAATGGATAATAGAATGCCAGTTTTAATGGCGTAGCAGGAATTTCAACCGGGACAGTCAGTCCCATTTTCACAGCCCAGGCATTCCAGAGGTTTTTCAGCTCTGTTACTTTTTCCGGATTTTCTACTGCCACATTTTTCGTTTCAGAAAGGTCATTGGCCATATTATATAATTGCCACGAAGCATTTTTCAACGACACCAGCTTCCAATCGCCCAAACGAACGGCACGTCCACCTTCGTGCTCCCAATACATCGGTGAGGTTTGTTCACGAATCTGGCCTTCCAGAATAGGGGTCAAACTTTTTGAATCCATTGGCTTAATAGTATTTCCTTTGTAGGTGGTTGGATAGGTAGCTCCGGCCAGTTCCAGACAAGTAGCCATCATATCAATGACGTGAACAGGCTGATTGGTTATACTCCCCGGATTGGTTTTCAAACCGGCAGGCCATTGTACAATCATTGGCGTGGCAATACCACCATAGAACGATTCAGATTTCCAGTAACGATACGGAGTATTCAACGCACCGGCCCAGGCATCACCAATATAATCGTATGAAGTTTCGACACCCGGAGTTGGATGCTCGGCCGGATATTTAATTGGAGTTCCATTCCGTGTCATCGAAGGGCGGTCGAAGTCGGAATTGGCATAACGCTCCGAAGAAGCCCCATTATCAGACATAAAGAAAATGATTGTATTGTCATATTCACCTGTTTCTTTGAGTTTGGCAATGATTTTCCCGATTCCCTGATCCATACAATCCACCATGGCAGCATGCACTTCCATGTTGGCAGACTCCCAACTTTTATAGGTTTCATTTGCCCACGAACGGCCCGATTCATTTTTCGAAAACGGAACCTGAGCCGGATTAATCAGGCCCATTTCTACCATGCGGTTGTAACGGCTGGTACGCAGTGCATCC
Organism: uncultured Paludibacter sp.; assembly: GCA_964433885.1. GTDB lineage: Bacteria > Bacteroidota > Bacteroidia > Bacteroidales > Paludibacteraceae > Paludibacter. The sequence goes on along the minus strand of CAYSTC010000036.1, from coordinate 24,677 downwards.
CAACCCCCATCGTATTTTCCTTTATATTTAGCAATATCTTTGGGTTTGGCATGCAACGGCCAGTGGGGAGAAGTGTAAGCCACATACATGAAGAATGGTTCTTCTTTTTTGGACTCCACGTCAATCAAATCAATGGCTTTTTGAGTAACATAATCAGTCATATAGAAATCTTTGGGAACGGTATCAATCCGTTGTTCGTTATGAACCAGACTGAACGGGTCGAAATAATTGGCAACACCCCAGATAATACCATAATGCTCATCAAAGCCCCGGTTACACGGATACGAAGCTTTAGGTGCAAAGTCACCATAATCAACCCGGTTGGCCAGCCACTGCATTTGTTCGTTATATGCACGACCCTGCGTAAGCGACAAATGCCATTTCCCGCTCATAGCCGTATTATAGCCGGCAGTTTTTAAAACTTCGGGAATTGTGACGCAGTCGGTCGTAAGGCTGCGTCCCATAGCCGTGATACCCACTACCTGCGGATAGCGTCCGGTAAGAAGAGCTGCACGTGAAGGACAACTGCGGGAACAATTGTAAAACTGCGTAAAACGCAAGCCGTTGTTTGCAAGCGCATCAATGTTGGGTGTACTGATTTCACCGCCATAACAACCGGCATCTGAATATCCCATATCATCAGCCAGAATAAGCATGATGTTTGGCCTTTGGCTCTGCGCAAAAGCCAAAGTCGAAGCCAGTGAAGCCATGGTAAGTAGTTCTTTTCTCATAGACAAATAGAATTTTTATTGGTATTTAATTTATCATTATCAATAATCATTTAAGGCATATCCCTTAAACATAAGAGCTTATAACGGGAGCTCACTCGCTACTAACCAGCGATTCATTCCCACAATACAAATTACGCAATTTGAAACTAAAGAAATAAAAAAGAAATGACCAATAAACAACAAAAATTGGCATCTGGTTAAAATGTGAACAAAATTCCCAGTTTTTTGAACAGAAACACGGGAGTGCAGAAAATGACACTAAAAATGTAACACTCGGGAATCTTTAGCCCCAAACGACATTTCCGATAGAACAAGAGCTATTGATTTGGTTTAAATATCTTGTTTTATGGACAACCATTGTTCTTACGATAACTAAAGCATGGGTAATTTTACCGAAAATATTTTTTGTGTTTTTCGGGTATGCTGAATAAGACTATTAATCTGACATAGACATCACATATTCAAAACATCCGCGAAGCTAATACAAAATCACAAAACACATTACAAAATGAAATTATTCAACAAGGCTCTTGGAATTGCATCAATGCTATGCATACCCGCCATGTTTACAATGGCCCAACAGTGGCAGATGCAAAAAGCGACATTAATGACCCCATTTGCCGCAAAAGTGGATACCGCAAATGTATTGGGCGAGTATCCCCGCCCGCAAATGGTTCGTGAAAAATGGATGAACCTGAATGGCATCTGGCAGTTCCAACCGGGTACTGACTTCAGCCAAATCCCACCAGCAGGAAAGCTGCCTCAGAAAATCTTAGTCCCGTTCGGAGTTGAATCGGCCATTTCAGGGATCATGAAACACTACGACAATATATTATATCGCCGGACATTCACGATTCCAGCCGATTGGACAGGTCAAAGAGTACTCATTCATTTTGGCGCAGTCGATTATAAATCGCAAATCTACATTAATGGCCAGACAGTGGGCGTTCACACTGGAGGTTACGATCCGTTCACCTACGATATCACCTCAAAACTGACTGCGAGCGGTCCTCAGGAAATCACTGTAAAGGTAAACGACCCGACTAACAATGGCGGGCAGCCCCGCGGGAAACAAACTCTTGCCCCGGGCGACATTACCTACACTCCTACTACCGGCATCTGGCAATCGGTTTGGTTGGAACCGGTTCCGCAAACCTCCATTTCCGACATCAAAATTGTTCCTGACTTAGACAAATCCACTGTCATTATCAATACAGCAACATCCGGGACGGCTTCAAATCTCAACGTAAAAGTTGAAATTAAAGATGGCGTAAACTCAGTGGCTCAATTTGAAGGAGATGCCAATTCAGATTTGAGAATTCCGATTTCAAACCCCAAGTTATGGTCGCCAAACTCACCGTTTCTCTACGATGTAAAAATCACATTAAAGGAGAATGGCACTCCTATTGATTCGCTGGGAAGTTATTTTGGGATGCGTAAAATTTCATTAAAGCAAATCGGCGGTATACAAAAACTTCAACTAAACAATGAAACTTTGTTTCAGTTTGGCCCGTTGGATCAGGGTTTTTGGCCGGATGGGATTTACACTGCTCCCACAGACTCCGCTATGCTTTACGATATCCAAAAGACAAAAGATTTTGGGTACAACATGATTCGGAAACATATCAAGGTAGAGCCCTATCGGTGGTATTATTACGCCGACAAGCTTGGATTGCTGGTATGGCAGGATATGCCTTCCTCCAATTCATACACCAATTCGCCACAACCGATTGATAAAAATCAGTTTAAGCTGGAACTGGAACGAATGGTAAAAACCCACTGGAATAGTCCGAGTATTATTATGTGGGTGGTATTCAATGAAGAACAGGGCGAACATGACACAGAAGCACTGGTTGCTGACGTGATAAGTCTGGATTCGACACGTATGGTGAATGAAAATAGTGGCGCTATATTTAAAGATGTGGGACATATCCGCGATCTTCACAGCTATCCCCAACCCGGCTGCCCGGCAAGTACCTTTCAGGCATTAGCTTGCGGTGAGTACGGAAGCCTTGGACTCAATGTTGCCGGACATGCATGGGCAAACGGAGTAAGTATGGTCATGAAAAATACCGGTGACGAACTGTTGGCTACCTACAAAGAATATGCTGATATGCTCGCGAAGTTTAAAGCTCAAAATGGATTGAGTGCTGCCGTATTTACCCAGATTACGGATGTGGAAAGGGAGTTAAACGGTATCTTAACCTACGACAGGGTTGTTTGTAAAGTCAACGAAGCCAAATTGCTTGAAATAAACACCAATGTGATAAACAAAACGATGGTTATAAACAACGTATTGCCAACGTCAGTTACATTTGGACAAACATGGAAATACACCACTTCACAACCCTCATCAACCTGGTATACGTCTACTTTCAATGATGCCGCATGGAAATCGGCCATGGGTGGTTTTGGTTCAAGCGGCACACCCGGAGGAAATATCCGTACCAGCTGGACTACAAATGACATTTGGATGCGACAAACTTTCATGGTTGGAAACCTGACTCAAACCGACATCGACAATCTGGAATTGTATGTTCATCACGACGAAAACTGCGAAATCTATATCAACGGCATTTTGGCTGGCAGTTTTAGCGGTTATACGTCAACATATAATTTTTTAGCCGTGAATGCGGCCGCAAAAAATGCATTGAAAGCAAACAGTTCGAACGTGATTGCCATCCACTGCCACCAAACCGGTGGCGGACAATACATCGATGCCGGACTGCTGATACGCAGCTACGAAGAAATGCCTAAAACAGCCCTTATAAACATATCGGCCGATGGCAAATGCAAAGTATTCCCAAATCCTGCTACAAACAAATTATCGGTAAGCCGCGAGAACACCCGAACTGTACTCACAGGCATTTACAACAGCCTGGGACGTGAGGTACTCAAACCGAACAAGTTCGATTCGCAGGTTGATATTTCATCACTTAAACCCGGCGTATATTTTCTGAAAACCGAAACAGACAAATTCGTTCAAAACATAACTTTTGTAAAAATTTAGTTTCAAAGCACAAAGAGAAGTTAATATCCCGATTTTAAAGGCGTATAAATACCGCAATGTGAAAACATGCAGTATTTATACGCCTTTTGATCAACTATAAGGCAAAACATGAAACTTGGATGAAAAAAAAGAACAGCTATTTGGCTAAAAAATGATATTTTTTGAGCAATAATTTCTTTAAAGTTTTATGAGTTCCATGTACTTTTACGATGTTGAATAAAGTGAGCAGAAAAAACTAAAGATCCACGATACGATTTTTAGGGTTTCAGCCATTATTATTTCCAACAGCATCAATCATTCCTTAAATTAACAACACGTAATGATATGAAGAAATTACTTGAATACGGATTTCTTACGGTCTACCTGTTCGTATCCGTGATGTCGCTAAACGCACAACAGTGGCAAATGAAAACAGCGCCACTAATGACTTCTTACGCCTCGAAAATTGACACTGCAAATGTGCTTGCCGAATATCCGAGACCACAAATGGCTCGTCAACTATGGATGAACCTGAATGGTATATGGCAATTTCAACCGGCTAACAGCACCACCGAAGCTGTGCCAAGCGGTAAACTTTCCGGTAAGATACTGGTTCCGTTCCCTGTTGAATCGGCTATTTCTGGTGTGATGACCCATTATGACAAATTATGGTATCGGAAAATAGTTACAATCCCCGCTAACTGGACCGGACAACGGGTTCTTATCCATTTCGGTGCTGTGGATTATCAATCGGAAGTATTTGTCAACGGACAAAGTGTAGGAACACATCAGGGTGGTTACGATCCGTTTTCATTCGATATTACGTCAAAACTTACAGCCAGCGGCCCACAGGAAATTACCGTCAGGGTTTATGACCCAACCGATGCCGGAGGCCAACCACGCGGGAAACAAACGTTGAATCCGGGCGGCATCATGTACACCTGCTCCTCAGGTATCTGGCAGTCGGTATGGCTGGAGCCGGTTCCAACCTCTTCTATATCCGACATTAAAATAGTTCCAAACATTGACAATTCAACCTTTACATTTAAAGCCTCAACTGTTGGCCCGCTTTCTAATCTTACCGTTGCCGTAGAGGTAAAAGATGGGGCTAACACCGTGACGCAATACAGCGGAAGTGTCAATACCGACCTTATCATCCCTGTTCCAAATCCCAAACTATGGTCGCCTGATTCTCCTTTTCTTTACGATCTGAAAGTTGTTTTGAAAAATGGCACAAACCGGATTGATTCGCTTACCAGCTACTTGGGCATGCGAAAAATATCCATGGCTAAAGTAGGTAATTATCAGAAGATGATGCTCAACAACGAATTTCTGTTTCACTTGGGACCACTCGACCAGGGCTTTTGGCCTGATGGTATTTACACAGCACCAACCGACGAAGCCATTCAGAATGACTTAATAAAAATTAAGCAGGCAGGCTTCAACATGATTCGGAAACACATCAAAGTAGAACCATACCGTTGGTACTACTGGGCTGACAAACTGGGATTAATGGTTTGGCAGGATATGCCTTCGGCAAACTCGTACACCAGCACTCATCCGGCTGTCGACGAAACGGCTTATAAAACCGAGTTGGAAACAATGGTAAAAACACACTGGAACAGTCCTTCTATCGTCATGTGGGTTGTTTTTAACGAAGGTCAGGGGCAACAAAACACACCTGCTCTTGTATCCGATGTCAGATCAATTGATTCGAGCCGACTTATCAACCAGGCCAGTGGAGGAAACTATGAAGGAGTTGGTGATATTCTGGATTATCACAGTTATCCGGCACCAACATGCCCCAATAGTACAACCCAGATTCTGGCTTGCGGCGAATATGGCGGAATTGGCTATAGCATTGAAAACCACATCTGGAAACCCGGTTTTGGATATGTAATGGTCAATAGTGCAGAGGAATTATTGAATATGTACTCATCCTTTGCAGATAATCTGATTCAGTTTAAAACCAACAGCGGATTGAGCGCTGCGGTTTATACCGAAACTACCGACGTCGAGATAGAATTAAACGGATTTATGACCTACGACCGTGCCGTGGTTAAGGCTGACATCAATAAATTTTATGGAATAAACCAGCGGATTATCAAAAAGAACATATATCTGACCCCGGTGCTGCCGACTTCACAAACAACAGCTCAAACCTGGAAATCGACCACCACACAGCCGGCAGCAGACTGGTACACAACAAGTTTTAATGACAATGCATGGACATCTTCTCAAGGTGGATTTGGAAAGTCAGGTACACCCGGAGCTGTTATTAAAACGACTTGGAATACTGCTGACATTTGGTTGAGAAAACAATTTGCAGTTGGAGCGCTAACCGATCAGGCACTTGATAGCCTTGCACTTGTCATTCATCACGATGAAGATTGTGAAGTTTACATCAATGGAGTTCTATCAAATTCATTCACAGGCTATACCACTAATTATATTAGTGTACCACTTAGCGCTGAAGGTAAAAATGCGATTAAGCGCAACAGCCAAAATATAATTGCCATTCATTGTCATCAAACCACAGGAGGACAGTATATAGATGCCGGAATTTCAGTACTAACCTCAGTTTTAAATCCGCCTACGGGCACCCCGGCAATAACCGCAGATGGTTCCAGAATATCAGTATTTCCAAACCCGGCCCATAATTTTCTAAAAATACAATCGGCCAATACCGATCTGTCAGTATTAGGCATTTACAATGTTCTTGGAAGCAAAGTCATGAAAACAGATCAATTCGACAAACAGTTTGATATTTCATCACTCAAACCAGGAATGTATTTTCTGAGAGCCCAGGCCGGAACAAAAAAACAAAGCACTGCATTTTTAAAACAATAAAAACAACCCAATATTTTTATTATGACAAAATTAAGAAGAAACACATTACAATTATCCTTCATGTTGTTACTGGCTTTCCTTTTTATGGGGCCGCTTAGCAGCAACGCTGCCAATACGAATTATGTTGTAAACCGTTCCCCGTTAATTGAGGTTCCGTTTACATCGCTACCCATCGGAGCTGTAAAAGCCGATGGCTGGTTGCTTACGCAGCTTCAGCTCCAAAAAGACGGACTTACCGGAAATTCGGAGATAATCTACAGCGAACTGAACAGCAACTCTGCCTGGTTAGGTGGCAATGGTGCAGACTCAGACTGGGAACGACCTGCTTATTACGTAAAGGGACTTGTTGGATTGGCTTATGTGCTTGATGATGCTACTCTGAAAACGAAAGCACAAAAATGGATCAACTGGGCCCTCAACAGCCAGCAAGCCAACGGAAGTTTTGGCCCGACAACCAATACTGACTGGTGGCCCCGCATGCCCATGCTGTATGCTATCCGCGACTTTTACGATGCAACCAACGATAGCCGCGTAATTCCATTTCTGACTAAATACTTCCAATATCAAAACACCAAAATTGATAGCCAACCTCTTGCCGATTGGGCTAAATCAAGAGCCGGTGATAATCTTGAAATGATTTTCTGGCTGTATAATCGTACCGGCGATGCATTTTTACTTACGCTGGCCGACAAAATCAAAAATCAGGCTTACGACTGGACAAACATTTTCACTAACAACCAGTTCTTTGCCTTTCAGGGCGATTTTCAACCCAAACACAACGTAAACGTTCCTGAAGCTATGAAAATGCCGGCCATTATGTATCAAAAATCTCAGGCAGCAGCTGACAGAGATGCGTACCATCATGGTCATGAGCATTTGATGCGCGACCATGGCCAACCGGAAGGAATGCAATCGGGAAATGAAATGATCGGTGGAAAATCTTCTGTTACCGGTCTTGAGTTATGTTCTATTGTAGAGCAAATGCAAAGTTCCGAAACTGCACAAATGATCCTGGGCGATGCAAATATTGGTGACCAACTGGAAAAAGTTGCATTCAATGCGCTCCCCGGAAGTATGTCGAAAGACATTAAAGGTTTGCAGTATTATACGCAGGCCAATCAGGTGCAAAGCAAATTCGGAAACCTCTCTTACGGACAACAATATGACAATGGTACGTTACCGGGGCCGCATTCAGGATTCCCATGTTGTCGGTTCAACCTGCACATGGGCTGGCCTTACTTTGTAAAAACCCTGTGGGCAGCTACCAACGATAATGGTTTGGCAGCTATGGCTTACGGTCCCAGCCACGTTACCGCTAAAGTTGCATCCGGAGTAGATGTAACGATTGCAGAAGAAACAAATTACCCGTTCGACGAACAATTAAATTTCACTGTTACCATCGGTCAATCAGCTGCATTCCCATTAAAATTCCGCATTCCGGCATGGTGTAGCAACCCACAGGTACAAGTGAATGGCGAGTTGCAAACCAATGTGGTTGCAGGAAGCTTTTATTCAATCAACCGCACATGGAGCAACAACGACAAAGTAGTGCTGACATTCCCAATGCATATTCAGCTAAACGATGAAGTAAATAACTCTGTCAGCGTTCAACGCGGACCACTTGTATATTCGCTAAAAATAGGCGAAAACTGGAGTCAGCGCACCGATTACGGAAATGGTTTTAAGGAGTATGAAGTACTACCAACATCGAGCTGGAATTATGCACTTGCAGTCGACAAAAGTGCTCCGGAAGCTGCATTTGTGGTCAACAAAGCCGCTACAATGCCGGCCAATCCGTTTGTTCAGGCTACTACGCCGGTTACATTAACCGTAAGCGCCAAAAAACTGCCGTCATGGGGATATTCTTTCAACAATATCATTCCTTGCGATCCTCCTTACGGGCCGGTCGCCACTACACAAGCGACCGAACAAATTACCATGGTACCCTTCGGAGCTGAAAATATACGTGCTACCTGTTTACCGGTAATTGGAACTCCGGCAATGAATTCAAACAACTTCGAGGAAACATTCTCTGACGGAAATCAGGAGGGCTGGGTAAATTACAACGGCAGCTTTATGGTAGATAACGGTGAATACTTCGCAACCAACACAGTAGGTTATCAGGGTTCCAAATCCGTTCAGACATCTACGTTATTCTCCGATTTTATTTACGATGTAAAAGTAAAAGTAGGCACCAGCGGCGATGGTGGAGTTATGTTCAGAACGAGTAAATTGTCAATGGGTGCCGACGAATACAGCGGATATTATGTAGGAATAAGCGCCGGCGGACAAAATGTAGTACTTGGCAAAGGAAATAATGGATGGACTTCATTACGAACTGCATCGATGACTATTGCGGCCAACACCTGGTATCAGTTAAGAGTAGTAGCTCAGGGAACATTAATCAAGGTATATGTAAATGACATGAATACGCCCAAAATCACGTACACAGACGCCTCGTTCTCGACCGGCGCCATTGGCGTAAGATGTTATAATGCCATTACACGTTGGGATAATATTTCGGTAACAACTTTGGTTAGTGGTGTAAAAGACATTCGCACCACCGATAAAATAAAGATATTCCCGAACCCTGCAAAAAACTACCTGGAAGTATCATTCAATCAGGCCGCTGACAAGAAATACGACATCTGTATTCTGGACACTAAAGGTTCGGTCGTTCAGTCAAAAACACGCAACAAAGACATTGCACTGGTTCGTTTCGACACAGCCAGACTGACAGCCGGCATTTATATGATTAATATCAAATCGGGTAACGAATCTTATCAATCCAAGTTTATTAAGGAATAAAAGAGGTTAACACAGAAAAATTCCCGGAAATCGAAAATGATTTCCGGGAATTTTCATTTAAAATCGATCCTTTTTAAATTCATGCAATTTATCAAAACAAACATTACAGAATGGCTTATTTCTAAAAACAAGTTAATAGTTCTTATATATTGAGTTAAAAACAGATAATCATCAAACATTGTCTCTTGCAGAATAGCATTTTAATGCTTAAAAAAATTTATCTTTGCCTTCTGAAAAAATTCGCTAAATTTTTTATATTCTTCAAAATGAAACTAACACTAAAATTGGGATTGCTTTTTGTTTTACTGACAGCCGCTATTACAGCCAATGCGCAAACATATCGTCTGGAAGTTGGGTACAACAACCCGGTTCGCTTCGGAGCCAATATCAGTTCTACCCGATTCGATGGGATACGGATTGGAGGAACTGCTGAATTTGGATTAAAAAATAATTTCAGCTTGCTTACCGGCGTACTTTATAATGTGGTTTACTCCAACAAACTTCAAATGTATCCAAACTCTGACTCTGTAACCTACAAAACCTGGGGACACTATGTGGACATTCCTGTTCGCCTTACCTATACTTACCCGCTTACAAAAAACCTGAAAATTTTCGGATTTGCCGGACCAAACTTCAATATCGGATTGTTCCAAAACCAGGAAACAATTTCGACACTGAGCAACGCTCTGAACAGTTTCAATAACATTAAACCCGGAAAATCGGATTTATATAACGAAAGTATTATCAACCGGCTTAATCTTCAAATTGGCCTCGGAGGAGGTATTCAATGGAAAAAATACCAGTTGAAAGCCGGCTACGACTTTGGAATTAATAAACTGAACCGAACCGGAGCGGGAAATGTAAACCAAAGCGGTTGGTTCGTTTCGTTAGCTTACGAATTTTAAAAAGAACTGATTTCAAAACTTTTAGAAAAAGGCTAAACATATATTTAAGTTTAGCCTTTTGCGTTAATAATACAATCAACACTCCATTACTTTAGTGGATAATGATTATTTTTGCAACTAATTTGAGCCAAATACCGAACTAAAAATGCAACTTTATTCCACGTTTCTTCAACATCCCGTAATTTGTACCGACAGTCGTGTATGCCCGCAGGGCTCCCTGTTTTTTGCACTTAAAGGAGACAATTTCAACGCCAACGCATTTGCTCTCTCCGCTCTCGAAAAAGGATGTGCTTTCGCCATAGTTGACGAAGCCGAATATGCGATTGATGAACGCTTTATCTTAGTGGATAACGTCCTCGAAACACTTCAACAACTGGCAAATTATCATCGGAATCAACTGAAAACAACCATTATAGGCATCACAGGAACCAATGGTAAAACAACCACCAAGGAACTGATTGCAGCCGTTTTAAAGGAAAAATTCAATATCCTGTACACCCAGGGCAACCTGAACAACCACATTGGAGTTCCGCTCACTTTACTTCAGCTTACAGCCGAACATGAGCTGGCTGTGATTGAAATGGGCGCCAACCATCAGGGCGAAATAAAAATGCTCGCAGAAATTGCCGCTCCCGACTACGGAATTATCACCAACGTGGGCAAAGCGCACCTCGAAGGATTTGGCTCATTCGAAGGTGTAATGAAAACCAAAGCCGAATTATACGAATTCATTGCCGCATCAGGTAAAAAAGTTTTCATCAACAACGAGAATCCGAATCTGCTCAATATGGCAACCCAATCGGGACTTACAAACCCGGAAAAGAAAGTGGCCTACACCCAGAATCCGGCAGATGAAAATGCCCGTATCATTGGTAAAATAACCAATTGCTCTCCGTTTCTGGAAATGAGTTACAAGGAAAAAGATGGTATAGTATTTGAGATAAAAACGCACCTGATAGGATCGTACAACGCCGAAAATGTGCTGGCAGCAGTAACTATTGGAAACTTTTTCGGGCTTACCGGCGAACAAATCAAAACCGGACTGGAAAATTACATTCCACAGAATAACCGTTCGCAATTGACCGTAACCGAACACAACAAGTTGGTGGTCGATGCTTACAATGCCAACCCAACCAGTATGCGTGCTGCCATTCTGAATTTTGCTCAAATGAACGTAGAATCTAAAACCCTTATTTTGGGAGACATGCTTGAATTGGGCGAGCAAAGCGACAAAGAACATCAACAAGTGGTTGACCTGCTGCAACAAAACGAGTTCAAAAATGTACTGCTCGTGGGTCCGGAATTCAAAAAAACAAACAACAGTTATTCATGTTTCGACAATGTAACTGATCTTCAAAGTTATATTGAAAAACACCCGATCCAAAACAACTACGTTTTAATAAAAGGCTCAAGAGGTATAAAACTGGAAAAAATACTTACAACACTCTAAACGAAGAAATAGATAAAGCATAATTCTCAATGATGGATCAAAAAAGAAAGAATCTGATTATAATGATTGCCGGAGCCCTGATTATTTTAGCCCTGGCATTTACTGTTTTCTATTTCATTCGCCAGGCTAATCAGAAAGAAGCCGAGGTAGCTGAAATAGTTGAACAAATGAATTTCGAAAAACAACAAATTGAAAAAGAATTCACTGATATGAATCAGGAATTTGATGGCTATACATCGAATATCCACAACGATTCTCTGGTAAAATTGCTGAATGATCAGAAAACCAAAGTTCAACAACTGCTTGATGAACTACGTGTAACCAAATCGACTAATGCCAAACGCATTGCCGAATTGAAAAAAGAATTGGCAACTGTGCGCAAAGTCATGATTCAGTATGTAAACCAGATCGATTCATTAAACGCAGCCAATCATATTCTGAAAACTGAAAACGTAGAAGTTAAGAAGAAATTTCAGGCTGCCAGCGAAACAGTAGAACAACTATCAAAAGAGAAAGAAAGCCTGCATCAGGTTGTTTCCCGGGCAGCCATCATGGAAGTTACCAACTTCAGTATGACCCCGCTAAACAACAAAGGAAAAAAAACCAGTTGGTTTTCACAAACCGCCAATCTGCAATTCAACTATACCGTTGCCAAAAATGTAACGGCTCAACCGGGCGAAAAAACCATTTACCTGAGAATAACCCGTCCCGATGGCGATGTATTGACCAAGAGTTCCAACAACGTTTTTGCGTATGAGAATAAAGAAATTGAATATTCTGCAAGCAAAAGTTTTGAATATACCGGCGATGCCAAAAGCGATGTGATTTACTGGAAAGTGGGCGAAATTTTACCAAAAGGCAATTACAGGGCAGAATTTTTTATCGACGGAAACCGTGTAGGAAGTTTCTCATTTACGTTTGAAAAATAACCTTTCTGACTACAAACTAAAACTACTGACTACAAACTAACACATGTCGCAATCCCATAAATTTACACACGCTGCAGAAGCAATCGCTTTCGACGTAAAACACCGGAACACGATTAAGTTCAATATCTCGCGCTACGATACTGCTGTGAGTAAAGGAATGGCACGCTACAACAACGTGGAAGCTGCCAAAATGCAGGCAGCAGCCATTAAGCGCGATGTGTTGCAAAACTGGGACAAATATCTGCTTCAGTTTGAAGAAATGATCAGCGCCCGCGGCGTTGAAGTGCTTTGGGCTAAGGACACAGATGAAGCAACAAATTATATTGAACAAATTCTTCGGGAAAACGAGGCAAAACTGCTTGTAAAAAGCAAGTCGATGACTACTGAGGAAATTGAGCTGAACGAAACAGCCGAACGAATGGGGTGCGAATCAGTAGAAACCGATTTGGGCGAGTTTATCGTGCAGGTAGCCGGCGAACGGCCTTACCACATTGTTACACCGGCCATGCACAAATCGAAAGGTGACATTGCTAAACTTTTCAACGAAAAATTCGGCACACCGATTGACAGCACTCCGGAGGAAATGACTGAATATGTACGTCAGGTTCTTCGAAAAAAATATACAACAGCTCAGGTCGGCGTAACGGGTGCTAACTTCCTGATTGCTGACATTGGCGGAATTTCGGTTACCGAAAATGAAGGAAACGGTTTGATGTCTACTGCCTTTCCCAGAGTACATATCGTCATTGCCGGGATAGAAAAAATTATCCCTGAAATGAAACAGCTGGGTTTATTTTATCCACTGTTGGCAGCACATGGTACAGGCCAACAAATCACGGCTTACAATACCATTTTTACCGGTCCACGGCAAGCAAACGAAGTGGACGGTCCGGAAAAAATGGTAGTGATTCTACTCGACAACGGGCGAACAAACGTTTTTGCCGACGACGAAGCCTATGAATCACTGGCATGCATTCGTTGCGGAGCCTGCCTGAATGGCTGCCCGGTATACAAAACCATTGGCGGATACACTTACAACACCACATACAGCGGCCCTATCGGATCGGTTCTGACTCCGTTTTTACGCGGATTCAAGGATTTTTCCCATTTGAGCTTCGCTTCTACCCTGTGTGGAAAATGCGTGGAAGTTTGTCCGGTAAAAATTCCACTGACGGATATTTTATTGTCCAACAGGCGAAAAGCAGTGGAGCAAAACCTTCGCCCGGCAGCCGAGAAGTGGCTCATGAAAGGCTTCAGGCTAATGAGCTCAAAAAGAATCGGATTTGATATTTTTCCCGGAGCGTTGAAAAATGCAGGAACATACCCGTTCAATTTTGTTGGCTGGGGTCCAAAACGATCTATGCCAAAGTTCGCAGGAAAATCTTTTTCACAACAATATAAAAAGAAACAAGATTAATTTGTAATTTTACAAACTATTTTCAGACAATCAGAACAATATCTTCATAAACTCACAACAAATATGAAACGAGCAGCATTATTTACTTTTACTCTTTTTTTATTGGCTATCATACACTCCTCTTGCAAGGACGATATTTATATGGACTGGAAACTCCAGAACGAACGTTGGTATGCTGCCCATAAATCTGATTCCGGATTTGTTACAACCAAAAGCGGATTGTGCTACAAAGTGATTCATCAGGGCTACCAACGCCATCCGGACTTAAACAGTGCTGTCCGTGTCAGATACACCGGAAGTTTGATTGACGGATCTGTTTTTGACAGTGGAACCACCTGGTTATACCTTGCCAACACCATCAAAGGCTGGAAGGAAGGCTTACCCAAAATGCAAAACGGAGGAAATTACATTTTCTACATTCCAAGTGCTCTTGGATATGATACTGCAACAACAAACACAAAGATTCCTCCTTACTCTGTATTAAAATTCAACGTTGAATTATTGGACTCTTATTAAATCCGAACAATTATGAAAAAGCTGCTTCTGATTCTATTTTGTACTCTTACTGTTTTTGTTTTTGGAACAGAATATACAGTAACCAGCATTCCAAACCCGATAACAACGAATGCTCATGCATTTGTAAGCAATCCGGATGGCATTCTAAGACAAGAAACTGTTGATCAAATCAACACCATACTGGATTCGCTCAGGTCGCAAACCGGAGCCGAAGTAGCCATTGTGACGGTTAGCTCCATCGGAAATGAAGAAATCAAACCTTTTGCCACCAACCTTTTTAAAGAATGGGGAATTGGGAAAGCCAAACAGGACAATGGTTTTCTGGTTTTATTTGTATTGGATCAAAAAAAAGTAACCTTCGAAACCGGTTACGGGCTTGAAGGTATTTTACCGGATGCCATCTGCAAACGGATACAACTGGAAAACATGATCCCGGAGTTTAAGAAAGGCAACTACGATGCCGGAATGCTTTCTGCAGCGCAACGCATTTCTTCCATTATCCGCAAAGAACCGATAGAAGCAGTAGCAGAAACCCCAATTGCCTGGAACGAAATACTCCCCATGGCCGGTGCAGTTTACCTTATTCTGGCCCTGCTTTCATGGATTTGGCTAAACAACTCAATTCAAAAAACCAGAAAGAATACAAAGTTCATCAGCAATCTGGCCCGCTTTAAAGCCATAAAAAGCGAGAAAACAGCGATTATAAGCATATTTTCCGTTTTCCTGCCCATAGCCGGATTCGTACTGATTCTTTTCTTTTCGCAACCGATATTTTTACTGCTGATTATTCCGGTTCCGTTCACGGTAATCCCAACAGATATCTACGGACGGTTAACCATGCGTAAAATCAGGCGCGAACCAATCCCATGCAATGTTTGCGGAGGAAAAATGCACATCCTGTCGGAAAAAGAAGAAGATGAACATTTGAAACTGGCCCAGCAATTCGAAGAACAACTACATGCCGTTGACTACGATGTTTTCCTTTGCGACTCTTGTAAGAACGAAGCCATTTTTACGCTTGACAAACCGAGTGCCTACTCCGAATGTCCTAAATGCCACACAAAAGCATTTATTCTGGAAAGTAAACGCACAGTGGTGGCACCCACTTATATCAGCGCGGGCACACAACGCACTACATACCGGTGCAAGTTTTGCGGACACGAAGAAAATCACAACGACAATATACCCCGTCTGACCCGTACGAGTGGCGCCATTATCGGAGGAGCTGCTGCCGGAAGCTTATTCAGCGGCGGTGGCGGTTTTGGCAGTGGAGGCGGTTTTAGCGGAGGCGGAAGCTTTGGCGGAGGAATGTCAGGCGGAGGTGGCTCAACAAGTGGCTGGTAATTTCTGTTATATATATTTCTTATCTTTTCTATAAAGATTTACAATTCTGATTTGAATCAAACAATTAAAAATTATCACAATGAAAAAGAGCACTATTATCTTACTTTCAGTTATTGGTCTTATTGTAGTTCTGTTTTTATGGGGAATGTCGGGCTATAACGGTTTTGTTACACAAGAAGAAAATGTAAACAGCCAGTGGGCTAATGTCGAAAGCCAATACCAACGTCGTTCCGATCTCATACCAAACCTAGTAGCCACCGTGAAAGGATATGCAACCCACGAAAGCTCAACGCTCGAGGGAGTTGTTGCTGCCCGTGCAAAAGCGACACAGGTAACTATTGACCCTGAAAAACTAACTCCTGAAAAACTACAGGAATTTCAGGCAGCACAAGGGCAGGTAAGTTCTGCGTTAGGTAAACTGCTGATGATTACCGAAAATTATCCAGACCTGAAAGCAAACCAGAATTTCCTTGAATTACAAGCTCAACTTGAAGGAACTGAAAACAGGATATCGGTAGAACGCAGCCGATTCAATGAACTGGCTAAAGAATTCAATGCTTCTATCCGCAGGTTTCCAAAAAGCATCATTGCTTCGTTCGGAGGTTTTGAGAAAAAACCGTATTTCGAAGCAGAACAGGGAAGCGAAAAAGCACCTGCCGTAAAATTCTAACAAAACATCCAAAATGCTCAAAGCGTGCCTTTGCACCTTTGAGCGTTTTCATTACATTCAAATATCTAAAATATCATGTCCAAAACCACATACACTCCGGCTCCTGATCGTTATTCAAACTCTGTTGGTTATCAAAACTGCGGCAAAAGCGGCTTGAAACTTCCACGTATTTCCCTAGGCCTATGGCATAACTTCGGAGATGTGGACGATGCCGATGAAGCATTGAAAATGATACAATTTGCTTTTGACCATGGCATTACGCATTTCGATTTGGCTAACAACTATGGAACTCCATTTGGCAGTGCCGAAACCAACTTTGGCAAAATGCTGAAAACACATTTCGCCGGCTACCGCGACGAGATGATTATCAGTTCAAAAGCCGGGCATATCATGTGGGAAGGACCTTACGGAGATGGTGGCTCGCGCAAATACCTAATGGCAAGCCTGGAGCAAAGCCTGAAACGCATGCAACTCGACTATGTGGATATTTTTTACTCGCATCGCTACGACCCAAACACTCCGCTGGAAGAAACCATGGGGGCACTATCCGACATGGTAAAACAAGGAAAAGCATTGTATGTTGGTATTTCAAAATACCCTACCGAAGTTGCCCGCGAAGCATACCGTATACTACATCAGAACGGAACGCCCTGTCTGATCAATCAGGATCGGTATAATATTTTCACCCGCGACATCGAACAAAGCGTGTTGCCTTTAGCCGAAGAAAACGGCGTTGGGTTTATTGCATTCTCGCCGCTGGCGCAGGGCATGCTCAGCGATAAATACCTGAACGGAATCCCGGAAAATTCGCGGGCGGCACACAGCTACGGCTTTCTTCAAAAAAGCCAGCTTACCCCTGAGCTTATCCAAAAGATAAGCAATTTGAACGAAATGGCCATTCAGCGTGGGCAAACCCTGGCCCAGATGGCGCTCGCGTGGTGCCTGCACAAACCACAGGTTAATTCTGTAATCATCGGAACCAGCTCAGTGAAGCAACTGCAGGACAATATCGACGCTCTTCAGAACTCAACATTCACCAACGATGAGCTCTGGCGAATCGGGGAATTGGGATAATTGTATCTAAAAATATTCACTCATGAATTCCTTAAAGTATTACCTGCTGGTTAGTCTGCTTACACTGCAATTTGTGAGTTGCGATGACACGTACAAATCATCTATTCCCGACTTTCCGGTGCAGCTGGATTTAAACCTGACAACCACCTACCCCACATTCAGAAACTCTTACAACAAATACCTTGTTTTCGAGACCAAAAGGTATGTATCCGATTATATTGGCTATGGTGGGATTTTGGTATATACCGGATTTGATGGAAACTATTACGCCTTTGATATGGCTTGTCCTTATGAGGTTAAACAAAAAACCAGAGTACACCCCAATGACAAGGGGCAAGCCATTTGCGACAGTTGCAAAACAGTTTTCGACATATCGTATGGAATCGGGAATCCCACCTCAGGCCCGGCAAAAGAAACGCTCAGACGATACAAGGCAAACCTATCCGGAGATGTGCTTTATATTACCCGGTAAAATGAATTTACGCCTCGTTTAATTCCATTTCTTCGGTCGGAAAGCAAGCGACGAAACTGCCACAAAAACAATGTAGAATGGGTAGAAAATGGATAACAAAAATGAATACAACCAAATAGTATTCAATTGAAAAAATTTGCTGACTGTTGACAGGAAAACAGAATCAACCACATATTTAAAGAAAAACAGCCCCGCAAAAACATATAAATAATTTATCCTGTAAAACGATAAAGCTGCCAAAAGTACCAATAACAAACTGGTAACAAATACTGTCGAAGCCGTAAAAATAAGCTGCCAATCGGTATAAAGCCTTGATTTTGCCGACCAGCGTCTTCGTTGCTTTATCAGTTCTGACAGATTTTCGGCTTGTGTTGTTGTTACAAATGCAGATTCTGATTTCAGGAAACGAATTTTTCCGCCCCGTTTTTTTACGCTTTCCAGCAAAAATATATCGTCTCCCGACTGTTCTTCAGGATGTAAATCCTCCTGACAAGCCAGCCACGCTTTGCGGGTAAAAGCCAGATTGGCACCGTTACACAAGACCGGCATTCCGGCTCCAGCCGCTCCCGCCGCAGAAGCCACCAGACTCGTGAATTCCAACACTTGCAGGTAGGCAAAAACAGAATCTTTACCCGACAGTTTTACCGGACAAATGATCATATCGCAATTATTTCTCCGTTGAAAACTGGCTATAGACTCCAACCAGTGATAAGATGGCAAACAATCGGCATCGGTGGTTACGATCAGGTTTCCTTTGGCTTCGCGGATTCCCTCTTTCAATGCATTCTTTTTTCCATAACCCACTGCATCCACCAACTGAATTTTAGGATATTGAGTTTGCGCTGCTTTTATATACTTGCGGGTAGCATCCGTAGAATGATCATTGACCAGGATGAGCTCAAAATTCTGATTACTCTGTTGCGCCAGACAGGCAATCAACTGCCTGATGTGACCATCTTCGTTCCGGCAAGCCACCACTACCGAAATCAACGAAGTCAACACTTCATTTCCTTTGGGTACAAACGGATATATGCACTTCCAACCCATGATAAAAGTCAGGATCAGAGCAAAATACAACAAACTAACAAACGCAGTGAAACCGATAAAATACCACATAAGATTACGAATAAATTTATCAACAGTTAAATACGTGAATCACATTAAACTCCCTCAGTAAGAAATTGCCGGCTTTATCAGCACCAGATGCTCAATGTTTGTTGTCAAAGGTATAAAAAAATAAGCACACTTAAAAAAGCGTGCTTATTTAAAAAATAGTTTAAATCGTCTTAATTGCCTTTGCAAACATCACATATACCCGAATATGAAATTTCTACGGCATCAATTTGAAATTTATCGCTTTGCGGAAGCTGAAAATAGGTTGGATTAACATTGAATATATCATGTACCTTTCCACAACTTCTGCAAATAAAGTGAGCATGGGCTGAAATGTCTACATCATAGCGGGCATTACGTTCATCAATGGCCAAAGCTCTTACAGCACCTTTCTCTACAAACAGATCAAGCGTATTATACACCGTTGTTTTAGACAAAGTAGGCATATTCGGACTCAAAGCCGAATAAATTTCATCGATAGTGGGATGAATGCGGTTTCTCAATAAAAAATTCATCACAGCCGATCGTTGAACCGATGGCTTGATGGAAAACTGACGTAAATACTGATGTGATTCTAACATGACAAAACGAGTTGTATAATCTATTAATTTGAAATTAGTACAAAGGTAGATAATTTGCGTTGACTTGCAATAAATTTTCGAGTTAATTATTTTTAATCTATTGAACTTTAGGTGATTTTGGTCTCAAAAAGAGAAATTGAGATCAACGAAATAAGAAATATACATGCTAAAAACAGGCCTGTGATTAGAAAAAAAGGCCGCAATAATTTCTTATTGCGACCTTTATATTATACGTAGATTTTGAATTACAATACGTTGATTTCTTTCAACACATCGTTAGTAGCACGTACGGCAGCAGCGCTCTTTTCAAACAAAGCGATTTCTTCAGCGTTCAGTTTGTAGTCGATAATTTCTTCCACACCATCTTTGCCGATCAATACTGGAACACCGATACAGATATCGTTTTGTCCGTATTCGCCTTCCAGGTACACGCAGCAAGGAATTACTTTTTTCTGATCGTGGATAATAGCTTCAGCCAAATAAGCTGCAGCAGCACCCGGAGCATACCAGGCTGAAGTTCCAAGAAGACCTGTCAGAGTAGCACCACCAACCATAGTGTCGGCAACTACTTTTTTCAACGTGTCAGCATCAAGAATATCAGCAACCGGACGACCTTTGTAAGAAGCAAAACGTGTCAAAGGAATCATGGTAGTATCGCCGTGTCCACCGATAACCATACCTTCAATTTCAGTTGGGTTAGCATTCAACGCTTTGCTCAAATAGCATTTGAAACGTGAGCTGTCCAAAGTACCACCCATACCAATTACTTTGTTTTTTGGAAGGCCTAATGATTTAAATGCCAAATAAGTCATGGTATCCATAGGGTTACTTACCACCACGATAATTGCGTTTGGAGAGAATTTCAAAATGTTTTCAGCTACACTTTTTACGATGCCAGCGTTAACACCGATCAACTCTTCGCGGGTCATTCCCGGTTTACGTGGAATACCTGAAGTGATAATAACAACATCTGAATTGGCAGTTTGCGCATAATCATTGGTGCAACCAACAATTTTAGAATCAAAACCCAGCAAAGCTGCTGTTTGAAGCATATCTAATGCTTTACCTTCAGAAACACCCTCTTTCACATCAAGCATTACTACTTCATCTGCTACTTCTTTGAATGCAAGCACATTTGCACAGGTAGCGCCTACATTTCCGGCACCTACTACGGTTACTTTTGACATAATAATTTTTATTTTTTAAGTTCGAATTATCTATTTTGGAAAAACGTTACAAATATACGAATATATATTCATTAGAGAAAAATTTCTTTATTATTTTTAATGATAAAAATCGGTAAATTGCGGTAAAATACATAGTAAGAAATCACTCTGATTCTGTAACTTTTTTTGTACCTTTGCACCCGAAAAGTAACAGTTCGAAATCAAAAAATGTTTTCTGCCTTTTTATTCATTATTAAGGGGAAACGATTTTTGACGCTTCAGTTACTTTTGTTGATTCTGAAAATTATCAAACTTTCAAACTATAAGTTATGCAAACTATTGACAAATTTAACTTTGCCGGAAAGAAGGCAATCGTTCGTGTGGACTTTAACGTACCATTGAACAAAGAAACAGGTGCAGTTAGCGACGATACCCGTATTCGCGGAGCATTGCCAACAATCAAAAAAATTCTGGCTGATGGTGGTTCAGTAATCCTGATGTCGCACATGGGCCGTCCGAAACAAAATCCGGATCCTAAATTCTCATTGAAACAAATCATTTCAGCTGTAGAAGAACGTGTTGGCCAAAAAATTCAATTTGCCGAAGATTGTGCAAATGCTGATGCTCAGGCTGCCGCTTTGCAGGCCGGTGAAATTTTGTTATTGGAAAACCTCCGCTTCTACGAAGAAGAAGAAGGCAAACCACGTGGTGAATTCGAAACCGAAGAAGCTAAAAAAGAAGCTAAAAAAGCGTTGAAAGAAAAACAAAAAGAGTTTGCTAAAAAACTGGCTTCATACGCTGACGTATATGTAAACGATGCATTCGGTACTGCTCACCGTGCTCACGGTTCTACTGCCGTTATTGCTGACTACTTTACTGAAGAAAACAAAATGTTCGGATTCCTGATCAACAGCGAGTTGAAAGCTATGGACACTGTACTTACAAGTGCTCAGGCTCCGTTCACCGCTATCATGGGTGGCGCAAAAGTATCTGACAAAATCCTGATTATCGAAAACCTGCTTGATCGCGTTCAAAACCTGATCATCGGTGGTGGTATGACTTATACTTTCATCAAAGCTCAGGGTGGCGAAATTGGTAACTCGCTTTGCGAAGCCGACAAACTGGATCTGGCTCTTGAAATCCTGAACAAAGCGAAAGCTAAAGGTGTAAACGTTTACATCCCAACCGACGCTGTAAATGCTGATAAATTTGCTGCTGATGCTGCTACATGCGTATCGAAAACCGACGAAACTCCTGAAGGTTGGATGGGATTGGATATTGCCGATGACACTATCAAAACTTTCAGCGACGTAATTGCAAATTCAAAAACAGTTCTTTGGAACGGCCCAATGGGTGTATTCGAAATGGAGGCATTTGCAAAAGGTACAACTGCGATTGCTCACGCTGTGGCTGAAGCAACTGCTAACGGTGCATTCACCCTGATTGGTGGTGGTGACTCGGTAGCTGCTATCAACAAAAACAAACTGGCTGATAAAGTTAGTTATGTTTCAACCGGTGGTGGTGCTATGCTGGAATACATGGAAGGTAAAGTTCTTCCGGGTATTGCTGCTATCCGTGGCAACTAATCCATTCTGAAACCAGAATACTTACAATCGGAGTGAAACGCCCTGTTTCACTCCGATTTTTTTGTTCAGGCATTTTTTATATCTTCGTAGAATGATTGTCCAATATTAATTCTCAATCCAACATGTTTACTGAAGGCTCAGACAATACAGAAAAACACAGACCGGACCTGGCAACCGTTTTCGACTGGATGCCCGTTTGCTCTCTGATTGTCGATTCGCATGGAATTATTTTGGACGTGAATCAGAAAGCAATTCAGTTTTTCGGAGCCATAACCAAGGAGGATTTTATTTTCGACAAACAAAACCTCTCAAACATGATTATTGACTCACATCGTGCCAGTGAGCTGTTCCGGCTGATCAGCAAAAGTTCTGAACCTGTCAACAAAGAAATCCTCATTCGCCGGTTCGATAAAACAATCAGCGGAATCCATTTACAAGCATGCCCCTTTCCGGACAATGCAGATCAGATTCTGATTCAGTTCTACGAAAAAAGCACAACCAATCAGATACACATACAAGAACTTTCGCAGTCTTTCAGCCGCGAAGCACAACGTCTCAGACCCTACCTGAATAAGCCCGGAAAGAATATTCTGGAAGAAATAGTCACTTCCGATTTTTCCGAAGGTCAAAATACAAAAAACAAACCGGTAGTAATTATCAGCAAGGAACGCATGGATCAGCTAACAGCTCTGTTTCCGGAATTTTCGAACAATGAACTATACCTTTGCGGCTACCTCTCCCTTAAAATATCGATCGATGAAATTGCCACTCTAATGGGCAAAACTCCTAACAGCCTGCGCGTGTCATTTCATCGCATTCTCAAAAAAACATCATTTTCCACGGGAAAAGAATTTTTGAGGAATCTTGAATCGATTTGACCTACACTGCACTTTGCATCTTTAAAATTTGTTTTCAAAAGTTATTTTTTGTTATCAAAAAAAGTCGTATTGTACCTTTTAATTCACATTTTACATAATTCCGAAACGACAAACAGTCCTAATCAAAAACTATAATTCAAATATAAGTAGCATATTATGCTACATTACTACAAAACAACAAGTCAAACACCGACAACAAATTTGATTTCCTGCATCTGGTTACGCCGTGGTATTCGCACAAAAAGAAGTCTGTTTGACCAAGTTACACAAAGAATAAAAGTTTCAGATTTAAATACAAATACTTTTCGATTCAGCATTGTCGTATTATATTTAGCAACTGTAATACATTGTGCTACATTTTATTTGTGCCTCCGTTATTTCCCGATATACATTATATTTGTATGTATTTCAAAGTTTCGACACTTACTTTTGTCTCAACCTAAAAGAAAAGACTCAGATATGAAAAAGCTCTACGCAACAGCAAAATTTATCAACAAAGAAAAAACAGCTAATATTTCAGACATCAAAGCTCTGTCATCCAAAGCAAACCACACATTTATAGCATTCTTAAGCATACTTCTTTTTTTGCTTTTGTACAGCACATGCAGCTACGCAACCACTTATTATTCCCGAGCAAGCGGAACCTGGAATACAAGTACAACCTGGTCATTAACATCGGGTGGAAGTGCAGTTGGAGCCGGTATCTATCCAATCGCCGGAGATAACGTAATCATTCAGGGTGGTTATACGGTTACATTGGCAACCGACGCAACTTGCTCAAGCCTACAAGTGGGCGGAAGCGGAACAGGTACATTAATATTTGGATCCACAAGTTCTATAACATTTACAACAGGGAATGTCACGGTAAATTCAGGAAGTAGAATAACATCCACAACTAATGGAAACCAACCGCATAGCTTTTATATTTCAGGAAATATAAATTGCACCGGAACCTGGGATATGATTGGAAGCAATTCGGTTGACGACATCAATGTTTTTCTAAACGGAACAACTCAAACCATTACCGGCAACGGAAATTATGGATGGAATACGCTAACTGTAGAAAGCTCCAGCACAACCACTGTCAGCTCTACAAATGCCCAAACTGTTTACGGCAATTTGAACATTGCCGGAACCTTCAACCTTGGAACCGCCAGATTTAACCGCAGCTCCAGTGGAGGAACTTTAACTGTAAGTG
>CAYSTC010000035.1:0-37573 GCA_964433885.1 uncultured Paludibacter sp. | reverse complement strand
CAACGGCCGATGGTAACTCGCCGGTTTTTGCAGATGAGGAAGATCTGGAAGGCCTGACTTCCATGGACGAAAGCCTGGAACGTACTTCGGCTTACCTGACCCATGAAGTTTTCAACCGCTACCACAGTGAAACAGAAATGATGCGTTACATCAAAAAACTGGAACGACGAGATATTTCACTCACCCATTCCATGATTTCGCTGGGATCGTGTACCATGAAACTGAATGCCGCTTCGGAATTGTTACCTATGAGCAAACCGGAACTTGGCGGAATACATCCGCTGGCTCCTGCTGACCAAACCGAAGGTTACAACGAAATGCTGGCCGAACTTGAAGAGTATTTGAAAGCTATCACCGGTTTTGCAGCATGCAGCCTGCAACCAAACTCAGGAGCTGCTGGTGAGTATGCCGGGCTAATGACCATTCGCGAATACTTCAAATCGAAAGGTGAAACGCAACGCGACACGTTGCTGATTCCTGCTTCGGCACACGGAACCAATCCGGCCAGCGCCGTTCAGGCCGGATTCAACTTAGTAGTGGTGAAATGCGATGAAGGTGGGAACACCGATTGGAACGACTGGAAAGAAAAAGCCGAAGCCAACAAGGAAAAACTGGCAGGTTGCATGATTACCTATCCTTCCACCCACGGAATTTTCGAAGAACGAATCAAAGACATGTGCGATGTTATTCATGCCAACGGCGGCCAGGTTTATATGGACGGAGCCAACATGAACGCTCAGGTTGGACTGACAAACCCCGGAACAATCGGAGCTGATGTTTGCCACCTGAACCTGCATAAAACCTTTGCCATTCCGCATGGTGGTGGCGGCCCGGGCGTTGGTCCTATTTGCTGCGCCGGACATCTGGCAGAATTCCTGCCCAGCAAAACATTCGGACAAAACACCGTTTCGGCAGCGCCATACGGCAGCGCCAGCGTAACGGCCATTACCTACGGATATATCCGCATGATGGGCGAAGCGGGATTAACCCGTTCAACCCAAGTTGCCATCCTGAATGCCAATTACCTGGCTGCACGGTTGAAAGACAGTTACGGAGTGCTTTACACCGGCGAGAGAGGCCGCGTAGGACACGAACTGATTCTGGAAGCGCGTAACTTCAAAGCCACTTCGGGTGTAACGGAAACGGACATTGCCAAACGATTAATGGATTATGGCTTCCACGCTCCTACCCTTTCGTTCCCTGTGCATGGTACTTTGATGATAGAGCCAACGGAAAGTGAATCATTGGCTGAACTGGACAGGTTTGCCGAAGCCATGTTGCAGATCTTCGAGGAAATAAAAGAAGTAGAAAACGGCACGGCAGACAAAACCGACAATGTGTTGCTCAACTCGCCACACCCCGAATACAGCATTGTTTCCGGCGAATGGAACCATCCTTACAGCCGTGCAAAAGCGGCTTACCCTACTGACTGGGTAGCCGAAAATAAATTCTGGGTAAACGTGGCGCGCGTCGATAACGCCTATGGCGACCGGAATCTGGTGTGTACCTGCCAGGCGTGGGGAGAATAAGATAAAGACTTTAGATAAGAAAAACGCGAACCGGGAAATTGGTTCGCGTTTTTCTATTTTATGCCATTCCAAATTCTTTGGTCTAATGCACATATAAACAAAACGTCCAGTATATGTGTGTATAGGAGTATTCGAACTTTGGCGTACGCTGCCGCACGATTGCATCGTGTGGCAAACTTTCAATAAAATAATTTGACTCCCACGCGATACAATCGCGCGGCAGCATGGGGCTAGCAGCTTGTTGAGATTAGTTTGTTTTCTTGTTTTTGTCATGCGATTTCAGCCAGTATTTTTCACTTTTCAAAAGACAATATTTAGTGTTTTATAAATCGATTTGACTAACGTTAATATCCAATTCTCTAAAAGAGTCATCAGTGTCAGGTCTTGCGTAACAAACATGAATCTTTGCCTTTATATATTTCACATTCATATTGCTATTTTTGCTAAAAATACCAACACAACCTGTAATTGTAAATAAAATTCTTTTTGAAGTCCATGATTGATCAACAGCAAACTTTATTGCGGGTTTTCTGATTCCTGGGTCTGAAAGCGTAAATGGTATCTTATCTGAAGTTTCTAACAAGTTGTTATTTGCGTCATAAGAAGAAAAAACTATATACGTATTACCATTATTTTCAATACCACCATCATCTCCAATCATACTACCATCGATGACATGAATCGGGTGTCCACTATTATTCGTTAAAGTCATACAAATGAGAATGTTTTGCCCGAGAGTTTCTTTCTGTATTTTTGCATTTATTTGTGCTGTCGTACTGAACATTAAAACGCAACTTACTGTCAATAGTATTATTTTTTTCATAAACCTATCATTTTAGAGGTGTCAGCAAAGAGAAAAGCTCTCAAAAATGGCAACTTTGTTTTTTCTGTCTTTCTCGATTTAGAAGATTGTCAACTGTAAAATCGCGTTCATACATTTTTTAGTCGTAATGTTCAATAGTCGAAATGATAAATAGTTATTCTGTCTTTTCTTCCCTTGAAAATCTGCGAAGTATTGTCCACCAAGCAAAAGTCCGAAAGTCAGCAAATTCTGTCATTACAGAATCGTCAAGTCAAGTCGCTGAACGGACAGTTCGTCAAAGATTTTTGAACTAACAAAGTCGCTCTTTTTCATTTTTTGCTGTTGCACATAACACCTATGTATATGAGTACTCAATTACTTTTACAAACCCCAACTATTGATATAACCACCCAATCACTTATATTCCCGCATTAGTCATATAATCTCAGCCAATTGGTCTTCAGCCCCCAAAAGTACCCAATCTTTTTTACATAATAATGAAATCTGCTGAAGAACATTTAACTGATTATGCAAATCCGGATTTAGTTGGTGCTTGCCACACCGTAGCAACTCCGCTGAAAATTAGTTTGCCCTTGCCACGTTGTGGCAAGCTTGCCCCGTTTTTTTGGGGAACTTGCCACAACGTGGCAGGGACGCCCGAAAAATTTTTCGCGTTTGCCACAGCGTGGCAAGCGCCACCGGGAAAAAATTGATACTTGCCACGTTGTGGCAAGGCTGCCCGAAGATTTGGAACATTTGCCACAACGTGGCAGCAAGCCCCGACAGATTGCACTCTTCCGCTACAAACCGGAAAATATCAAATTTAACTTTTTCTTAATGAACCGTATTTAATGTTAATTAAATTTAATGTGAGGTGGAGCAACCGCATTAGGTTAAAAACATCGATTATATTTGCATTAACAATTTTCTAATACAAATGAACTAAAAACGACTTAATTATGTCAGTAAAAATCTCACGGGTTAATCTCAACAACCTTTGGAACAGCGAATTTCCTTTGTTTATTGAACAATTATCGAACATTACGCGTAAGCACAACCCGGCTACTTTGCATCTCGAAAAGCCTTATACACGGGTAACGGTTCTGTTGCCGCAATTGGCTAAAATCAAAGCGCAGGAATTGAGCAATGTGTTAAGCAACAAAATGGTGGATTTGGACACAGAGCGCGATGTGCTGTTAAACGGCATACAGGCTCAGGTAAAAATTTATGGCAAACTAAGCCTGCCCGACATGGTGCCACACGTGGAGGTGATGAAGCATTTTTTCAGCATTCATGGCAACGACATTGCCACAACTAACTACAACGCCGAAACCAAACGCATTAACGATCTGTTGGCAGATTACGATGCTAAAGCGGAGGTCAAAGCGGCAGCCGAAGCGCTCCATCTGACTCCTTTGTTTGAACAACTACGGGTTGTTAACGCCCAGTTTGCTTCAGTATTCCTGCAACGCACCGAAGATAATTCGACTACAGAAAATATAGACGTACGTGCCATACGTGTGGAAACCAGCAAACAGGTGGTGGCACTGCTGGATGCTATTGAGTATTGCAGTACAGAATATGAAACAACGGACTACCAACCACTGGCTAACGAACTGAACGACCTGATTGAGTATTACAAAACGCAGGTGAAAGCACGCACCACCCGCCGCAATGCAGGTAAGGTAACAAGCACGGAGGTGCCAATTGCCAAATAAAAGTATAAGTCACAGGCCCCCAACCCCCAAATGGGGGCTTAAGACATAGTCGCGGATTTAATACCACAACTAAGACGTAAAATATACTTTAAGAGAACCTTTCTGCCCCCCATTGAGGACAGGGGGGCGGAGCTAAAAACAGATCATTAAATGCTATTAAAAACTTAAAAACTACAGAAAAGCCCCTAAAAACTTATGTTTCTAGGGCTTTTAGTATTAAACGCGTAATATAAACCGCAATAGCTCCGCTTTATTGCACTCTTATTTCCGACCCTATATGCGTGTTTTTGTTTACAGTTTTGGGGCTTCCTTTGCAGTCGATCTGGCTGGCACCGGTAGCCGTTGCATCGAGGTGTTCAGAAGCATAGACTTCTGCCTGCGACGCTCCGGTAACTTTTATATCTGCGGTTTTAGCTATCAGGTCGTAAGCTTCGAGCTGACAGGCACCCGTGCCTTCCACCCGCAAGTCGCTACAGGTTCCTTTCAGGGTGGCCTGCGAAGCTCCGGCCATATCCAAACGGCACAAACCTGCAATCTGCAAATCCATGTCGGCCTGGCATGCTCCGGTCAGTTTCAGGTCGAATTCAGGCGACACAAGGCTTGCTGCCGTAGTTACTTTGCAAGCTCCGGTAGCTTTTATGCTTCGGATAGAATCGGCCGGAACGTGTACTTTTACCGTGCGGTTCAGAAAAATCTTTTCGGCATAAATGTGCAACACACCGTTTTCTACTTTGGTAATTACGTTTGGTAAATAGTCCTGCTGGGTAGTAACTGTTATTTGTTTGGTGCTGTCGCTATCCAGAGTCAACTCAATATTACCCGAAACTTCAATAGCATTAAATGGCTCGGCAGTGCGTACTTCATCTGTCTCGGGAGAGTCTTTGTCGGACCAGGAGATAGAAAACGGTTGCCCATTGCTTTTATGTAGATGTATAAATGTATTTGCCCCAATGCTATAGAACATAAACATACCGGCAAGCCACAGAATAAGCACTACCCACGAAGCAGTTTTCGATAAGGTCCGGCGTCCGGAAATAATCTGAACAGCCCAGTAAATAAGCATAAAAATAGGGCATCCCACCAGCAGGATAAGCGAAATTATAAGCATGACCATTTTGTCGGGCGTAATAACAGTCCAGTTCGATATTAAATCCGGGAAAAATTCATTGATAACCGACGGCTCGAAAATAATAAAGAACAATAGAAAAATAAGAGCTCCTACCAGTACAACGCCGGCAATTCCGAGTATAGCCCCCACAAATCCGAATACAACTTTCAATATTACACGCAATACTTCAAGCATCCTTTCGCCTACAGTGGCAGCCGATTGTTTGAATTTTTCGCTTTCCACGTAACTTTTAGCGTTGTTCAGCTCGGTTTTAATACTCTCCACCGTCACGTCTTCGCCCTGCATTTCCAGGCGTTGCGAAGCAGTAACAGCCTGAGGAGC
Source organism: uncultured Paludibacter sp. (assembly GCA_964433885.1). Classification (GTDB taxonomy): domain Bacteria; phylum Bacteroidota; class Bacteroidia; order Bacteroidales; family Paludibacteraceae; genus Paludibacter. The sequence continues at coordinate 32,074 of CAYSTC010000035.1, read as the reverse complement.
CACCAGCCAAACCACAATATAAATAGGTATGATAATTCCAACACCTACAAATACCAATGCCACAAGTATAATACGAATCCAGGTAACATCAATATTGAAATAAGCAGCCAGCCCTCCGGCAATACCGCCCAGGATGGCATTTTCCGGATCGCGGTAAAAACGGCGCGTCCGTTGCGCTTTTTTATCTGAACGGGGCTCTTCATGTTCCTCGCCTTCGTCGGTATACTGGCTCGGTTTTCCCATAATTTCCACCACTTCCTGCACGTCTTCCAGGTTAATCACATTTTTGTTTCTTTGCAGCTTTTCCGTGAACAGTTCGGCAATACGGGCTTCAATGTCGTTCATAATCTCCTTTTTCTCATCTTCCGACTGAAAATGATCGGCTATTTCGTGAAGATAAGTCTGGAGCATCTCATAAGCATCGTCGTCGATATGAAAAACGATGTTATTCAAATTTACGGTTAATGTCTTTTTCATATTTATCAATATTTTGCCTCTTGGCACTCCCAAAGGAGCAAGAGCGGATTTTTACTAATATAAAACGAATAATAATTTCTCGGCAGTTACATCCCCTTTAAGCGGCTCCTTCGGCAGAGCCCGGCGAGGCTTTGATTTTCTTTACCACATTATTGATTTCTTCCCATGCCGTTTCCAGTTCGGCCAGGAAAGCGGCTCCCTGCTGGGTCATTTCGTAGTATTTCCGGGGTGGTCCCTGTGTCGATTCCTCCCAGCGGTAATCGAGCAGTTCGCTGTTTTTCAGTCTGGTGAGCAAAGGATATAACGTTCCTTCCACCACAATTAGTTTTGCTTCTTTCAGTTCGGCAATAATATCCGAAGTGTAAGCAGACTTTTTCCTTAGAATAAGCAGAATGCAATATTCCAGGTATCCTTTTCGCATTTGCGACTTAATGTTATCTGCATTCATGGTTTCCTTTTTTTAGGGGCAAGAGGCAGTAGTAAGAGGTAAGTAGTAAGTAGTAAGTACTCGCTAATTTTCCACTTCAAATCCTCCGCCCTTCTGATTCAACATTCCTTTATTTCAACAATTCCAGCATTTTTACCCTGAAAAAGTACTGGTATTTAGCTTGTGCCTGTTCGCCAAGCACTTGTGCCAGGTTGTTTTTGGCCTGGTACAGTTCGTACAACGTGGCTCTTCCGGCTTCATATTTCTGATTGGCAAACCGGTAAGCTTCCTGACTGGCAACTTCTGATTTCCGGGCTGCATCCCAACGAGCCTTAGCCCCCACGGCATTGTAATAAGCCTGCTGGATAGTTTTCCGAAGTTCCAGCTTGGCATTATCCACATTAATTTTACTGCTTTTCACACCCAGTTCTGCCGAGCGTACTCCATTGCGTACTTCAAATTTATTAAAAATAGGTATGCGCAAATTCAGCCCGACTGAGGCACTCATATTATCGTTCAGCTGCTGACCGAAACTATTGTTCGGCATACTGCTCAGTTTGTAATAACCGGTACCGTAATTGGCTCCCAGGCTTAACGATGGATAGTAATTTCCTTTGGCCACCAACACATTATATTCACTGCTTTTGAGGCGGTATTCGGCGCCTTTGATTTCGGGACGGTGGGTTAATGCACTTTCAAGCACCGCATCGGCCGAAAGCAGTTGCAAATCATTTTCCGACAGATTGGATGGAGCCACTACATCGAGGTCTTCAAAATGATCAATTTCCAGAAATTGAGCCAAGTCAAGCAACGAAAGTTTCAGGGCATTTTCGGCCTGCATGCGGTTCATATCTTCTTTTGATTCCTGAGCCACCAACTCGAGCAATTCGCCTTCGGCCATTTTGCCGGCCTCCACCAGAGCTTTACGTTGTTCAATCCGGTTACGGGTAAGACTTAGCTGATCGTTGGCAATCTGCAAAAGCTCTTTGTTCATTAAAATTTGCATAAAGCCCAAAGCCACATTCATCGTAACATCCTGTTTTGTTTTTTCAAGATCAGCTTCCGACGCCATCATATCGGCTTTGCTCTGGTCGATATTATATTTCATCTTCATGCCATCGAACAAATTCAGGCCCGTGGAAATACCGAACGAAGTCTGCGAGGAGTTCGTGCTCTTGTAAGTATTGTCAACCGTAAGCGATCGTCCAAAGTTCCAGTTCTGGCTGGCCGAAGCATTCAGGTTAGGCAACAAATTGTTGCGAGCCTGTTCGTAGGCAATATCCCGGTTTTTCTTTGTCAATGCCTGCTGTTTCACCGTGCGGTTATTAGCCAAAGCCGTGTCTACACATTGCTGCAATGTCCAGGGTTTTTGCTGTGCAGAAGCTAACATCGACGCAAGCAATACACCCAGTATTATAAATATTTTTGTTCTCATTTTTTACTAATTACTCGAATTTATTCGAATTAAACAAATTAGAATTACCACATTATTTCATCATCACATCATCACATCACCACATCATCACATCATCACATCATCACATTATTTCTTCTCCTCTTTCTTCGGTTCCGGTTTCTTTTCCAGTATTTCGGCTCCACGAATTTTGTCACTCGTTTTCAAGCCGCTTTTCACTTCTATTTTTATACCGTCGGACAAACCAATTTTAACCTGTCGTTTTTCAAAGGTTTGCGGTTCTTTGGTTTTAAGCACATACACAAAAGCCGTGTCGCCACCAAATTCAATACAACTTTCGGGAATGGTTACCACTTTATCAGCTTTCGAAAAAATAATCTCAGCATTGGCGCTATAACCGGCACGGACAAAAACATCTTTCGGAACTTTTACGGCCGCTTTCATTTCGAACATAATGGCTCCGTTTTCTTCTTTTCCTTTCGGAGCAACATACTCCAGAGTAGCTGTCAGTTTTTGGTCCTGCAAAGCGCCAATAGTAATGTCCATAGGCATTCCCACTTTGATTTTACCTACCTCAGTTTCGTCCAGCTTGCCCACAAAAAGCATATCACTCATATTGGCCACGGTGGCAATGGTTGTCCCGTCGTTGAAGTTATTGGATTGAATAACAGAATTTCCAACTTTTACAGGCACATCCAGAATTGTCCCGGAAATGGTAGACCGAACCAGCGTATTGCTGTAGGCTGCGCTGCTGGCAGTGATTCCGTCGCGGGTGAGGCTCAGGTTATCCTTTGCCGATTTCAGGTCTTCTTTTTCGTTGTTGTATTGCAATTGTGTTCTTTCAAATTCCTCTTTTGAGATAACTTTGTCGGCATACAGTTTGGCATCGCGTTCGTAATTCTTTTTGGTTTGGTCAAACGCTATCTGGGCTCGTTGCACCCTCGATTCTGCATTATTGAGGCTCACCATATCCGGAATTACCTTTATTTTGGCAATCACATCGCCCGCTTTTACAATATCGCCGGCTTCTTTGTACACCTCGGCGATAATGCCGGACATCTGCGGTTTAATCAAAATCTCATTACGAGGCTCTACCTTTCCGGTAGCTACTGTCCGCTTGTCGATACTACCTACAGTGACAGCCTCGATAGTATATTTTTTTTCTTTCGGACGGGATTTTTGCCACAGGAACCAAAATGTCCAGATTACTCCCGCTGCTAACAAAACCAAAAGGGCAATTTTAAAAAACTTTTTCATATTGCTTTAATTTATGAGTTATATTTTATTTTTGTTTCTACTTTAAATATCACATTACCAAATCATCACTTCCGAAAGCTTTCGGGACACATCACCACATCATCACATTATCACATTATCACATCAACAAATCAACACATCAACACATTTATTCTTCACGTATCGCTTCAATAGGTTTAATGTTCATGGCCCGGTTAGCCGGTATAAATCCGGCCAGCGTACCAATTACCAACAGGATAAAAAATGCACCAATAGCCACACTGAAACTGATTTGAGGGTCTTTGAAAAACTGATCTCCCGAGCTCAATACCATACCAACCAGTGAAAGCAACCCCACACCAAACATCAACCCCGAAATTCCCGCAATCAATGTCAACACTACGCTTTCAGTAAGTATCTGGCGGATGATATCGGTTGGCGTAGCACCGAGCGCACGGCGGATTCCTATTTCCTTTGTGCGTTCGCGCACGGTAACCAACATGATGTTGCTTACGCCAACCGCACCGGCAAACAAGGTTCCCAAACCTACCACCCATATTAATGTGGCAATACCGATTCCGAGGTACAAAAACATATTAAACTGGTCTTCGATATTAAAGCCTCCTACGGCTTTAGTGTCGTTGGGCGAAATACTGTGTTGGGATTTCAATACCTCGCGCACTTTATCTTCAATCACTTTCACTTTAATTCCCGGTTTGGCTGTAATAGCCATAAAGTGAACCACACTCCCCTGATTAAATGCCTGCTGCATAGTGCTGAACGGCAACACGACCGACTCTTCGGCGTTTCCTCCAATGTTGATATGCGAAGTGTGGCGTGCCACCCCGATTACCTGAAAATAAATTCCATTTACCTGGATATTCTTTCCAAGCGGGTTTTCATCCTTTGGGAAAAGTACTTCGTAAACACGCTCGCCAATAACGCATACTTTCCGTTTCTCAACAATGTCTATATCATTAATATACCGTCCGTATATCATTTTACTTTCGTCAATCAGGTTATAGCTCGGATAATTTCCTTTTATGCCATAACTCCCGGCTTTATCGTTCCTGGTAACGTTGTTTGTTCCGCCGCCACCACCGAAAAGTACCGGTGCCAAATATTGAATTTCTGGAATACTATTCATAATGACCGGGATATCTCCATTTTCCATATTCCAGGTTCGGCCTTTTTTTAATCCTTTATACGGTTCCGAAGTTTGTTCGGCCCACACGAAACATGAATTAGTAGCAAAACCTTCAATCTGCGAACTCATCCCGCGTTGCAATGCTACTCCTGCTCCAACCATGACCACCAGCATGAACATACCCCAAAAAACCCCGAAAGCAGTGAGAAAACTTCTCGATTTATTATGGGTAATGGTAAACCATATTTCCTGCCAACGGTCGAGGTCTAAGAAAGACAGTCTCCTAAATCGGCCCCCAACCCCTAAAGGGGAGTTGAAGTTAGTTTGGTCTTGTATATTATTTTCTTTTTTCATTATTTTTTATTTTATCTCAATGATAAGTACAGATATTCTCACTCCCATTATTGCTCCCATTTAGGGGCAGGGGGCATCTACTCCTCCCTCATGGCTTCAATCGGTTTAATCCTCACCGCCCGTCTGGCTGGCATATACCCTGCAATTACACCAGAAATTATCAAAATACCGGTGGAAATCAACACATATGATAGTTCGACCGTCGGATTTTTGAATACCGACATTCCATCTGGCGATCCGGCAGCCGATTGTACCATTATGTAATTCACCAGTTCGGTGAGCCCGATACCCATCATCATACCTATGTATCCGAAAATGGTAGTAATCAATATAGCCTCAACAATAATAGACCGCAGGATATTTCCCGGAGGCGCACCTATGGCTTTTCGGATACCAATCTCGCGGGTTCGTTCTTTCACCGACACCAGCATGATATTGCTAACACCAACAATACCGGCTATGAGCGTGAAAATACCAATTATTGATACAAAGAGCGTAATTCCTGCAAAAATCTTCATGGTCTCCACATATTCACGCTGTGAATTCCAAATCCACAATGCCTGGGTGTCGTTCGGGTCAAAACGGAGGCTTTTGGACATTTCAGCCTTTAACTTATCGTTAAATGCATCGTTCTCTTCCTTCGTTTCCAATCCGTTAACTGTCATGGCTATGTTGTAGAATTTCAGGTTGGGATTAAAAATATACTGAGCTGTGCTGAACGGAATATATGCACTACCGTTTCCCCAACGTTCCTTTTTTGAATTTACCCCGATTATCCGAAACATTACTTCTCCAACCTGCGCATATTGCCCCAGCGAAGGCTTTCCTTTGAAAAGCACTTCTTCAATTTTTTTATCGATAACTATCACTTTGTTACTTGCTTTCAGATCAAGATCGTTGATAAACCGCCCTGCATTTGGTTCGAATTTCAGATTAAACGTTTGCTTGTAGTTTGGATTCACACCCTTTATCTGATAAGATCCGTACTCGTTTCCGTGAGTAATAGTCAAGTTTTTTTCAATTACTCCGGTCTGATTATCTGACTCTTCCACATTAACAGCAACATCACCAACTTGTTTTTCGGCAAAATTTAGGGACCGTCCGCTTTTCAGCCCTTTGTACGGCAACGAAGAAGTCCCGGACCACATTTGTACCGTATTCGTTGCCCGGTCGCTAAAATTGGAGGTAACGCCATTTTTCAGACCATTGCCCGCACCCAGCAATACAATCAGGATAAAAATACCCCACGACACCGAAAGTCCCGTCAGAATCGTGCGCAGTTTATTGTGTTTCAGGCTGGCTAAAATTTCCTGTATGGTATCTAATGAAAACATGTTGAGTTGATTAAAGAGTTGAATTTGGAAGCTTCTTCGACGGAGCAATCAGAAAATAAATGATCGCTCCAAAAGGAATAAAAATGACAATAAGCAACATCAGTATATTATCATTCCCTGAAAATTTACTTTTCAGAATATCAATAATTGCAATTACCGGCAGTAAAAGACCCAGAATCAAAAGAACCGGAATTATAAACAGAAAAAAGAACAGTTCCATATTTTTAATTGATTAGTTGGTTGGATAATTAATTTATCAGTCAAAGCAGACATTGCTATAATCCATTGAAATTCCGCAAATCTATTTACGAACAATATCTTCTATCAGTCCATCTTTAATGTGGATAATAGAATTTGTTTCATCGGCTACGGCCTTTTCGTGAGTGACAATTATGGTTGTCAGCCCGTTTCCGTTCAATTCTTTCAGCACTTTCATAACTTCCAGCGTAGTCACACTATCCAGCGCACCGGTTGGTTCGTCGGCCAACAATACTTTGGGTTGAGAAATGATTGCCCGCGCAATGGCTACCCGCTGTTTTTGCCCACCGGACATTTCGTTTGGCAGGTGGTATGCCCAGTCTTTAAGTCCCATCTGGTCCAGATATTCCATGGCAATTATGTTCCGGCGCTTGCGGCTATATTTTTTATAGTACAGAGGTAACGCCACATTCTCAAGGGCATTTTTAAAGTTAATCAGGTTGAACGACTGAAAAACGAAGCCTATCATTTCGTTCCGGTAAAAAGCCGCCTGTTTCTCGGATAGATTCTTGATCAGGGTATTATTCAGGTAATAATCACCCAGATCGTAATTATCCAGAATACCCAGGATATTCAATAATGTGGACTTCCCTGAACCCGATGCTCCCATAATGGAAACATATTCTCCTTCGGAGATATTCAAATCAATTCCTTTCAGAACATGCAGGGAAGCCTGTCCCATATCGTAGGTTTTGTTGATGTTTTTAAGTGTTATCATGTTGCTCATTTTGTATTGCATTGTCTATATAATCCACTCCAGCTTTCCTCATTAAAAAGGCAGTTTAATGCCATTGTCTTCAGGGCTTTGTTCTTCGCTACGCTTCTGCACGTTGATGTCTTTTCCTACCTTAAAATTGATGCTGTAGTTAATCATAAACATGCGTTTTAAGTCCATGTACGTTTCAGAGCGTTGATAAAGAGTACCATTATCAATGGTTGAAGTGTTGTAAAAGTTCTTGCTTGAAAATGGATTGAATGCCAATAAAGTCAGGCTACTGTTGTTTTTAAACTGTTTAGATATTCCAAAAAGATTAAACGGCGCATATTCTACCTGTTCCTGCCCGTTCTGCGTGGGGCTGGTAATGCTTAACACGGCAAAGACGCGAAAGTCTTTCGGAAGCGGACACATTACCTGAGAGTTCCAGCTCCAGCTGTTTCTGTCAATAGCATTTATCTGATCCAGATATTTATCGGTATGTGTTCTGAAATACCTCACGTTGGAATTAAAAATCAACGTAAATACTTGTGCATACACCGATAAATTCAATCCGGATTCATACCCATTCGATATATTTACCGGCAATTTCTCAAAGGTGTTGGAGTTCTCTTTCTGCCGGGTAATAGTTTGAATCAATCCGGTTCGGTATTCAAAAAACAGCTGGGGCGAAATAGTACCCGAAAACTTATTTTTCCCAAACTTTATGGTGTTGGTCAGTTGAAAATTATCACGATAAGCCGGTTTCAAAGCTGCATTTCCACGACTTTCAGTCAAGCTATCGGCATAACTTACAAATGGGTTCAACTGGCTGTTTGATGGCCTGAACACCCTGCGCGAGTAATTCAGTTTGAGCGAATTTCGGTCGCTGAATTTATATTGCCCATTCACATAAGGCAATGGAGAAATATAAGTACTAGGAGTTCCTGAATTTATTATCACATCCGAAACTTCGAGCCGGGTACCAATTTTCGCATTCCCCTTTTTGAAGGTTTTTCCCAATTCACCGTAAAGAGAACCCTTCAAATCTTTATATTCCAGATAAGGGATATTGGTTCGCATACTCATATTCTCAGTGTAGTTGTAACTATAATTTGCACTGATTCCGGTATTGAAAGTATACACACTATCAAACGGCAACGTGTAGTTTGCCCGGGTATTTACAGAGCGCCTCCGCGTATCGTTATCTTCCAGTTGCATGGGAGAGCGTGACAATTCGACACTATCCAGATTGAGAAATATGTTTTGAAAACTGGTAGTATTTTTACTTTTCAGGCTTGTATTCGCGCTGGCTTCAATTTCGTAGGCATGTTCCGTTTTTTTATCGAAGCGGTGCTTGTAAAAAAGCGACGTATTAATTCCGCTGTTATTACTCTCTGCGTTGCTGGCTGATTTATTTATGCTTTGTAATACATCATTATCCAGAATATAATTTGTCTGATAATTTTCGCTGGTGGAACCGCTTCCGTTATAATTCAGGTTTACACTTAAATTATTAAATTCGTCAGGGTCATAAATAAAACCTGCATTCACGTTTCCGTTCGTAAATTTAGTAGGTGTATTGCCGCTTCGTTGCAATTTGCTGGTACCTGCAGTTCGGGTCATAGTGTTCAAGAAATCAAACTCCCCTACTCCGCCGTTGGCCGAAAGAGAATACGAAATCTTTTTCATCCCGTAGTCCAGGCTGGCGCTACCCCGTGCCATGTATTTGTCCCAATCGTTTGGCAAAAGCATGGCATTCACCATTCCTTTCAGTCCGTAACGCATTTCCCGGATAGTAATAATATTGATTACCGCATCCACGTCGGCATCATATTTGCCTGTTGGGCTGGTTATTACTTCCATTTTATCAATTTGGCTCGGGTGAAGCTTTTTCAGGTAATCCTTATCGCGCGAAATTCCATCCACCTCAATTTTTATGTTCGATTTACCTTCCACTTTAATATCTTCATTAAAGTAATCAACCTGTACAGTAGGCACTTTCCGTAATATATCCAGTCCGTCGGTTGATGTTTTTTTCATATCAGCAGAGATCCCGTAAACAGTCCGGTCGGGCAATTCGCTCACCTTTATTTTCGAACCATTTACAGTTATTTCTTTCAGGTTTACAGACGTTGGCTGCAACTCAATATTCCCCAGGTTCAGGATTCTTGCTCCCGCTTTAAATACCACCGGAATGGTTTTTTCCTTATAAAAGCGAAGTTTAACCCGTATGCAGTAATTTTGGGTTGTGTCGGCTTTAAAAAGGTTGAACATCCCCTCCGAATTGGTAAACACGGACTCAATTTTAGCGCTGTCGGGCAATTGCAAAAGCTCCACCTGTGCTGCCTCAATTGGCTTTTTAGCTTCTTCTTCCACCACATTTCCGGTTATCACTTTTCGTGCAAAGCCATTGCCGGCAAGTAAACAAAGCAGAATAATTAAAATTTTCGATTTCATTTTTTTGGATAGGAATAGATGTTTCGAAAAAAATTATTTCAAACGGGAAATTTCAGATTCGGCATCAATAACCATTGGCATCTTTATTTCGTTCCCCTGATTTTTCATGGTTATGTTTCCCTCGTAATGCTTTTTATCCTTACTTTTCATTATGATTCCGGTTTTCAGGTCGACAGACATTGTTCCGGTCGATTTGCCTTTAATTTCTATATTCATATTCGGATTTTCAGTCGTTGACGGAACAGATTCCATTTCCGATTCCACCAACAATTGGGCAGCTCCTCCGGCCACATTATCAAGCGTATAAGTATTGAATACCATTGCAGAAATTCCACCACCCACCAACGGATAAGAGGTATCCCATTTATCTGACTTTTTTACTGAGTTTTCGGGCATATAGGCAAACATGGCTTCAACCATAGTTTGCATCACCGACTCTTTTAAAAACGCATCCACCTGTTTCTGAATTTGCTCCTTCTTTGCTTCGGGCACCGAATCCATAACTGCCAACACATTATTTCTGAATGTTTTGTAATTCTCAAAACCTAGAAATTTACCGGCAGTCGATATTTTGGCAATAATCGTATAAGTGCTGAATCTATTCAGGGCTTTTTCCAGATACTCGGTCTTTTTTGCCGGTTTGGTTGAGTTTGTTTCAATATTTCTCATAGGCGATGTTGTTTTCGACTGAATGGTATCAAACTTAAACTCAATCTGCATGATATCATTTTCCTGAGACAAAAGCGTAAAACTGGTAGTAGTTTCTGAGTTTACATCTGTTTTAAATGGAGTTCCGTTGTAGGTATTCTGAATGCTCTGCTTACTTACACTTTTAACCCGATTCACTTTACCTTTTTCAAGGTTAAACTTCAAATTGACAGACTCCTGGCCAAAAGCCGACACTCCTAAAAACAAGGCAAATACGACAGTGAATAGATTTTTCATTTTTAATCTGATTTTTACTGATATATAAAATTTAGTCTCTGAGAAAGTGATTACAACCGGAATCACGGTGCAAACATACAAACAAATACAGTACCTTGCAATACATAGTACTGTATTTTTTCATTTTTATTAAACGGTATATTTATAAAGTTTTTATTTATAGACGATTATATCACTCAAAAAAGATTTTTCATTAATATTATTTAACTCAAATAACTTTTATTCATACAAGCACTAAATCGACATTGAAATTAGCTTTAATCTCTAATTTATATTGTTTTACATATGTAAATAAGATTAAAGCGATAGGAAAAAATAATGCTTTTGCTTACTTTTGTTCAATAAAAAAATGCAGCGTTGAATTATTTAGCACACATATTTCTGTCGGGGAGCGACTCTCAATTACAGATTGGAAACTTTATCGGCGATTTTGTAAAAGGAAACAAACTGAATGAATATCCGGTTGGAATTCGGAAAGGAATTGCCTTACACCGGAAAATCGACTCCTTTACCGATTCTCATCCTGTGGCTCGGGAAACTGTAGCCTTTCTTCGTCCTGCTTTCGGGCGATATTCGGGCATTATAGCAGATATGTACTTCGACTATTTTCTGGCCATCAACTTCTATAGTTACGCCTCCAACAAATCGCTAAAAATATTCGCCTACCGTTTTTATTTCCACGCACTTATAAACTACAGGCATTTACCGGAAAGGGTCAGGGAATTTATTTTCCACTTTATCAGCACCAATCGGCTTCATAAATACTCAACGGTGGATGGATTAAAAAACTCACTTATAATCATGTCCAACTACAAGGTTTCAGCCATCAAACCGCAGGAAACAATCGATTTTCTAACCAACAATCACACAGAACTGGAGAATTTGTTTCATCAGTTTTTTCCTGATTTGGTGGAATATGTAAAAAAAGAAATAAATTAAGTTCATTTGCGTCCTAACGACTCTCCACAAACGGTTTGATTGTACGCCCTTTTTTTGTACATTTGCACTCTCAAAAAAATAAAAAAACAATAACTCATAAAACCAATACCTTTTGCGGTCGGGGGTATTACAAAAAACACGTATAAACTTATGTTTGAATCTCTTAGTGAAAGACTGGAACGGTCGTTTAAAATCCTGAAAGGGGAAGGTAAAATTACCGAAATCAATGTGGCCGAAACGCTCAAAGACGTGCGCAAAGCCCTGTTGGATGCCGACGTAAACTACAAAATAGCCAAAACTTTTACCGAGACGGTAAAAGAAAAAGCTATGGGGCAAAACGTACTTACAGCGTTGAAACCAAACCAGCTGATGGTAAAGATCGTACACGACGAACTTACCCAATTGATGGGCGGTGCAAGTGTGGATATCAATCTGAAAGGAAATCCATCAGTCATTTTGATGTCAGGTTTGCAAGGTTCCGGTAAAACCACTTTTTCCGGAAAGCTGGCCAACTTACTGAAGACCAAACGCAGCAAAAATCCGCTTTTAGTTGCCTGCGACGTATACCGCCCTGCGGCTATCGAACAGTTGAAAGTATTGGGCGAACAGCTTGGGGTTCCTGTTTATTCTGATTTGGAAAGCAAAAATCCGGTAGCTATTGCCGAAGCTGCTATCAAGCATGCCAAACAACATGGTAATGATGTGGTGATTGTCGATACTGCCGGTCGTCTGGCAATTGACGAAGCTATGATGAAAGAGATTGCTGCTATCAAGAAAGCCATCAATCCTCAGGAAATCCTTTTCGTCGTGGACTCCATGACCGGACAAGACGCTGTAAACACGGCCAAAGAATTCAACGACACATTGGATTTCGACGGTGTTATCCTTACCAAACTCGATGGTGATACCCGTGGTGGTGCAGCACTCTCCATTCGCTCAGTGGTAAACAAACCTATCAAATTTGTAGGTACAGGCGAAAAAATGGATGCGCTTGATGTTTTCTATCCTGAACGTATGGCCGACCGTATTCTGGGGATGGGTGATATCGTTTCGCTGGTAGAACGTGCTCAGGCACAATACGATGAAGAAGATGCACGCCGTTTGCAAAAGCGTATAGCTAAAAACCAATTCGACTTCAACGACTTTTTATCGCAAATTGCCCAAATCAAGAAAATGGGTAATATCAAAGACCTGGCTGCCATGATCCCTGGTATGGGTAAAGCATTGAAAGACGTGGATATTGATGACAACGCGTTTAAAGGAATCGAAGCTATTATTCACTCAATGACCCCCCGCGAGCGTGAGAACCCAGCCATACTGAACGGCAGCCGCAAGCAACGTATTGCTAAAGGTAGCGGAACAACGATTGTGGATGTAAACAGATTGCTGAAACAGTTTGACCAAACCAGCAAAATGATGAAAATGGCTACCATGAGCCAGGGCAAATTGAAACTGGGAAAAAGAAAATGATAGTTTGATGTGATAATGAGTTGATGTGATGATTTGATAATGCATTGATATAAGAATTACTTCAATTCTATGCATTCTAGCGCATCCTTTGCATTACTTTTTTCTTAATATCACAATCAACTCATCATCACATTATCAAATTCATCTGATCAACTCATCAACTCATTATCATATCAATATATGTACAAAATAATAGATGGCAAAGCCATTTCAGAACAGGTAAAAGCAGAAATTGCCGAGGAAGTAAAACAAATGGTTGCTTCGGGTAAGAGAGCACCACATTTGGCCGTAATTATTGTTGGCCATGATGGTGGCAGTGAAACTTACGTAGCCCATAAAGTAAAATCGTGCGAACAAGTTGGATTTACATCTACCAAAATTGCTTTTGAAGATACTATTACAGAAGATGAATTACTTGCTAAAATCGACGAACTGAACAAAGACAACGGACTGGATGGATTTATTGTCCAGCTCCCTTTGCCAAAACATATCTCGGAGCAAAAAGTGATTGAAGCCATTGATTACCGAAAAGATGTGGATGGTTTTCATCCGGTAAACGTAGGCCGTATGTCCATTGGTTTGCCATGTTATGTTTGCGCCACACCTTCGGGCATTATGGAACTAATCAAACGATATGAAATTCCAACGGCAGGTAAAAACTGTGTAGTTATTGGCCGCAGCAATATCGTGGGCAAACCGGTTGCTTCGCTCATGATGCAAAAAGGTTATCCGGGCGATGCTACGGTTACTGTTTGCCACAGCCGCACCAAAAATCTGAAAGAAATCTGCCTTCAAGCCGACATTATAATCGCAGCTCTGGGAATGCCCGAATTCCTTACTGCCGATATGGTAAAAGAAGGTGCTGCCATTATAGACGTGGGTACAACCCGTGTCCCTTCTGACAAAACGAAAAGCGGTTTCCGCCTGAGTGGCGACGTTAAATTCGAAGAAGTAGCCCCTAAGTGTTCTTTTATCACTCCGGTTCCGGGCGGCGTAGGTCCTATGACTATTGTGTCGCTGCTGAAAAACACTTTGTTGGCTGCCAAAGGAGAAATCTACAATTAATTCATAATGTATAATTCATAATTCATAATTATTGGTTGGAGATTCTTCAATTAAGATTTATGAATTGTGAATTATGAATTAGATCAATAATGGCATTATTCTACGTTCCCAATCTGGCTTCCGGCAGCGTTCTTCCCGAAGAAGAATCGCAACATGCCGTAAAGGTTTTGCGATTGCAAGCCGGCGACAATATTACCGTGGTTGATGGAGCCGGGGGGTACTATAAAGCCGTAATAACCAATCCGCATCACAAGCATTGCGCTTTTGAAATCACGGAAACACAGCTTGAATTCGGAAAACGAAATTACAAACTGCACATTGCCATTGCTCCCACCAAAAATATTGAGCGCCTTGAATGGTTTATTGAAAAATCTACTGAAATAGGCATTGACGAAATTACCCCTATTATCTGCCGTCACTCCGAGCGTAAAGTTATAAAGGAAGAGCGCTTGGAAAAAATCATTGTTTCGGCTGCCAAACAATCATTAAAAGCTTATTTTCCCAAATTAAATCCACTTTGCACTTTTGACCAACTGGTGCAAAAACACGTGGCAACTCAAAAATTCATTGCCCACTGTTACGAAGAAGACAAACGTCTTCTTCAAACAGAAATCACTAAATCATCAGATGTACTGATCCTGATAGGTCCGGAAGGCGACTTCAGCATGGAAGAGGTCCAAAAAGCCATTTCGTACGGTTTTAAGCCTGTTTCCTTAGGAGAAAGCAGGCTACGCACTGAAACAGCGGGAGTTGTTGCCTGCCACACGGTGGGGATAATGAATCAATTCTGAGTTTAACGCGTAAACACCAACTTTGTATCGGTAGATAATTGCGGACTATACCAATAACCTTCATCGCTGAAACCTTTCAGATCTTCAATCTTGTCTATGCGGTTTTGAATCACGAACCGGGCCATTAGCCCCCGTGCTTTCTTTGTATAAATCACAACCTGCTTCAACTGGTCGTTTTTGGTCTCGTAAAATTCCACATCAATAACTTTTACTCCTGTATTCTTCATATCCAATGTTTTAAAGTATTCTAACGAGGCCAGATTTAGAAGTACAGACGGTTTTCCTGACGACTTTAAAGCATGTACAACAGAACCGGTAACTTTCTCCCTCCAGAAATCATACAAATCTTTTCCCGACGGATTTTTTAATCTCGTACTTACTTCAAGCCGGTAGGGTTGTATCAGATCTAATGGCTTCAAAACCCCATACAAGCCCGAAAACAGCCTCAAATGCTTTTGCGCATAGGCCAACTCTTCTTCGGAAAAGGTTTTGGCATTTAAGCCGCGGAATACTTCGCCATCAAATACGAATACAGCTTGCTTTGCATTTTTGAGGTTAAACGGACGGTGCCAGTTGAAAATCCGGTCGAAATTGAGCTGGGTCAGATTGGCATTAATGTCCAGCAACCGGCTTAATTCCGTTGCAGATAAGTCACGCAAGAGTTCAATAAGCTGCTCGGCTTCATCCGTATATTCGGGGCGGGTAAATGTTTTTACAAGTTCTTCAGGCTTAAAATTCTGTATCTTGGCTGGCGAAAGAAGAATTAGCATAAGTGAAATTAAATTTATTATTCAAAACTACTCTTTTCATTTTACACGTGCAATCATCAGGATAAAATCTACGCTATTTTTGAGAAACAACGAAACTTATCTGGCAAAAAAACAAATCCGGCTGAACTCCCAAAAGCCCAGCCGGATTTATTTTAAATAGTAGAAACCTATCAGAGAATCAGCATGGCATCACCATACACACCGAATTTATAACCTTCCTTGATAGCAATATCGTAGGCTTTCATAATCAAATCATAATCGCCAAAAGCCGCCGTAAGCATAATCAGAGTAGAATAAGGCATGTGGAAATTAGTGATCATGGCATTTGCAACCGTAAAATCGTAAGGTGGAAAAATAAATTTATTTGTCCAACCATCGTACGGTTTGATTTTGCCCTCAGTTCCCACAACGGTTTCCAATGCACGCATCACCGTAACACCCACTGCGCAAATATTTCGGTTTTCGTCATGCGCTTTGTTGACTTTCTCGGCAGTTTCAAGCGGTACCGACATTTGCTCCGAGTCCATCTTATGCTTAGTCAAATCTTCTACGTCAATTTCGCGGAAGTTGCCCAAGCTCATGTGTGAGGTCAGAAAAGCGGTGTCAATTCCTTTTATTTCCATGCGTTTCAACAATTCGCGACTAAAGTGCATGCCGGCAGCCGGAGCAGAAACAGCACCTTCGTTTTTGGCAAAGATAGTCTGGAATCTTTCGGCATCTTCCGGTTCAACCTCACGGGTGATATTGCGCGGAAGGGGAGTTTCGCCCAGCGAGTAGAGGCCTTTTTTAAACTCCTCGTGCGTGCCGTCAAACAAGAAACGCAAAGTACGTCCGCGCGAAGTGGTATTATCAATAACCTCAGCCACAATAGAATCGTCATCGCCAAAATATAATTTATTGCCGATACGAATCTTGCGTGCCGGTTCTACCAATACATCCCACAGTCGCATTTCATGATTTAATTCGCGGAGCAAAAACACTTCAATCTGTGCACCGGTTTTTTCCTTATTTCCATACAATCTTGCTGGAAATACCTTTGTATCATTAAAAATGAACAAATCATTTTCGTTGAAATATTCAAGTACATCCTTGAAAACACGATGTTCGATTTCTCCGGTTTTGCGGTGCACAACCATCAAACGCGATTCGTCACGATGTTTGGCCGGATATTGAGCTATTTGCTCTTCCGGTAACTTGAACTTAAACTTTGATAACTTCATATTTTATTGTTTAATTGTTTCTATTTTTTCTAACATAGCATTATCAGTAACATCATGCGGCTGCCCGTTTTTTAAGTTGAGTTCAAGATGCTGAATCAACGCATCTATTTGCCAACAATCTTCGAGCCTGACATCACCAATGCGGGTTCGTTCCAACCCGATCAGATGAGCTCCGCTCCCCAATGCCAACCCAATATCACGTGCTAATGCCCGAATATAAGTTCCTTTGCTACACACCACTCTGATCTTCAAAACAGGAAGTGAAAAATCCAGCACTTCAATCTCATCTATAACCAACAATTTAGGTTTTAGTTCAACATCCTGTCCGTCGCGGGCATAATCGTAGGCTCGCTTGCCATCTACTTTTACAGCCGAATAAACAGGCGGTACTTGCCAAATCTCGCCCATAAAACGTGGCATCACTTCGTCCACCAACTCCCGGGTAATATGTTCGGTCGGGTAAGTTCCATCCACAGGCAATTCCAGATCGAACGAAGGTGTGGTTGCTCCCAACTCCAGGGTTGCAATATATTCTTTGGTCTGATACTGAAAATCTTCAATCTGCTTTGTGGCTTTTCCGGTGCATATAATCATTACTCCCGTTGCCAGCGGATCAAGCGTTCCGGCATGTCCTACCTTCAGCTTTTTTATCTTAAGTGCCTTTCGCAAATTCCAGCGAATTTTACTTACTAAATTAAACGAAGTCCAATGCAATGGCTTCGCTACAAACAACACTTCTCCTTCTATAAAATCCATTAGAATAAAAATACATTGCCTCTAAAATAAATCATCGCAATAATAATGAGTCCCACAATTATACGATAATAACCAAAGAAGCGAAAACCATGTTTAGTCAGAAAGGCAATAAACCCTTTAATTGCAATCACCGCAACTATAAACCCTACAATATTTCCAAGTGCCAGCACCGAAATGTTGTGTTGCGTAAGCAATTCGGGCGTATCTTTATATGCATCCCACATACTTTTAGCAAAAGCACCAGCTAAAGTTGGTACTGCCAGAAAAAATGAAAACTCTGCAGCTGCTTTGCGTGTCAGCTTTTGTTGCATGCCACCAATTATGGTAGCCGCACTACGGCTCAAACCGGGTAAAACAACTGCCAGCACTTGAAAAAAACCAATATAAAGAGCATTTTTATTGCTAATTTTTTCCTCTGATTCAATTTTTGAATTTTTGAACCAGTTATCAACAAATAACAAGATAATTCCTCCAAAAAACATGGTACATGCTATAAACAAAGGCGTCCCGATAAGTTGATCGATATGCTTTTTAAACAAAACACCTAAAACAGCAGCCGGAATAAACGCAATTATCAGCTTTACATACAACTGCATTTTTTTGAAATCGAAAAACTTTTTCCAATAAAGTACCAATACCGAAAGAATTGTACCAAACTGAATACTCTCAATAAAGAGTTTTGTAAAATCGCTTTTTTCAATTCCCATGAAAGCAGACACTAACGCCATATGCCCTGTGGATGAAATTGGCAAAAATTCAGTCAACCCCTCTACAATTGCTAAAATAACAGATTGAATAATGCTCATTCTTATTTACTCTTCGGTTTAAATAAAATGGCAAAAACGATGAATACAAAACCAAAAAGCGAAACCATAGGAGCTACCGTAATGCGACGATAACTGAACACATCCGGATTAAATGCAACCTCTGTGCTGGAACCCGACATTAAGACAAATCCTAAAACAACAATAAGAAATCCTACAGCAATCAATATCAGATTGATTTTGCCAAGAGTGAGACGAGAATTTGTTTCCATATTTTATATATAATGTAATGAAGTAATCGAATTAAATAAAATGTAAATCGTCCGTTTTCAACCGCAAGTATCTTCCCACCGAGAAATAGGAAGACAAAGCCGTGAGCAATAGCCCCAAAACAACTACAATAATGCTTACAAAAATCAGATTCATAGATTGAATCAGCATATCCGGAATACCGAATTCGTATTGTACAAAAAACACGACTCCAACCAGCAGAAAAATTGAAATAGCTGCCGCAATCAGTCCGTTAATCATGCTGCTCATCAGGTATGGGCGACGGATAAACCAGGGAGTTGCTCCAACCAGTTTCATGGTATTTATCAAAAAACGATTGGAATATAGCGACAACCGGATGGTGTTGTTTATGAGCGCCACCGAAACAAATAACAGTATAGCGGCCAAACCCAACAGTACGAAACTCAGCTTTTGTACATTATCATTCACCAGACTTACCATATCTTCCTGATAAACAAGCCTATTAATACATTCAAACGTTTTAAGTTTGGATTGTATCATCTTCACACTATCATTATTGGCATATTTGGCATTGAGCTTTACCTCAATAGAAGCCTTCAGGGGATTGTAACCCAAAAACTCTGCCGGATTTTCGCCCAAACTGCTGATATGATCCTTCAAGGCTGCTTCTTTAGAGATATATTCCACCGATTTCGCATAAGACGAAGCTGTCAGATACTTCTCAATCCTTTGCTCGTCAGGGCTTGTGATATCGTCATCAAGAATAATTGACAAATTTATATTTTCCTTTACGTAAGTACTCATATCGCGCGCCACAAAAAGTAACATAAACACCAAACCTACCAGAAACAACACCAACGACATGCTAATAGTTGACGTTACGTGAATGTTTCGAAAGCCCGGCTTACGAGCACCTTTATTTCCTTTACTCATGTCTTTTTTCCTGCAATTGTCTGATTAAATAATTTATGCTTTCGCTGCAGTTGATTTAGAATTTTTCCATTGCCACAATGCATATGCAACAATAGCCAGAATCAATAATACAGACGATGTGAGTGCAATAGTATTACCCACACTGTACGATTTAGGTTCGAAGCGGAATTCCACCTCATAGTTCCCGGCCTTAAGCGGCATAGCCCGCAACAAGTAATTGGCACGAAAATAAGGAACCAATTTGCCATTGATGTAAGCATTCCAGCCTTTATCGTAATAAATTTCGGAGAAAACTGCCACCTGATCGGTCTTCGAGTTGAAGTTATAAATCAAATGATTTGGTTTATAACTTGTCAAAGCAATACGCGCCGTACTATCCGGAGTAAGTTTTGTTGGTAGCTGGTTGGCAAATGATTTGTCAACCACCAGTTCTGTTTTTGTATTGATTTCACCAAGCAACTTCATTTCCTCATTTGCATCGGCTGCAACACGAATTGCACTTACAAACCATGCATTACCATTGGCATACGGATTTACCAGCGGAGCAGCTTCCTTGTTGTAAATCACATATTTCATATTCAACATGTTCAGCACACCCAGCGAATCCATAACGCCTGTTAGCTGATCAACAGTTTTTACACGTCCGAACGCCCCAAACAACCTGCCCATTTCGGGAGTCAGTTGCATATTAATCAATTCCTGATAACGACGCAGTTTGGCTGCATGGTATCCTCCAATATTTTTATGGAAATAAGACGGACTGGCATCATTGAATATATCAACCGTAGCATCCAATACACGATACTGCGATTTATCCTGCATCACCATTTTATCAGCCGCTGAAGGCTCAATCAGATTATCCAAACGGCGTTTACGTTCGAAGTTATCGTCGTTTAAATAACGTTTTGCCACCGGAGCCAAATCAGCAATCATCAAAATTCCAAACAGAACATAAGCCACATTCTTTTTCAACATATTTTTGGCATACAACCAGATTAATCCGGCACTGATCAGAATAAATGCCAGCGACCGGAATGCATCCGAACGCAACATAGCTGCCCTGTCCAAAGGAAGCGTTTCCTGCAGAAAGGCATTGTTGCCCTGATACTGTGCATCAGCAGGGCCTACAAAATTTCCGGCCAACGAAGGTATCAGTGCAAATATCAACGAAATACCGCCAACAATGGCAGCACTTATCATTATCGGTTTTATCAGTTTTTGTTTATCTGCTTTTTCGTTGAAAACCTCTTTCAGAGCCAAAAGAGCAATCAATGTGATTCCAAACCCAGTGGCTACCAAAGTCATGGAAACCGTACGGAACTTATTATATAAAGGCACATAGTTGATAAAAATGTCAGTCAGCCACATAAAATTCTTACCCCACGAGAGCATCAAGGTAAGTGCTATCATTGGCAATAACCACCATTTAATGCGTTTATCCACCAAAAACAATCCGAGCACAAAGAGAAAGCAGATAATCGCACCAATGTAAACCGGTCCTGAAGTTCCCGGCTGTGTTCCCCAGTATAGCGGGAACGGATTCTCTTTCATAATTTGATCCACATTCGGAGCACCTAAACTTTGTAGTTTTTTGGCGGTTTCACTATCGGCAGCCAGTTTCACACCACTGGCACCACCTTTAAAATTCGGAATTAACAGCGTCATTGTTTCATCAACGCCATAACTCCATTGGGTGATATAGTCACGGTTCAACCCATGTTGCGAGTTTTGTGTATCAACCGTCAATCCGTTAGAATCGCCACGCATGGTGGACTTGCTATAATCGTAAGTAGTGAGCAAGGTGGTAGCATTCATGCCAATGGCAATGGCAGCAGCCGCTATCAACATTCCACTTGTTTTCAGGAAATCTGCAATTTGCTTTCCTTTAATACTATAAACTAGTTCAACAACAGCAAAGGAAATCAGCACAATAAGCGTATAGTAAAGAATCTGAACGTGATTGGCACGAATTGCCAGACTCAGAAAAAATGCCGTGAGCAAACTGCCTAATACGCGTTTATCCCGGAATGCCAGAAACACACTACCAATGAGCGGTGCCATATAGGCAATAGTAATGGCCTTTGAATTATGACCGGCCATGATAATAATGAAATTGTAGGAAGCAAACGAAAATGCGATAGCCCCAACCATTGCAAGCCACGGATTTAAACGGAATGCCAGCAACAAAATGTAAAACCCGATAAGATATAACATTAAGTTATAAATCGTATTGGGGAAAATATGAATTACATCTTCCACATATTTTATCAGGTTGTATGGTTGCGTCATCGAAATCTGAAAGGTAGGCATACCTCCAAACATGGAGTTAGTCCAGAGGGTTACATCATCATGAGTTGCGTTGTAATCGAGCGTTTCCTTGGCCATTTGCATCCAACTTTGAGTATCGTGACCGATAAGTTGTTTACCCTCCATAACCGGAGTAAAATAAGCAAATGAAATAACGATAAAAAGCAGTAATGCAGCAATGTGCGGTACAAATTTGGTAAGAGCCTGTTTGTTCATGTTGTGCTAATAGTTTGCAAATAAGCAGTTTTTCGGGAAAAATCAGACAAAAGTACAACATTTTTTCACAAATAACATCAGCAAGGCGGTTAAAAATTGTTGAAATGAACAAATAAAATTATATATAACTGCCTGCTTATAGCAATTAGTCGACTCTGTAAAATATTCTGATTTAGTAAATATAAAATTCATTCGTCTGCCAATGCAATAAATCAAACATCTTCATAACCACATTTTATCTTTCTTTAATCACCACATTATTACATTATCACATCAACTCATCACTACATTAGTACATCGATACATCGCCTAATAACACATCAGCAAATCCGTATTGGCAAATTAGTAAAAATTCTGTACTTTTGCCGAACAAAAAGACATTGAAACAGTTTCATTGGCATGAATACAGAAGAATTACAACATATACGGGCAGACTTTCCAATTCTGGCTGAAAAGATATATAATAAAGACCTGATTTACTTCGACAACGGTGCCACAACCCAAAAACCGCGTTGTGTAGTCGAAAAAATTGAAGAAGGATATTATCATTTGAATGCCAACATCCATCGGGGTGTACATTACCTGAGCCAGAAAGCTACCGAAGCACACGAGGCGGCGCGAAGCACTGTGGCCGAATTTCTACATGCCGAAAAAAGGGAAGAAATCATTTTTACCCGTGGTACAACTGAGGCGATAAACCTGGTGGCAACATCATTCGGAGAAGCTTTTTGCACAGCGGGCGATGAAGTGATTATTTCGGTCATGGAACACCACTCCAACATTGTGCCCTGGCAAATGCTTTGTGAGCGAAAAGGAATGACCTTGCGGGTGATACCCATGAACGATAAAGGGGAGTTGGATATGGAAACTTTCAAATCGTTGCTCAACGAACGCACTAAAATTGTTTCAGTAGCGCATGTTTCTAACGTGCTTGGTACGATAAATCCCGTAGCTGAAATCATCCGTATCGCCCATGAAAAGAATGTACCGGTATTGGTGGATGGCGCACAGGCTGTTCCGCACATTCCTGTAAATGTTGTGGAACTGGATGCTGATTTCTATGTTTTTTCAGGGCATAAAATCTATGGTCCAACAGGAATCGGCGCTCTTTATGGTAAAGAAAAATGGCTGAATGCCATACCGCCTTATCAGGGTGGTGGCGAAATGATTGCCACAGTTACTTTTGAGAAAACAACTTACAACGAACTACCTTTTAAGTTCGAAGCCGGAACTCCTGATTATATCGGTTCAACAGCATTGGCTGAGGCACTTCGGTATGTACAACAAATAGGATTAGAAAAAATAGCTGCTCACGAGCATGAGTTACTCCAATATTGTACAGCTCAGTTAATGGAAATTGATGGTATGCGAATTATCGGCACAGCAGATAACAAAAGCTCCGTCATTTCCTTTGTAGTAGGAAGTATTCATCCTTACGACATTGGCATGCTTCTCGACAAACTCGGAATTGCCGTTCGTACCGGACACCATTGCGCCCAACCGCTTATCGACTCATTAAGTATTCCGGGAACAGTAAGGGCATCATTTGCGTTTTACAACACGAAAGAAGAAATAGATACATTTATTGCGGCACTAAAACGCGTTGTGACGATGCTGGGGTAGGCCCCCTACCCCTAAAGGGGAACCAAAATAGATTCGGCTGCTATATTTTAAACAAATCAAATAATTAATACTAACTTCTCTTTTCCCCTTTAGGGGTTAGGGGTATAAATATTCAAAATGACTATCAACGAATTACAGGACGAAATTATTGAAGAATTCAGCGTATTCGACGACTGGATGGATAAATACGCATTGCTTATTGACTTAGGCAATTCGCTTGAACCGCTTGAAGATAAATACAAAACGCCTCAAAATATCATCGAGGGCTGCCAGAGCCGTGTGTGGTTAAACGCTGAATTAAACAACGGCATTATTACCTATCAGGGCGAAAGTGATGCAGTGCTGGTTAAAGGGATTGTGTCATTACTGATCAATGTCCTTTCCGGACACACCCCCGACGAGATTATCAACACCGAACTTTACTTTATCGACAAAATCGGATTGAAAGAACACCTCTCTCCTACCCGCTCAAACGGATTGGTGGCCATGGTGAAGCAAATGAAAATGTTTGCACTGGCCTACAAAACAGTAAATATATAAAATAAGATATTCTACAAAAAACAAAAGCCTTATATCAACCGAACGGGTTGGCATAAGGCTTTTGGCATCAAATTAAGCTTAATCCTGGGAAAGTACTTCGATACTTTCTGTAACAATAAAAAAGTCAGAACGACTTCATTGTTTTATTTGTTGTTTCCCTTTCCCGATTTTATATTTCCGCCCATTTATAATAAGGGTATAAGGGCTATTGCTTGACACTTCCACATACGAATTGTATGCGATAATATCTGTATTAATGTCGCCAAATTGTAAATTACGGATACCGTGAATTCCTTGTTGGTATTTACGCCACTCAATGGTTCTGGTACCGGCATTAATGTTATGAAATCCCAATACATTTTCGATAAGCATTGCTATAGGAGCTAAAGCCGACCAGCCACAAAAATCGGGGCGAACTACCTCCAGGCGATCTCCATAAACCCGTTGAACGGGCTCCGGTTTGGATGGGTTATAGCATTCCCAGATAGTAGCCGGTTTGTAGGAGTGGTAAGTTTCCGCCATTAATTTCAACAAATTACAGGCATTTTCGTCGGCAACCTGATAATAACCATATTTTTCCAATGCCTTTGTTGCCATATAAGCAGTTGGGATCCAAATTCCCCCACGCCAATAATCACCGTATTGCTTATTGAAGTCTTTATCTCTGGGCGAGACTGTTTTCCAGGGATATTCACCACCAAATTCCATGGAGTCCCTGGCATAGCCCAATAGTTTTTCAGCTCTTTTCCTATCGGGAATTTCGGCTAACATGACCCAATAAGACGCCGGAGTCCTTACTTTTACAAACGAAGAATCCGTTTCCAGAATATCATAATAAAATCCATCCGCCTCATCCCAGTAATACTTGTTTATGGTGGCTTTTCTTTGAGCATATAGCTTTTGGTATGTTTCAGCTATTTTTTTCTCACCAATAACATCTGCCAGCCTGGAAATATACAATGCCGACAAAGCTTGCTGGGCAATGGCGTCAACCCACAACAAATTTCCCTTTTTATCTCTTCCGCGCGGGGTATTATCCATTCCGCTCTGAACCCCTCCCCAGTTATACCCGATACCTTTGTTATTAATTCTGATATCTGCATGATCGAAATGCAATTTTGTACCCGGCTTTAATGAGTCGAACCATTGATAATAGCGTTGCAGGAATTTATTTTCCGTTATAAGCTCCTTTACATGGGCTTTATCATTGGTAAGTTTAAAATAATCATTTTCCACCCAGGCATAAAACGGCGGATTATCCGGATGCTGAATTCTAAGTGCACTTTGCTCTTTATTTAAAATAGATTTGTAAAAATTATTCAGACTTTCAATTCCGGGGAATAGTTTTGGAGAGTATTTACAGAAAAGTACCATGAATTCAGTGTCCCAAATCCAGATTGTATCGTCCCAAAATGCTTCGTCCATATAGGGCGACTGCGGAATCCCATTTTGATCCTTTACATGCGTGTAAGCAATCTCCCATGCTTTCCAATACAAATCCACGAATTGGGGATTTGCTTCAAAAACAGGTTGAGGAATTAATTCCTTTTTAAGCGGCAGTTGTTGCCCGTATACAGTTGGGATAAAGAGAAATGCAAGCAAAAAAGGGAATATTTTCATAATATGAGTAACAAATAGTTAATTTTATAAGTGAGTCTAATTTAGTATTTTTCTTATATGCCCCCAATCCCTCAGACTTTGGCGTGAGCTTTGGCGTGAGCTAAGTCGAAGTCTGACGGATTGGGGTCAAACATGTAGTATGCAGGTAGCTTATTAGTTACGTTTTGTTTCGTAGTGGAGTGCAATCACTCCGCACGTAAACGTTTTGGCTTCTACAAACTTCAATTTTGTTGTTACGACCGCATCTTTGAATAACGGAATTCCATGCCCAAGCAAAATCGGATTGACAAATAACCAAAACTCGTCAATCAAACCGAGATTTAACAACGATTCTGAAGCAGTGGGACTTCCGAAGATCAGAATATTTTTCCCTTCCTGCTTTTTTATTTTATTTATATTGTCAGTAAGGTGATCGCTAACTACCGTGGTATTGTCAAGCCCATTTTCGCTGATTGTTTTAGATAAAACTATTTTTGAAACTTTATTGTACCAGGCCGAATGTTCTTTATCATGTTTCGATGCATCTGGTTGTTCGCCTGCTGTTGGCCAGTAATTTTGCATCATTTCATACGTTACCCTTCCGTAAAGCGCAGCATCGGCTTTGTCCGTCATAGTAGCAACGAAGTCAAATATCTCATCGTCTACACTTATCCTGTTCATTTCTCCATCCAGGCCGGCTACAAAACCGTCAAGTGAAGTATGCATAAAAAAAATCAAATTTCTCATTTTAGTTTCCATTAAGCATTTATACTATTTTGTCCGCCCGATCTATTGTCGGTCGGTTAATGTATGTAATGTTAGAAAGACACTGCTTGTTCGCCGGGATATGTAACTTTTTTGTTCGATTTGTCTGAACTAGCAAACTAATGGATATAGGTGACCGCTTTGTATTCAATATACTGCTGCGATAAGTTTGTCTTTCTTTTCTTATTCGTATTCTGCTATTCCGATTTTCAGGTTACGCTTATGGCAAACTCTTATTTTTACGCGAAGGGTGTTTCTTATTAACAGGTTCGAATACTTCAGACTTCATTTTCTTAAACTCTCTTAGTCCAATTGAATAAATCATATAAGGCCACATTTCATTACCCATTGAACCCGGGAAGGTTCCTATATTTGAAGTTGGTTCATACTCTCCATCTTCTTTTCTTTGAATTTCGGAAGTGTATTTCAACATGTCCCCGGTGTAGTTTTTCATCAAAAGAAGTACTTTCATATTCTTTTTCTTTTCTACTTCATTGTCACCCTGAGTTCCTAAACAGAAATAAAATACGAAATTACTAAGTTATCTACTTATTATCTCGCACCATGAAATTGCTCGGGTATTTGAAGACGGTTATAAAATCTCTACTGTTTGATAAACACTAATATATGTCCCGATTCATTTATTGTCATTTTATCTTTCTCTATTGTTCCTGTTTCAGTTATATTCGACGATTCGGAAGCGAAAGTAATGGTATTGCCGGAAATGGTGTAGGTGGTTGAACCACTTTTAGACAAATCACCATCTATCCATTTTGCCCAACCTTCAATTTCGGTTTTAGAAATAAACCTCATTTCCACGTATTCATACTCATTTTTCATCCAGTCGTCGTCACTGAAGGTACTGCATCTCCATATTGTTCCCGAAAGAACTTTCGGATCAGTAAAATCTTCAGTACACGAAATTGAAAAAATAGTAATGATAGCTAATGTGATAAAAATTAGTTTTTTCATAAATTGTTATTTGTGTTTTATAATGTTCAATTGAGAAATGTATCTGTGTTTCTTGGTATTATTTTTTCCTGTCCGTCATGCTATGACTTTTATTTGAAGAAACTCCAACATTATGCCTGTGATTTGCCGCTTGAGTTAACGGAAACACAGGTTTATTTATGGTCAGAGACTATGTTCCAATAATTTCGTATAAAAAAGGGTTAAACAACAACCACTTTTCAGGAACCTCTTACCAGTCACAGTTAATAGGACATCAATCTATAATAATTAGTTTATTATAACCGGAACTAATATTGTGTGTACCTGTTTTTAAAACAATGCGATAAACATAAACTCCAGAATTTACTTTCCCCTCAGAAGATGTAGATAAATCCCATGTTAAGTTATCTATCGTTGATTGACAAATGGATTTTATCTTACGCCCCGAAAGATCAAAAATCTCGACAGTGGCATTTACAATTGCTTCCGGACTGAAATAATTAACAACAAATCGGGTTTGGTTACTAAACGGGTTTGGTTGGTTTGAAACCACTAAACCAGAACAACTTGCTGGCAAATCAATACCACTTTTCAACTCTGTACCTCCAACAATAAAATTATCAAAATACCCCTGAGCTTCGTTGTTATTGGTATCATCCTGAGCATAATAAATAATACGTCCGATTCCGAAGTTTAAATTAATGTCTTTGGGCATTTTGAACGATACGTTAAAAGCTCCATCAACTATCTGAACATCTGCGGTGTATAACGCAACAGAGCGATCGGAAAATACATAAGGTGTACCTATAGCATCTTTGTCGTTATTCAAAGTAGAAATTCGTTCTATTTTATCAAACAACTCCACATGTAATTTCCCATTAAAACCTGACACTTTATTACCATTGCTATCTGCTATAATACCTTGAATAGTATTATCAGACAGGGCTTTCAATGTATCGGTGCCAAACGATGTACTGTTATTTATCCGGGTGGTTAATATATTATAAGGTTCTGGATAATTTAGTTTTATTGCAGGGTCGCCCAAATACACAAACGCCAATTTATTAATCTCAGCGCCTAATTGATTCTTTGCAGAGCTAATCACATCGCCCATACGAAGTTGCGTTCCATTTACTTTTCTAAACAGATTCCTATAAAATGCTTTATTTAAATTAAAGTTCTGAGATTCATAACACGGTCTTGTAGCAGACAAAACTCCAATTCCACCACCTACGGGATTAAGCAAAACTTTTTCCCCTGATGATACATTCTTTACATCAAATTTTGAAAATTCAGAAGTAGCTCCAAACCACAGAGGTAATTTTTGATTCGTCAAACCTGATACAATACTGTCTGTTACAATTTTCTCGTTTGTCAAAGCTGTCGGACCACCCATTCCGGTATAATTAAACATCAACAAACCTGATTGGAATAAATTCATTAAACTGGTTTTTGCCTCAGGATATGACTCGCCACTTGTAGAAGTTTGTTGCTGATAAGCATCCATAAAAATCTTATTTATCCTGAAAGCAGGTGCAGACCGTTCCACCACTGCAGCTACACTGTCAGCATGGTTCGCAAATAAACCATAAGCACCATCATCGGCCAAAAAGCAGAAATTACTCTTCCAGTATCCTTTTGTTGAATTATTCATATAGCCAATGGTTTTGTTTACCACATCAGTTGCTTGTTGAACTGTAGTAACCGGAAAGCGTCCAACCCCTGCATCCATCAAATTTGCAGATACTTCAACTCCATCATTATCATCTAATAATGAAAAATAATCATCAGTCACATAAGAAATAACTTGATTCAGCGAATTATCGGCTTGGTAAGTCAAAACTAAATTATCACCCGAATCAGCTAATATCTTCCTGTTGTCAAAAGAACCTCTTCCAAAAAGTAAAAGGTATTTAGGTTTTTGATCCGGATTATTTGCGATTATAGCCCTATCATAAAGCATCTTCATTATTCGCCTATAAGCAGTGGCATCAGGAGTTCCCGAGGAAAATTCGTTATAAACCTGATCAGTTGTAACAACAGCCACTGTCAAATTATCTTTTTGTCGGTGAGCTTGAGCCAATGTTTCAGCCTGAGCAACAAACTCAGGATGAGTTATAATAAGCATATCAGCCTGAGTGATTTCGTGCAAATTTTGATTAGGAACTGTTCCTACAATTTCCGGTTTAGCAAAACTGGATGAAGCAGTAGGGTCAATGGCGATGTAATGTGTTTCTTCATTACCGGACGCTACAAAAGACATTTTCCCATCAATATCCTCTGTAACCATTTTTCCGATATTGACAGGATCAGTAACATCCCATATTTGGATATTTGCATTAGCATTACTCAACAAGTATTTTGAATACGAATTTGTCCCAAGATAATCTACGTTTTGAAATGGCATCGCAGATCCGGTCATTTTAAGCTGGCATCTGGCATTCACTTCCAAATAATTCAAATATCCAATCGAAGTTGTGCTGGGCTTATTGTAACTCAGAGTGAATCCGAAAGATTCACTTTGGGGTGTAAACGAGAAAATTGCAGTTGCTCCTTTTCCTTTTTCATAAGGGTCTCCAAGTGCACCTTTGGGAGCATTTAGCGTTTTGGATTGTTCTCCGTTTAAGTTTAGTGTAAAAACAGAGGCAACAGTTGATGCTGTGGCAACATCGAGCCGTACTGTGGTTGAATTAGTTAGTACCGGATTTGAAAAGGTAAACGGAAAGATGTACGTTGTAGTAACATCGAATTTTTCTCCGTAAAATTCTTTTCCTGAATTAATAAGATTAACAATATCCTTTTCGTAAACCTGATAACTTACAAACTCTTCTACCGTATGAATAGTTGGAGACGCAGGTAAAGCTACGGTTTTATCCATAATCTTCTTGCCTGTTCCGCCAGCAGATGTTACGAAATAGTACCCTGCATGGGAATACGTATTCGATTGGTGTGTAAACATACCTTTAGTTGTATCATACGACCATCGATTTACACCTTGTGCATAAAACAAGATATAATCGCCGGCATTAAATACACCATCAGTTCCTTTTTCCATCCAAATGGAGTTTTCGGGCAAATCATCTATCTTGTTAAGTGCTAAGTTTTGATTCAAAACGCCACCGCCATAACCCAAAATACGCACATTGGCAGGATCTATGCCCATTGAAGTCAAATCCTCAAAAGTAAGTTTATAAACTCCACTATCGACAATCCGTATCTTTACGAACTTACCCGCTGCTAAAACCGAATTTGTAGCATAAACAGCCGAAGGCTGAGATGTAGCTAACTCAGTAATTTTAGCCTTTTCAATCACTTTCGAACTTAATTGAGGTTCGGAATCCGGTATCAGTTGCGCCCACAAGGTTGGGACAAACGAAACAAAAAAAACGATTAAAATGATTCTGTTTTTCATATCAAATTATTATTGTTTAATAAACATTGTACTGTCTTGTCCTAAAATTTGGCTATTGGCTAAACGATTATTTTAGTTGTTGTTATAATAAACGTAATTTAGTGTTTTAAATTGTAAAGATAAATGAAATTTCTTACCATTGTGAATTTCAATCGCATTTTTATTGCTTTTTTAGGTTACTGTCTATCAAAGAAAATTTGATCCAGGAAGAATTCGTCTTCAAACACACAATTCTCTCTTTCATAGCAACTTATCATCCCGCAGAATATCAAAAAGCCGGCCTCTGCTACTTTAAGCTGCTCTCTTCGAAACTTTATACTATCCAAGCAATCGTTATACCAATAGTGAATTCAGCGCAAATACAGCCACCATTGTGCAAAATCAGAAAACTATAACACAGATTTTGATTCGCAGGCCGAAATTGCCGTCATCATTAAAACCAGAGCGATAGTTTCAGTGCTACCCTGACATGTATGCCCGAAGGCAACAAACAGTTGACGCTGGAAAAGAACCAGATCCGCTTCGAACTAGAAAACCTCTTGGAAACTACTGCCCTGAAAGTACAGTACTTAAGTAATGGTGATGAAAGAATAATTCTGGATGGGGGCTCTTGATGTAAAACGGAAACCTGAACCCACAAAATTGCTGGTGCGCTCTACAGCCGTGAAGGCCTATCCGGACCAAAACCGTAGACGTATAATAAGCTAAGTAGTGCCCAATAGTTATATCTATGAAGTGGAATATACCGAAGCGCCCACCACCAAAAGAATTGTATGGCTACGAACTTATAACAACAAGCGAAAATAGCACTCGAAAAACTGACTAGGCACCGATTCCCGAACGTGTGTGGAGCAACGAGATTGTAAGTTATGCTATGTAAACCTGTTGCGTTGATTTAGTTCGCTATATTCTACTTTAAAGAATCGCCCCGACCACAAGGTTAGGGCGGGTTATG
>CAYSTC010000034.1:13561-37827 GCA_964433885.1 uncultured Paludibacter sp. | reverse complement strand
TAGAGTAAATATAATGATTTCCCCCTTTCTGACACAGTTTATTGAATAGACCCAAAACGAAAGAATCTTGAGGAAGAAAAAGGCATTTTTCTATCCTAAACGGTCAGATTTGATCCGAAAAAACCAAAAATTGATTAAATATAGAGGCTGTTAATGTGGAATAATGTGTTTATCTTTGGGACTTAATTATAAAAAAAAATAGAGAAAAAAACCAAAAGCTTAAAATGGATATGTGAACTGAGTTAAAAACAAACCAATACGCTATATAATTAAACAATAGCCATATAGCAATTTAAAATATAACATATATAGTAGATATATGCGAATTTGCACTTAGCATATCCAACTTTGAGTTCGAATATTTATGTGTTAAGGGCTAGTTAAAAAAATAATAAAGAAAAAATGAGGATAAATAGAAACTTGTATCTTTTAACAATTATAACATTTTTGTTCAACTGTTGTATTTGCAAGGTCGATAAATTTACACCAGATGAACTTATGTGGTTCAAACCTTTTGAAAAAACAGACACAGTTATTTTTATGTCTGAAAACTCTGAAACAGACACAATTATTTTTAGAAATAAAATTGCGGAGACTAATTCAACAAATAACTTTGAACAAGGCTTTTCTAAGACAAACTTTTTGACAGTTTCATATGACTTTACAAAAGGTAGTTATCACCAATTTGCGCTAATGGAGCCTAATGGCAAACGTTATAAACAAGACTTATTAAGTACTTCGAAAAATTCTTCTGGATATGGTACTTTTGAAATAACCTTTATTGGAACTATATTTAATGAAGAGCAACTCAAAAAGGTGAAAATAATCGCAGAAGAAACATATTTCTTTGACAGTAATAAAGCCGCATATTCAGGAATGAATGTTGAGAAAGGAATCAAAAACTTCATATTCAATACTAATTTAGGAATTGTCAAATATACTGATTCTAGAAATATTGAATGGAAGAGAAAATAAGGACGGCTACTAATACATTAACGACATAACAAAGCAAATGACAACTATACACAACCAACGGCCATGCTGCTAACACACGCCTATGGATCATTGGCTTGCTGACGTGCATTCCTGAGGTTTTGCTCCCGCATTAGCTTCGCTGATTTTCAATTCACTTTGTCGTTTTTCCATTGTTTTACTTGATTTTTTAAGTCAAGCTATTTTAGGTAAAGACACAAGCTACATCAACAGTTGAGCAAGTATTTCTTAAAAATCAATAATCATGTTTCTGCTGAAAAATAAAACCGGCTACTAAAACGGGATCTATACGAATCATCCGTTTGGTAGCCGGTTAGAATAAGCTCATTTCAATAAAAAAAGAGCCAGTCTGTCCTGTTTGTGTTATTTCAGATCCAATACTTGCCGGGGTACATTCCAGCCTTCGACCGATACCTGAACATCGGTATCTTTGGTATATTCCAGACACACTGTTTTGGTATCGTCGGGGACAATGCTCAGATAATTGTCATCGTAGAAAGTAGGCAATACGCGTTGTCCCGTAGCTGCATGCAGCAAGGCAATCCGGTTGAAGAATGCGACCGGGTTTCCAGCCGGGTTGTGAAGCGTCACCGACAGTGTGTGCTTGCCCGTTCGCTGTACCGATGCCTGCAAAGCTACTGTTTTCATACTTTGTAAGCCACTGTATAGGCCTTTTTGGTCGGGATACCAGTATATATTCTCAGCTTTCACGGCCTGCCGGGCATCCAGCAAGCGGATACGGAGGAAGGTACCAGCTGCAGCGCGTGCTTTCTCAATCGCAGCCTGTACGGAAAACTCAGCCTGTACAGAAGTGGGGCTCACATCGACCATCAGGTTACTCACCGAAGTCTCGTTGCCAGCCATATCGATCACCGACACACTAAGCATCAGGTCATGGTAGTAGCGAAAACTGTTGTTCACCGCGTACAGCATGCCATCGGTAGGATTGCACATCACATGCAGGGCTTCACTGCCCTTGCGCAAGCCATACAAACAGGCATTTACATCCAGGTAGTAATCGTACATCTGACCACGGAGGGCTGTCCACGGATTTTGTGTCTTCCAGATTATAAATCCGGTGTACCAATCCCAGCTATGCGCGCTGAATCCTTCGGCTAAGGCCCGGTATTGATCGTAGTTGACCAATTGTGCCCGATCGGCAAAGGCTTTGAGTGTTTGAGCCGGGCCATATGGTTTCAAATAGTGGGCATATCCGATATCTTTGTGGTATATCCACACCGAATCGATCAGGTTTCGTTCGTAATCGGGCACAGTTTGGTTGGCCTCAGGCAAAAAGCGTTGCAATGATTCGGCATCGCCCGTTCCCACCGACCCTACTTCCGAGTTGAAAGGGAATGTGCGCGTATTCCAAAACGTAGCCGGATTCTGAATGGTGTACGGGCCGTCGCCATTACCGCCTATTTGGTTGTAAGACATGCTATCGGAATTGGAATAGCTGAAGAAACAACGCGTACCATCCAGGGTGGGCAAAATGGAGTCCTGCAACGCATGAAGAATATCCTGCGGTGGTGGAATTTCATTGCCTCCGCACCAGATAGCCAGAGATGGATGATTGCGAATCATCTTCACCATATCGGCCAGCGAGCGAATGCTCAGCGAATGATCGTCGGGATAACGCCGACGGGTCCATTGATCTTCGCTTTTCATCGGGTCCACCCAGCGCCCATTGCAATCGCCCGAGAACCAAAAGTCCTGAAACACGAGCAGACCATACTTATCGCAGGCAGCATAGAATTCGGGACGTTCGATAATGGCTCCGCCCCAGATCCGAATCAGGTTGAGATTCATATCGCGGTGAAAACGAATTTCGGCATCGTATCGCTCGGGCGAAAACCGCAACATGGCATCGGAAATAATCCAGTTGCCACCTTTGATAAACACTTTCTGGCCGTTGACGGCAAACTGCATGCTGCGCGTATGCTCGTTCCAGCTATGCGAAATCTCCCGCACACCTATCTGCAGGGTGGTATCATTGAGCACACGCCCATTGTCAGCCACAAAACGGAGTGTAAGTGCGTACAAAGCCTGTTCGCCATACATATGAGGCCACCACAAGCGTGGGTTTTTCAATACCAGATCGGGCAAAGCCAGTTCGGTGCAGGTGTGAGGCTGCAAGGTTGCTGCCCGAGACACTTTTTGTCCGCCCATATTGTATTCCAGCGTGCCGTGTACAGGCTTGGGCTGCGGATTGTCAATCTCTACCGTGGCCCGGACAGTTGCCGGAGCCTGTACGCGTGCCTCAGGGTCGCGCTTGCCGGGCACCAGCGTCACGATGTGGGGATTGCGAAGGCATACGCCCTGTGTTTTTTGTACGATAACCTTATCCCAGATGCCGGTATTGCGATCGCGCACGGGTTGTATCCAGTCCCAGCCTGCGACATACTGATGCGAAACATTTTTAGCAATGCGTCCGTCGCCTCCCTGGCCTCCGTTGGGATTTCCCACCGGATCGATGGGAAATACAACCACTGCCAGGCGGTTGCGTCCGTCGGTGGCCAGTTGCGCAGTGATGTTGTAGGTCTGCCGGATGTGCATGCCCGTGTGTCGTTCCTTATTTAGCTTCACCCCGTTGAGGTAGATATCGCAGGCATAATTCACTCCGCGAAAGTGCAGATACACTTGTTCCATTCCCCGGGGCTTTGCTTCGTTGAAATCGCGCACAAACCAATAGCTGTATCGGTCCCGGCCGGTAACATAAATATCCGGGATTTTTTCATTGTTCATTCCGTAAAACGGATCGGGCACCAGCTTGTTGTCCAGCAGAGTGGTAAGCACCGTACCGGGAACAGTAGCCGGCATCCAGTTGGTCAGTGGGCTGTCCGTGCGGCTCAGTTGCTCGCCGGATGTAGTCACCTGTGCGATGTTGCGACACTTCCAGCCGCCGCTCAGTTCGTATTGCTGTCCGGCATGGGCCAGCAGGGCGAGCCAGCCAATGCTACAGCTAATCAAAAGTCTCTTCATAAAAGTTGCAGGGTGTGTTTTTTTGTTTAAAACTGTGTTTAATAAAGCTTAGACTGTGGTCGGTCGGCGGCAGAGGCACCAAAAGATGTCTGTGGCACATCGCCCATGACAAATGCCAGTGTACCGCCGGCCATAATCTCTTTGTAGGTGATAAATGAACGGGTGATGGCTTTGCCGTTGAGTGTTGCCGAGCGGATATATTGATTTGTTTTGCCGGTTTTGTGTGTTTTGAGCAAAAATGTTTTTCCGCCGGGCAAATCCAACACAGCCTGGTCGAACGAAGGGGATCCGAATACAAAGCATCCGTTAGCCGGGTTGACCTGATAGAAGCCCAGAGACGAGAGGATGTACCAGGCCGACATTTGTCCGCAGTCCTCGTTGCCGCACAAGCCTGCCGGCAGGTCGTGGTATTGTTCGCGCAGGATTTGGTGGACCTTTTCGGCCGTTTTCCATTGTTGTCCTACGTAGGCATAGAGGTATGCGATGTGATGGCTGGGTTCGTTGCCGTGGGCATATTGTCCGATGAGACCCGAGATGTCAGGCGAAGCATTTTCGCCCATATCTCCCTGTACAATAAAGAGGCTGTCGAACTTTTGGATGAAACGTTGTTCGCTGCCAAAGAGGGATACCAGGCCTTCTACGTCCTGTGGCACGAGCCAGGTATATTGCCAGGCATTTCCTTCGGTGTAGTCGCCCCATTCGTGAATGGATTTGAACGGATCCAGAGGCTCCCGGAATTTTCCATCGACCAGTTTGGGACGCATAAAACCGGTTTTCGGATCGAAATACTGCGCATAGGCTTTGGCACGGGTGGCATAATACTGATAGTCGGACTCGCTGCCTGCCCGGCGGGCTACCTGGGCAATAGCCCAATCGGACAAAGCATATTCCAGTGCCTTAGATACCGATTCTTTTTCCTTGTCAGCCGGAATATAACCCAATGATTTGAGGTAATTGACACCATAATCGTCGCGCATGGAAGAAGCTTTCATCGCCCCCAGAGCTTCGTGGGCATCCACGCCTTTGAATCCTTTGAACAAAGCATCGGCTACCACCGGCACGGCAGGATATCCCACCATACAATCGGTCTCCGAGCCCATCAGGTGCCAGATCGGGAGTTTGCCCTGTTGCTTATAAATAGCCAGCAGGGTCTGTACCATGCCCGGCACTTTGTCTGACTGAATCAAAGTATACAGCGGATGCGCTGCGCGGTAGGTGTCCCACAACGAATAGACACTGTAGGTGTTGTAACCCGGATTGGGATACACTTTTTTATCTGCTCCGCGGTAAGCACCATCGTGATCGTTGAACAAAACAGGGCTGGTGAAGGCGTGATACATGGCTGTATAGAAAGTACGTAACTGATGGCGATCGGTGGAAGTGACCCGGATACGGCTTAGTTCCTTATTCCAGCGTGTATAAGCTGCTGCGGCCACCGCATCGAAGTTCCAGCCCGGTATTTCGGCCTGAATATTGGCCAGCGCTTTGTCTTCACTCACGGGGGATATCCCTATCTTGAGCGAAAGAGTGGTGGGGATCTTCGTGTGATAACACAGCACCGCACTGACACCCGTCCCTTCTACCGACTGACCCGTTACCTGCTGCTCACCATTGTTCAAGAGGATGGAATCGGCTGGCGACGAAAGTTG
The DNA here is from genome assembly GCA_964433885.1 of uncultured Paludibacter sp. Taxonomy (GTDB): domain Bacteria; phylum Bacteroidota; class Bacteroidia; order Bacteroidales; family Paludibacteraceae; genus Paludibacter. The sequence goes on along the minus strand of CAYSTC010000034.1, from coordinate 32,203 downwards.
AATAGCAAAATAGGTGCGCTGATCATTGGCCCAGCCCGACGAAAGTCTGTAACCCAGGTAAGTGGTAGCATTGATACGGCGGATACAGGTCTTCACAGGCTTGTCCCAACCAATGCCCATGGCCAGGTTGATCCCGATGCGCGCCTGGGGTGTGGGCGGAAAGCTGTAGCGATGATAGGCTACCCGCTCGGTAGCCGTCAGTTCGGCCCGGATACCTGTAGAGCGGATGCGGATAGAAAAATAACCGGGCTTGACTTGCTCATCGCGGTGCGAATACAAGGCTGCCCATCCCGAGAGGGGATTTTTTTCGGTGCCGGGACTAAAAAAAACTTTTCCCGTATAGGGCATCACCAGCACATCGCCCAAATCGCCGATGCCGGTACCGTTGAGGTGCATCTGCGAAAAGCCTGTGAGCACACTATCGGTATAATGATAGCCCGAGCACCAGTCCCAGCCGCGCACATAGTTGGTTGGGCCCACCTGCACAGCCCCAAAAGGTACATGAGCACCCACAAAAACGTGCCCGTTATTCCCTGTACCAATATATGGATCCACATACCGGGCCACATCGGTCCGGCTTCCTGCCGACACTATCAGTGACGCGCTGAGCAGTCCCGATAGCAAAATTTGTTTTCTCTTCATGTATATAAAAGTATGATTATGTTTTTACGGTAATGTCTTTTCGGGCAGCCATCAGGGCGCTACACACGAGGCCTTAGACTGACTGGTGTCCGTCTCTGCCTTCAGCTGGCGGATGGTACGCAGCAGCTGTTCGCCCACACCTATTTTGTATCCCGAGGAGAAATAATAGCATTTCCCAACGGTATTGAGATACAGCACGAGAGGCAACTGATCGCGCAGCGGATGCCCATAGGCGCTGAGCACAGCCTCCAGCACCTGGTCCTGGGTGTCGGTAGCCACGGTGTGTCCGGCCGGGAGCTTGTAACTATTCAGTACCGACAATCCGGCAGCCCGGGACTGGCTGCTGAGGAACACAAAATGCGTTTGAGTACCTGCATATTCGGCCAGGTAAGGTCCCAGGTCGTTCAGAATATGTTTGGAAGGCTCCTTGTCAGGGTCCAGCAGCACCAGCACCATCGGACCCGAAGCCGCCACAGTAGTGAGCGCGTCAGAAGTACCCGCTGGCCAGCGCGTGACAGTGAGTTGATCCAGCGCCAACCGGGCTGTGGCCTTCAGCGCACTGGCCTGACGGCGCAAGGTGACCACCAGCTGCGTGAGCGAATCGGGTGCTATGCGAAAATAAGTGGTAGAAACCATCACCGAACCATCGGACTGGCGGTTGCCTGTCACCAGGCGGTAATAACCAGTATCCAGCGGCAGGGTGGATGGAAATTGACTGAGCGGTTTTTCTTCTTCAAACTCCAGGGTCTTGTATCGGCCGTCCATGAGTTTCCCGATGCTGAAGTGGAGATAATATTGCGGCTCGATGAGATTGTCTCCATGGATCAATTGTAACTTTCCCTGCACGGGCAGGGTGTTTGCCATCGCTCCGGGAGTAACCGGGAACCAGTTTTGGTCCCAATACTCGGGCACCAGGGTCGTAGGATTGAGCCGGGCAGCTATGCCGTTGGCCCGGCAGGCCGCTACGAAAAACACATCCCTGCTCTGGGCATCGGCCACCCTCAACTGATACAAGCCCACAGGCGTAAGCGGCGTACGGGCATGCATATTGGCCACCGCATCGGTAGTGATATGGGTTTGCATCCATTGCAGGAGCTCTTTCACACGGGCAGCCACACCGGTGTGACTGTGCAGCCTCAACCGGCGGGATAGCAGCGCTGCCCAGGGACTCAGATTTTCGTTGGCCACACGGGGCGAAAGCACACAGCTTTCGAATAGAGCCGCCGGCATAGTCCCGGCACCTGCGTAAGCAGTATGGGCAAGCTGGCTCAGCAAGGTAGCAGCCGTGGCATCACTCAGATCTTTGTCCGACAGTTGCATCAGCATTTTCAATACATACTGCCGTTGTATGTGCACACCCTTTTGGAGGTAAGTGGCTATCTCATTCCAGTTGCCATAACTCAGGGCAACGACCCGCGTTACCGTATCGGCGGACAACTGTAGCTGCCGGGCCAGACTCACTGACCAGGCGCTGTCGCGAAAGCTCGTGCGGTAGGCATTGCGTATCGAATCTTCGTGCAGCAGTCGCTGCGCATTGCGTTTTTGTTGCTCCGGCGTTGCCGGAATACTCCATTTGCCGATGGCAGGTGGCACCAGATCCATGGTTTCAGTCACTCCACTGAGGCGGGTATGGTTGAGGCATATGGTCACACTGTTTTTGTCGGCCACACTGACCCGCGCATAGCCAAACTGACCGTGATACGACGCCCAGACCAACAAATCGCCCAGCCCGGAACTGTATGTCACTTCCCCGGCCCGGGTATAAAGCGTGGCCAGCGGATAAAATTCGGCGTAGTTGTACAGCCCGAACTCCACGCGGGCACTATCCACGGGCTTACCCGTATGATCGGTCACCCGAACAGTCATATTTTTCACCGGAGCATAATGTGCCGTCAGGTTTAGTTCCGAAAAACGGTCCGAAGCAGTCATTACCTCCTCGCTACCCAGGTAATGGCCGTACGTGCGGGTATGTACCAGCATGGTGCGGGTAGCTGGCTCGCTAAACCAACCCATATTGAGCTCCGCATCGGGCTCACAGGCTCCCAGGTAACACCAACGGCCATCCACCCATACCTCTACCCAGGCATGATTATCGTCGCAGTGGGCCCAGCGGGGCGTATACACCTGCCGGGCAGGGATACCCACCGTGCGCAGGGCCGTCACAGCCAGCGTGGACTCCTCGCCACAGCGCCCGAAAGCCTTGCGAATGGTGCTCAGAGGTGCACTGGTGCGCGCATCGGTGCCCCGGTACGTCACTTTCTCATGACACCAGTGATTTATTTCCAGTGCCGCATCTTTCATACTCAATCCCTGCACCCGGGCTCTCAGTTCGTCGTACATCACTTCCCGAAACCGGTCCGGATTTTCATTATTCACCCGCAGGGGTAATACAAAATGCAGAAAAACATCTTCCGGAATCGTTTTACCCCACTTCATATCGGTGCGCGCCCTCAGGGCATAGCGCGTATTCATCTGCACAAAGTCAAACGAATAGTCCGCCATATCGCTCAGAGGCATATAGGCATACAAAAATCGCATAGCCTGCAGCTCATCGGTCTCCATCGGGCCACGCAGACGCTTCCAGACATCGGTGTGAGCCTGCGCCGTCAGTTTTTGTTGCTGTTGCAACATTCGGTCTATGTCCGCCAGGCGGGACACATGGGTGATGAGTTGCCCCGCAGCCTGTGCGGCCATCCACACAGCCAGTGCGGCTGTCAGCATCCATTTTCTATTCATCGGTATGTTGTTTTTTTTCATGGCAGGACAAGGCCACGCGTACCGCCTCTATTTTTTGCGCGTCGCATTCGTACCATTGCCAGTCGAACACCTCCCCGGGTGCACACAAACTCACTTTTTCGGTGCGCACAGTCATGGCGCTCTGATGCCAGGCCTTGCCCGACAGGTGCAACTCCACTACCCCCAGCCGATCGGCTATCTGGCGGGCATTGTGAGACCCTATCCCCCCACCGGGCAATACAATGATGCGTCCGGCAGCCTGCTTCAGCAATTTTTCGAGCTGCTCCAGCCCCTCGGCCGTGTTGCTGCATCCGCCCGAAGTGAGTACCCGGTCCACGCCACAGGCTATGAGCTGCTCCAAAGCCAGTTCCTGATCAGCACACTGGTCGAAAGCCCGGTGAAAAGTCACCGACATCGGACGCGCAGCCTGTACCATCCGGCGCAAAGCCTCTGCGTTCACCGTGGCATCGGCACACAGCGCACCCACCACCACACCGTCCACGCCCAGCGACTTGTACAGCGCAATCTCACGCAGCATGCAGGTTATTTCCAACTCATCGTATACAAAATCGCCCACCCGCGGACGCACCATGGTGTGCAAGCGCACCGCCACATGCTCCCGCACATATGCCACCGTGCCTACCGAGGGCGACAATCCCCCTTCGGCATAGCCCGAACACAGTTCGATGCGGTCGGCACCTGCCTGAACCGCTACCAAAGCCGCACGTGGAGTGAAAGCGGCTATTTCCAATATATATGCACTCATTTTCTTTTTTCCAGCAAAGTCTGTGAACCTGTATTGGTCGTATATAAAAGCAAATTTACATTCTTTTATTCAATTTTGAAGCTAATTCTGTATCAAATAGAAACAAATGATACTCAAAATACAAGCTATGACACAAGCATATCCAATCAAATCAGAAGATCACAATTCGGCATAGTGTCTCGTGGCTATCGCAGTTAAAATCAAGGCTAATGCCCGCATATCAGAAGTATAAAAAGATTAGGTATTCAAGCAATATTAAAGGGACAGCTTCTATTCTTGCTTAGAAATAGCGAGATGTTCTGTTAAATATCAGGATTTGGAGATTTAATATACTACGAGTGACGGGGGTACATACAACGGCTTTCAGTCACACCGAATCGAGGCTTTCGACCCGGCTGAAAAATAAAATAGACAGCACCGGTCCTTCGCTATTAAAGGTTTAAATATATTTTATCACCATATACACCGCCACTCCAAGCAGAAAAACGGCGTATATTTTTTTGAAAATGGAGCTTGAGAGATTCAGAGCCAGTTTGGAACCGAAAAAAGCACCGAGTACAATTCCAAATGCAATTAACCCGGCAAAAAGTAAATTCAGGTGACCATCGTTGGCATACACTATCACGCTGGGCAAACCTACCGGAAGTTGAAGTGCGGCAAGCGACGTGGCCGAAGCGGCTTTAGCGTCGTAATGAAAAATCTTAACCAGTGCTGGGACAATGACTAATCCGCCGCCTTTGCCAAAGAGTCCTGCAAAAACACCGGCGCAAAGTCCTAGCAGTATAAATTGCCAAAATCGGTCCGGAATTTTTGTTTCGGTTCCGGGTTCTGTGATGGATTTGTTTTTATTTCGTTTCAGAATGGCGGGAATATCGAAATAACCAATGGCTACATACAAAAGAATACCGGCGTAAAGTTTGGAAAGCAAACTAACATTGACCGACACGGCCAGTTCGGCTCCAAAAAATGATCCACCGAGTAAACCCAACGAAATCCAGAGCGAATTTTTCAGGTTGACATATCCTGCTTTATAATAGTTTATTACCCCGAAAATACCCACCGGCAAAAGCATGGCAGCCAGCGAAGTGGCATTGGCATCGAGCAAATCCATTCCAAAAATAGCCACCAATGCCGGAACCATGATGATTCCACCACCAATTCCAAATAAACCGGACATTATCCCGGCCATAATACCCAACACTAAAAACCCTATCTCCATAATCCTTGTTTTATGAATGAAAGTACAAAAGTACTTCTTATTGGCCGATATTTGGCGATTTTATAACGAAAAAAGGGAAGCGCTTACTTCCCTTTTTACTTCGCATTTGTGGTATCTGCCACAGTTTTTATTTTATTCCACGCCTACTACTTCGTATCCGACATTATCCACAGCAGTTTTCAGCGTTTCATCGCTTATCTGCTTTGAGAGTGTAAGTTTAGCCGAGTTGCTTTCTAAATCAACTTTAGCTTCCACGCCATCGATAGCATTTAATGCTTTTTCTACACGTGCCGAGCAGTGACCACAGCTCATTCCTTTGATTAGCAATATTTTTTCTGACATAATTAATTTGTTATTAGTTGTTTGTATGTTTTGTTCTGTTGTTTTTTGATGCTTATCATCGTTTATTAGCTTATTTCCGACCGTCGATGGTGTGATTGGTTTAAAGCGCAGCAGTCGTAATGCATTGAGCACCACCGTAACTGAACTCAGGCTCATAGCGGCCGCAGCAAACATCGGATTAAGTTTCCAGTTCAGCATTTCGTAGAAAACGCCTGCTGCCAGCGGAATACCGATAATGTTGTAGAAGAATGCCCAGAAAAGGTTTTGTTTGATATTGGCCATCACCGCTTTACTGAGCCGGAGCGTAGTCACTGCATCCAGCAGGTCGCTGCGCATCAGCACTATATCTGCCGACTCAATGGCTACATCGGTACCCGCCCCAATGGCAATTCCAAGGTTGGAACGCATCAAAGCCGGTGCGTCGTTTATTCCGTCGCCCACCATGGCCACAGTTCTTCCTTCTGCCTGCAATTTGCTTATTTCCTTGTCTTTATCCTGCGGTAACACTTCGGCAACCACGGTGGAAATACCCAGTTGCGACTGAATGGCAGCTGCCGTGCGGGCATGGTCGCCGGTAAGCATCACTACTTTCAGCCCCAGGCTCCTGAATTGTCTGATTGCTTCCTTGCTGGTTGGTTTTAGTATATCGGCTGCGGCTATTATGCCGAGGACTTCATTTTGGTTGGAAACAAACAGCGGTGTTTTGCCTTCGTTGGCCAGTTTATCGGCAATTTTGGCAAACTCTCCGGTATTTACTTTCCGGCTGTCCATCAGTTTCTGGTTTCCTGCCTGAAAAATTTCGCCTGAAATTTTCGCTTCAATTCCCAGGCCATGAATAGCCCGGAAGTTTTCAACCTCTTTTATTTTAATTCCCCGCTGGTTTGCTTCCTGCAAAATAGCTTCAGCCAACGGATGTTCCGATGGTTTTTCGAGGGCAGCAGCCAGCTCGAGCAATTCGGCTTCCGAAATCTTGTTTCCTGCAATTATGTCCGTAACAATTGGTTTCCCTTCGGTTAATGTTCCGGTTTTATCAAGCACGATGGTGTCAACTTCGCGGGCCAGTTGGAGCGATTCGGCCGATTTTATCAAAATACCATGCTCGGCACCTTTTCCTGTTCCCACCATGATGGCTACCGGAGTGGCCAGCCCGAGTGCACACGGGCATGAAATTACCAGTACGGCAATGCCGATTGATAGGGCAAATTCGAAATTGTAGCCCAAATATATCCATACTACTGTAGCAATCACCGCAATGGCAATGACTATAGGAACGAAAACAGCACTGATTTTGTCGGCAAGTTTTGATATCGGCGCTTTGGATGCCGAAGCTTCTTCTACCAACTGGATTATTTGTGATAAAGTGGTATCTTTTCCTACTTTGGTGGCTTTGAGCGTAAAAGATCCTGATTTATTGATAGATGCAGATAAAACCCGATCACCTTTTTCTTTAAACACGGGGATGCTTTCGCCCGTCAGAGCCGATTCGTCGACAGAGGAACTGCCGGTGTATACAATTCCGTCGACCGGAATTTGCTGGCCGGGACGTACCACCACTATTTCATCAATCATCACTTCTTCCACAGGCACTTCCATCTCAATTTTGTGACGGATAACGGTTGCAAATTTAGGTGCCAGATCCATCAAGCGCTTAATGGCTTCCGAGGTACGTCCTTTTGATTTTGCTTCCAGATATTTCCCGAGCGTAATGAGAGTGAGGATTGTTGCGGCAGATTCGAAGTATAAATCGTGTGTAAACCGGTGGATGGTGTCTAAGTCATAATACATAACGCCAACATAGATCCGGTACAAACCGTAAAGTCCGTACACAATAGCTGCTGAAGACCCTATGGCAATGAGTGAATCCATATTAGGAACCAGCTTAAATAACGATTTAAACCCGTTTATGAAATACTTCCGGTTTACGAAAATGATTGGTAAGGCAAGCCAAAGCTGTAAAAACGCATTGAGAAATGCATACTCAACATTATTAAGTGCTTGCGGATAAGGAAGTCCAAGCATATGCGCCATAGAAAAATACAACAAGGGAATTAAAAATCCACCTGAAATTATCCAACGCCATTTCATGCTTTTCTGTTCCTCGAATACCAAATCGATTTTAGATGTACTGGCAGCAGAACTGGTGTCATACGTTTGTACACGGGCATTGTATCCGGCGCTTTCTACCGAATCTTCAATTATGCCTACGTTCAAATGCAATTCATCAAATGTAACGGTCATGCTGTTTGTGAGTAAATTTACATTTACTGACTTCACGCCATCAAGCTTGCTGACGCTCTTTTCCACATGTGCTACACACGAGGCGCATGTCATTCCTGTTACATCAAATTTTTCTGTTTTCATACCAATTTATTCACTTCAATCTGAAAAAACATTTCAGAAGTATTTTAGTTCACATTTTTTTAAGCAAGTATCAAAGTTAGTATTTTTTTTATTATGACCCCGGATTTTTAAATACAAATTCAAGATTGTAAATAATCATTGACATAGTGTAAAATAAAGAATGACCCAGATAGACGGATATAAAAAAAGCAGGATATGTTTTCCACTAAACACATCCTGCTTCAGAATTTACTTGTCTGATTACTTGTGATAATAGCTGTAGTTTTCCGATACCTAAGCATTTACTACCGGAGCTTCATGAGTAATCAATGTTACTTGAACCGGAAAGATAAGTGTTGAGTTTATCTTAAATGAAAACATAAATATTATGTAGAGGTTTTACACAACGAAATTTGCTTTTGTTTCTTGAAAAGCAGTATCAGCGCAACAATAATTATGGCGGCATAGCCTTTTGTATAGTACCAGAAATGATTTATAATTCTCATAGTCAGGTTTTTTTTGCTAAAAACAAATTCTTGCGGCAACATTAAAACCAACCGACAATTTGTTGATCGAAATAATATCCGGATTCCATTCGGTATAGTTTTGATGAAAATCTTCGGCATTAATCACTACATTCCAGGCCAAAACAGGGCCGGCCACAATTTCGAAACGATCGGATAACCGGAATCCGGCATTTGCCTTCAACGACAAGTAATGATTAAAATCGAGCGAAATGTTGTGCTGCGATATCAATTCGGGATTGAAAAAAAGTTTTTGATTCAAATCCAGGTTCGATCCGGCACCGTAGCCAACCCAGAGTTTATCGGCCGTGTCCGGGGTCCAGGAAATCATTGGGAAAGTATAGAACTGGCGGATACCAGTTTTGAAAGCTACATTTATCGGATGCGTATTTGTGTAGCTCACTTCAATGGCTTTGTAACCACCCTGTTTTACAAACGACAGAAAACCAATGGGCAACCCTTTTTCGATGTGGTCAACGCTGTTGATAAAGCCCAGTTGCAACCCGCACAAATTCTTAGTAGAATTAATAAATCCATGTTGCAATCCACATATTCTTTCTGCGGAGTTGATAAATCCGGCTTGAACGCCCACTATTTTCGGTGACGAATTTATAAATCCGGCTTGAATTCCATAAAGCGATTGATCCACTGAGTTTATAAATCCGGATTGTATGCCCATCAAATCACCGTTGTTGGCATTGATAAACCCGTTCTGAATACCTTTTACGGTGCCTCCCACACTATTAATGAAACCATTTTGTATTCCTGTTACATTTCCTCCAACACTGTTAATGAAGCCATCTTGCAGTCCGATAACATTGCCACCCACGCTGTTTATCAGCCCTTCCTGCCACCCACCAAAGTTGCCTGATGTGGAGTTGACCAACCCAATTTGTATGCTTGCGTGGTTTCCATTCACGTTATTTACGAAGCCGATAAGTGGGTAATTGAATTCCGAAGGGATATTATTTACAAAGAAATAGTACTGAACACTCTCGTGTTTTACTTCCTGATTGTCCTGGGCAAAAGTTAGATTTACGCCCGTTAAAAGCATTACTAAAGCCGATATAATTTTTTTTTTCATTTGTTTGATTGTAATCGTTTGATTGAATCCGCAACACCGGACATTTTCTACAAGCGGAAATGTCCGGTGTTTATGGATTGGATAATTTATCTTTTATATACCTTCCCACTACCCGTTGCGTAGGAATTAACTGTTGGGTTGCCATAATAAAATACATCTCCCGAGCCGCTAAGGTAAACAACCAGTTCGTTTTCAACGGCTACATGTATGTTTCCACTGCCAGATAAAGTGCATTTTGCGTCATAAGCTTCAAGTCCGGAGAGCATCATGTTTCCACTGCCGGTAATTTTGGCGTTCAGGCTTTTTACAGTTCCTTTTGCGCGGATATTCCCGCTTCCGGTTATTTGTGCTTCCAGTTTGTCCAATGCGCAGTAATCTTCTATATTGATGTTTCCACTCCCGTTAATCCGGAGCGATTCCAATTTCGAAAATGCAGGATCAATTCTCATTTCCCCGCTTCCGGCAAGTGTAACTGCATACAACGAATCGGGCATGGTAACTTTTACTTTTGCTTTCGAGTTCCATAGATTCACTGACAGCGGGTCTTTTTTTATCATCAGGCGGTTGTCAACCACTTCTAACGTGATGTACTGCAGCAGGTTTTCGTAATCGGAAACTGTTACGTTGTATGCATTTCCTTTTACAATTTCTACATCAGCTGCTGTCTGCAACTCAATGGCAGTGAAACTTTCGGCTTGGCGTGTTTCGGAAATGATACTTCCTTTTCCCGAAACCGCATTCCAGTCCGAGAGGCAAGCTGTATGAAGCAGCGCTGCAAATACCAAAACGATTGGCATAAATACTTTTTTTGTTTTCATTTTTCGTAATTAATTTTGATGAATGGATATTGTGTTTTTTAATAATTCCAAATCGTTGGTTTTCAACATTCCGTTGCGCGATGTCAGTTCCAGTGCTATGCTTTCCGGATCACAAACCAACTGTTCTTTCATTTTGCGGAACATGCTTCCGGTGGCTACTTTGTAGGTGGTAAACAGAATGATTTTCTGATCGTGCAGATACGGAAGTTTTTCAGCAAATTCCACCCAGTTTTTATCCGGGTGTTGGTTGAATAGCAGCATGCCCTGGGTCCAGCATCCCAAAAGCAGGTAGTCGACTCCTTTCAGTAAGGCCGGTTTGAACTCACTGGTGGAAATTACTTTGGCTGTTACTCCGTTTATATTGCAGAATTCGGCTATTTCTGTTCCAAATTTTTTAGTGGTGCCCCGTTTGCTGTGGTAAATAATTAATGCGTTGCTCATAATTTTGATTTTTAATGCAAAATAAATGTCTTGTTTAATTCGGTACAATTTCTTGTTATTGAAAGGCATATAATGCCATTTGAAAGCAGGGTTTTTGGCTTTGAAATTTTTCGTGAAGATTGTTTTTATTGTTATCTGAAACAATTTTCGCCACGTTGCAATAAGAGGATTACAAAAACGATTATCATAGCCAAATGCCCTGCAATCTGATGCCTGATTCCGGAATATGTATTCATTTTTAAATTGCTGATTTAGAGTTTAGTTTAAAAAACTGTATAAATAGCCAAAAATAATGGCTCCCATCAATGAGAATAACAGGTAGAATAAGAATACCCTGGGTTTTACAATGCCCCAAACAGCCATCATCGCAGGAAGAGTAGTAACCGGACCTGCAATCAGAAATGCAAGTGCTGCTGCCTGATTCATGCCCAACGATAGAAATCCGCTGACAATAGGCAGTGCAGTTATATTGCTGGTATAAAATGGGATACCAACTAATGCCGCAGCCAATATTGAAAATGAATTGTTGCTTCCAAGTAAATTTGTGACTAATTCCTTGGGCAAATAAAATTCAATCAGCGCATTAATCAGAAATGCCAATGACATGAATTTGGCGACCATAAAAACAGCTTTCCATGTTTCCTTTAGCAATTTCTTTGAAAATGAATCTGTGTCGGCTATTTCGGCACTATCGCATTTACAACTATTCGCCTGGTTAATTGCTTCGCTATCCAAAACCAGGTTTGAAGTCGATACACAGCAGTTTACTGCCTGATTTTGATAGGAGTAGGTTTTAGCTGCCTGCATTTGAACCATGACTTTTTCCCGCTTCCTGAATATTTTAATTAACCGCTTGCTTAGTTGCCTAAGGATACTTTGCTGTGTCGCCAAGCTTGTAAACTGCGAATTGCTACGAAGAATTTCTTTTCCAAAATATCCTTTATTTACTGCAATCTGCGTGATAAATCCGGCCGAAAGACTGATAATGAACGTTGCTGCAAGCCTCCATACCGATAATTTCCAACCGATAGAAGCTACGCTCAGAAAGAAAATTTCCGGATCCATGGATGGTGACGCAATCCAGAATGACATTACGGGAGCCAACGGAACACCACCAATCAGCAACGATGCTATAACCGGAATGACGCCGCACGAGCAAAACGGGCTGACAGCTCCAATGGCCGTGGCCAGAATGATCGAAACAACAGGATTTTTACTTAGCGCCTTGCTGATATATTTTGACCACCCCGAAAGCTGAACGATAACTGAAAGAGGTATGGTAACGAGCAGGTAAGGCCAAATGTGTATGAACGAGTTCAGAATAAATGTTGTTATTTTAAGTATCTGTTCCATAATTTTTTACTTTGTGCTCCGGCTTTGCTCTTCGCTGGAAACGGTGAATGGTTTGCATGGATTTTGAATCCAACTTTTGAAAAAAGAGAATTACAATTGAGCCTCAAATGGCAGGAAGCATTTATGGCTCAGCAGGTTAATTATGATATTGGAATTTATAGGTATAGAATGGCGGCCAAAACGATCAGGTTTGCGATAGTTCCGAATTTTGCGTCTTTCCAAGCGCCTATGATTAAGGCTGTTGAAAGGATTACTGCAATAATCGAAGGCAAAATCCACCAGGCTACATTCAGAAAACAAGCGATTGCTGCTACGACGAAAAGGAGAAATGCAGCCAGCCAACCAATTCCGGCAGTTTTAGAAATGGGGCTTTGCAATTGCTCAACAGGTGCAATCTGAAATGCTTTAACAAAGCCCAATAAATGAATTAATCCGTGGATCAACATGAGTATGACCAGGTAATTTTGCATAGTTTCCGTTTAGTGTTTCATCAATATGTTTTTCTCACCACCCATTTCCCGATTTCATACAGTGCCACCGGGGATATTGGTTGTTTGATTGTGGCATATTCAGCCGGCGATCCGGTGCTGCATTTCTGGAACATGTGGTTCAGTCCGGGCAGAATTTTTGTTTTCACATTTTTGTTTCCGCCTTTATCCAAAGCTCCTTTAATGGCTTCGAGGTTTATTTTTGCAGGAACCTGCAAGTCTTTTTCACCATTCAATGCCAACACAGGGCATTTCACTTTTTGCAATACCAGGGCCGGATTGTGTTTTACAAAGAAACGGAACCAGGGGCTGGTAAGCTCTTTTACCTGATCGTTGACCAGTTCCTGTTGAACGATGCCCAATGGCAATTTCGAACCGGAGTGATTGGTAATTTCTTCGGTAAGCAGGTTTTGGAGGTCTGTTTCAAGCATTTCATCGTCAGATGTATTGGCTATCATTCGAAGTGCTTCCCCGTTTACATTTTTATCATTGAGCAACCGCATTTCACCCACGCCCGAAATCTGTCCGGTTAGTTCCTGTTGCAACAGAATCAGTTCGTCGCCCGGAATACCAGTTCCTGCAAGCATTACAATGAAGTTTACATCGTTTGAAGAGGCTGCAACCATAGGGGCAATAATTCCACCTTCGCTGTGCCCGATCAATCCAATTTTGTTCGGATTTATTTCCGGCCTGCTTTTCAGGTAACTGATAGCGGCTTCTACATCGGTGGCAAAATCGGCGGTAGTTGCGTTATCGAAATTGCCTGTAGAAGCACCTGTTCCACGGTCGTCGAAACGTAATACGGCTATTCCGTTTGAAGTCAGATAATCTGCAAGGATTTCGAAAGGTTTATGGCCAAATGCTTCTGCATTTCTGTTTTGAGGGCCACTGCCGCTAATAAGAATAACGGCAGGCGAACTTCCTTTTTTCATAGGAGTTGTAAGCGTTCCAGCCAGGGTAATATTGTCCTTTTTATTTTCAAAAGTGATATCTTCCCAATAATAAGAATAAGCATCAGTCACCATTCGCGGCCTTTCAAAGGTTATTTTCTTCTCGCTGGGTTTAAATTTTTCCTTTGTCAATGTCAGCGGAAATAATTCTCCGGACTGTTTCAGTAAACCAATGAAGGTATTTTCTTTGCTCAGATCGGCTACATATTCGATGCCGGCATCTTCAACATAAATAGTAAGGATTGAATCCGAGTAGCTGGTTGTTTTTGCAGGTATTCCCAAAGCACCCTGATCAGGGCTATCCATTGTGGCACTATAACTTCTTCCGTTTTTAGTGATGTCGAACACAATTCTGAGTTCGCGTCCATGAATGTTTAATAATCCATTCCATTTTCCTGAAATGTTTTGTCCAAATGCATTTACTGCCGACAAAACGATTGCTAAAATTAAAATTGTCTTTTTCATTTTTGTAAATTTTTATTGGTTTTGGTTTGTTGCTTTATTAGTTAATTCCGGAGCATTGATTTTGTACTTTTGTTACTCAAAATAATAGACACTGCAAATACTCCAAATATTACATCCCGGTTTGTTTTTTATCTGTTTTAAATCTTTTCTTCAGTTTTACGAAACAAAAGTAATTCGGCCCGAAATTCCTCACAACTAATAGATAGTGAGCAACCTGAAAGGGATGTTGAATGACTTGTTTTGGTCGTTGAACTGATTTTATGAGTTAGACGAAACGAATAGTCAGTTTGGATTTTTGAGGGACGAAAAAAAATTGGGTGGATTGAAAAAAAAATGAAAATGCCCGTAAGAAATCAGGTTCCTGCGGGCATTGGTTTATTGTGGTTGAATGAAGCGTGTTTAAACTTCAGGCAGTTTATAAAACGGAAGAAACAAACTTGGCTCAAATCCTATTTTTTGAGCCAGTTTAAAAGAATTTGTGTTTTGCAACCGGCAGGCCCAAACGGGTTCGTAACCATTTTCGAGGCAATAATCGATCAATGCCATACAGGTGCGAATGGCAAATTGTCTGCCTCGAAAACGGACAGATGACTCAATGCCCAGTTCCAGTTTCCGGTCAATTATAAATGCCGAAAAAGCAGTGGAGGCAACTTCTCCTTCGTACAACAGACTAAACCCAACTGCTTTTTGAACGAATTCGTCAGCCGAGTTCCAGAAATACTTCGGCACTACGGTTCCGTTTATTGCATCATAAAGTTGCTTGTCAGTCCGCACAATTTCGTAATAATCTGGGTTAAGCTGTTTTTTGAATGCAAGATATTTTTCCTGATTGAAGCTGAAATTCACCCGTGTGCTTAGTTCTATTTTGCCGGCATCCTTGTCGGTACGATTTTCCTCTTTCACCATTTTATCGCCAAGCATGGCCGATAGTTTTTCATTCCATGTTGCCGGATAGGCCTGCAACCATTCCGTGCGTTGCCGTTGCTTGCCCTCATTCAGGGCATAGCGTACAAAAGCCTCATTAAAACTCTGATTGTTTTCGTTGCCAAAAAGCAATGACATCCCGTAAGGATGCGAAACCAGGAAAGTGGATGGCTGTTCCGTATTATCCACATAGATTTTTCCACTCACATGGCCTTCCACCACTGCTCGGGCAAAAAGCTGGTTGATGGGAAGTTGCGAAAGTGGTTCAGAAGCCAGATGATAATGGCTTTTTTGTAATAACTTCATTTGATCCAATTTAAAGAATACAATTCGCTGCTTACTGCCTGAACAGAAGTTATTGTTCGATTTTTTCAACCACAACAGCAGTTCCGTAAGCTAGCACTTCGGTAAGTCCGCTCATGACCTCGTTGGCATCGTAGCGCATATTGATAATGGCATTACAGCCAAGTTCCTCGCCATGTTTAACCATTAACTGAAAAGCTTCTTCACGTGCATTTTCGCACAGTCCCGTGTAAATGGCACTTTTGCCTCCAAAAATAGTCATAAAACTTCCGGCTATATTGCCAACGATGCTTCTTGAACGAACCGTAATTCCACGAACCAAGCCCAATTGTTTTGTGATTCGGTAACCTTCCAACGACGTACTTGTGGTTATTAATGTTGTTTGATTCATAATTTTAAAAGATTTATTGATAATTCGTTTTGTGTAAAAAAGTAATTTATTCGATATCAATTGAATGGGTTTCGCGATTTTCAATCTCGTGTATCATATACTATCTAACAGCGATTTAAAATTGCGAAACCCGGACTGAAAATAGTAATTTTTTTCATCAGATATTTTACTCTAAATCAATCTGTTTAAATTTTTCAGTAAATAAAGGGAATAATCCGTTTTGTTCTTTTAATGTATTCGGAATATTCTTCAAATTGCATAATCAGAAATTTTTCTTCTTTTCTTATTCTGAACAGAATACCAACTAATGTAAGGCCCACAAACACCCAGCAATAAGTACACGAAAAAATAATACTTCCTGACAAGGCAATGATCAGAACTGTGGAATAAAGCGGATGCCGCACATATTTATAAATCCCTGTTGTTACGAGTTTTACTTCCTTTTTACTTTCTATTGCTGTTGAAAAACCATCCCGGAGCGTTTGAAGTGCCACTATCCGGAAGATAATTCCCATATAAAGCAAAGCGAATCCGGTAATAATTGAAGCGCTGTGAAGCGCTGGTTTCAAAAGATAATATTCCAATGGAGTTAAATACAAACTCATATAAAATGGAAAGAGAATATAGATAAAACTCAGGTCGATCTTTTCTATACTGAATTTGGAGTATTTGCGTTGCAGGTAAATTTCGTTGAATCCGTATATTGCCAACGAAATAAAATAAATGGCGAAAATCATGTCTTATCTGGTTTATTTAGAATACTCTTAAAATAACAGTCACAACCCCAATCAGAAAAATAGTCGTGAAAATCTGCTTGTTGTACCGCGCAATCCAGTTGGGTAAATAGATATCAAAATTATCCTTTGTGGAATCAGAATATTTCCTGGCCAAAATTGTAAGGGGACAATACATTTTAAATGCCAGCAGAACAAGGCCTTCCAAAATTATTATTCCGATTGACAGCCAGGTAATGATATTTATTTTATCAAAAACCCCGCAATACAAGACATAGAATATTACTGCAACCATGAATGCCCAGATGGCCGTGTGGATTAGTTTGATAGTCCGTAGTTTTTGTGTGTTGGTCATGTCATTTCAAGTTTTATTCGCCATCCATCCAGCGCTTAAATTCCGGAACTTTTTCCAGGCTAACAAAAATTGTTTCGTCCGTTTGCGGGTTCAGCACCACTTTTAACCGGCTTTTGGGGTAAAGCACCACATTTGCAATAGCGCTTAGGCGGACAAAGTACTGGCGGTTTATCCTGAAAAAATGCTGCGGGTCAAGCTGTTCCCTGAGCGTGTCGAGGCTAAGGTCGACCGAGTATTGTCGCTTATCGTTGGTCACCACGAATGTAATGCCACTGGTGGAGAAGAAATAAGCAATATCTTCCACGTAAATGGTCTTGAGCTTATCGCCCACCGACACCATAAACCGGTTGCGGAACGTAGGTTGGTTTGGCAGCAAAAGATTACGCAATTCCACCGGATCGACCAATACGTTTTTTTCACTGTCCCATTGCTGATATTTAGTAATAGCCTGGCAAAGTTCGTCTTTATTTATTGGTTTCAACAGATAATCGATACTCTTGAGTTTGAATGCTTTGATGGCATATTCGTCGAATGCAGTGGTGAAAATAATTTTCGATTGCACCTGCGTTTGTTCAAAAATGGCAAAACTCAAATCGTCTTCCAGTTGAATGTCCAGAAAAATAAGATCGGGGTGCGGATTTACCTTAAACCACGCTACAGATTCCTTCACCGATTGCAATTTGGCTACAATTTCAATGGCCGGGTCACACTCCCGGATCAGGTTTTCCAATCGGCGGGCAGCATATTCCTCGTCTTCGATAATGATTGTTCTCATGGTTGCATGGGGTTAATTATATCATTAAAAATATCAGGATTTACAGGGCAAAGGTACTTTGGTTGATTCCGGTACTTGGTAATCATGTCAATCAAATCGGACTGAATGATTGGTTTAAGCAGGTAATCAATGCCTTTCAGTTGAAAAGCGCGCGCGGCCAGCTCGTCGGTAGCCGTGGTAAACACTATGGCACAGCAGATGGAAACCTCTTTAAAAATGGCAAAACTCAGGTTATCGTCCAAATGTATATCCAGAAAAATAAGGTCCGGTTCGGGGTTATTTTTGAACCATGCAATGGATTCTTTTACGGATTCCAGTTTTGCTGCCACCTCAATAGTTGGATCAAACTCGCGGATCATATTTTCCAGCCTGCGGGCAGCAAACATTTCATCTTCAATAATTACTATTCTCATTGTTATATATTTTTTCTTAGGCCAATACTACCAACGGCACTTTGGCAATAAAATGTGTGTTTGTTTTCTCAAAAGTCGGTTTGGTGTTGTTCAGCAACAAATAACGGTTTTGAATATTTTTCAACCCAACACCCGTTGAAACCAGTTGTGAAGGCCGTTCCTGTAAATTATTGACAATATTCAGAAAATTATCTTCGTCAATATAAATATCAATGGTTAGCGGTTCGCTTTTCGACATGATATTATGCTTAATGGCATTTTCGATAAGCAGCTGCATGGCCAGCGGAATAATCTGGTCGCTGCGCCGGTTGTCAGGAATGCTGATATTTACCTTGAGTTTCCCTACAAACCGAATATTCAACAGGAAAATATAAGCATCCAGAAAATTCAGTTCTGTATGCAAATCAACCAGCTCATTATCTTTGTTTTCAAGCACATACCGGTATACTTTCGACAGTTGCTCCGAAAATTTCTCAGCCAGATCGGGCTCCAGCTTTATGAGCGAAGTGAGCACATTCAAACTATTGAACAGGAAATGCGGATTTACCTGCTGTTTCAGCACATCGAACTGCGACTGGA
>CAYSTC010000034.1:0-13461 GCA_964433885.1 uncultured Paludibacter sp. | reverse complement strand
TTGAACAGGAAATGCGGATTTACCTGCTGTTTCAGCACATCGAACTGCGACTGGAGGTTCTCCTTTTGCAAGTTGATAAGCTGGGTGCGGGCCTCGGTAAGGCTTTCGGAGCTTTCTTTCACTCGTTTTTCCAGTTGGGTGTTGAGTAATTCAAGGTTATTTTTCGCTGTTTGCAATTCATTTTCAATTTTTATACGGTCAGTAATGTTGCGGATAATTATAAATGCTGCCGGATTTCCATTGTAATTGGAGGTTCGGGCATTCAATTCCACAGTAATAATTTTTCCATCCTTGCGGATAATGCGGCTTCTGTACAGCGCTGTGAAATCTTCGCCGGCCATTCGCCGTTTATGAAAGTCTTTCATCACCTGCTGGTCTTCTTCCACCACAAGGTTTAAAAACGGCATTTCAATAAGTTCGGCTTCCTGGTATTGCAACATTTCGCAAAGAGAATTATTTACAAATTTCAATCGTCCCTGTTGGGTTATTACTATCCCATCGGTGGCTTTGTCAATCACCGTCCGGTATTTTTCTTCGCTTTGTTGCAGTTGTTCCTGCATACGGCGGGTCTCGGTTAAATCGTGAACGGTAATATAGCTCACCACCTGGCCATTCAGTTCCAGCACCGACGAAAAAACATCAGCTTCCCTGAGCGAACCATCTTTGGCCACAAACCGGAAAATATCGTTCACCGTGGAATGGTCTCCCTGCCTCCGGCGCTCACTGATTGCCAGTCCACGTGGGCGGTCTTCTTCAAATACCAGGCTCGATGCCGGTTTATTGTAAAGTTCTTCGGCCGTATATCCCACTATTTTACAGAAAGTATTGTTTGCAAACAGGATTTTTTCTTCCACTATGGCGAAGATGCCATCCTGTGAGTTTTCAATCAGTGTTTTGTATTTCAGCTCGCTTTCTTTCAGCTCCAACTGCATCCGTTTGTTTTCGGTGATGTCGTGGATGGTGAAAAAACTGGCCCATTGCCCCTCAAATTCTATCAGGGTGGAAGTGGTTTCGCATTCCTTGATTTCGCCATTTTTGGCAATCATCCTGAATGTTTCATTGATCGTTGAAAAATCCTGATTCCGGCGTCTTTCCCCGATAGCCCGAACTTTGTATCGGTCGTCGGGGTGGATAATATCAACCGATGATAGGAGATCAAGCCCTTCGGCGCAGTATCCCAGTACTTTACAAATAGTGTTGTTAGCAAAAAGCACACGGTTGTCTCTCACAATCAGGATTCCGTCCTGCGAGTTTTCCACCAGTGTTTTGTATTTTGCCTCGCTTTCGCGCAACGCATTTTCCATTTCGGTGCGTTCGGTAATGTCGCTCATGGTAATAAACGAAGCATTTTTCCCGTTCACCTGCACCGTGGTGGCGTTCAATTGAGTCAGAACCTTTTTGCCTGATTTATGCATAAAACTGGCGGTGTAATTTTGTCTTTCAATTTCACCACGCATCCTCCGGTAATGCAGGTCCATAACCCGTTCGCGATCTTCGGGGGCAATAAAGCTCGGAGGTTCCATGTTGAAGATTTCTTCGTTGGTATACCCGAACATTTTGCAAAAAGCCGAATTGACAAGCAGGAAACGCCCGTCCTGATTCAACGACACGGCGTCCATCGAACTTTCAATCAGCGTTCGGTAAAACTGCTCGCTCTCCTTGAGCGAAACTTCCATCCTCCGCCTTTCGGTGGTATCCTGCTGAATAATCACGTACCCTTCAATGTTGCCCGAATCATCCTTGTATGGAGCCGCTATGGTATTTGCCCAATAGGTAGAGCCGTTTTTATTGTAAGTAAGCAATTCGCCCTGCCACTTTTCGCCGGCCATGAGGCTTTTTACCACCTCGAAACGCGTGTCGGGCACATCTTTATGGTAAAAAAGTTCACCTACCGTTTTGCTTATCAGCTCTTCTTTTGAATATCCCGAAAGCTTTGTGAAACTGGGGTTTACATATTCGAACCTGAAATTTTTATCTAAAATAAATATTGCGCCCGGGGTTTGCTCAAATACCAACCTGAGTTTATTCAATTCAGTATCATTCGATTTTTGAACTGCTCCCTGGCTGCTTTCGCTATTTACTTTTTCCATATTCCAATGATTTACAATATCACAAAGATATATTTTATCTAAACAAACAGCAAAAAAAGCAGGTTGAATCCCCGATAATGGGTCTTGAGTCAGGAATTTCAGGCTTTGAACCGGGATTTTATCGCTTTAACGAAAGTTTAAAAGAGAAAATAAATGTCCAGATTTGCAACGAGCCAATGTTCAACCGTTCCACCAATCCGAAATAGGGCAGCTTATTTATAAAGAAAATAGCGCACAAGCTACCGAAAATCAGAATTAGAATGCCGGTTATAACTGAGTAAACGCCAAAAGCTTTCCATTTCGGGTCTTTGATAAATCCTAAGCCAATAAGGATCGGCGACAGGATGGTAAACGGAACAATTAACGCCGTAACCACAATATGCATTATGCCGCCAAATGTAGGTTCATGGCCGGGCAAATCCTGCGGGAAGAGCCCGTACGAAAGGCTGATCATATGCATGATGCAAAACATAATTCCTCCCCAAATTGCCACTTTTTTGTATTTGCCCGACTCCAGAATCGTGAATGACAGGGCAAAAATAAGTGCCAGAATGCCGTAGATGGTTGTCAGCACAAACATGGAACTCTTGTTTGGAGCTCCCCGGGCCGTCAGATCACTGATGGGCTGGTGCAGGTGGTTGTATCCTTTCCACAGGAAACCGCCCACCAGAACATGGATTACATAGAAAAGCACGGCAATCATGTCCGTTCCGAGCAACATCTTTCTTGGATTCATGCGACTTTGAAATAAACGATTAGAATGCAAAGTTATAAAGGGTTTGCTAAAGAAACTACAATTCATTTGAATTGCAATGATTTAATTCCCGACATTTTATTTCATGTGAAAGTATTTCTGGCAATTTTGTTCTTTTTCAGGGTACTTCAGAATGTAAGTAGTATTCAAAATATAATGTCGTATTTTATAAAGAAAATCAACCACATAGTTAATCATAGTGTCATAGTGCCACATAGAAAAACAAGGTAACATAGTATCACATAGCATATTCAGCACAACTATATGTACTATGTTTTCAACAAAAGATACTCTGTGTTACTATGTAACTAAGTGCAACTATGTGGTTAAAAAATAGGACATTTAATTATTCCTCTTACTTAATTCCTATCCCGTAGGGATTAACTGTGCATAACTCCAAATGAAATTGGGGGTATAAAGGAACCTTCAACAAAAGAACCCCGTAGTGGGTTTAACAAGAATTTGTCTTTGTTCAACCCACTACGGGGTTGCTGTCTTGGTTTGTTCAAATCCCCCGGTATCACTTCGCTCACCGGGGGTTACTCACAGTAAACTCCTACCGGAGTTTTTCAACAGTTTTAGATAAACAAACTATTAAATTTCTGATAATCTCAGGTATTTCGCAAAAAAGAAGATTAAAATTTAAAACCGTATCCGATTTTTCCTATCAGGTTAAATTTGTCTCCACGGAAAGCATCAAATTCATAACCCGGACCCAAATCCAGTTCAAAATACTGGTTTTTCGAAAAGCAGATGCTGGTTCCGGCCATTAGCCCAATTCGGTTGATGTTTTTTCCGCTGAAGTTCAGAAAATCAGACTGGGTATACAAGCCCGTATAAGTGGCAGATAATCGCCAGCCAATTTCCGTTTTCCCATCTTTGAGTGTGTGCATTGGGCTGAAATAATAGCGCACCGAACTTGAGAAATATGGATTTAATGCCACCACACCGGCATAAGTACTTTTGTTTTCAACCGCATCAGTTATTTTTTCCCAATAGGATATTCCGGCTTCATTGTGCCATGAAATGTTTGGGCTGAAGAAATACTCGAGTCCATAACCGGCACCCAATAAATTGATTTTTGAAACTGCTTTGCTGTTTTGAGCTGAAATTGTTACCGCCATTATTATTGCAACGGCGATGAATAAAACTCTCTTTTTCATTTGATTTTTGCGTTTATTGAATAATTGTATTTTATTATTTCATGGCGCAAAGGTATTTTGAAAGTAAATCCGGTAAAAAAAGAATAGGGTAGATGCCGGATTTTGAAGATTGAAGAGCCGGATTCGACTTTTGAATGGGCGAGGGGACAGAAAAAAAACAAAGCCCGATATCACATCGGGCTTATGTCGTGAAAAAACACATTATCCAGCTACAAAAAAAGATTATCGCTGTTTTATTAAATCTATGAATCTTATATTTTCCAGCGATTCTAAATCGCTGGAAGGATGGGGTAAATGTTTAATTTGTTGCTAATTCCTACATGTTCGTTGCCTGAAACAACTGCCCGAAAAATCATTGTTTTGATATTTGATTCTTCGAAATAGCCGGACTTCCCGTTAGTATATTTCAACATCACGCTGGTTCCCGAAAAAGTGATTTTTATATCAATATTGCTAAATTTTGGGTGAAAATACAATTTCTTATATGTTTTATAAAAACAGTATCTGTGAAATGGCTGTTTTTATCAGTAGAAATTAGTTTATACGTAAAATTTACCAGAGTTTCGATGTGGAAAACAGTTCGTTAGAACTTAAATATAATACGAAAACGGATTCTACTTCGATAAATTTCGGTTAGGAAACCATTGAGGTTAAGGCGAAAAAAGCATGTTCCGAACATGAAGGGTTTGTATGGCATACAAACGGGCTATGTTGGCAACATGGAGGTTTTGTATGGCATACAAAGAGACTATGTCAGCAACTTGGAGCATTTGCAACCTTACAACCAGGCCATGTTCCGAACATGAAGGGTTTGTATGTCATACAAAGAGGCTATGTCAGGAACATGGAGGTTTTGTACGGCTACAAGGAAGCTATGCCGGAAACATGTTGTTATATTTCGTTGTGCAATAAGATGAAACCTACAGCATTATTGCAGATAGTTGCCCATTTTCAGGTTTTGCAGCGACATTTCAGCTAAAAAAAGCCATGTAACAGTTAAATATTTATTTTTTTGAATATTTCAAATCCAAATGATATATTCGTTGCGTCTAACAGGAAAACAAACACTAAATTTACATTTAAAATTCTACCATTATGAAACGTATTGGATTTTTATTAGTAGCTATATTCCTGTTTATGGGGATTCAGGCAAGTGCTGCAGGCGTGAATATCGACAGCCTGAAAAATGAATTGAAAGAAGAAGTTGTGAAAAACAGCAAAGAGCTCCATGAGTTGCAGAAAGACTCGTTGATGCTTTCGAAATTATCGCCCAGCCAGCTTCTTGATTTGAAACGTCAGGAATTTGAAGTTGAAAAACAACGCATCGAAAACGAAAGCCGTAACGACATGCCTTTGAATGGCTTTGGAATTTTTATGATTACCTTACTGCCTTTTGTTTTTATTGTCGTGGTTTTGTTTATCCAGGCAAGGGCCCGCAACCGGGAATCGCAACGCAGGTACGACATTTACATGAAGTCGATAGAAATGGGGCAGAGCGTGCCGGAACATTTCTTCGACGAACCGAAAAAAACCAACGCTCCATCAAATTTGAAAAAAGGTATCCTGTGGCTGGTTATCGGGTTGGGAATTGTTATTTCATTCCTGCTAATGAATGAAAGGGATGGCCTGATTGTAGGCATCATTCCGGGTTTTGTTGGAATAGGTTATTTATTGGTTCACAAGTTGGACAAACCCAAAACCGATTCAACACTAAACAGCGATGAGCAACACGGATGATATCCGGTGGGTAACCCAGGTGGCGTTGCTTGGCGACAAAAGCGCATTCGATAAGCTGACCTGTAAATACCAGTCGTCCATACGCAGGTTCTTCCTGAACCTGACTATGGGCGATGTCCCGTTGAGCGACGATCTGGCGCAGGAAACCTTTATCAAGGCTTATCTGCATATCAGTTCGTTCCGCGGGCTATCGGGGTTTTCCACCTGGCTCTACCGCATTGCGTACAACGTGTACTACGATTCGGTGCGGGCGCATAAGCCTTTTGCAGACATAGACGAATACCAGATTGACAGCCAGCATCAAACGCAAAATGAGTTTTCGGCAGAGAAAATGGACATTTATAAAGCATTAAAAATACTTCGGAAAGAGGAACAAACGGCGGTATTATTGTTTTATATGGAAGATAAAACGCATAAAGAAATTGCCCGCATTATGAATTGTCCGCTCGGAACGGCCAAAACATACATTCTGAAAGGAAAAGAAAGATTGAGCACCTATTTAACTCAGGCAGGATATGGAAACAAATGATAAGATGCTGAAAGACTTTTTCGGCGAAAACAAAAAAGAAATTGCCGATTTCGGATTCACGCAACGGGTGATGCGCAAACTCCCCGAACAGCGCGACCGCAGTTGGATTATGTGGCTGTTTGCCGGCATAGGCATTGTGCTTACGCTGCTGCTGGGTTTGTATACCGGCGTGGTTCAGTACCTGTTTTTGTACCTGCAAATCATTCCGCAGATATTCATTCTGATCGGTGTAATTGCTTTCTCACTGATTGGAGGTATTGGTGTCCTGTTGGCTCAAACCAGAAATTACCGGACGATTTGAATCTGGCAGTTGTTCCGGCCAAAAGAAAAAGAGTAGTGCGATTTACATTCTATGGCAGTTTTGATTATTTTTGTAAGTTCATATAAAACCCGAATCTAATTAAACTGTCAATAGAATGAAGACACAGGTAAAACTTATAGCATTGTTAGCCGGTAGTTTGCCGGCTATATTTTTTGCACAGAAAAAAGAGGCAACGATTTATAAATCGGCTGCTTTCAGCGTTTCCACTAATCAGGTTGTACAGGGAAAATTCACCGCAACAGCCCTTTCCCCCACAGAACTTCAATCCGATTACCAAAGCCAGGCAACGGCTTTCAAGAGTCCGCGTATCAGTTTTAAATTCTCGATCAACGGGCTCGATAACGAAATGGTTCCGGGCATTAATCACGAGTTTGTTTGCCTGGGTGAAAAATGCGAAACTCCGCTTATCGCATTTGGCAAAAGGTTTGTCGATGAGCACCCAATACCCGGCAACACCTACCTCCAACCCAACACCCTGCTGAAGCTGCGGCTCGATATGCGTCCCTTATTCGACCAATTCGAGAAAAATGGTTTTTACATCAATTATCAGGGAATAAAAATCTTCAAAGACGATTTCAAAGGAGTATTTGTAGCCGGAAGCATCAGGCCCATGGTGTGGAATTTTGATAACCTGAGTAATCATACCGAGTTGCAGTTGCAGGATCCCGATGGCGATGGCATCTACGAGTTGGAAATGAAAATAAACCCGTTGACAGAAACGGGCGTTACGATCAAAACGTGGAAGCAGACCAAAGATATTTCGGCTTTCCCGCGCTATCAGTCTCCTTCAACGCTCGAAAGTGCCATTTACAATATGTCGGTGGAAGAAATGGAAAAAGCCATTGAAAAAGACAGCACCCTGCGCACCGGAATCGACTGGCCGGGTGTTTGGACCCGCGACGTAAGTTACAGCATAATACTTTCCATGGCTCACATGCAACCGAAAGTTGCGCAAAACAGCCTGATGCGCAAAGTGAATGCGAACGGACGAATCGTTCAGGATACGGGTACCGGGGGTGCATGGCCGGTCTCTACCGACCGTATGATCTGGGCAGTGGCTGCCTGGGAAATTTATAAAGTAACCGGAGACAACAACTGGCTTCGGAAGGTTTATCCAATTATCAAAAACTCCATCGAAGATGATATACTCGTTGACCATGACCCGCTAACCGGATTGGTAAAAGGCGAATCGTCGTTCCTCGACTGGCGCGAGCAAACCTACCCGCGCTGGATGACTCCGGTGGATATTTATTCCAGCAAAAACCTGGGAACAAACGCGTTGCACTACCGGGCGCTGACCGTAGCAAGCCGTATGGCAGCGTTGATGAACGAAAAGCCGGTAAGCGAAAAATTCAGTACCCAAGCGGCAAAAATTAAAGAGGGAATCAATAAATACCTCTGGATTCCGGAAAAGAATTATTATGGCCAGTACCTCTACGGGCGAAACAACGAAATCCTGTCGCCCCGTTCGGAAGCGCTGGGCGAAGCTTTGTGCGTTGTTTTCGATGTGGCAAACCCGGCCCGGCAAAAATTGCTGGTGCAAAATACGCCGGTAGTAGATTACGGTATCCCTTGTATTTACCCTCAAATATGCGACATTGCACCGTATCACAACAATGCCGTGTGGCCGTTTGTGCAAACGTACTGGATGTGGGCCGGAGCAAAAGCCGGAAATGAAAAAAGCGTATTGCACAGCATCGCGGCCATTTACCGGGCAGCCGCTTTATTCCTTACCAACAAAGAAAACTTTGTGGCTGACAATGGCGATTGGGCAGGCACGCAAATCAACTCCAGCAATATGCTGTGGAGCCTGTCGGGCAATATCAGTCTGGTTCACAAAGTGCTGTTTGGCATCCGTTTCAACGAAAGCAGCATGAGCTTCGAACCTTTTGTTCCCAAAACTATGGCTGCCACACGCAACCTCAACGGTTTCAAATACCGCAAAGCATTACTGGATGTAGAAATGAAAGGGTATGGCAACCGGATTGCGGCATTTATGCTGGACGGGAAAAAACAGAAATCAGCCGTTATCCCGGCAACACTTACCGGCAAACACAGCGTGAAAATCCTGTTAGCCAATAATGATTTTGAGAATCAACCCATCCACCTGGTAAAAAATGGATTTACACCGCTGACTCCCGTTTCGGATTATAAAAACGGGAAACTTAGCTGGACACCCATTGATGGAGCAACTGTTTACCGCATCCTGAAAAACGGACAGAGCCTGAAAGAAACCTCAGCTACTTTCTACGAAGTTCCTGGAACGGAAACCGGAGAATTTCAGGTAATGGCCATTGACAAAAGCGGACTGGCATCCTTTGCCAGTGAGCCTGTGGCAATTTACCCTGCCGGAAACGTGCTGGTTTTTGAAACTGAAAAAGTGCTTGCTCCTTCCACTTTGCCTTATCAGGGGTATTCGGGAAGCGGGTTCGTGGAAATAAGCCGGACGACCAACCGGAGCGTAGTGCTGGACATCGATGTGCCTTCGGGCGGTACGTATACTATCGACTGGCGTTATTCGAACGGAAATGGTCCGACCAATACCGAAAACAAATGCGCTATCCGGACTCTTTTCGTTGACAATATCCGCCTTGGCGCACAGGTTTTCCCGCAACGTGGAAAAGGCGAATGGTCAAACTGGGGATTCTCTAATGCGGTTAAAGTGCAGCTCCAACCGGGCAAACACAGCCTGAAACTTGAATTCATGCCTGAAAATGAGAACATGAATATCACCGTTAACCAGGCCATGCTGGATTATGTGAGGCTTGTAAAAGTGAACTGATTATCTTTAATATCATCTAAAAAGAGTTGTGACGAATCCGGGATTCTGCACAACTCTTTTTTGTTTAATGCCTTGTGGGTAATACCTACTACTAATTTTCCGGGTTTAATCAGAAAAACAGTAATAGTAACTATGACAATAAGTATTGCTACTCCGGATAAGAAAATAATGAAATTTTCTACATCAATCTGGTCAATAGTGGACTTAATTTTTGGTTTTCTACTTAGTACTGTCGATTATGTAATAGAAAAATACAGTGGTTTTGTCGTTTTTTTTTCAGGCTATATTTTAAATTCGACATCTTAATTTGCCAAATACAATATTAATGCTGATGTGGGAGTTAATTAACGTTAATATATTGGTAGTTTTCTATTAACCCATATTTGTACTTATTTAAAAAAATCAATGAAAATTAAACTTCTGATAGAAAATTTATTTTAAAATGTAATATGGTTTACGACTAAAGGAGTGATAATTTTTACATTTCTATAGTTTGTTGTCAAAACTTATTATGATGGATAATGCTATGTGCCTGAATACAGTTAAAGATTGGTGAGATAATCGCTTCGGATTTGATGTAAAGTGCATTTAATCAGTTGATTTATAAGATTTTTGATAGTTGCCGAAGCAGCCTTTACTCTAAATTTACCTCTGATTTACATGCCCACCTCAGGTTGCATCCAGTTCCGTACAGATCTTCTTGTATGCCCCGATGGAATTCTTCATTTTTCCCCTCTCACTCAGAATTTGATTTAAAGAATTGCTGCTTCACGCAACATGTAATTGTTTGGTTTTCAGATTTTTGAAGATTTGAATGTAGTGTCTTGTATCAAACAAAGTTTAAGTTATCAGGGTTGTCCTTCTTTATCGCGCTTTGTGTTAAGAAGCATGTGAAGAGGGCTTAATTCTGAAACAATGCTGCCTTACCACCTTTTCAAGTCATTTTCCACAATTTTGATTCAAACGAAACCCGGACTAAAAAGTGGGACCACTTGTCAGCAGGATCTGTTCTCCTGTTAATAAGATTCAGATTGAAACACTTGAATATTGGGTAGCAACAAATAGTCCACGTAGCATTATATACTACTTATGTTGTTTAAATTCTTACACATATCTAATTATGAGTCTATTAATACTATTTACTACATTTGCATTGTTCACATTGAAATTCACATAGTGCTCTTTTGCTCTTTAGAATTATCAATAAAAATTATCCGGATCAATAAATTTTAAGCTTTATATTTTCAATAATGAACAAGTAAGAGGAGTAGGCTCAAAGAACTTCAAAAAAATATTAAAGAAAAAATATCACATTATCTATATAATCATTATTCAGCTAAGTAAATTGATAAAAACAATGAAAATTAAATTATTATGAAGAGACTATTACTTAAAATGAATCTATTCATGCTTATTGTTTACATGACGTTCTTTAATTTCATGCAAACAGTTAAAGCTCAGGAAAAGCAATTCGAAAATGAGATTATTCTAATTGACCCGAGCATTAAAAATGTCGAGACTATTACACACGCGTTAAAGCCAAACGTAAAAGTTTTGTATTTTGATGATCACACACCAATGCTTACTTCCATAAGCAATGCTTTGCAGTCAAATGCACCGGTTAAGTCGTTAAGTATTGTGACTCACGGAAATGATGGTATGATCTTTTCAACGTCAGACGTGATTGACATAAATTCTATAATTCAATCAAAATCTGAGATTGAAGTCTGGAAAAATAAATTTACGGCCGATGGTTCAATTCTGTTATATGGATGCAACATTGCCAAAACAGATGTCGGGAAGGAATTTTGTAGAAAAATATCTGAAACTTCAGAAATTAATGTATCGGCATCGTCTAATATAACAGGATCTGCGAATAACGGGGGAGACTGGAATTTAGAATTTTCCACAAAAAACACTTCTTATTCAAATTGTTTTACCACATTAATTGACAAGTATGATGGTTCACTCTACAAAGTGTTAGTATGGTCAGGTGCAGGTTTATCAAGTTATGGTGCTTCTGTTTATAACTTCTATAATGCGCAAGCAGGAACAACAGCAACCAATTTAGTTGATAATGCAACAACAATGCCCGATTTATCTACTTATTCGTTGGTGTTTATTTGTAACCCCGACAGGGCTTTCAATGCAACTGAAATAAACTATCTAAAAGATCATTTAAATAAAGGTGGACGTATTGTTATTATTGGAGAGCATTCCGGTTTTGCTACACAAAATGCGAATGTGACATCTACATTTGCTAGTCTGGGCGGGCATTTATCCATTCAGAATTTAATGTTAGATGGAAGTGCAACTTATACTACCAGCCAAATAAATACTGCATCTGATTTAATGTTTGGGATTACCAAATTGTGGGGTTCTGCAGCATCAGCAATTAACATTGGTGGTAATGCAACCGTAATGCTAAAATCAGTTACAGACCCAACTAAAATTATTATGGCTCAGGAAATCCTGTCGAATGGTGATATTATTGCATGGGCAGATGTAAACGAGTGGGACAAGATAAATGATAGTAGCTTTGATACAGGAAAGTTCTTTATCAATTTATTGACAATTCCGGGACAGAGGGTACAAAGTTTGACAATTGCAAATTTAACAACAAACGAAGCAAATTCGGTTTCAAATAGTTCTGCAATCTGTGGTGGAAATATAACAAGCGATAACGGGTCGACCATTACTCAGAGGGGTGTTTGCTGGAGTACGACTACAGCTGCGCCAACAACAGCTAACAGCAAAGTAATTGATTCAAATGGGGGAATTGGTTCATTTTCCTGCAATATCACGGGTTTAGCAATGAATACTAAATACTTTGCAAGAGCATTTGCTACAAATTCAAAAGGAACTGCCTATGGAAATGCAATATCTTTTACAACACCTTCAGTTGTCAACACAGCGCCAAGTGCTGTAGCAGATCTTTTTACCTGTCAGAAAGGTGGAACCATCACGGGGAATGTGATGTCGAATGACTTTGATGCAGATGGGAATACAATGACGGCAACAATCGTTACTGCACCAAGTTATAATAGTGGAGCATTTACACTCAATTCTAACGGAACATTTACATATACAAACAATGGGACAACTGCTCCTTCAGATTTCTTTTCGTATTATTTATCCGATGGAATTTCAACCAGTGCTACAGTTGGTGTAAGTATAACTTTGTATACTCCAAGTAATCCTCCGGTTGGTGGAAATGGATCAGTAACTGTAAATGCCAATGAAAATTTTAATTTTTCCTCATCGAATTTTACTTTCAGTGATGCAGATGCCGGGCATGTTTTTGCCGGGATTAAAGTTGTCACCTTACCGGCAAAAGGGATACTCAAATATGCAGGATTACCTGTTTCGGCCGGAGCGATTTGCTCGGATGTAACAAAACTTACATTTAATACAAATGGTGATAGTGGAACTTCAAGCTTTACTTCTTTCACTTTTAAAGTAGAAGCTTCTTCGGGAGAAGAAAGTGCATCATCATACACCATGTCTATTAATAAAGTTGGTAAAACAGCAGCTACAATTTCATTAACCGGACTTAGCCAAACATACTCTGGTTCTCCAATACCAGCTACTTTTACAACATCACCGGCAGGTTTATCAGCTGATATAACATATAATGGATCTGCAACAATCCCAACAAATGCAGGTACTTATGCCGTGGTTGCAACAATAAATGATGTGACATACGAGGGATCTGCAAGCGGAAGTTTAGTGATTTCTGCTAAATCTGTTTCCATTACAGGACTTGCCGGGGTAAATAAAGTGTACGATGGAACAACTACAGCGACATTAAGCGGTACAGCTGCTCTATCCGGAGTGATAACAGCAGATGCTGCAAATGTAACGCTTAGTGGAACACGTAATTCTGTATTTTCACAGACAAATATTGGAACAGGTATCGGAATTACTGTTAGTGGCTACACATTAAGTGGAACTGCCAGTGGGAACTATGCTTTGACACAACCAGCAGGTTTGACAGCAAACATTACTGCCAAAGAGCTTACCGTAACAGGTGCTACTGCTCAATCCAAAGTTTATAATGGTAATAATACAGCTACGATTTCCG
>CAYSTC010000033.1:2066-40874 GCA_964433885.1 uncultured Paludibacter sp. | reverse complement strand
GACCCTCTGCTTGTAAGGCAGATGCTCTGAACCAGCTGAGCTAAACGCCCGAAATTACATTCGGATTAGTAATGCCTTTCTCCAAAAGCGTTGCAAAGATACTGCTTTTTTTAGTTTCTGCAAGCCCCAGCAGCGATATTTTTATAAAAAACAATTCGTTTTCTTTGTTACACATTAATTATTAGCGCTTTCTACCGTAAAATAATCTGTAGAATATTTCATTTCCGGGTCAACACACAGCCCTCACTTTCCATTTCAAATAAAAAAACGTACCTTTGCACTCAAAATATTTGCACCCACTGCGCGGATTTGAGAAAACCTGCACAGACAACAACTGAATGGAATGTAAATATCTAACTTTTTAGATATAAAAAACAATGGGAAATATTGTTGCAATTGTAGGGCGCCCCAACGTGGGAAAATCGACCCTTTTCAACAGGCTCACTAAAAGTCGTAGAGCCATAGTAAATGACGAAGCCGGGACCACACGTGACCGCCAATATGGCAAAAGCGAATGGGAAGGCCGCGAATTCTCGGTGATTGACACCGGAGGTTGGGTAGTAAACTCATCAGACATATTCGAAGGCGAAATCAAAAGACATGTGCTTTTAGCAATCGAAGAAGCCGATGTAATCCTATTTCTTGTAGATATCCAGAACGGAATTACAGATTACGATCTGGAAGTTGCCCAAATTCTGCGAGGCAATAAAAAACCGGTTGTATTGGCTTCAAACAAAGCCGACACGTTCGATTGGCAATTTCATGCTGCTGAATTTTACAAACTCGGTCTGGGCGAACCTCTTATTATATCTGCCATCAATGGACTGGGAACAGGCGATTTGCTGGACACCCTCCTCACCCACTTCCATCCGGACGCTTCAGATGAAATGGAAGATGAACTTCCACGTTTTGCTGTCGTAGGCCGCCCGAATGCAGGAAAATCATCGATTATCAATGCTTTTGTAGGTGAAGAAC
Source organism: uncultured Paludibacter sp. (assembly GCA_964433885.1). Taxonomy (GTDB): domain Bacteria; phylum Bacteroidota; class Bacteroidia; order Bacteroidales; family Paludibacteraceae; genus Paludibacter. The sequence continues at coordinate 39,899 of CAYSTC010000033.1, read as the reverse complement.
GTACAATTGTTACTGACATCGCCGGAACAACACGCGACTCCATTTATACTCGTTTCAACAAATTCGGACACGACTTCTATCTGGTGGATACGGCCGGTATACGTAAAAAAGCAAAGGTAAACGAAGACCTGGAGTACTACTCGGTAGTTCGTTCTATCCGAGCCATAGAAAATTGTGATGTTTGCATTCTGATGATTGATGCAACCCGTGGAATAGAAAGCCAGGATTTGAATATATTCTCCCTAATTCAAAAGAACAGGAAAGGATTCGTAGTTTGTGTCAACAAATGGGATTTGATCGAAAACAAAGAATCGAACGATATAAAGCATTATGAAAAAGCCATTCGCGACCGCCTGGCTCCATTTGTGGACTTTCCGATTATCTTTACTTCGGCTATAACCAAACAACGGATACTGAAAGTACTTGAAACCGCTGTACAGGTATACGAAAACAAGCAACGCAAGGTGGCTACTGCCAAGCTGAATGAATACTTACTTCCGGCGATAGAAAACTATCCTCCACCAGCTTTAAAAGGTAAATTTATCAAGATTAAGTACGTGACTCAATTGCCAAATACGCAAATTCCTACGTTTTTGTTTTTTGCAAACCTGCCACAATACGTCAAAGAACCTTACAGGCGCTTTCTGGAGAATAAAATTCGTGCTAAATACGATTTTACAGGAACCCCAATCCAAATTTTTATTCGTCAAAAATAACAGCACATTAGACTTAAAAAAAATGCAGTAGAATAATTTAATTCTACTGCATTTTTTATTTCTAAAAACATCTATCAAAATCCGCTATACACCAGATTAAGTTTCATCGGGTGTTTTTTATTTTGTCCGCTTCGAATAGTCACACCACTCAGTAAATACTGCTGCTTAACAGCCGAAATAGTATAGCCACCATTCGATGTAGCCGTTTGTTTTACATTTACAGGGACCAAAACCAAACTTAGATTTTCAGCCGGAACAACTCCTTTTTCCTTTGCCATTTTCAGTTCATTGGCAATAAGCGCCGCTATATCAAAACTATAAGAATACTCGTATTGCTTTGTAGAACCTATTTGGGTTGCAGCAATATGGGCCAACACCGCAACTTTATCTTTAGTGGTTGGAATTAGATTTTTTTCAAAAAAATCAGTCATTTCCGACTCTTTAATAAGTAGCATATATTGCACAAGTGGCATATCAAGAGTTGAATCTGACACCTCAGTTGCTTCCACCTTTAGGATTGCGTTATTCAAAATCTGTTTCTTTCCAAAAGCTATTTTAGCATCTATAGTATCTTTCATCCTTTTCAACGGCAAGTTAATTCTCGTTTGAAGATTCGCCGGAGAGGCTACATAATTTACACTATCTTTTTGTTTTACCAATACATCTCTATCCGGATGCAAAAAACGGTTTACCTGCCTAACTTCCTGGTTAGCGGGAAATGTAACTACATTTTTCACAGTTGTCAATGTATCAGCCCCTGGTTTTGTATATGTATAATGATAATAACATTCTAAATCAATCTGCCTAATGTTTAAAATTGTAGATGCACCATAGTTAGCTGTAATATAGATCCCCTTAAAGAAATTTGCAAAATCAGTTTCACTTCCATAATGATTATCATTAAAAAAACGCTGAACAAAATCACCGGACAACTTAACTACGATTGACGTGCTATCTACACGCGTCTTACTGGCATCCTTAGCGGTAACAATACGACGTCCCAACAGAATTGACAAATCGGTATAATCAAGCGGATTGAGATTTGTAGGATAGAGGCCCGTGTAATCGAATGTTTTTTGATTCATTTCGTACACATTCACATCCAAGGGAGCATACTTATCGCCAAACCAGGATTTGTAATACATCACCACGAGCGCCGAGTCAGGAACCGAAAGAGGTGGAAATTTAAAGCCTACCGGACAGTTCACCTGTGCCAGAATATCAGCCCGCGTTGTACCAAATTTTTCATTGTAGAATGTTCCCAAAAGAAAAGAATCGGGCTTAGAATACATGAAATTAACAAAAATATTCTCCGTAGATAAATGAAAAGTATCTGTACCGATACTAATTTCATCGGATTTGGGTTGAATTCCGGAACCATAATTAGTTAAGTCATCTGTACATGCGAACAGAAAAACCGACAAGAACGTAAGCAAAATTATTTGATAAGATTTCATGTAATATGAAAAAATGAATTGAGAGAATTAAAATTTAAAAAACTCAGAGATATTGACAAAAAAACCAAAAACAGCATTAATACAATTTGTAATCAGTAACAATATCAAATATTATCGTAGAAATTAACGTAAGCATCCGCATAATCCTCATCGTTCTGATATGGCAAAAATTTCACCTTTTTCTCATCCACATATTTCAATACATCTGCGTTCACCTCCGGACTTGATTGAATAACCGCATCGGAGTAATCAATAGCCAATTTGGTAAGTGCTACAAAGTCTATCACCTTATCTTTCACCTGTACCACATGTTTTTTTTCAATTCCTTCCAGCAGCAGTCGCTCTGCAAATAAATTTCGGAACGGCCTCTTAAACTCATCTTTAAAAATTGAATATACAACTTTGGAATGTTTGAAAAAAGGATCGTCGTTATAAGCTTTTTTAATGTACAACGGAGCCAGAGCAGTCATCCAGCCCTGGCAATGAATAACATCGGGCGTCCAGCGAAGCTTTTTCACAGTCTCCATCACACCACGAACAAAGAAAATTGTGCGCTCGTCATTATCGGCATATTCTTCGTTGTTGTCATCAGCCACAGTATTCTTCCGATGAAAATAATCATCATTATCAATAAAGTAAACCTGCATTCGGGCCGATTGAATGGATGCAACCTTAATAATTAACGGATGATCCGTATCATCAATTATGAGGTTCATCCCTGAAAGTCGAATCACCTCATGAAGTTGATTTCTTCTTTCGTTTACAGCTCCAAACTTAGGCATAAAAGTGCGTGTTTCGCGTCCGCGATCTTGTACTGCTTGTGGTAGGTATCTCCCCATATTTGCCAATTCAGATTCCGGTAAATATGGAAATATCTCTTGTGAAATATACAAAACTTTTGTAATTTTTTTCATGCGTTTTCTTTCCGATGCTTGTGAGATAATAATTCGGAATGCAAAGATATATAAAAAAAATCGGATATAAACAAGACCTAAACTCCTAAATGTTAAGCTCACTTATCAAATAAATAACTTATACAAAAAGTACAAACATTCGAAATTCAAGTATTACACACAATATCAAACATTTAATCATTTCAAAAACAATCATCTGGGAAAACCGACCGACATTGATTTATAAAAGTTTAACCATGCATTAAAAATGGTAGAAAAACAGATATTTTACACCTTCGAACTGAAATCAAGTCAAATACGTAGCCAACCAACAAAATATCCTTATAGCTTGTTACAGATATATATGTTCAAAAATGCAAGATTATACAAATAAGTTTTACTACTTTTGCACCCAATTTTTTACAAGTCAGAAATTCGCCAAATTTACTGATTTCAACTATAGTAAAGCAATGAAAATAATTCGATTAAAAACGGAACTTCAAGCTGATATAAAAGCACTTAAATCCTCCGGCAAAACAATTGGGTTTGTCCCTACTATGGGAGCTCTGCACGATGGGCACAAAGCACTGGTTATGCAGAGTGTGTCTGAAAACGATGTTTGTATTGTCAGTATTTTTGTGAACCCGACTCAATTCAACAATCAAACAGATTTAGAAAAATATCCGCGCACGCTGGAACGCGATGCTCAAATGCTCGAACAAGTTGGCTGCAAAGTGGTTTTTGCCCCCGAACCAAGTGAAATATATGACGACAAGGAACTTAACGGTCTTTTTTCGTTTGATTTTGGCGGGCTTGACACAGTAATGGAAGGCAAATTCCGTCCTGGTCATTTCAATGGAGTAGTTCAAATTGTAAGCAAATTATTCCAACTGGTTCAACCAGACAAGGCTTATTTTGGCGAAAAAGATTTCCAGCAACTGGCTATTATTCACCACATGGTCAAATCTATGGATTTCAATGTAAAAATCGTTGATTGCCCTATCGTTCGTGAACCAAGCGGATTAGCAATGAGTAGCCGGAATGAACGCCTGAGTGGTGAACAACGCAAAAAAGCAGTAGAAATCTCGAAAGTATTGTTTGAAAGTCGTAACTTTGCCCCGCAGTTATCGCCAATAGAACTGACCAGACTGGTTATTGAAAAAATAAATGCAGTCGATGGACTTGTGGTTGAGTATTACGAGATAGTTAATTCAAATACGCTACAACCCTTAGACTCCTGGACCGAACCCGCAGTGGGCTGTATAGCAGTTTTTTGCGGAGAGGTAAGGTTAATTGACAACATCAGATATAATTCAATAGACAACTAACAATTGTCAATTGACATTTTTTAATTGAAATAAAGAAACAAATGTTAGTACACGTTGTAAAATCTAAAATTCACAGAGCAACCGTCACGGAAGCCAACCTGAATTATATTGGAAGCATCACCATTGATGAAGATCTTATGGATGCAGCCAACATTATTGCCAACGAAAAAGTAAGTATTGTAAACAATAATAATGGTGAACGATTTGAAACTTATGTAATTACTGGCGAAAGAGGATCTGGAATGATTTGCCTGAATGGTGCTGCTGCCCGCCTGGTTCAACCTGGCGACATTGTTATCATCATGGCATTTGCCATAATGGAAATGGAAGAAGCCAAAACTTTTAAGCCTGCTGTCATTTTCCCTGACACCGCCACCAATAAAATTATCTAAAAACTCTCTTTTTGATTGCCAATCAATAAAAATAAATGAAAGTCGTAATTATCAAATACAATGCCGGCAATATACGTTCGGTGCTATTTGCGCTCGAACGCATTGGTATAAACGCCACTGTAACTGACAACTATGATGAAATCCGCTCGGCCGACAGAGTAATATTTCCCGGTGTTGGCGAAGCCTCGTCGGCAATGCAATACCTTAAAGAAAAAGGACTTGACAAGTTGATCTGTTCGCTCAAGCAACCCGTTTTGGGAATCTGTCTGGGCATGCAATTGTTGTGTGCACATTCAGAAGAAAACGACACCCAATGTTTGGGTATTTTCGAGCAGCAAGTAAAAAAGTTTCCGGAAGCTGGTTTGAAAGTGCCGCAAATTGGCTGGAACAATATTTCCGATTTAAAGTCACCTCTTTTCAACGGAATAAGCGAAAATGCCTACATGTATTTTGTTCATAGCTATTATGTTGAGAATTGCGAAAATGCAATTGCAAAAACAGACTATGTTCAGCCATACAGCTCGGCCGTACATAAAGACAACTTCTACGCCGTTCAGTTTCATCCTGAAAAATCAGGCGAAGCCGGACAGAAGATTCTCGAAAACTTCATACACGGACTCTAAAAAAAAGATTTACGCTTAAAAAAATCCTCTTAAATTCATACTGATTCGCAGCAAAATGACTTTCGAAATACAACATACCGACCCAAAGAGCAATGCCCGTGCGGGTAAAATAACTACTGACCATGGCGTTATCGAGACGCCAATTTTTATGCCGGTAGGTACGGTTGCATCTGTCAAAGCTGTTCATCAACACGAATTAAGAGACGACATCAAAGCGCAAATTATTCTGGGCAATACATACCACTTATATCTTCGCCCCGGAATTGAGGCATTAGAAAATGCAGGTGGACTCCATAAATTCAATGGTTGGGACCGACCTATACTGACTGACAGTGGAGGTTTTCAGGTTTTTTCGTTATCCGGCAACCGCAAACTTAAAGAAGAAGGAGCTACTTTCCGGTCACATATCGACGGGAGCAAGCATCTGTTCACCCCTGAAAATGTGGTGGACATCCAACGATCTATCGGAGCCGACATCATTATGGCTTTTGATGAATGTACCCCGGGAACTGCCGATTACCAATATGCAAAAAAGTCGATGGAAATGACGCACAGATGGCTGGAGCGTGGATTAAAACATTTTGACAATACAAAGCCTAAATACGGATATTCCCAAACATTTTTCCCTATTGTACAAGGCTGTGTATATCCGGACCTGCGTCGGCAGTCGGCCGAATTTATAGCCTCTCAAAACCGGGAAGGAAATGCCATTGGTGGTTTGGCCGTGGGAGAACCTACCGAGAAAATGTATGAAATGATAGAGGTCGTAAACGAAATACTACCGCAAGACAAACCCCGTTATTTAATGGGAGTTGGAACCCCGCAGAACATTCTGGAAGGGATAGAACGAGGCATTGACATGTTCGACTGTGTAATGCCAACCCGGAATGGACGAAACGCAATGCTTTTTACATCTCAGGGAATCATGAACATGAAAAACGAAAAATGGAAAAACGATTTCTCGCCACTAGACGAATTCGGAACTTCTTACGTCGACCATTCATATTCCAAAGCCTATTTACGACATCTGTTTACCAGTAAAGAACTGCTGGCCATGCAAATAGCCTCCATTCACAACCTGGCATTTTATCTCTGGCTCGTGGGTGAAGCCAGAAAACACATTCAAGCCGGCGACTTTAGCAGTTGGAAAAGAGGAATGGTAGAACAACTCGGACGAAGATTGTAACTAATTTTAACCCGCAAATGAAACGAGCACAAATACAGAGGTTAAACAAAAACAATGTTACTTTGCTATGCGAGTTTCATACGACCTTTAAAACTCAATTATTATCGTATGAAATTTAAAATCGATTACCAAAAACTAGGCTTAAAACGGATTGACACTTATATTATCAAGAAGTTTTTGGGTACCTATTTTTTCTCCATCGTACTGATTTTGAGCATCTCGGTGGTTTTTGATTTAACCGAGAAGCTGGATAAATTCTACGATCACGACGCTCCACTAAAAGCTATAATTGTAGATTACTACCTGAACTTCATCCCCTATTATATGAATATGTTCAGCCCGCTGTTCACATTCATTGCAGTTATTTTCTTCACCTCAAAAATGGCTTCTAACACCGAGATTATTGCCATCCTGGCAAGTGGTGTAAGCTTTCGACGTTTAATGTTGCCATATTTTATTTCTGCAGCAATCATCACTTCAATATCCTTTACCGTTGGAGGTTATATTATTCCACCAGGCAATAAAAAAAGACTGGATTTCGAAGACAAATATGTTTCAAAATTCAAAACAGACAATGCACGAAACGTACAAATGGAGGTGGAAAAAGGCGTTATCATGTATATTGAACGATACGAGATAACGAATAATACAGGCTACCGGTTTTCGCTTGAAAAATTTGATGGGAAAAAGCTGGTTTCACGGTTAACCGCCGAAACTATTACGTGGGACTCCGCCTACAACTGGAAAATTTCGAACTACCTGCAACGGGATTTTAAAGACATGAGGGAAAGTATCAAAAAAGGCGACAGCAAAGATACGATTATCAAAATTCAACCCGAGGAGTTTTTCATTACCTCACAAGAATCTCCGCAGATGACCATTACTCAACTCGGAAGCTATCTGGACAGGCAAAAAAATCGCGGAGTTGGCAATATACAGGGGTTTGAAGACGAATACTATAAACGCTTCTCAATGCCTCTGGCAGCTTTTATCATGACTTTGATTGGCGTATCACTTTCCTCACGCAAAGTACGTGGTGGAACTGGCGTAAACCTGGGTATTGGACTGGCATTAAGCTCATTATACATTCTGTTTTCAACCATGTCCACCACTTTTTCGGTAAGTGGAAGCATGTCGCCTTTTGCTGCCGTATGGCTTCCCAATGCCGTATTTTTACTAATTGGGATTTATCTTTATAATACCGCACCAAAATAGCATGGTTTAAACTATATGAAAAACGGTCTAACCAGAAATTCTGGTTAGACCGTTTTTTATATAAAGTCAATTTCTGCGTTACCTGTTCGAATATTGCTTTTCGTAGTAATTTTTGTAATCACCATTAATGATATTATCCATCCATTCCTGGTTTTCGAGGTACCAGTCAACCGTCTTTTCAAGTCCTTCTTCGAACTGAAGTGATGGTTTCCAGCCCAATTCACGTTGCAATTTGCTTGAATCAATAGCATAACGCAAATCATGGCCTGCACGGTCTTTCACAAATGTAATCAGTTTTGCAGATTCACCTTCAGCACGTCCCAACTTTCGGTCCATAATTTTGCAAAGCGCATGAATCAGATCGATATTAGACCACTCGTTATTACCACCGATATTGTAGGTATCGCCATTTTTACCGTTGTGGAAAATTGTATCAATAGCACGGGCATGATCATTCACATACAACCAGTCACGAACATTCTCCCCTTTTCCGTAAATCGGGATCGGACGATTATTTTTAATATTATTGATTGAAAGTGGAATCAATTTCTCAGGAAAATGATTTGCCCCGTAATTATTTGAGCAGTTTGAAATTACCACAGGTAAACCATACGTATCGTGGTAAGCACGCACAAAGTGGTCGGACGAAGCTTTACTGGCCGAGTAAGGCGAGTGCGGATCATATTTAGTTGTTTCCGTAAAGAATGTCCCATCAAATTCGAGCGCTCCATATACTTCATCTGTCGAAACATGATAAAAACGTTTGCCTTCCATATTTCCTTTCCAGGCCTCTTTGGCTGCATTCAGCAGGTTGCAGGTACCAAAAACATTGGTCCGGATAAAAGCAAACGGATCAGTTATCGAACGATCGACATGAGATTCGGCGGCCAGGTGAATAACTCCATCAAATTGACAAGTTATGAACAATTCAGAAATAAACTTTTCGTCAGTAATATCACCTTTTACAAATCTATAGTTGGGTGCTTCGGCTATATCTTTCAGATTTTCCAGATTACCGGCATAAGTCAAAGCATCCAGATTAATAATCTGATAATCGGGATATTTGGTTACAAATAAGCGAACTACATGGGAGCCAATAAACCCTGCGCCCCCTGTTATCAGGATCGTTTTTTTCATTTTATATTAATTTTGAAGTATGCAAAGATACATCGATTTCGCGGGTCTAACAACTTGTTGATAACTTTTGACCGCAAAAAATTTCCGTCTGATTCCATTCATCTACTTTTGCAGTGTGGAAAAATTCTGTCAACATATCGAAAAATTATTAGCACAACATGATTATGTTGTTGTGCCCAATCTGGGTGGTTTTGTGGTTCAAATGCAACCGGCACAACTTCTGCCCGACCGCATTACACCCCCACAGGCTACCTTGGCATTCAACCCTTTGATGCAACACGCAGATGGACTTTTAGCCATCGAGATAGCACGTACTCACAAATTAAGCTACCGCAAAGCAGTTGAATATATTGACAAGGAAACCGAAAATATCAAACTCAAACTTCAATCGGCAGGTACAATTACATTGGGCAATCTGGGAGTTATCAACCTGGGCGAAACCGGGAATCTGCATTTTACACCAGCAGCTCAGGCTAGTTTTCTACCTCAAAATTTTCAGATGTCAGATTTATTTGTTTTAACAAAAGAGCTCCGTTCTGTTGAAAACAAGAGAAAAATCACCATCACAATGCCTTCGGCCGCCATGTTCAAATACGCGGCTGCTGCCATGATTTTATTTGGGTTGTTTGCTGTAACGCCCAAACTTAGCGACACACGCACAACCAACACCGCAAGCATTATTACCATTCCAATGGCAACAAAGCCTAAAAAAGTTGAACAACCAACAATCGTTGACACCGTAAAAGTGATTGAAGACACAGCAACTACGGCAGACACCAAACCGATTGAGAAAATCATCGAGAAGGAAACTCCCAAAGAAACGTTGAATTTTCATGTGATTGTAGCCAGCTCATCCACAAAAGAAGCTGCCGAAAGGTATTGCAAAGAACTGATTGCGGATAAATTCCGTGAAGCGCAGGTACTGCCACCTGTAAAAACCTATCGCGTTGCCATCCAGTCATTTTCAAATAAAGAAGAGGCTATCCGATACATGGAAGACCTCCGACTAGCCGATAGTCGGTTTGAATCAGCCTGGGTACTTTGCAACTAATTCATAATGCATAAAATGAATAATTATGAATATGCATCATGAATTAAAAATATTGCTTATCTTTGCAACCGCTTTTCGAGAAAAAGCACTAGGTATAATCATTTAAAAACAAAAAAATGCCAACTAAAATCAGATTGCAACGTCACGGACGCAAAGGGTATGCTTATTACCACATCGTTATCGCTGACAGTCGCGCGCCACGTGATGGTAAATTTATCGAACGAATCGGTTCGTACAATCCAAACACAAACCCAGCCACTATCGATTTGAAATTCGAACGTGCTTTGTATTGGATGACAACAGGTGCTCAGCCAACTGACACCACCCGCAACATTCTTTCAGCAGAAGGAGTTCTTTTGAAAAAACACTTGTTGGAAGGTGTAAAAAAAGGTGCATTCGATGCTGCTGAAGCCGACAAACGCTTCGAAGCATGGAAATCTGCAAAAGATTCAAAAATTGTAAAAACAAAAGAGCAATTAGCTGCCGAAAAACAAGCTGCTGCCAAAGCACGTCTTGCTGCCGAAATTGAAGTAAACAAAGCAAAAGCTGCTGAAGTTGCCAAGAAAAAAGCTGAAGCTATTGCCGCCGCTGCTGAAGCAGAGGCTGCTACAACTGAAGAAGCTCCAGCTGAAGCCCCAGCAACAGAAGATGCTGCTGAATAACAACAAGCTGAAAACAAATAAACAAAAACCCGAAAGAAATTTCGGGTTTTTGTTTTTAAAACGGAACCTATTTCGATATATTTTTATTTTTTCATACAATTTTTCAGCATAACTCACGTTTTTTATTGTTGATACAAATGATTAAATCATGGACAAAACAATTAATATAGCCCTTCAGGTGCTTCCCACCTCAAAAATCATTCACCCCTACTCTATCGTGGACAAAGCCATCGAAGTGATTGCTGCCTCCGGCCTAAAATACAAAGTCACCCCCTTCGAAACCGTTATGGAAGGCACTTACGACCAAATTATGGAAGTGGTAAAACAGGCTCAGGAAGCTTGCTACGAAGCTGGAGCCGAAAGTGTTATGACATACGTAAAGATACAGACATCCAAAAGCGATGTGAGCATTGAGGATAAAATTGGGAAATACGAGTAAAACGTGGTTAAACAAATTACGAACATAATCCAATCAAATAGTCAGATCATGAAAAATTTAAGCTGGCTTACTATATTACAGCTAGCTAATTACCTGATCCCATTGCTAATAATACCTTATATTGTACGTGTATTAGGTACTGAGATTTTTGGCAAAGTGACTTATGCTCAGAATATAATTTCTTATTTTACGCTCATAATTAATTTTGGATTCGATTATTCTGCGACAAGGGAGATTGCGATTAATCGTAATAACAAGGAGGCAAGAGATGCAATATTCTGGAGTGTTTTGAAGCAAAAATCAATATTGTTTCTTATTTCCTTTATTGGTTTTATTATTTTGTTTTTGACGATTAATAAGGTTGCAAATAATCTAAGTTTATATTTTTTCGTATTTCTTTTAAATATAGGGGTAGTTACATTCCCTGTATGGTTTTTTCAGGGAATGGAAGATATGAAGCATATGGCTGTATTTAATATGCTTGTGCGTTCTTCCGGACTTTTGCTTACATTTGTATTTGTACGATCGGCCCATGACTATCTGCTTTATTCACTGCTCATTACTATAGGGTATATCGTATGTGGTTTTTTTTCACTGTGGTATGCTATTCGGTTTTACAAAATATTAACTGTAAAGCGAAATTGTAAGTCGACAGATAAAAAAGTGTTGAAGGCCAGTTTTCCTGTATTTCTAAATATTTTATTTGCAAGTTTTTATACCACTGCTAATCTCACAATCCTTGGACTCTACCGATCGGATCATGAAATTGGACTTTATGGTGGAACACAGAAGATAATTATTGCCATTATGATGTTGACAAGCACACCAGTTAATATTGCAATTTTTCCTATGTTAAGTAGAAGTTTTGATAACTCTATAGAGGATGGGAAAAGACTTTTCAATAGAATATTGTTAGGCATAATCGCATACGGTTTAGTTATATCTATTGTTACTTATTTTGCATCCCCATTTTTAGTCAAAGTGATTTTGGGTGCAGAATTCAATAATGCAATTTCACTAATGAGGTTATTTTCTCCGTTACCATTATTGGTTATAGTGGCAAGTCTCTTCACTATACAAGGATTATATGGATCGGGACTCCAAAAATATGCACCTTATATTGGGGCTATCTTAGGTATATTTAGTATTACATTTAATTTTTTAGTAATACCTACTCGCGGATATATGGGAGCCGGCATCGCATGGAATATTTCTGAATGTATGGAAATATTACTTGCAGCAGGATTATTTTATTTTGGATTAAGTAAAAAGAATCAAATATGATACTATCAATCTTGCTATGCTTATTTCTTTTGATTTTGAGTTTATATTGCTCAGGGTATAATATCTTTTCTCCGGCTGTAATTACTTCTGGTATATGGTTATTTGTACTTGTTATGTATTTTTATTTGGGAGGAAATCTAACCAAACTAAACGAGAACTCATTGCTGCCAATAAATATATGGGTTTTTGTTTTCTGTTTTACTTCGTTGTTAGTTCAATCAATCAAATTTGATTCATCAAATTTGATTGAGCCAAGTTTACTAACTAGAAAAGTTTTTTATTATACAAGTCTATTAACTTTTCCACTATTGCTGTTTAAAGCCTATGAAATAGTTAATACTTCGCACTCATTAAATATCTTCTATTCTCTTAGGTTGGCAGCTATTGGTCAATCAAAAAATGTGGATATTGAAGATACAAACCCATTCTATGTAATAATATGGTATATATCATATATTATTGAATTAAAAGGTTTTGAGAAGAAATATCGACACAGAGTAATAATCTTATTTATTATATATTTGGGATATGCAATTATTACAATGGCCAAAGTTCATTTGTTAATTTTATTCTGTTCCACTATATATATCCTGTACACGAAAAGGATTTTTTCATTAAAAATTTTTTTTATAGGAGCATCTTTTTTATTCTTATCTTTTTTTGTATTGCAGACTGTTAGAGGTAGCTCTAATGAAAAGTCTGGCACTCTAACAAATATTCTAACAAATATGCTAGATATGTATTTATTGAGTCCTTTGCCTGCGTTACAAACTATTTTACCAGAGAGTTCTACTAATGTTGGTGAGAATACTTTTAGATTTTATTATGCTGTTGCGTATAAATTAGGATTTTCAGACATTAAGCCTGTAGATACATTTTTGCCATTTATAGATGTTGGAACTCCGACTAATACATATACAATTCTTTACCCTACTTATAAGGACTTTGGAATTAAAGGAGTAATATTTTATGCAATATTTATGGGTATTATCTTTGGGTATGTATTCACAAAATCAAAATATAATTCAAGCTTGTTTATTGCTCTATTTGCATTTTTGTTATCGGAATTGATAATGCAATATGCAGCTGAAATGTTTCTAACAAACCTATCTCTTAACCTAAAAAGAATACTAATAGTATTATTGCCTTTTATAATAAGCAAATATCGAATTTTCGAACGAATTTAAAATCATTCATAAAAAACATAAAAGTTATGAATATAACTATTTTGCTTGTATTGTATAAAACTGAATTGGATAAATCAGTGACATACATTTCTTTAAAAAAGAATATGGTTTATTGTAAATTTGGCTATAATTTTTTAGTATACAACAACAGCTCAGAAATAACAGTCCCATATTCAGACTCTTACGATATAGTAAATTCATCATATAATGAATTATTATTTGGAGCATATAATTATGGTTTGAATTATTCAAAGGAGAAAAATAACGACTGGATTTTGCTTTTAGATCAAGACACAGAACTTACTAAAGAATATATTCTAACGCTCAATAATATTCTAAATGCTCCAATACAACCTAACATAATGTCAATTGTGCCAAGATTGATATCTGAGAACAAGAAACTATCTCCTAGAAAAATTAGCAGCTTTGGTTGGTGGGATTTAGAGGTGAAGTCTAATGGAATTGTTAATGGAGCCTATGCTTACAATTCATTAAGTTTATTAAAAGTTGAATTTATTTTATCGCTAGGTGGTTTTTCTAAAGACTTTAAATTAGATATGCTAGATCATTGGTATTACAATAAAATAAACGAAGCTAAACTTTCGATTTATGTCATGAATGTGTTTATTCAACATAAATTGTCTTTACTTGATTATGAAAAAGAAGTGTCACTTGAAAGGCACGAAAAGTTTTTGAACGCAGAATACAATTTTGTGAAAAACGAATTGAGTATTATGCATTTTTTCTCATATAAAATTAGACTAACATTAAGAATATCGAAACAATTCTTGTTTTTTAAAGACAGGCGATATTATTTAGTAACTTTAAAAACATTACTTAATAGGAAATGATATCAGTTTGCCTAACCACTTATAACGGCGGAAAATATTTAGCAGAACAATTAAGCTCTATTTTGTGTCAGCTTAGTGAACATGATGAAGTAATCATATCAGATGATGGATCGTCTGATAATACAATTCAAATAATACATTCTTTTAATGATCCAAGAATTCATTTATTGAATCATACAAAAGAAGAGCGGTATTCGAATTATTCATTTTATAGGATTACTTCAAATTTTGAGAATGCATTAAAATCGGTAAAAGGCGATTTAATTTTTTTAGCAGATCAGGATGATATATGGCTTCCGGGAAAGGTTAAAGCTATCAAACAACATATCGGAGATTATCAATTAGTATTGCATGATTGTAAAATAATGAATGAAAGTGTCGAAATCATGGCTGAATCGTACTTTGCAGTTAATCAATCAAGAATTGGATTTGTAAGAAATTTAATCAATTCGTCTTACCTGGGTTGTTGTATGGCCTTCAAAAGAGAGATACTTGATACAGCTTTACCGTTTCCTAGTTTACCTGTTCCACACGATATATGGATTGGGTTGATTGCTGAGTTTCAAAACAATTCTATTTTTATAGAAGAAAAGCTAGCTATGTATAGGCGGCATGACAATAATATGTCAACATCAGGCTCTTCAAGTAAGTTTAGTCTTCTTATGAAAATACGATATAGATTTTTCTTAATCTTAGAATTAATAAAAAGATTAAATCGCAAAAAAATATCATGAAAAAAATTTTACACGTCTCAAAATTTTATTATCCATATTACGGTGGTATCGAGGATGTTGCTCGTACAATTATTGACGAGTTAAAACCCTATTACGAACAACAGATTATTTGTTTTAATCACGAAAAAGGGACTATTTACAATATTAATGGCGCTGATGTATTGCGTATTGGAACAACGCTAACACTTGCGTCGCAACCAATATCCTTCAAATATATTCATTTGCTTCAAAAAACCATTGATTCATATCGTCCGGATTTTATTCATTTACATCTACCAAACCCGCTGATTGCCGGCTACCTGTTAGCTCTGAATTTAAGAGAAGCAAAGATAGTCACTCACTGGCATGCCGATATCCTTGGCCAAAAAGGTTTTTATACACTCATTAAACCTTTTGAGCAAAAAATTCTCCAAAAAAGTTATAAGATAATAGCTACCAGCGAAATGTACATGAATTTTTCGGAGCCATTAAATAAATACATCGACAAAACTACCATTCTACCCAATACTGTTAACGAACACAAATTACATTTGTATGCAGGTGAACAGGAAGAAATTGATAGAATCAAAGAAAAATACAATCACAAGAAAATAGTGTTTTTTGTGGGTAGGCATGTGCCATACAAAGGGATTGAATATCTTATTGAATCAGAACCAAGCATAACCGAAGATTGCGTCATATTAATTGCCGGTACCGGCAACATGACAGCCCAATTGAAAGAAAAAGCAGGCAACAACCCACGTATCAAATTTATCGGACGATTATCTAACAACGAATTGAAATACTACCTTCACGCTGCAACAGTTTTTGCATTTCCATCACACAACCGCAGTGAAGCATTCGGCGTTGCATTAGCGGAAGCCTTATATTGTGGTCTGCCGGCAGTTTCTTTCAACATTGAAGGCTCGGGAGCACTCTGGGTCAACAAACATAATTACACTGGATTAGTTGTTGAAAATCGGAATGCTGTCAAGTTCGGTGCGGCTATTTCAAAAATTCTTGCATCGGATGAACTCCAAGCAGAATTTTCAAGAAATGCTATTAATTGGGTTAGGACTCATTTCTTGAAAGATCAGATTTTACCAATAATGCAAAAAGTTTATTCTTAATATAACCATAAAATGCTAAATGTTTCCATAGTTCTGTATAAGCATTCAGTATCAGAAATAAAACCATTGATAGAAGCATTAAGGAAATCCGACAAGGTTTCCGCTATTTTTTTTATTGATAATTCTCCCGATCAAAATCCCGGATTTAAAGAGCTATCTTTAAACTATATTTTCACTGGAAAAAACCTTGGGTATGGTACTGCCCATAATATTGCCATTCTCAAAACAATAGAGCAAAACACTCCCTATCATCTTGTTATTAATCCGGATATTAGTTTCAATCCAAACATTCTTGCGACCATTGAGCAATTCATGGATGCAAACCCCAATATTGCTCAATTAATGCCTAAAGTGTATTACCCAAACGGAGAAATTCAGTATCTTTGCAAACTGCTTCCAACTCCGTTTGACCTTATATTCAGGCGCTTTCTACCAAAGAATTGGACTAAAAAGCGAACAGAAAGATTTGAGTTGAGAAAATCGGGATATAGCACGTTGCTTGATGTTCCTTATCTTTCCGGTTGTTTTATGTTCTTGAGAACAAAGGCGATAAAAGAAGTAGGAATTTTTGATGAGCATTTTTTCATGTATCCCGAGGATATTGACTTAACACGAAGAATTCATCAAAAATACAGAACGGTATTTTATCCCGAAGTAAGTATTATTCATCATCATGCCCAGGAATCTTATACAAACCTGAAAATGTTGTGGATACACATTACAAATTTGGTACGCTATTTCAACAAATGGGGTTGGTTTTTTGACAAGGAAAGAAGAAACGTAAACAAAGAGACTCTAAAACAAATAGTATGAACCTCAACTTCATTCAAATTACGAGCGCCTTTATGGTTCTCTTTGCCATTATTGATATTTTAGGATCGATTCCGATTATACTCAATATAAAACGCAAAGGACAAAGCGTTCATTCATTCCGGGCAAGTGCCGTGGCGCTTTTAATCCTGATTATTTTTCTGTTTTCGGGTGAAGCTGTACTTCGGTTATTTAATGTAGACATTCAGTCATTTGCCGTTGCCGGAGCACTCATCATTTTCATTTTTTCGATAGAAATGATATTGGACGTGGAAATTTTCAGAAACAAAGGCCCCGAAGGCGGTTCATCGATTATTCCCATTGCTTTTCCTTTGATTGCAGGTCCGGGGTCATTTACCACTCTCCTATCCTTGCGGGCAGAATATGCCACAGAAAATATTATTATCGCCCTAGTGCTAAATATGCTTTTCGTATTTTTTGTACTAAAATCAACTTCCCGCATTGAGAAACTGATCGGTGAAGGCGGAATCTACATTCTCCGAAAATTCTTTGGCATTATTCTACTGGCCATTGCTGTAAAGCTTTTTACAACCAACATAGGATCGTTATTATAATCAGACACTATAATAAAAAAGTCTTCGAAAGAAATAAACTTCCGAAGACTTTTTTTATTTACGCTATTTTTAATATTCAAACCTACCAAATTCACTTTCAATCAGCAATTCAGTCTTACCAGAAGCTTCGCAATATCCCACAATTTGCGCATCGATATTAAATGATTTAGAGATTTCAATTACCTGCTCTGCATACTCGGCAGGCAAGTATACTTCCAACCGGTGTCCCATATTGAAAACTTTGTACATTTCTTTCCAGTCGGTTCCCGATTCTTTTTGAATGAGTTGAAACAAGGGTGGAACCGGGAAAAGGTTATTTTTAACCACTTTCAGATTTTCAACAAAATGAAGAATCTTTGTTTGGGCACCACCCGAGCAATGAACCATACCGTGAATTTGCGGACGAAGTTCAGCCAACAGTTTCTTCACCACCGGCGCATAAGTTCTTGTAGGCGATAATACTAATTTTCCGGCATCAATTCCAACGCCTTCAATCTGATCTGTCAACTTGCATGAGCCAGAATAAGCCAGGTCCTGAGGTATATCGGCATTGTAACTTTCAGGATATTTTACGGCCAGATAATTGGCAAAAACATCGTGACGCGCAGAGGTCAATCCGTTACTCCCCATACCGCCATTATATTCTTTCTCGTAGATAGCTTGTCCGCTCGACGAAAGGCCCACAATCACATCACCTGGTTTGATATTGGCATTATCTATTACATCCGAACGTTTCATACGGCAGGTTACTGTACTATCCACAATAATAGTCCGGACTAAATCACCCACATCGGCAGTTTCACCACCTGTTGGGTAGATATTTACACCCATTTCAGCCAATTCCTCCACCAATTCATTGGTTCCATTGATAATGGCAGAAATCACTTCGCCCGGAATACGGTTTTTATTCCGACCAATAGTTGAGGAAAGAAGTATGTTATCAGTAGCACCAACACACAGCAAATCGTCAATATTCATAATCAACGCATCTTGCGAAATGCCTTTCCAAACCGAAATATCTCCGGTTTCTTTCCAATAAAC
Source organism: uncultured Paludibacter sp. (assembly GCA_964433885.1). GTDB lineage: Bacteria > Bacteroidota > Bacteroidia > Bacteroidales > Paludibacteraceae > Paludibacter. The sequence continues at coordinate 21,209 of CAYSTC010000033.1, read as the reverse complement.
GTATGCCAATGACGACTTGGTTCCGGCACCATCAGCATGCATAATATTGCAATAATCAGGATCGTTACCCAAAAAATCTGGAATTATTTTACAAAAAGCTTTAGGGAAAAGTCCTTTATCAATGTTTTTAATTGCATTGTGTACATCTTCTTTCGACGCGGATACGCCTCTTAAATTATACCGTTGATCACTCATTTGTATATTGTTTAAATTGCCCTAACCACTAAAGGGAATAAAGGCACAGTTTAATTGATTTTTATATAAATTATTCGACAAGAAAAATTGCTCGCCTTTAGCGACTGGGGACAATTTATCTTCCTGATCTTTCGATCATATCACTTATTCTTTTATTGAACTTCGTTTCTTTTAAAAGCTTTTCCAAAGTCATATGCATCCGGTAACACCAAAAATTACGCGGATTGCTTGGTACGTTAATCCGTTCTGCAAACGGATGCTCCAAGCACAATTTTGAATCGAGCGCCATCCAGTCTTGCCAGGGCAAAACAACCAACATAGCCCCCGAATCCAAATGTTGTTCTATAATTTGTTCGGCAATCGACGATTCGCATTTAGCTGGTGCCGGGCCCTGCATTCTTAATGCCTTGTTATAAAACCGTTGGGTCAAAGCCGGATCTTCTTCCCACCAGGCCCTGATCGGGTTCATGTCGTGAGTAGAAGTTGTGCATACCGAGCGATACGGAGCATCAGCCGGCATGGCGAATTCCGCATTCGGTTTTTTAGGCATACGTTGAATTTCCAAACTCAGAATTTCAAGCGAATTCATCACATCTGGCACCGAATCGGGCACCATTCCGAGATCTTCTCCACACACCAACATATTGGTAGCCGAAATCAAAGCCGGAAGTTTTTTCAATGCTTGTTGCTTCCAGAATTCAGTGTGCCGGTGGTAGTAATAATCAACATAAATCCGGTCGAGCAAACGGCGTGTATCGTCTGGCAAATCGCGGAAAGTAGCCGAGCTATGCATTGAAATACGAGGGTGGAATTTATCCGGGGTGTGAATATCGCGAACAAACAGCACTTCGCAATGCAGCATATACAATCCATCACGAATTAAAACCTCTTTGTTTCCAAAATCATAATCGAGAGAAGCAAAATGCTTCTCAATTTTTTTCTGAGTATCAAATTCAGGTTTGAATTTATAATTCTGCCATCCATCTGGCAGCAAAAACTCGCGTATCACCTCATCTGTATACTTTCCAAATGTGGCATAAAGTACATGCTCTTTCAGGAATGGTTTTAAGAAACGATCTTCATCCCACCCAAGTCCTTTAGCACGCAATTCTTCACGTGTAAACGGCAAAGCCGGTTGAAAACTACCGGTCAGCCCCCAAACGGCATCCACCGGAATTCCCCAAATACGGAAAAAGCCCAATATATGATCAATACGATAGGCATCAAAATATTCAGCCAACTTTTGGAAACGCTTGCGCCACCATTGATAACCATCTTTCTCCATCAATTCCCAATTGTAAGTTGGGAAACCCCAATTTTGCCCCGTTGCCGAAAAGTCATCAGGCGGTGCACCTGCCTGCATATTGGTATTGAAAAGTTCGGGTTCCACCCAGGCATCCACACTGCGCGGACTAACCCCAATCGGTATATCCCCTTTTATGGCAACACCATTTGCCCGGGCATAATCGTGTACTTCCACCAATTGTTTATGCAAATGATATTGCAGGAAATAATACAGGGCAATTTCATGATAATGGGGTTGCTCCGGCGAAGAAAACGCTTCAATTTCGTCCTTATTGTAAGTACTGTGTTTTTCCCACTTGCCAAACGAAGGAGTTCCATTCAGATCGCGCAAATACGAAAATGCTGCATAAGGAACCAGCCACTCTTTGTTGTCTTCGAAAAACTTTTTATAATCGTCTGAAGCAAATACCTCCTGACTTTCTTGTGGATAAATGGCTTTAAAAAACTCCCACTTTACATTCATCACGTTTTGATAATCCGAAAACGTAAGTGCATTAAGTTCTTGTTTTTTTGCCTGAAAATAGTCCTTTTGAGCTTTGGTTTTCAGTTTTCCTAGTTTTTCCAAATGCAGGTAAACCGGATGCAAAGCATATACAGATACAGCATTGTATGGATACGAATCGTAGTTGGTATGGTAAAGTATGGTGTCGTTTATGGGCAAGGTTTGAATAATCCGTTGCCCGGTCTTTTTAGCCCAGTCAACCATCTTTTTTAAATCGTTGAATTCACCCACTCCAAAGCCATCTTCACTTCGTAATGAAAAAACCGGTATTGCCACACCTGCACCTTTCCACGATGGAATTAAGCGGATAAAATGCTCGTCGTTTATAATCGTCAATGCATTTTTATCGACATTAGCAACCAAGCGGTTAGGGCCGCCACCCCATGCCAATACTTCATCGGTAGCAGTGTCTACAACGAGGTATTTATATTCGAGTGGAAAATTTATTTTTTCAGCATCAAGAGTAATACTCCAAATTGGAAACTGTGACTCATCGAGGCGTACCTTATGCGCCACATCCCAATTCCCAAGAGCCGGTTGATTGCCGACTATAGCAAAATGTCGATCGGGCTCCATTTGCGGACAATTGATGCTTAACAACAGATTACCTTCTCTTTTTTCAAATTTCGCTTTGGATTGAGAGCGTTTGAAAAAACAATCGGAAAATGCCGAAGTTTTAAACGGACTATCTCCGTAAGATGCACGCCAATGATCCTGAATATTGACTATTTCTTTAATTTCGGGGAAAGTAATTGTTCTGATGCCACCATATTCGTAAATAAACTGCTTGTTTACATTTCGAATGGCATATTGATAGTATACAGAATCTGAATTATTGAGTGGAATTTCCACACTCCATTCCGATTTATCGTTACAATGCATTTCGTAACTTTCAAACGAACCGGGTGCAGATTGAGGCGAAGAGTGTAACAACAGGAATAGCGATTCGCCCCATTGCGTTTTGAAATGTATTTTAAATCTGACTTTCATGACTTCACCCTTTTTATTGGGGTACAAATTTACGAAAATAAAGTGCAAAAAAAAAGCTGATTGAAAACTCAGCCAGAAAGATCAGCCGCAAACGATTGAAATAAAATAAAAAACCTCTTTAGCGATTAAACTAAAGAGGTTTTTGAGGTTCCTGGCGGATTCGAACCGCCGTATACGGTTTTGCAGACCGGCGCCTAGCCACTCGGCCAAGGAACCTTGTTTTTCGGTGTGCAAAGATAGTATATTTTTGGTTCGTTCCAAAGCTTTTGCAACAAAAAGGCTAAAATTATCAGTATATCACTGAGGCCTTGACCTTTCAGGTGAGCGCCTATCCTGAAAATCCTGTAATAATTTACGCTTAAATTCACGTTCGGCTTTATAATAGTCAAAAAGTTTCTCTGCTGGCAGTAATTTTCGCAACTGCATGTGGTAATTTTTAAATAATTGTGCCTGTTTAAACTCAAAATCTACATACCTGTCGTTCAAGTCGGCATAATTAGGTTTCACTTTCCGGGCATTTTTCATGGCCGATTTAAAAAACTCGCGATTTTGACGGTGCAATTCCCACATCGTTTTTTCGTAATTCATAAAAACAGGTTTCACGCGAGCAATTTCATCTGAAGACAACTGTGCTTCATTAACCAGAAATTCCCATTTATGATTATGCATTTCCTCTATTTTTGGAAAATCGTCCTTACACTCAGCCTGCAACAAAGCACTCACAAAGAAAGATAATCCAATGAGTAGACATTTTATTGTTTCCATTTGTTCAAATTTAAACTTAACCTTTTTCATTCTTCTCTCCAACAACATATCAGTTATAACAAACACTCACTATTTATTTTTCAGAATTATCCATATAATAATCCATCATAACTGTTTCATCCACCTGCGACAGTACATACGATTCATAATTTTCGTTACTTACAGCCGTTTTGTTTTGATAAACAGAGTAAAACACCGGGCCTAAAATCATAATTACTACAACCATAGCCGCAGCATACATCCAAGGACGGATAAATTTATGGGCTACCCTTTGTTTGTATCCGATTTGCTGATCAATCTGTAACGCAAACTGTTCGAAATAGTTTTCTGGAACACTGAATGGCAAATCCTGCCCTATTTCTACAAGTGATATATTTTTCTTCGTTTTCATAATCGTTTTACCTTTTTGTTTGACTGTCAGAATTCATTCAGGTTTAAATACGTGCAATTGATTTAAGAAAAAACACGCATGCTTTTTTAATGAAACTGAGATTATTCCTCCTCATTGAAGAATTTTTCAATTTTTTTGACTGCATGATGATAAGAAGCTTTCAATGCCCCTACAGATGTTCCTAATATATTTTCCATTTGTTCATAAGTGATATCATCAAAATACTTCATATTGAAAACCAACCGCTGCTTCTCCGGTAAAGATAATATCGCCTCCTGTAATTTAAGTTGTATTTCATTACCATTGAAATAACTATCCGCTTTCAGATTTTGCAACATTACTTCCTCCACATCGTCTATCGAGTTTGAATTGCGCATTTTTTTATTTGCCAGGAAAGTAAGAGTTTCGTTAGTTGCGATCCGGTAAAGCCAGGTTGATATCCGGGAATCGCCCCGAAAACCATCCAACCCGTTCCAGGCTTTCATAAATGTATTTTGCAACACATCGTTGGCATCTTCGTGCGACAAAACCATCTTCCGAATATGCCAATAGAGCCGCTCCTGATAGGAACGAACTACTACCGAAAACGCGGCTGCGCGTTTTTGCGGGTGGCTCAGTTGGTTTTGTAAATCGTCTTCAGTTGGTGTCATATTATTTTATTTGGCAAACCCGACTTGAGGCGTATCGTTCATCGATTCATTGGTTTGACCATTTGAATCCGCCATCGTTTAATTCACCCGTGAAATATCCGTTCTGCCTTCAAAAAAACGGATAATATTCTGAGAAACAAACCGGCTCATTTCATTTCGGGCTTCCACAGTAGCCGTTCCATTGTGCGGTGCCAGTGTTACATTATCGAGTTCTAAAAGTTTTTCGTTTATTTGAGGTTCAAATTCATATACATCCAGTGCAGCAGCAAAAATCTGTTTATTTTCGAGAGCATCGGCCAGTGCAGTTTCGTCCACAACCGGACCGCGAGCTGTATTAACCAGAATAGCATTGGCTTTCATGAAGTTCAAACTCTCTCTATTTATCAAATGATGCGTATCGGGCGTAAGCGGAGTATGCAACGAAACCACATCCGATATTTTCAACAATTCATTTATTTCCAGCCATTCTGCCTGATAGCGGATTTCCAGTTCCGGCGAAAGTTTGTGGCGATTGTAATACACAATTTTCATGCCGCTTGCCAAAGCTCTGCGTGCCACGGCTTGTCCAATGCGCCCCATACCGACTATTCCTAGCGTTTTTCCATAGAGAGTCTGACCCAAATTTTCAAGCACGCCCCACTTCAATCCGTTTGGGGCACGTAATTTCCGATCGCATTCAGCCACCCGCCGGGCAGCTGAATGCATCAATGCAAAGGCATGTTCTGCCGTAGGTTCAATGACCGGATCGGGCGTGTTAGTCACCACAATTCCACGCTTTGCAGCATATTCTACATCAATGTTATTGTAACCAACGCCATAATTGGCAATTATCCGAATGCTTCCTGCAGCGGCATCAATCACTTCTTTATCTACTTTAAACTGGAAAGTAGGCACGAAAGCATCAAAATCGGGCAATAACCGAATCACCTCGGCTTTTGAAAACATTCCGCTTTCGGGAAAAACAACTTCAAATTTATTCTTCAACTCCGAAAAACCTTCGGGAAGCAAACGGGTAGAAACCAAAACACGCATAAGTGTAACTGTTTTTATTTACTGATAAAGGACAAATATAGTTTGTTTTGTTATCACTTAAAAATAGTCATAGCCTAATTATATGTTCTTCAACACTATTCCAAAGAGACTCCCCAACAAAAATAAACATAAAACACTATTTAGAAGCTCATTACAGAGACTCAACAAATTCAACAACAAGTGCAAATGAAACGTCATTTAATATTATTTTAGGAAAAATTACTTTTTAAGAAAACAACTTAACCACAAACGCGTTAAATAATCAATAGAAAATAAAATTTAAAAACATAACCCATAAAATTACATGAAGATTCACGAGTATCAAGCAAGACAACTTTTCAGGGAATACGGCATTCCTGTTACCGACGACGTATTGTGTTACACAGTTAGCGAAGTAGAAAATGCCGCCCGCGAAATGAACCGAATGGTGGTAGTTAAGGCGCAGGTTTTAGCTGGCGGACGCGGTAAGGCAGGGGGAGTAAAACTGGCCAAAACTCCCGAGGAGGCGGTAGCCGCAGCCAAACAAATTTTAGGAATGGACATCAAAGGATGTAAAGTGGAAAAAGTACTGGTGGCTGACGCCGTAAACATTACCAAAGAATTTTACGTAGGCCTGATCAACGACCGCAATACAAAAACTGTTACGCTAATGGCCAGCTCCGAAGGTGGCGTTGAAATTGAAGAAGTTGCCAGAGTCAGTCCGGAGAAAATTCTAAAATTCCATATTAACCCGCTTACCGGATTGCTCGATTATCAGGCGCGTGAGATTGCCTTACAACTTTTCGACGATATTAAACAGGCACAACAAGCCGCCTCCATCTTCACTAAACTTTACAAATTATACGTTGCAACCGATGCCACCATTGCCGAAATCAATCCGTTGGTATTGACTCCTGACAATGAGGTATTGGCCATTGATGGCAAAATGAATTTTGATGACAATGCTCTGTTCCGCCAACCTAAGATTTTGGCAATGCGCGAACCCGACGAAGACGAAAAACTAGAAATAGATGCACATAGCAAAGGTCTTTCCTATATTCGGTTGGATGGTAACATTGGCTGTATGGTGAACGGTGCCGGACTGGCCATGGCTACGATGGATATGATAAAACTTTATGGAGGTGAACCCGCCAACTTTCTGGATATTGGCGGCAGCTCAAGCCCACAAAAAGTGATTGATGCCATGAATATATTATTGAACGACAAAAATGTAAAAGCCGTTATGATTAATATTTTCGGAGGGATAACGCGTTGCGACGATGTGGCAAAAGGGTTACTGAAAGCCATGGAAGTAATATCAACCGACATTCCAATTGTAGTGCGCCTTTCAGGAACAAACGCTGCGGAAGGATTGGAAATTCTGAAACATTCAAATCTGCCAACGGTAAGTTCCATGAGTGAGGCCGCTCAAAAAGCAATTGAATTAAGTCGGCAGTAGCCCATTTAATCCCCTCAAAGATACTTATTATAAACATCAACAGTCAAAAAATATCAATAAATATTATGAGCATATTAGTCAACAAAGACACCAAATTGGTTATTCAGGGAATTACAGGTCGCGACGGGAAATTTCACTCTGGCAAAATGAAGGAATACGGCACCAACATTGTGGCGGGTGTTTCGCCCGGAAAAGAAGGACAAGTGCTTGACGGCATTCCGGTTTTCAACTCTGTGGCCAAAGCCGTAAAAGTTACCGGCGCTAACACTTCTATCATTTTTGTTCCCGCAGCCTTTGCCGCTGATGCTATTCTGGAAGCTTCGGAAGCCGGCCTCAAGTTAGTGGTTGCTATCAGCGAAGGAATCCCCATTCAGGACATGATTCGCGTCACTCCTATTTTGAAACAAAACGGAACGTTGCTTATCGGTCCGAACTGTCCGGGGTTGATTACTCCGGGGGAAGCATTAGTCGGTATTCTACCTGCCAATATCTTCAAAAAAGGAAACATCGGATTTATTTCGCGCAGCGGGACATTAACCTACGAAGTTGTAAACCTATTGACTGAAAACGATTTTGGGCAAACAACCTGTGTTGGAATTGGTGGCGATCCGGTTGCCGGATTGTATTTCATCGATTTGCTGGACCGTTTCGAAAAAGATCCTGACACCATTGCCGTAGTGGTTATTGGCGAAATTGGCGGTGATGCCGAAGAACAGGCTGCACGATTCATTGCCGAGAAAATGACCAAGCCCGTAGTTGCCTTTATTGCCGGCCAAACAGCGCCTCCGGGAAAACGTATGGGACACGCCGGAGCCATCATTTCAAGTGGTTCGGGAACTGCAGCCGAGAAAATTGCCGCATTTAACAAAGCCGGTGTTCCAGTGGCAAAAGAACCAAATGAAATACCTGAATTGCTGAGACAGAAGCTAAAAAACAGAAAGTAGCTCCAGACATTCTAAATTTTATATATCTTTGAAAACTAAGTTATAATGTTCATTAAACATTATAACTTAGTTTTTCTTTTTACCGACACAAAATCCAGCTTATGAAATTGAAATTACTCCTTATGTCGATATTTTTTTGCGCAACATCTCTCCTGTTCGCTCAAACTGATTCTACGAATACACATATGCAGTGGAATTGGAATAAATTATCAATAACAGGATCCTATCAACATGGAAAAGTAATGCCAACAAATATTTTTGTGCGCGGGAGCAATGTCAACTCGGTGGTTATTGATGATTTTCAGCAATTTTCTTTACGCCTTTCAACACAAACTACCGGCGAACATCTCTGGGAGCAAATCTGCAATTATCCAACCTGGGGAGTAGCTGTATCGGCACTTGATTTTTACGACCGAAACGAAATTGGTATTCCCATTGCGATAAATGGTTTCATCAATGCGCCTATATTCCGATTGAACAGATTATCTTTAAACTATGATCTCGGATTTGGAATTACCTTCAACTGGAAATCATTCAACCCGTTGACCAATAAATACAATGTTGCCATAGGTGCAGGTGAGGCATTTATGAGCACCGCAGGCCTGAATCTGGAATACGCCCTTACCGACCATATTGATATAGCTGGTGGAGCAGCGTTTTCGCATTTCTCCAACGGCGCTATCAAATTGCCCAATTTCGGGATCAATGCCATTGCGCCAAAAGTCAGTTTGAAGTATAATTTCTACGAACGCCCTGAATTTATCAGACACGAAATTCCGAAATTCACACCACACAACGAGTGGGTATTTTCCACTTTTGCCGGCATGAAAAACATCATTTACGACTCAATGAATGTAAGCCTCTCCGAAAAATACAAGGGAATGTTTTTTCCTGTTTATGGCGTTTCGCTATTGTTTAACCGGCAAATTGGTTACAGTTCAAAAATTGGCATCGGCATGACGGCCAACTACAACGAATCAATCAATGCGCAGGTTGCAGTAGATAACAACCAATTGGTTGATATTGATGGAAAATTGCTTGATGGGTTTCAGGTGAGCCTGTATCCTTCGTATGAAGTTTGTGCCGACCGGATTTCAGTTGTACTTCAGCCAGCTTTTTACATTCTTCGCAAAACCAGCAAAAACCAGTCACCCGTATTTCATCAACGTATCATGATTAAATACCACATTACCGACCAGATTTTTGCAGCCATTACCCTGCGAGATTATTCCATGCACGCCGATTTTGTGGAATGGACGGTTGGATACCGGATCAGCAAATAATCCTCAACTTATCTTTTATTTCCAAACCCTTTCGGTGCTAAATGCATGGAATGGGTTTTCCTACATTTTGGTAGAACTCCTTCTATTTCCCTTCCTTTAAGTAAGATATTTCAACACTTACAAATCAATCATTCAAAGCAAATCACTACAAAGCAGCGACTTAGCAAGATGGCACAGCAATTGAAATGCCCTGATCGGAATTAATATCATTTGGGTGCACAAAAATGATATTAGTTCTATTCAACGAATTAACATGCAAGTATGCTAAACCAACAAGCTTTTAATATGGCTGCCGAACTTTCATTTTATCGTGAAGGTGAATTATTTATCGGCTGCACGCAGATAAGGCTCTTGAAACAGGTCGTACTTGATGGTTCGATACATGCAGCGGCCAAGAACCTGAAAATGTCGTACCAGCACGCCTGGCACATATTGGATAAAATGAATCATTTATCACCTATTCCAATAGTTATCAGGCAAAAGGGAGGCAAAGATGGTGGAGGCTGCAAAATCAGTCCGTATGGTATGAAACTGATCCAGACTTACGAAAAGAAAGTTGAAGATTTGGTTTTGTTTCTGGCACAAAGCAACAGCGAATTAGAAAGCTGTTTTTTTTAGGGTAGCGATATTCTTAAAAATGAATATCGCTAAAAATTCGGACAGCGTTGTTCTTTTCAGTTTATAACGACGCATCAATTTACGATTTATTCATTTACGATTTACGATTGGGTTCCCATTTTGAAATCGTATTCTAAAAAGTATTGATATGAAAAAGATTTTTATAATAGTTTTATTATTCAGTGTAATAGTTGCACCACAATTTACAGTATCACAAACAGTAGTTATCGACGGGGAAATCCGTCCTCGTACCGAATATCAGGATGGGTATAAAACCCCATTATCAAAGGCGAGCGACCCGGGGATATTTACCTCCCAGCGCACACGGATCGGACTGACATTTAGCAGTGGAGCGCTTACAACCCAAATCACTTTGCAGGATTCGCGAACTTTTGGGCAATTTGCGACAGCAAGCTCCGATGCAACAGTGGGACTCTATGAAGCCTGGGCAAGCATGTTACTTATGCCCGGCGGATCGTTATCGATTGGCCGGCAACCTATCAAGTATGATGACAACCGTTTATTCTCGGCTCCTGCCTGGAGTGTTACCGGCACCACGCACGACCTGTTGTTGTTCAAGTATAATATCAATGATTTCCAGGCACATTTAGGCTTGGCATACAACAACAAATCCGAAACTCCCTCCGAAACTTTCTATGTCCCCGGAAGCAAATACCGGTCAATGGGCTATGTATGGTTATCCAGCCCCACATACAGCGGTTTCACCCTGACCGGTCTGATCGTTGACGAAGGGTTGCAGGACACTTTAGGCCTTGGAGGCACAGCTAAGTACAAGAAAATATCAATGAATCAGGCTATCACATACGGAGGAAACCTGAAGTATGAGAATAGTGAGTTTCCACTTTCAGGTCTGACTACCGCCTATTTTCAATCGGGGAAAAATTTTGCAGGCAAAACCATGAAAGGCAAATTGCTGGCAGTGAAGCTGAACTATAATTTCACCAGTTCTATTTCTGCCAGTGTGGGAACGGATTACCTGTCGGGCGATAACAATGGAAGTACGGATGGAATCCAGAGCAATTTCAAAAAACTATACGGATCCGACCATACTTTTAACGGATATATGGATTATTGGAATACCCCGCTGTCGCAAGGACTGCTGGATTATTATGGTAATGTAAACGGGAAAATTGATAAAAAACTCACGCTTGAAGGAGGATACCACGTATTCAACACTGAATATGCCGGAAAAAATGCAAAGAAAATTGACTTCGGCAAAGACCTCGGAGCTGAATTCGACTTGCTGGTCACTTATAAGCTAAACACTTGGACAACGGTTCAGGGTGGATATTGCCGCTATTTCTCCAACAATAACACCTTGATTGCTAAAGACCTCGTGACTACGGCCAACACGTATCCAACCATCCGCACACCACAATGGGCATACGTAATGTTTACCATAAAACCTACGTTTTTCAAAACAGCCCTCTAACTTCCCCTTGGGAGACTTAAAAACTTACTCAGAATTCATTATAACCAATAAAAACAGAGCTATCTAAAAGTCCCCCAAGGAGGATTTAAGGGGTTCAAAAACACAAACAATATGAAACGAATATTTATTTCATTAGCGATATTGCTCGCTACAATATCCATATCGGCACAAAAAGTAAATGTAGCTGCCGCAGCAAACCTCCGTTACGCACTGGAAGAAATTAAAACCAACTACGTAAAAAAATACCCCAAGGCAAAGGTGAATCTAACCTTTGGAGCATCGGGTACGCTGGTTCAGCAGATTTCCAACGGAGCTTCGTTTGACTTTTTCATGGCGGCAGACAATGAATTCCCGGTCAAATTAAAAGATAAAGGCTTGACAACGGGACCAATCTCAACCTATGCATTCGGGAAACTGGCTATTTACAGCACTTCGCTTCCTGTGGATAAAAAAGGATTAGAAATCCTGAAAGATCCAAGTATTAAGAAAATAGCCATTGCCAACCCCGAAACTGCTCCTTACGGAGAACGATCCATAGAACTACTCAAGGCAATGAAGTTATATGACGGATTAAAGAACAAGATTGCGATTGCCGAAAACATTTCTGCAGCAGCTCAATTCGCTTTTACGGGCAATACCGAAATCGGGTTTGTGGCACTTTCGTTGGCACTGGCTCCCGAAATGGCTGGCAAAGGAAATTATTATATAGTTCCTGCAACCAGGTACAAACCCATTGAACAGACCTGTGTCCTTATTAAAACCCAGGCTTTGAACACCGAGGCAGCACGATTCAGGAAATACATCCTTTCGCCGGAAACAAAGGCTGTATGGGAAAAATGGGGATATAAAACAGTTGACAAGTGACAATGGACAATTGACAGTTGGTAGCTGGTAGTTGGTAATGACTTTTCCAAAGTTTAGAACTTTGGAAAAGTTGAATATACAAACAATAATCCCGCGATTTAAAAAATCGCGAAACCCGGGTAAATCATGAATCAAGACTTTATAAATACATTGTTGCTTACAGGCAAACTGGCCGGCTGGACTACGGCTATACTATTTGCAGTGGGGTTTCCAATGGCTTATTTACTTGCTTACAAGCGTTTTTGGTACAAACCAATACTGGAAGCATTAATAAGCATGCCATTGGTATTACCTCCGACGGTGCTCGGGTTTTACATGTTGGTGGCATACAGTCCGCAAAATGCCTTTGGACGCTTTCTGGCAGAGCATTTCAATACGCGCCTGGCATTTAGTTTCGAGGGAGTTCTCCTTGCCAGTGTCATTTTCAGCTTACCATTTATGATCCAACCCCTGCAAAACGGCCTGGCAAGTATTCCAAAAAGTTACAGGGAAACCGCTTATACACTTGGTAAATCGGAATTCACCACTTTTATCCGGGTGTTGGTTCCGAATATGATTCCTTCGATTATCACAGCCGCAGCCATGACATTTGCTCATTGCATTGGCGAATTCGGTGTAGTGATTATGGTGGGAGGCAACATGCCTGGCGAAACGCGGGTAGCTTCGATAGCCATATACGACGAAGTACAGGCCATGAACTACCAAACCGCCAATCAGTATTCATTTATTTTATTTATAATTTCTTTGATAATCCTGACATTGGTTTATAGTATAAATAAAAAAACAGCCCCCACCCCCTAAAGGGGAGTAAAATTAGTATTGACAATTATAACAACATAACAAAAAAGGTAAGATGAATAAAGATAAAAACGAAAGTAACTTCTATTCTCCCTTTAGGGGGTTAGGGGGCAGTTTAAGGGCAAATTCTTTATGTATATCAATAACGAAAGCCATGCTCTCATCCGAAGGCAAAACAAATCTTGAGATTGACACGGTGATTTCAGGGAACGACCTGCTATGCCTGTTCGGACATTCGGGTGCCGGAAAAACAACCCTGCTGCGCATACTGGCCGGACTGACAAAACCGGACAAGGGACGAATTGTGTTTAACGATACCGTTTGGTTCGATTCGGAAAAGAAAATAAACCTGCCACCGCAAGAGCGGAATGTTGGTTATATGTTTCAGGATTATGCCCTGTTCCCAAACATGACGGTGGAAAAGAATATCAGTTTTGCCCAAAGAGAAAAGAACAAGGATGAAGTGAATAAACTGCTGGAACTTTTCGACCTTGAGGTATTGAAGAACCAGTACCCCGAGAAGCTCTCGGGTGGACAAAAACAACGGGTGGCGTTGGCACGGGCGTTGGCTGCCAAACCGAATGTATTGTTGCTCGACGAACCGCTTTCGGCACTCGACTTCGACATGCGACTGGCACTTCAACACGAAATAAAAAAAGCCCACGACTTACTAAATGTCATTACCGTAATGGTAAGCCATGACTTGCAGGAGGTTTTCCATTTGGCCAACTCAGTGATAGTGCTCAAAAACGGAACAATGATCAATGAAGGTAAACCGGCCGATGTGTTTTCAGATCAAACTCGTTGTTTTCGGCAAAGGATCGGTTTACATGAGTTCGGGGTAATGGGTTGAAATATAACTGCAAAAGAAAGGAAAGCCGGATAATTCATCAATCACACTGGTAATTAGTCGTTTCAAAAATACAACCTGAAGAGTTTTACTGCGCCTCAACGATTCTTTAAAGCCCCAAAGGTGTACTACGGATTCGTTATCGGAAGAAAAGGGTGCGGAGAGTAAATGATTTACCGGAATTTCCCAATGATTGGCACAGATAGCCAATAATCTTTGTTCGGCAAAAACCATTTGGGACACCATTTCGACAGGTTTTTCTACATTGCAGAACATGAATTTCTTTGATTCATCGAGGTAAAAGCGTTTAAACCTTTCGTCACGAATATAAAGAAAGGCTGTATTGGCTGGTAAAACTTCCCAATTGTAGTAATCCGGGAAGTTATATTCTTCAGGCTTTTTGAGCAAATGGGGCGGTAAGTAAGCATCAGGGGCAAGAGCTTCGGTATGCAAAGCGGTTATGGCTGTTGAAGCAAGCACAGTGGCAACGGGTTTCATTACAATCAGGTCGGTATCGAGCATGACACAGGGGGTTGTTGTAGCCTCGAGAGCCAACAGTTTTCCGGCAGCCCAAAACACCTCGGGGTCAATCGGATAAAAGTTGTTCTCCAACACATCAGTGTTGATACCACCATCCCACAAGTCCTCCAACTTGTGCTTACAGACAAATTCATAGCCGGCATTGTCTGTATAAAGCCGGATAGAACCGTTGTGTTTTCGCCACATCAGCGCCGATACAATCATGGTCAGGATTTCGGCTGAATTCATCTCGAAGTGTTTCCCGGATATAGTAACCGGTTTTGTCCACAACGTATGAAAAGCATTGCAAGCAGGCAGTTTCGTTTTCATTAGAATCCGATTAAATGACCACCTACTAAGCCGAAATTATTGGCAGACGTAGAACGGTTGATAAAATCAGGATTAATTTCTTCGGGCGGTAAAATGGGTAACAAACCAAACATTGCTTCATCGAAAAAACAATTACAGGCTTGCTGTATCAGGAAATGATACAAAACAGGATCTTTGGTGTGGTTATAATCTGCAAGCAACCCGAAAAATAAGCGTAGATCTGACATCAATGCATCATAATCCAGCATTTCATTTTTGCAATAAGCTTGTAGGTGTTTCCGGCTGCTTTCAAAAGTTCCCGGCTGAATGATTTCATCTCTTATTAAGGTAAATAAGAATTGTTTAAAAGAAACGGAAACCTCATGAACGAAAAAAGGGGAATCGGGGTTAATTTGCATTTCGGCAACAGGATGAGATGTAATAATATTAGTTTCAGGATTGCAAATATACAGGTTTATTTTAATAAAACATCATTTTCCAACCCCGTCTTTTTTCCTACCTTTTAAGTATAATTTCCTACCCGAATGTAGGAAATGTATTCATCCCCAAGGATTGCCTAATCAGATGACACACGCTTAATGTCTTAAAAAACAAAATCCATATCCAACTTATAATCAGAAGCATAACACACACATCACACATCAAAAAAAACGCCCAGAATGTTAATGGCACAGTAAATGAATAAAAGGTTTCAAGAAATTCAAAAATCTATTCAGAAATTAGAAACATTAGTATTCATTTTAAAATATAAAAAAGATGAGAAAAATTGCAATCTACGGAAAAGGCGGTATTGGTAAAAGTACCACAACGCAAAACACAGTGGCCGGTTTGGCAGAGATGGGAAAAAAAGTAATGGTAGTGGGTTGCGACCCTAAAGCTGACTCTACTCGTTTACTTCTTCATGGTTTGGCTCAAAAAACAGTTTTGGACACCTTGCGCGACGAAGGCGAAGACATTGATTTGGATGATGTAATGAAACCGGGCTTCAAAGATACCAGTTGTGTGGAATCAGGTGGTCCGGAACCAGGTGTAGGTTGTGCAGGACGTGGTATTATCACTTCTATCAACTTGTTGGAGCAATTGGGAGCTTATGATGATGACAAACAATTGGATTATGTATTCTACGACGTATTGGGTGACGTTGTTTGCGGTGGATTCGCAATGCCGATCCGCGATGGTAAAGCTGAAGAGGTTTACATTGTATGCTCGGGCGAGATGATGGCTATGTATGCTGCCAACAACATTTGCAAATCTATTTCTAAATTCGGAAAGGTTGGTACAGTTCGCCTGGGTGGTTTGATTTGTAACTCACGTAAAGTAGACAACGAAGCTAACATGATCCAGGAGTTTGCTAAAAAACTCGGTACACAGATGATCCACTTCGTACCACGTGACAATATGGTTCAACATGCAGAGATCAACCGTAAAACAGTTATCGACCATGCTCCTGAACACCCGCAAGCTGACGAATACCGTTCATTGGCAAAGAAAATCAACGAAAACACTATGCACGTGATTCCTAAACCACTTGAAATGCAAGAGTTGGAAGATTTGTTGGTTAGCTTTGGAATTTTGAACTAAAAAAAAGGCCCCCAACCCCCTAAAGGGGGCTTTTGGCGGAGTGGAAACAATCAAATTTATTTATAAACACAACCTCTTTACTCCCCCTTCAGGGGGGTGGGGGGCAAAAAATTATAACAATATGTATTTATTAAGAGCAATAGTTCGTCCGGAAAAATCATCATTAGTAATGAAAACCTTATTTGATGCAGGTTTTCCGGCAGTTACAAAATTAGCCGTATTCGGTCGTGGTAAACAACGTGGTATTAAAGTTGGAAATGTGACTTATGATGAGCTTCCTAAAGACTTGCTCATGATGGTGATTCCTGAAAAAGATAAAGATTTCGTAATCGAGACAATTATGCTGGCAGCCCGTTCCGGAGAAAAAGGACAGTTTGGTGATGGTAAAATCTTCGTAACTCCGGTAGAAGAAAGCTACACCATTTCAAGTGGTAAGAAAGACTAAAACTACTGGCCCCCTAAATCCCCCTAAAGGGGGACACTTAGAGTGTTAGTATAAAGGAAGAAGTTACTGAGTTATAACAAACATGGTCTTCAAGTCCCCCTTTAGGGGGATATAGGGGGCCACAATTAGATAGATTATGAAACTAATATTAGCAATGATACGCATCGACAAAATGAGTGCTACCAAGCTTGCCCTTTCGGATGTAGGTTTACCTTCGTTCACTGCCATGCCTGTATTGGGACGCGGAAAAGGAAAAGGCGGTTTTGAAAAGGCAGCCAACCTGGATGCCGACCAGCAAGAGCTCATTATTGAAATGCCCCGTTTGAAATCCAAACGAATGATTACACTGGTAGTCACCGACGAAAAGAAAGACCTGGCAGTGGAAACCCTGATTAAAGCCAACCAAACCGGACTAAGCGGCGATGGTAGAATATTTGTAATTCCGGCTAGTGACTCTTACCGCGTTCGTACGGGAGAAAACGGAGACATTACACTTGATTAATTCATAATGTATAATTCGTAATGCATAATTACTTATGAATTATGAATTGAAAGTTGTGAATTAGATTACTAATTATGAATTATGCATTACGAATTATGCATTAAAAAAAACATTATGGGAAAGACATTAATAGAAGAACTCGACATGAGTAAGTTCACCGAAGAGGTGATGGGAGCTTACCCAAAGAAAGTTGCAAAGAAAAGAGCAAAAGCGATTGTGATTAACGATCCGGATGCCATACCCAAGATACAAGCCAACGTACGGACCATTCCGGGAATTATTACCCAACGCGGTTGTACGTATGCCGGTTGTAAAGGGGTGGTTTTGGGGCCTACCCGGGATATCGTAAACATTACACACGGACCTATCGGTTGCGGATTCTACTCGTGGCTTACACGCCGGAACCAAACCCGTGCCGACAAACCCGAAATGGAAAACTTCATTCCATACGCATTTTCAACCGACATGCAGGATTCGAATATCGTATTCGGGGGTGAAGAAAAACTGAAACAAGCTATCCGTGAGGCCTACGAGCTGTTCCACCCGAAAGGTATTGCCATATTCTCCACTTGCCCGGTAGGATTGATCGGTGACGACGTACACCGTGTAGCCCGCCAGATGAAAGAAGAATTTCCGGAAGTGAACATCTTTGGTTTCTCTTGCGAGGGATACCGCGGGGTATCGCAGTCGGCCGGACACCACATTGCCAACAACGGGTTGTACAAAAACCTGATAGGACGCAACGACAATCCTACCCGCAAATACAAATATGCAGTTAACGTATTGGGTGAATACAATATTGGTGGCGACGCTTTTGTTATCGATGAGTTGTTTGACAAAATCGGTGTTGATATTATTGCCACCATGTCGGGTAACTCTACCCTGGAGCAATTTGAAACTGCACACACAGCCGACTTCAGCCTTGTAATGTGCCACCGTTCTATCAACTATGTGGCCGAGATGTTGGAAACTTCTTTCGGTATTCCATGGGCAAAAGCCAACTTTATCGGTGCGGAAGCTACAGCTAAAACCTTGCGTAAGGTGGGTCAGTACTTTGGCGACCAGGAACTGATCGACCGGATCGAGGTAGTAATTGCCGAAGAAATGGTAGCCGTAAATGAAGCCATTGCCAAAGCAAAAACTAAAACAGAAGGCAAAACAGCTATGTTATTCGTTGGAGGTTCAAGGGCACACCACTACCAGGAACTGTTTGCAGAACTGGGTATGGAAACTCTTACAGCCGGTTACGAATTCGGACACCGCGATGACTATGAAGGCCGTCGTGTGATTCCTACAATTCAGATCGACGCCGACAGCCGTAACATTGAGGAAATTACCGTATACCCCGACCCTACCCGCTTCAACCCACGGAAATCGGAAGAAGAACTGGCTAAACTCAAAGAAGAATTCGACATTGAGTTTAATGAATACAAAGGTTTGATGACCGACATGAAAAAAGGGACCCTCGTTATTGATGACCTGAGCCACTTTGAAATGGAAAAACTGATCGAACTTTACAAACCGGATGTATTCTGCGCGGGTATCAAAGAAAAGTATGTGGTTCAGAAAATGGGTATCCCCATGAAACAGCTCCACAACTACGACAATGGTGGTCCTTACGCTGGTTTTGCCGGTGCTATCAATTTCTACAAAGATATTGAAATGATTGCCTGCAGCACTATTTTCAA
>CAYSTC010000033.1:0-1966 GCA_964433885.1 uncultured Paludibacter sp. | reverse complement strand
GTGCTATCAATTTCTACAAAGATATTGAAATGATTGCCTGCAGCACTATTTTCAAGCAGATGAAAGCTCCCTGGGAATCGGAAGAGTTTGTAGAAGCAGAATACGTGTTTAACTAATGCATAATTCACAATGCATAATGCATAATTAAGAATTAGGAATTACGCACTTTTCTGCGAATAAGATTAGACAGGTTCACATTATATTTAATTGTGAATTATGAATTATGAATTAAAAATTATAAGATTATGTTACTAAGACATACAACAGCAAAAGAAATAGACAGGAAAGCGTTGACTATCAACCCTGCCAAAACCTGTCAGCCTGTAGGCGCAATGTATGCTGCATTAGGTATCCACGGATGCTTGCCTCACAGTCACGGTTCACAAGGATGTTGCTCATACCACCGCAGTGCGTTGTCGCGCCACTTCCGCGAACCGGTTATGGCCGGAACCAGTTCATTCTCCGAAGGTTCATCCGTATTCGGCGGATCGGCCAACCTGGTTCAGGCTATCGACACCATGTTCACCGTTTACAAACCCGAAGTAATTGCCGTTCACACCACCTGTTTGTCGGAAACAATTGGTGACGATATGACGCAAATCATCTCTAAGGCTGCCGACGACGGATGCATACCCGAAGGAAAACAGGTGATTTATTGCAATACCCCAAGTTATGTGGGAACACACGTAACCGGATATTCCAACCAGCTGGCTGCTTTTATCAAGTTCTTCTCAACAGCAACTCCAAAGAAACGCAACGTAATCAACATTGCTGCCGGGTGGATGGAACCTTCGGATATGCGCGAAATCAAACGCCTTGCATCCGTAATGGAAGCCCGCACAATCATGTTCCCGGATATGACCGATGTGTTGGATGCTCCCCTGAACGGACATTACAAAATGTATCCTACCGGTGGAACTACCATTGCCGACATGAAACTCACCGGCGACAGCAAGTTTACGCTCGGACTTGGCCCAATGTCAACCGAAGATGCCTGTATCAAGCTGGATAACAAATGTAAAGTGAAGTTCGAAACGCTCGATATCCCTATCGGATTCAAAGCTACCGACCGCTTCCTGATGTCGTTGAGCCGCCACGCCAACCTGCCAATCCCTGAAAGCTTATCGGATGAACGCGGACGCCTGATCGACCTGATCTCTGACAGCGCCAAATACCTGTACGGAAAACGCGTGGCGTTGTGGGGCGACCCTGACACATTGGTTCCGTTGACTGAATTCCTGGTGAGCATGGATATGAAACCTGTATATATTGTAACAGGAACTCCAAGCAAGTATTTCGAAGCACGTATGCCCGAAATCCTGAAAGATATACCGGAAGCTAAATTCAAAAGCGGTGAGTTGGCCGATATGTTCCTGATGCACCAATGGATCAAACAGGAAGGCGTTGACCTGTTGATCGGAAACACCTATGGTAAATACATTGCCCGCGACGAGGACACCCCGTTTGTTCGCTTTGGTTTCCCCATTGCCGACCGTCCCGGACACAACTACTTTGCCAAAACCGGCTACGATGGTGGTGCAAACCTGGTAACACAAATAATGGATGCCTTCCTGGATCATTTCGACAGAACCTGTCCGGAAG
The DNA here is from genome assembly GCA_964433885.1 of uncultured Paludibacter sp. GTDB lineage: Bacteria > Bacteroidota > Bacteroidia > Bacteroidales > Paludibacteraceae > Paludibacter. The sequence continues at coordinate 364 of CAYSTC010000033.1, read as the reverse complement.
AAAAAGTAGAATTCCAATTGTAAGAACAACCCCTGGCTCCTAAAGGGGAACTAAGATAACGTGAGTTCGATATAAGCAAATAACGAATAGACTGATATTCAATAATATTAATCAATGGTGGCTTGCCTGATTCCGTAGGAATCTCATGTTTATAGAAAAAATTACAGATCATTATATTCGACTCCGTATGGAGTCGTATTATTCGGGCTCAAATATTCTCTATAAATATATGAATCCGAATGGATTCAATCAATTAGCTTTAATTTTTATATCGAACTCACGTTAAGATAGTTCTTCTTCTATTTTTTTATTGTTATTGATTATAATAACCAATACTAATTTAGTTCCCCTTTAGGGGCTAGGG
>CAYSTC010000032.1:12307-41493 GCA_964433885.1 uncultured Paludibacter sp. | reverse complement strand
GGCAAATATCAAACGATGAAATACTTGGAAATATTTTCGGTAAATTCTGCATCGGCAAGTAAAGCAGCCACTTCGAAATTCTCTATAAAACTAATAAGGGCTTCTATTTGAAGCCCTTATTAACATTTACCCACAAAGTACAATTAAAAATTCATCAGACAAATAATACTTAGTCCGGATAATTTTTCTTCAACTTCTTCAACAATTTATGATAATGTTCCTGAAATCCATCCCCTTCAATTCTGGCTTCAATTTCTTTGAATTTAACCAGCATTTTCTTTTGTTTTTCGGGCGGAAATACTCTCTCTGCTATAGGAAAAATAATATTTTCCTCCTTATTAATGTGATTCCGTATCAACTTTACATAATTTGTGAGACTTTCCGACAACAATTCATGCGAAAAATTATTCCCTACTTTGCAATTTTCGATGCAACTTTTAATATCATTCAGATATTTACGGGCTAATACATGTTCGTAAAGCATAACACTAATCATTATGTTCTCTTCAGATAATTCACTCTGAGAAAGTTCCTGATAAAAAATATCTTCTTTGGAGTGATGACTTTTGTCAATGAAAAAATTCAGAAACTTGATAATATCCTCAACATCGTTTGTATAAAAAACGCTGTTTGATTCTATATTATTCGCAATCTTATTCATTATTCCCAGCAATTCCAAGATGTCCTTATGTTCGTTTATTAAATTTTCTGTTAGTGTCATTAGTCAATTAAAATTAATTAGTAAAATAATACAATTTCAACGCAGTGGTATATCACATATCATTTTAAAAACATTAAACCCATACAAATGTTTTTGTTTTTGAGGAATTTTAGAGCTTATTATGTACCTGCTAGCAAATCTCAAGCTTATGCGAGACCTTAACCCGATAGAATTATAACCTGAATAAATTATATTTGCACAAAAAACTGCTTTTAACTATGATTTTTCAAACAGAATTTTCACTTCGTGAGAAAAGACGGGGATTTCATCTGGTAACTGATGAAATAATTAACTACTTGCCACAGTTACCTGAAACCGGTTTGCTGCATCTATTTCTGAAACATACGTCGGCCGGACTTACACTAAACGAAAATGCCGACCCGGATGTGCAAACAGACCTTGGAGGGATTTTCGACCATCTTGTAAAAGAACATGAACCGTACTACAATCATACATTAGAAGGAGATGACGATATGCCTGCACATGCCAAATCATCGATAACGGGTACAAGCCTGACCATTCCAATCACCCACGGGAAACTGAATATGGGAATTTGGCAAGGGATTTACCTCTGTGAATTTCGAAATCATGGAGGAAACCGAAAAATAGTTGCCACCATCTTCGGTTAAAAATCGATATTGATTAGTTTTTTCAAACAAAATAGTTAATTGTTTTAAATTATTTTGCCAATTAAAAAAGTATTTAGACATTTGTCTAATAATACAAATATATAATCAACAAAACAACGACAATGAATGAAGTATTTAAAGCATTGAATGATCCTGCTCGCAGGGAAATACTGAAAATGCTTCAGAAACAAGATATGACGGCAGGAGAAATTGCAGCAAAATTTGACATGACTGCTCCAAGCATATCACACCATCTTGATAAATTGAAACGGGCCGGCCTTGTCAGCGCCGTAAAACAAGGCCAGTATATCCTTTATTCAATCAACACAACTATTATCGACGATTTACTCCAGTATATTCTAACTCTAAAAAAATAAATATGAATAAATTTCTCAAAGAAATGATTTTGTGGATATTGATTTCAATCCCATTTATCTATTTAGTTCTGATTTTCAAGCAACTTCCGGCTCAGATTCCAACACATTTTGATTTGGGTGGAAATCCGAACGACTGGTCGAACAAAGATAGTCTGGTATATATGATTGCCGGATTGCAAATCGGAACCTATCTTTTAATGCTCCTTATTCCATATTTCGACCCCAAAAAGAAAATAGATCAAATGGGAGGGAAATATTATTCACTACGCCTGATCATGACAATATTCATGTCGGCACTTTCATTTTACCTGCTATACGTGGGGTATAAAGGCAACATAAATCCTAACTTATTGATTGCGTTAATGGGGGCATTCTTTGTAATGATTGGAAATTACCTGCAAACGGTCAAGCCTAATTATTTCGTGGGAATTCGTTCGCCCTGGACTTTGGAAAATGAAGAAATCTGGAAAAAAACGCATCGCCTTGGCGGAAAACTAATGTTAGTTGGAGGCTTACTCGTCATATTTATTGCTTTTATTGTAAAAAACAACACTGTTTTAGCTATTTCGTTTGGAGTTATCATAGGCATAACATCTATAATTCCTTACATATATTCCTACCTTGAATTCAAAAAAATACATAAATCAAAATAAAAATGAGAAAGAATTTATTTATCAGTTTAATGCTGTTTATTTCAGTGGCACTGTTTAGCCAGGAAATTGTTGGCGACTGGAACGGCTCACTAAAAATCCAGGGCATACAATTGCGCATAGTATTTCATGTTACAAAAACAAATGACAGGTACACTGCAACTATGGATAGTCCCGATCAGGGAGCAAAGGGTATTCCGTTGAGCAAAGCTACTTATCAAAATCAAGTACTAACGCTAGAATTGGATGCGCTAAAAATTAATTATACAGGCACCTTCGACAACAAAGAAACTATAACAGGTACTTTTAATCAGGCCGGCCAATCACTCCCAATGACCCTTATCCGCAAAGCCATTGAGAAAGAAGTTGTGAAACGCCCCCAAGAACCTGTAAAACCATATCCATATTATTCGGAAGAAATCACTTTTGAGAATAAAAAGGATAGTATTACTTTAGCCGGAACATTAACTTTACCTAAAAAAGAAGGTAAATTCCCGGTAGTTGTTTTAATTACAGGAAGCGGGCCACAAAATCGCGATGAAGAACTGATGGGGCACAAACCTTTCCTTGTATTAGCTGATTACCTTACCCGAAACGAAATAGCCGTATTGCGTTATGATGACCGTGGGACCTATGCATCGAAAGGAAATTTTTCAAAAGCTACAACCAATGACTTAGCCACAGATGTAGAGGCTGCAGTCAGTTATCTGAAAACACGCAAAGAAATTAATCCAAAGAAAATAGGATTAATTGGTCACAGTGAAGGAGGTATTATTGCTCCGATAGTGGCAGCAAAAAGTAAAGATGTGAGTTTTGTTGTTATGTTGGCAGGAACAGCTATTCCGGGTAGCGAATTATTATTGTGTCAACAGGAACTGATTGGACGCGCATCAGGGATGAGCGAACAAGATCTGAAATCAACAGCCCAAATAAACAAATATGTTTATGAATTAGTAGATAAATATCAGAACAATGATACGTTGAAGCTGAAAGTTTCCACATATTTAATAGAAGAAACAAAGAAACATCCGGAAATGAAAATACCGGAAGGAAAATCAATAAATGACATTGTTGACATGCAACTGACTCAGCTTATGTCGCCCTGGATGCTGAACTTTATCCGTTATAACCCAGCCCCTACACTCGAAAAAGTAAAATGCCCTGTGCTGGCCATAAACGGTGATAAAGACTTGCAGGTACCATCAAACATAAATCTTCCAGCCATCGAAAAGTCACTAAGAAAAGGCGGCAACAAAAAAGTGACTGTAAAAGAACTACCCGGATTAAACCACTTATTTCAGGAGTGCAAAACCGGATCACCTAATGAATACGGTCAAATTGAACAGACTTTCTCGCCCACAGCATTAGAAGCAATTAAAACATGGTTAAAAGCGGTGACTAAATAAAAAGAATTTGACTTTATAAAGATTTCGCAGCAACATTGAAAACCTTCGATTTTTAAAATAGGAGACCGGTATATACCGGTCTCCTGTTTATCTGATAGACCAGCCGCAATGGCAATTCAAAAAAAATAGTTACTTTTGTATACTTTATCCTATTTATTGAAGTCAACCATGGAATATACAACCTTGCAAGGAAAATTAATTATGCCTGAATACGGGCGAAATATACAGCAAATGGTAGCTCACGCACTTACCATTGAAGATCGGGAAGAACGCACCCGGTGCGTAAAAACAATTATCAACACAATGGGTAATCTGTTTCCTTATTTACGTGATGTAAACGATTTCAAACATAAGCTGTGGGACCACGTAGCCATTATGTCAGATTTCAAACTGGATATTGATTTCCCATACGAAATTCTGCAAGCCGAAAATCTTTATACCCGTCCGGAGCCAATTCCATACAAAAATTCAAGAATTCGGTATATGCATTATGGCCGCACGCTGGAGGAAATGATTGAAAAGGTAGCTCAATATCCGGATGGGGAAGAAAAAAAAGAGCTAATCCGTCTGATAGCCAATCAGATGAAAAAATGCTTCCTTACATGGAACAAAGAAGTAGTTGACGACAAAAAAATCTTTGATGATTTGCGTGAACTCTCGAAAGGCAAGCTTGATATTCCGGAAGATTTCCTAAAATTAGTCGAATCCAGAGATGTATTGTTCAATAAGAAAAACAAACCTAAGAAAAAGAAATAACAATTTGTTTGCTGTTCCGTGTTTCAGGCTTTATACTTATACAGCATGATCTGTATTTTGAAAAAGTAAGTTTTTCACATTCAGTTACACGAACGCGTACCCGAAATAAAAAAAACACAAAACAGAATAGTATGTCGTCATTTCAAATAGAAGGCGGTTGCCGGTTAAGTGGATCTATCACACCCCAGGGGGCAAAAAACGAGGCCTTACAGGTTATTTGTGCTGTGCTCCTCACACCGGAAACAGTAACAATCAGCAACATTCCTGACATTCTCGATGTTAACAACCTGATTAGTCTTTTAGGCGATATGGGGGTCGAAGTTAACAGAATCAATCCTGACACTTATACTTTTAAGGCTGAAAATATAAATCTCGACTATCTTCATACTGACGATTTCTACAAAAAAAGTGCATCGCTTCGCGGGTCAGTAATGATAGTAGGTCCATTGGTAGCCCGTTACGGAAAAGCGAGTATTCCCAAACCGGGCGGTGATAAAATCGGACGCCGCCGATTGGATACACACTTTATCGGAATTCAAAAACTCGGAGCAGAATTTTGCTACGATCCTGATGCCAAACGCTATGAAATATCAGCAGAGAAACTAACCGGTTGCTATATGTTGCTCGACGAAGCCTCAGTTACCGGAACAGCTAACATTCTGATGACCGCTGTAATGGCCGAAGGCATTACTACTATTTACAATGCTGCTTGTGAGCCATACCTTCAGCAACTGTGTAAAATGTTGAATGCTATGGGAGCCAACATCTCAGGAGTTGGTTCGAATTTACTTACTATCGAGGGAGTAAAAACGTTAAATGGTTGCACTCATCGCATTTTGCCCGATATGATTGAAGTCGGTAGTTTTATTGGCATGGCTGCTATGACTGCATCTGAAATAACAATCAAAAATGTATCTTATAATGAGCTTGGAATTATCCCCGACAGTTTCCGCCGATTAGGCATCAAACTTGAGCAGCAGGGCGACGATATTTTCATTCCTCAACAGGATACGTACACCATTGAGTCGTTTATCGATGGCTCAATCATGACTATTGCAGATGCTCCCTGGCCTGGACTTACGCCAGATTTGCTGAGCGTATTCCTGGTAGTGGCTGCAAAAGCAAAGGGGAGCGTTCTTATTCATCAAAAAATGTTCGAAAGCCGTTTATTTTTCGTAGACAAACTGATTGACATGGGGGCACAAATTATTCTTTGCGATCCGCACCGTGCTACGGTTATTGGACAAGGAAACCAATTGCATTTACGAGCTTCTACTATGAGTTCACCAGATATCCGGGCCGGAATTGCCTTACTTATTGCCGCACTTTGCGCCGAAGGAACAAGCACCATCCATAATATCGACCAGATTGACCGCGGTTATCAGGACATTGACAAACGCCTGAATGCTCTTGGAGCCAATATCAAAAGAATATGATTCGAATACAATAACAAAAAAAAACGCTTCATGTAAAATTGCATGAAGCGTTTTTTGTTCTCTATTCTCTAGCCAATACAATTTTATCTGTACCTTTTTTAATAATTTCGTTGAAATAGTATTTTATTTTCAGATATTCCGTTGAGGAGTAAACCGGCTGTTTGAACGAATATATGAATGAAACAAGTAATTTATTTTCATCCTTACCAATCGTATATTCAAGTTCAAACTGATCGTTTTGAATTTTATCATTTTCAGGTAGAAAATCAACCTTATATCCATCAGGTATCCGAATATCAGCGTAAAAATTTCTTCGAGTTGGATAAATCATATCTATAGGGTATGTTCGTTCCTGCTGTTTAAGCGGATTTTCTGTCATTGTTTCATTTAGGAACGGAGATATGTATATTTTATCATTTACAATTTCCGGCTTACTCTTAACAGCATAGCGAAATACATACGGTTGAATAATATTGTTTGAGTTTTTCACAACAATAGATGTATCGGATAAATTATATCCTTTATCAACAAGACGCTTATGTATAATGGTTTTATCATCGCCATAATCTTTTCTATAATCCAGTGCATCATACTCGGTAGCTGAAGTCTCAATAGTAGCATTCTGGGTTAAACCGTCGAGGGTAAGCAAAATCTTTTTTTGTACCTTTGATGAAGCAACAGTCTGTGTATTTATCCATTCTACATTATCTTTCTGAATAATTAATCCTTTATCATTAATGCACCTTTCCGGTATGCGGTCATTCAACTTCAGGGGATCTGTAACATCTGCTAAAATCTTTTTCCCATCAAATTCGGCCAAAATTAGCACATAATTAAAAAAATGATTAAACGGGTAATCGAATTTAATTTTCCCATTTTGCCGTGTGCTCACCAATAAAGGAGTAGCTTTAACTCCGGCAGCATTCAACAAACCGATCGCAAACAAATTAAGGTCTGCATCATTTCCTTGCTTATCGTTTAAAAACTCTTTTGGAGATTTTGTTGCATATTTTCCAAGCATCCCATCCCACTTAAAGTTATTCTTGACATAGTTCATTATTGAGTCAAATTTTTCGTGTGGCGATTTTGCTAATAAACCAGCCATATTCAGCACTTTAGGCGCCAACTTCTCACATTTTACAGCATATTTACTAAAATTATCCGCTTTCATAAAGTCTTTAATCATTTCAGGCCAGGTTGTCTGAATGTTTTCAACTGAGCCATTTAACCTGATTACTTTCGACAATTGAAAGTCTAATTTGATTATATAATCATTAATTGAAGAGAGATATTCCTCATCTTTAAATGCCGGCACATCCCTCATTACAAATTCATAAATCATATCCTTGAATTTTACAGTTCCATACGTACGTTCAAATCCGGTGCTTTCATACGACTTTTGGGAATCAAACTTAGTAGCACCCTGCAATAACCACGAGTATTGGTAAAAGGGAATCATACCCACCTGATATTTGCTGTAAATCACCGGAATTTTCCATTGGAACTCCCAATCGCGAAACTGGAATAGAAACTCTGAACTTAACTTGTAACGGAATTCAATAATAGAGCCTTCCTTGACATTAGGCATTGCAAACTTATGATTAGTCCAGTACACATTGATTTTCTCATCTTTACAATCAGCTATATCAAGCACCGTTTTTAGCAAGACTCCGTTTTCATAATTATATGTGCAAGCTTCCAAATCGTAGACACGTTCAAATATATCACCTTCCCGATAAAATGGAATTTCAACATCAGCCCATTTTAAACCAGCTTCTTTAAGTATCTTTATTCGAGTAGCCCTTTCATATACAACTTCGTAACTCCCGTCTGATTCCACAAAATTAGAACTTCCAACATCGTATATTACAACGGCTTCGGCGGATTTATCTTTGTTATAACTAACCATATCAACATCTTCCTGCTTTATCCTTCCATATTCGTATTCAGAAGTTTGAGCATTTGTTACCAATTCTGTTGAAATCAGAAGGGCAACAATAGTAAATAATCTTTTCATATATTCATTTCATTTAAACATTACTTTTACAAACAAAATTTAGCTATGCTTTTTTGTCACAATATAGTTATTACATTCAATATCAGACACTTTATCTATAAAATTATAAAAATCGGGATATTGCTCCAAGGTATATTTTCCTGCATTTAAAAGAAAACTCTTTATAATCTGAACAGAATTTTCACGTAGCCGGTATTGCAATGTATAAGTTCCAAAATCAGAATTTAAAATTTTGTCTTTAAATGAATTGTCAAACACATAGCCTTTTGGCAACACGTATTCTAACGTATCTTGTCCATATACAGGGTAGTCAATTTGCACAGGATATTTTCTCATTTTCGGTTCTCTGAATGCCGGAATAGAAAAAGGAAAAACCCTGATGAGCTGTTCGTTGCCATATTTTTTGAAAAGTTTGTCTGCTGTAGCCTTGTAATTCAACTTTATAAATGCAGAATCGCGATGCACGGGTGTTATTTTATAATTGAGGAGATCTAAATCCTTTTCGATAAAATCCATACGAATTAACTGCGATTGTTGCGATTCACTGAGAGAATTCGACAGGCCTAGCAACCTTTCATAGTTTTTTCCTCTGTAAGTATTGACAAATTTGGCAATTGCCCCGTTTATGGAGTCTGGTTCAACGACAACTTTACGACTTTCGAGTACATCGTATTTTGACAGCGCAGGTGTGCATGCAAAAAAACTATTGTCTTTGTCAGTAAGCAGTACCTGTCGGTTTTGAATAAACGTACCTGCATAATTAAATGGTTCATTGTTGGCGCAATCCAACCAAAGTGTATCGTTAGGAAACGGAACACAAACAATGGCATGATTGAATTGCATGGATGGGAAACTAAGATTGATAGTTTTTATTAAATCACCGGCATAAATATTGGCATAATACGACTGAATTCCCACGAAACTCAATATCGATTTAAAATAGTTTGCCAAAGCTTTGCAATCACCGTATTTATTCGTTGCGACATAAGATGCCGGATGAGGTTTCATACCTCCTGTTTCCACAGAAATATTAATGTAACGTGTAACATCCTGCAAATAATGATACAAAATTTTCACTTTCTCTTTATCGTCCTTAACATTACCTATCAGGGTGTTAATTTGTTGCATTTCGTTTGAGGGCAATTGGTCTAAGCCTTCAATTAAGTGGTATTCCCAGTTTCCGTAGGTCTTCCAACTGGTGTTCGAACCTTCCTTATCATACCTGAATTTATCTGGAACTATCATCACCATCGGGATAAGACCACTTATATCCGGAATATATATTTCAGGATCAATTTGCTTTAGATACGAAGCTTTCCAGATATATTTCATTGAAGCATCATTTGTATCAACCAAGCTGCTATCCACAAATTGCTTTAAAATATTAACTTTATATTCGATTGGAACATCAAGGGTCAACACTGCATTTACCGTGGGTACATCCTTGTATACTAAAGGGCTCCAGTTAGTAATATTGAAAAATTCATCCTGCTGCTCCTGATATTTGTAACATAATGTATATGGGTATTCATTATGAACTATCGAAAATTCCTTTACAAAATTGTCTTCGTAAAAAGAAAAATCTTCCATCGTGCTGCGGACTTTAATGTCGCTCGACTTAAGAGTTTTTACCACTTTCCCATTTTTATCTTTAATAAACGCATCAATACCAGACACTTTATTCATTTTAGAATACGGGATACTTATTTCAGTGTACTTCTCTCCCTGCCTATTATTTACCAACAATTCAAAGCTTCTTACAATATACAACCTATTATTTTTTATCTGCAGATTAGTTTGGTAGTTAACTAATACCGCGTCGGAAACCGATGCCAACAACGGAGCTACAAATAACTGAATTACAAAAAACAGCAATAAGAAAGCGGCTAATCTGTCCGTATTTTTTTCTAAAATCATAACGTTTAAGTATATATTAATGCAGGTATTATTAGCAACATAATTCTGTTTTTTGTTTCATATTACACAAGGGGATAAAAAACATAACAGAAAAACCATACTGCACATTAATAACAATTTTTCACAAAAATATAAAAAAAAATCTGACTTAACACATTAAACATGTATTTTTTTAAAATAAAATTGGGGTTTTCTATTAACTTCACCTTTTAATAGTGATTAAAATAAATCATAAAAGGAATTTAATCTAATTGATCAATATCCTTGAGAAAATGAACAACCAATAAAAACGTATATGAACAATTAGACAGTTTATTTAATGTGCACATTTTAAATCACTATGTGCAATTTATAATTCAAACACATTGATGCCGAACATTTTCTTTCCCCACCTGATCAAAAATTTATAATTCTATAGAAACTTAGTTCAAAAATTAATTACTTTTGTACTACCATTTGCAACAATGGTAAATCTTCAAAGTATTATATGATGAAACCGATTATTCCTCCCATTGACAAAGAAATTCTCAAGCAAGAACTCACACCTGACAAATTCCTCCGTCCAACCAACAAAGCTCACAACGAAATTTATGTTGTAACAGCCCATAATTCGCCTAATGTTATGCGCGAAATTGGACGTTTGCGCGAATTGTCGTTTCGTTCCGGAGGTGGTGGTACAGGTGAAGAAATTGACATAGATGAATATGACTACATGGAAAAACCATATTATCAGTTAATTGTATGGGATCCGGTAGCACAAGAGATTATAGGAGGTTACCGCTATTTACCTGGGTTTGATGTGGATTTTGAAGAAAACGGACAGCCTAAGTTTGTAATGTCACACCTGTTTGTATTCAGCGAAAAGTTCATTAAAGAATATATCCCCTACACTATTGAGCTGGGAAGAGCCTTTGTCCAGCCCGATTATCAAACATCAAAAATGGGCATGAAAAGCCTTTTTGCGCTGGATAACTTGTGGGACGGACTGGGGGCTTTAATCCATCAGGTAAAAAATGCCCGTTATTTTATCGGGAAAGTGACCATGTACGAAGACTATCCGATTACAGCACGCGAACTTACCTACGAATATATGTTCCGTTATTTCCCGGATCCGGACAAATTAATTCTACCTATTACCCCTATACACGTAAGCAGAAACAGCAAACTCATTGCTAAAAAGATATTCACCGGGTTAGATTCGTCCGGCGATTATAAAGCTCTGCAAAAAGCTGTCCGGGCCGAAGGCGAAACAATTCCGCCACTGTTCAATGCTTATATCGGACTTACCAATACCATGCGCTTCTTTGGTGCTATTTTCGACCCGGATTTTGGCTCGGTGTACGAAGCCGGTATTATGATTACCATGGCCGATTTGCTGGAAACCAAACGAAAACGCTATATCGAACCATACATCGAATATCTGAAAATAGTACTGGAAGAAAGAAAGGTAGCTAAACGAGAAGCACGGGTAAAAAAACTTGCTGAGAAGAACAAAAAACTGAATGAAAAATCAGAAAAAAGTACAACTAACAAAAGACGCAAAAAAGAAGAATAAAAACAAAAACTCCGGTAAATCACAAATATATTGATCTACCGGAGTCTTTTATGGTTACGCTTTTTATATCAAAGAAAAAATCTGCAATTAGCTTTTGTACATCATCTCCACAAAACGAACAGCAATTAATTCTCGGTGTATTACAATATCGTTTTCCTTTTCAATCAGGTAGAGTTTTTGCGCGTAAGCTAAACCTGCGGGAATAATCATCTTACCTCCTTCCCCAAGTTGTTCGACTAAAGCCAATGGAATATTCACGGGTGCACAACTGACAATAATACGATCGAAAGGTGCATATTTTTTGTAGCCTTCATAGCCATTTGCCACTTTTACCATAATATTCCTAAAACCTTCCTGTGCAAGTAATTCGCGAGCTCGTTTAGCTAATTCAGGATTAATATCGACCGAATAAACTTCGCTGCAAAGACACGATAGAAGAGCTGTTTGATAACCTGAACCCGTTCCTATTTCCAAAACCCTCATTTGCTTATCCAGAGCCAATTTTTCGAGCATATACGCCACAATATAAGGTTGAGAAATGGTCTGATCAAATCCAATCGGCAAAGGGTTATCTTCGTATGCCCTGTCGCGAAATTCGTCAGGGACAAAATTATGTCTGCAAATCTTCCCAAAAGCATCTAAAATGGCTTGATCGTGAATCCCCCTCCCTTTGAGTTGAAATTCAACCATAGCTTTGCGAAGCCTGTAGTAGTCACTCTCATACATAGCACAATACCTGATTTAAGATTGATTCAAAGAGTTTTTCTGACGAATATCAATTATCTTTCGAAGTTTCTTCTATTATAAGACTATTATCCTGCCAGTCCATAAAAAGTTTATAAAACTCTATGGCTTTATCCAGAATGCCATCCAATTCCGAATCATCAATCAAACTAAAATGAACCAGTACCAAATGTCGTTCGTTTTCTCCAAATATATTCGTATAGGAAAACTCCCTTATTTTCACCATAGGGTTGAGAATCATCGCGTCATCGTCCAGCGCAATCATCTCCAATATCGTAAAACTCTGGATATGTTGCAACAAAGTTCGACCTTCGAGAGAATCACCCATAGGGGTATTTCCGTCGAGGAAGACCCATTCGGGCAATGTAAGGTTGAGTTCTTTTTCCATAATACCAGTCGTTTTTCCTGAACAGTGAATACTTTATACATGGAAATTTATACTATTCTGCAAATTATCAACCTTTAAGATTGAGTTACCCATATCTTCACGCTATATATTTATAACTAAATTTCCCGGTAATTGTTTTTAAAAGTTGAATTTTATATTTCGGGTTTACTGTCGCCAAATGTACTATTCTATATATGTATGCGGTCACAAAACTAAAAATAAATAACAGCAACAAGACATTGGTAATCAATATAATAAAGCACCAATTTCAAAAACAAAAAAAGAGCTTCATTAATTATGAAACTCTTCTATAGTTGCAAAATAAAGTTGAAAAAACACCTAATTGCCCAACAGTTCGCGGGCATTAAGCAAAGCAGCATCAGTAATATTCTTGCCACTCAGCATCTGGGCCAACTCGGTTATACGCTCATCCGATTTGAGACGGTGTATATGAGTTTGAGTCTGGTGTCCGCTGTCGTCCTTGAAAACATGGTAGTGTTGCGCACCCTTACCGGCTATCTGTGGCAGGTGTGTGATAGTGATTACTTGCATGTCATTACTCATCGTTTTCATTATTTCTCCCATGCGGTGTGCTATTTCACCGGAAACCCCCGTATCTATTTCATCGAAAATTATCGTGGGCAAATCGGCCTTATGAGCCACCAGAGACTTGATAGACAACATCAGGCGAGCTACTTCCCCACCCGACGCTATTTGTGTAACGGGCTGAACCGGCCGGTTTTTGTTGGCCGAGAAAAGAAACTGAACCTCATCCACACCATTCTCAGTAAAATCAGGCAAAGCCGACACTGCTACTTCAAACTGAATGTTTTGCATGCCCAGTTTGGTCAACTGCTCCACCAGGTATTTTTCAATTGGTTTGCAGGCTTTGGTTCGGCTGTCCGTCAAGCGTCTGGCTTCTTTCTGAAGTTGCAGGTAAGATTTTTCAATTTGATTTTTCAAAGCCGCAATTTCTTCATCAAACGAACCTATACGCTGAAGTTGCGCTGCAAAGCCGTTGCGTATATCTATCAGTTCTGCCACGGAAGCTACTTTGTACTTTTTTTGCAAAGTAAACAGCTCGCTCAAACGGGTTTCAACCCATTCAAGCCGCGAAGGATTAAATTCCACGCGTTCCTCATACAAAGCCATTTCAGAAGCAATATCTTTAAGCTCAATCAGAGCCGAGTGCAATCTTTCGTACCAGTCTTCGCCGGAAGGAATATAGCTTTTAACGTGCGAAACAGCTGTCAGACTTTCCTTCAGCAACGAAAGCGACATTTGCTCATCGTTCATTAGCTGTTGAGCTTTGATTAATTCCGATTTAATTTCTTCTGCATGAGCCAGTGTTTCCTGTTCAGCTTCTAATTCGTTCTGTTCATTTTCAGTCAGCCGCGCATCTTCCAGTTGCTGAAATTGAAACTGGATATAGTCAATATCGCTCGCTTGTTTATCGGCAGTTTGCTGCAACAGCTTCAGTTCCGCCTGCAGATTTCTCCATTGCTGGTAAATTTGAAGGTACGAAGCCTGTAATGCAGCATTTTGCGCAATGGTGTCAACCACTTCAAGTTGATAGGTATCATTGGAAAGCAACAGATTCTCGTGTTGTGAGTGGATATCGATCAGGCGGTTGCTCAAATCGCGGATCACATTCAGGCTGACAGGAGTATCGTTGATGAACGCCCTTGATTTTCCGGAGCTGGTCAGTTCCCGACGGATCATACACGAATTACCATCTTTATCCAGATCATTTTCCTCAAAGAAGCCATCCAAATGCTTGTAGCTGGAAATATCAAATTCAGCCTCAATCACGCATTTATCGGCATCGGTTTTTATGGATTTGGAATCGGCCCGCTGACCAAGAATAAGCGAAAGTGCACCCAGAATAATAGATTTTCCGGCACCAGTTTCACCTGTAATGACAGAGAAACCCGACTCGAAATCGATATGTAATTCAGTTATTAACGCGTAATTAGAAATATGTAAAGATTTCAGCATAGATTGACAATAAAGTAGTTTTATTTTCGCTTACTAACTGGTAAGTGCAGCATGCAATTCCATTGAGATTATTTCAAAATCTTCTCGTACCTCGTTGTTTGGGTTGGATTTACATCGCACAGTACCTGAACGGCTTCTTCTTTTTCTTTTGTAGTAGCTTTGCTAAAAATATTAATCAGTTCATCATTTTTAGCATCCAAAAAAGCAGAAATTACGATGGCTGAAGGCCTTGCACGATTGGCTTCACGCAATAAGGGCAATCCTTCAGCTATGCGTGCCCGGGCATTGGTCTGGTTAATGGGCATTTCGTCTAATCCCAAACGATGGTATTCATAAAAATAATTCCGGTATTTTTTGAATGCTTCATCCAGAATATTATTTATCAGGGCATAACGGTTTTTACTGCTATCGAAAGCTTTCCAGCCTTTACCCAAATCTGTTCCCTGAGCCGCATTTACTATATTTTCGGCAGCCTGGAAATAAGGTGTACCCCCCAGCCGGGAATACGAATCCATATCATACCCGATAATCAGATAAGCGTAATAGGCCAGTACGGCTGTAAGATTGGAGGTGATTGTATTTTCATTCATTTCAAGAATATCGAATTCCTTGTAGTTGAATGAAAACTCGTTGTCTTTAAAATTGATGAGCGGACTGTTGTAATTGGTGTTATATATGGGTCGGCGCGACTGAACCAAAATCTCGGCAGTAAAAGCATCAGCTTCTACTTTTTTCACAATGATATTCATGCTGCAATCAATTCGCTCCACATTGGTGTAAGTCATTTCGGTCCACTTGCGATTATTGAGAAATTCAGAAATTGACTTTTGCAAAGTATTAAAAACGGACTTATTCGTACCCTGAACCTGATCGGAGTTGATTTGTACGGTGCAGTTCAGTTCCTGAGCCTGTATTGCTCCGGCAAACAAAAAGAAAGACAATATAAGCACAATGTTTTTCATTACAGTCATATTTTTACAATATCCTTACAATTTCAGCAACAATATCTTCTGCCACTGCCTGTTTATTTTTCAAATCAAATTCTATCTTTTCACCGGAACGATGAATAATACTTATTTTATTAGTATCGAAACCAAATCCGGCTTTCTCATCCCGCAGCGAATTCAGTACGATAAAATCGAAATTCTTGCGTTCCAGCTTGCTCTGCGCGTTAGCTTCCTCGTTGTTTGTTTCCAGCGCAAACCCAATTATAAACTGGCTTCCTGATTTCATTTCACCAACAAAGGCTGCAATATCCTGTGTCGGTTTAAGCTCCAGCACCAAATCATCTTTCTCACGCTTAATCTTAGCCTCTGCAGTATGTTTTGGCGTAAAATCAGCCACAGCAGCACACAATATAGCTCCATCTGCTGCATAGAAACGGTTAGTTACCTCTTCAAACATTTGCGCTGCCGATTCTACATCAACCCGTTCAATGTTAGGATGTACGGTTTTCATCTGTACCGGACCAGTAACAAGACAAACATCAGCGCCCTGCTTTGCACAGACCTCAGCAAGGGCAAATCCCATCTTTCCGGTGGAATAGTTACCTACAAAACGTACGGGATCAATCTTTTCGTATGTAGGACCAGCAGTAATCAGTATCTTTTTTCCTAAGAGTGTTTTCGGGGTAAAGAAATCGTCCAAATACCGAACAATATTTTCGGGCTCTTCCATTCTTCCTTTTCCCTCAAGACCGCTGGCCAATTCACCACTACCAGGTTCAATTATGTAATTTCCTATAGAACGGAGCGATTCCAGATTGCGTTGATTGGCCGGATGTGCAAACATGTCCAGGTCCATGGCAGGTGCAACAAATACCGGACATTTTGCCGATAAATAAGTGGTCAGCAACAAATTATCGGCAATACCGTTGGCCATTTTACCAATAGTATTGGCAGTGGCAGGTGCAATCAGATAAGCATCAGCCCAAAGCCCCAAATCTACGTGGCTATTCCAGTTACCATTAGTAGGATCAAAGAAATCAACCAAAATAGGGCTTTTCGCCAGTGTAGCCAAGGTAAGCGGAGTAATAAATTCTTTAGCCAAAGCGGTCATAACCACCTTTACTTCAACACCTTCTTTTACCAGCAGGCGAATGAGTTGAGCCGATTTATAGGCAGCAATGCTTCCGGTAACACCTAATATAATTTTTTTACCTTTTAATGACATATTCTATTTATAATTTATTCATTTACATCGCAGCAGCTTCATTCATCATTTTTAAACGGATTTGAAAATCCGTTCTCCCTATTTTATCCGATTTGCAAAAATACAAAAATGAATTGAACTACCCGCAAACAAAAAAAGATAAAAGAATATTGTTCCCCGGAGAGCTCAATATTCTTTTATCTACACAGAAAAGAAATGAAATTTATATTATTTCAATTTATCTTTTATCGGATTGCGATAATACACTTTATCTTCCAAAAATTCTTGTGTGGCAATCAGTACCGGTTTTGGAAGTTTTTCGTAGTAACGCGAAATCTCGATTTGTTCACGGTTTTCGAAAACTTCTTCGATATTTTCGTTGAACGACGCAAATTCCTGTAATTTTTTATCCAGTTCTGCTTTAATCTCAACACTGATTTGGTTAGCACGCTTCCCAATAACTTTTACAGTTTCGTACACATTTCCGATATTGGCACTCATCGAGTTCATATCGCGTGAAATCGTGTTTGTCGGTGCATTTACTTTTTTGTAATCCATAGTTACTTTATTTTATTCTTTCACATTCTTTTTAGAGTCATTAAAAATTCTATCAGCTTGCTTACGATATTTTCCATCCGGAAACTCGTTGATAAAATTATAATATTCATCTATCGTATTTCTATAACGCTCTATTTTCTTCTCAAAAACGCTTTGTACAGCCTGTTCGTATTTCGATTCCAGAATCAGCATCCCAAGTTCTTCGCGGTAAGAAGTAGTAGGGAAATTTTTCAATGCGTTCTGAGCTGTAATTACAGCCGATTCATAGTTATTCCCCATGTAATTCCCAAGGTTATAGTACAACTTGGCATTCAGATAGGCTTTATACGCCAGCTTATTGGTCAGTTCTTCTAGCAATTTGTTAGCATCCTGCACCCGTTCGCTTTCGGGATAGATATCTACAAATTCCTGAAGTGCAGCAATTGCATTGTAGGTTTCCGTTTGATCCAGACGCGCATCGGGCGAATCGAGATAATAACAATAACCAATCATGTATTTGGCCTCAGTCACATACTTACCTTTGGGGTAAGTTTTTACATATGTTTTATAATACTCGCTTGCCGAATAATAGTCCTTCTGCCCCATATATGACTTTGCCATATAGTTTAAAACGGTCTCGGAACGGTCGGTGCCTTTGTAGTAACTGGCAACAGCATCAAAAAGAGTCGATGCACGCATAAAATCACCTTTGTCAAAATATTCGACAGCTTTGTTATATTTTAACTCAGCGTCATCTGACTTTAGTAATTTTTGATATTCGCTACACGAAACGAGGGTTAAAACTACTATTACAAGAAAAAACGAGTACTTTTTCATATTATAATTTGGACTGCAAAAATAGTTATTTAATCAGTAATAAAAAAATAAATTATTTGTATTTAACGAAAGTAGGATTTTTTAGTTTTTTTATTGAAACTTATTGAGTTAAGTATTTCTTGAAACCTTCTGTATAAACCACCTGATTTTTGCCATTTTTATCGACATATATCAAATAACACTCCAGTCCGGGAATACTTTTACACACTTTCAAACAACTATCAACTCCCAATATCATAAATGGTGTATCATATGCATCAGCCATAATAGCTGTTGGAGCTATAACGGTTACACTCAACAAATTATTATTTACAGGATAGCCGGTTTTAGGATTAATTATATGTGAATACTTTTTCCCATTTTTTATATAAAACTTTCGGTAGCCGCCAGCTGTGGTAACAGCACAATCAGTCAGCGAAAGAATCTCCTGCAAGTCTTCTGTTGTATTTACTGAATCATCAATGGCTTTATCAATTCCTATTTTCCACTTTTCGCCCTTATCATTCAATCCTTTGCATATAACTTCGCCTCCAATTTCAACCATATAATTTTTACATTTATGATCTTCCAGCAGTTGGGCTATTACGTCGACTGAGTATCCCTGAGCAATCGAATTGGCATCAATCATAATGCGCGGATCGTCCTTAATCACTCTGTGATCTTTTATCCGAATTTTTTGATACCCAATATAAGGTAAAAACTCCTTCACATCAGGAGTTTTGTTATGATCCTTGTTCCCGAAAGCAAATCCCCAGGCCTTTACCAGCGGGCCAACAGTGATATCGAGTGCCCCATTGGTACGCCTGGCAACATCCTGTGCTGTGTAAAACATTGTTTCAAAAAGAGAATCGGTCCGCACCGTCGTATCGTTTCTATTTATGCGCGAAATGATAGAGTTTGGAATGTATGTAGAAAGCGACATATCGAACTGATGCAAGCGCTCTTCAATTTTCGGCTGCAAATCCATTCCATCAGGCTGCTGATAAACAATAGAATAGGTTGTTCCCTGAGTTTCGCCGTAATTATGTATATATACCGCTTTAGCTGTTCCCTTTTTATCGAACACAATAAAATAAGCTACCGAACCAACAACAATAACAAGAACACCTATAACCAATGAAATCAATCCGGCTTTTTTCATACTTACCTGATGTTATCAGAATTTAAACTTCAAAAAGCAACCGCTGACCACGAACCACTTCATCAAATTTTCCTTTGTCAAAAACAGATTTTCCATTCACCCACGTGGTTACCACTTCACTATCAAATGTAGTTCCATCAAAAGGTGACCAACCGCATTTATAAAGTATGTTTTCCGGAGTTACAGTCCACGACTTGTTGGGATCAACCAACACTAAATCGGCAAAATAACCCGGACGAATAAATCCACGCTTTTCTATCCTGAATAAATCGGCCGGAGCGTGACACATTTTTTCCACTACTTTTTCAAGGGTAAAAACACCTCGTTTGGCCATCTGCAACATGGCAACCAGCGAATGCTGAACCAGCGGTCCTCCCGAAGCTGCCTTCAGACAAGAACCTTCTTTCTCGGATAGCAGATGCGGCGCATGATCTGTAGCTACTACATCAATTTTATTTGAATTAACTGCTTCTATTAACGCTAACCTGTCCGATTCGGATTTAATAGCAGGATTCCATTTTATGCGGTTTCCGTAGTTGGCATAATCGGCATCCGAAAACCACAGGTGATGTACGCAGACCTCGGCAGTTATTCTTTTTTCTCTCAACGGCTTATCCGATGAGAACAAGGACATTTCCAGTGCCGACGACAAGTGAAAAACGTGCAAACGGGAATTATATTTTTTGGCTAATTCTACAGCAAATGAAGATGATTTGTAGCAAGCTTCGGCATTCCGTATCAAAGGATGATACTCAACCGGTATATCTTCTCCCAACAAGGATTTATAATGCTGGATGTTTGCCTGAATAGTAGCTTCGTCTTCGCAATGTGTAACAATAAGCAACGGAATTTCGGAGAAAACACGATTTAATGTATTTTGATTGTCCACCAGCATATTTCCGGTGGATGACCCCATAAACATTTTCAGGCCGGCTACGGTACGGGGATTTATTCTTTTAAGTTCATCAATATTATCATTCGTCACCCCCATTAAAAAGGAATAATTGGCAAACGATTTTTCAGCAGCCAGATTATATTTATTTTCAAGCAAATCAATGGTTGTTGCCTGCGGTTTGGTATTCGGCATTTCAAAATAAGAAGTTATCCCACCCGCAACAGCCGCTTTACTTTCGGTATAAATATCACCCTTGTGAGTCAATCCAGGATCGCGAAAATGGACCTGATCGTCGATAACACCCGGTAACAAAAGTAACCCTGTAGCATCAACCTCAGTATACGGTTCAGAAATTTCAACCGGCTGATTTGCCTCATAAACAGCTTTGATTTGCTCACCAACAATCAATACCGAACCAACAAAAGTCCGTCCTTCGTTTACAATGGTAGCATTTTTTATTAACTGCATAATATTAATTGATGTGTTGATTAGTCGATGTGGTAATATGATAATTCGATGATTTGTTGATTTGTTGATATGTTGATATGATAATGTGGCAATTAGTTAATACATTAAATATCATTGTGACAATTACCAGATTATCACATCAACACATTATCACATTATTATTTCTTCTTTTGTGGAAATTTACGAAACCAGCTGTCTATTTTCAATTGGATGACACCAAAAAATGCTTCGCCAAAAATTCCACCGCTCATTTTGGATGTCCCTAACACCCGGTTTATAAAAATAACGGGAACTTCTTTCAGGGTAAATCCGCACTCAAAAGCCGTATACTTCATTTCCACCTGAAAAGCATATCCTTTAAACCTTATTTTATCCAATTCAATGGTTTCAAGCACTTCACGACGATAGCATTTGAATCCGGCAGTAGTATCGGCTATTTTCACGCCCAACACAAACCGGACATATTTAGATGCAAAATAAGACATCAGAACGCGGCCGATAGGCCAGTTTACAACATTAACGCCGCTTACATAACGTGAACCAATAGCCACATCGGCACCTTCGTTGGCACAAGCTTCATACAATCTGTTCAAATCGGCCGGATTATGCGAAAAATCGGCATCCATTTCGAAAATGTATTCGTAACCATGCTCCAAAGCCCATTTAAATCCCGCAATATAAGCGGTACCCAAACCTAGTTTTCCTTTGCGCTCAACCATATGCAGCCTTTCGGGAAATTCGGTTTGCAATTTCTTTACAATAGCGGCTGTCCCGTCCGGCGAACCATCCTCAATAATTAAAATATGGTAAAAAATCGGTTGACTGAATACTGCACGAATTATATTTTCAATATTTTCCTTTTCGTTATAGGTAGGAATAATAACCAGATTTGTTGCCATATTTTCTTGTTTGTGGTTTGTTGTTGAAGCTATTAGCAAAAGAGTATTTCGTGTAACTAAAGAATATACAATTCTGACGGATTCATTCTGTTGAGCGTCACTAACTGCACATCTTTCCCTACGACGATTTGTTTTTCGTCTAAAAGATTTTGTACAGTAGTGTAGGCTAACTCGGGCAAATTATTCTCCCGGCTTAAATGGCAAAGGAAGATATGTTGCATCCGTTCGTTGTAATTTTCAGCCAGAAAAAGGCCTGCCTGTTCGTTACTGAGGTGCCCGGTTTGAGCCATAATTCTATTCTGCAAATGAATAGGATAATGTCCTTTTCGGAGCATTTGTTCATCGTAATTGGCTTCCAGCACCAGATAATCCGCCTGTGTAAGATGTGCTCCCACTTCTTCGCCTACAAATCCCAAATCAGTTGCAAAAGTAAATCTTTTTTCTTTATATTCGATGGTATAACCCACATTATCAGTAGCATCGTGCGACACATGAAAGGCAGTCACCTTGAACTCGCCCACCTCAACCGTTTCTCCTTTTTCGATGTATTTCCGGCTGGAATATAACTTTTCGGTCACACAGTAACTCCGCTGAATACCTTCATGTACCTTTCGGGTTGTATAAACGGGTACGCGGTGCTTTTCGCCAATTGGTCCAACCGCTTTAATGTGGTCGGCATGATCGTGGGTAACAAATACGCCCCAGATATTTTCAAAATCAAGGCCCAGATTCTTCAGACATTTCCGAATGGTGCGAACTCCCAACCCGGCATCTATCAACAAACCGCTCGATGCATTGCCAATATAATAACAATTACCACTACTGCCACTCCCAAAACTCTGAAAACGCAATTTATCCATTTAGTTCTATATAATTGACTACAAAATTAACACGAAAAACTTAAGTAACAGTACAAATAATCCGAAATAACGTTAAGTGATTATAATTATTCCACCAATACACTAAAAAACAAACAGATAGAATTATTTTCCATCTGTCTATTTAACGAATTTTTTGAAAATCATTTTTCAAAATTTCCTTTACATGCGATTCTTTTGCTGTTATTCTGTTATTTCGCGTATACTGTAATGAAAAAAATTCAAATGTATACTAACATTTACTTTGATAAATAGTAAATCCGATTAAATCCAACACAATCAGCATGTAGCTTATTTTTAATTTTTTCTCTAAAAAATTTGCTTTATCTGCCATTCATCCTCCTCTCTTTTAATCGTTCCAACACTAAAATTTACCTTTAGCCAAAGAATTAAAAATCCTCATCAGATATTGCTTTCTTTGTAAAATTAAAACAAATCCATTGTAAAAAGGTTCAGTTTTTATCGGGTTTCCCACCTGATAAAGCTGAGTTTTCCTGGTTTCTCAACTGAACAGTTTTAATTGTCAACTGCTTTTCCATTTCCAGATTTCTCCACTCCAGATCCTGAATACTTTTTGCAATTTCATTTTTTTCGGTATCAGCTTCTGCATTCGAGTATTGAGTCCGCTTTTCGGACAATTCAAGTAATGCTTTTTTGTGAGCTACAGAAAGTGTGTGTATCTCCTGCCATAATTTTGCTCCACCTGGGCTTTTGAACTGATCTGCATGCGTATAAACCACTGAATCATTAACAACAAACTCAAACTGCTTTTCGGATTCTACATCCCTATTTTGCTCGGGAAGCAGGTTGCCTGTATCGGTAAGTACTGTTTTCCGATAAACTTTAAGCTGAGCAATCCTCCGGATATAATCTTTATCCTCAGAACGAACGGTATTTCTGACCTCATTGGGCACAAAAGTATAAATAATCACTTTACCGTTTGCCTGGTTTCGGTCAGTAGCAAACCAGCCCAGCTTCCGCTGTTCGTCAATCACCATCATGTAATCATTGGCTGGCGAATTAAAGGGGAAACCGATATTTTCAGGTGCAAGATAAGTGTTTGTTGATGGAGTAAAACGGGTAATAAACAAATCGTAACCTCCAATTGAGTTTTCTCCATCCGAAGCAAAATAGACCGTAACACCATCCAACAACACAAACGGATAGTTTTCGTTTGCCCGCGTATTAATCACATCCGAAACGGAAACCGGTTCAGACCAGGTATCGAGCAATTTGTAAGACGTAAAAATATTCATATGCCCGTGAATGGAATCAGAATAATAGATCCGATCCTGACGCTGTGTGGTATAAGTAATTTTATCTACCGATTTGCGGTTGGCAAGCTTGATTTGTTCCTGTTTCAAAGAGCCCAACTCCGAACTGAACTTATAAAAACGCAAAAAATCGGATTTGTTCACCACAGCACTATCTACAATAGCAATATCATCTACTTTGGCTAATAAGCGAGCTGCATTTTCGGCTTGTTTTATTTTTCGCTGATATTCCGGAAGCTTGCTGTCATCAGGATTGAGTGTAGCCATGTAAGTCTGGTAAGCCATAACCGACTCATCGAACCGGTATGAATTATAATACAGTTCACCCAAATACAAATCGCGCATAGGAAATTTACTGCCCGACATTTCAAAGTGCTTTATAGCATTTTCAGCATCTTTCAACTCATAACAACAGCGCGCATAACGGTAATTATACAAAGCATCGTTTGGCTTTTGCTTTAGCAATGTCTCATAAACCGTACGAGCCTTTGCATATTGTTTGTTGTTGAATAATGCTTCACCATCATCCGCTTTTCTGGCACTTAGTGACATAGCCAGAAAGACAAAAAAGAGAATCAACTTGAATTTCATCCGTACTATTTTAATTATTATTTAGTTTGTAGAGATTAACACCACAAACTTCATATTCTATCAAATTTATTAGTTAAGCTTTGCATTATCAGCCGCTTTCTGAATGAGTTGCTTGGCTTGCACATCTGCTTTAGCATTCAGATCATTTACCTTTTTCTGTGCCTCGTCCATCAATTTTTGAGCCGCTTTTTGAGCAATAGCTTTGGTAATCGGATTTGTGGCCTTTGCTATCAGCTGATCGCCCTGAGCTTTAGCTTCGACCAGCAGTTTATCGCCGGCAGCTTTGGCATCGGCGCGCAATTTATCCGCTTGTTCCTGGGCAGCCTTAATTGCTTGTGGTTTTACCGCATCAATCTGTTTATTTACTTCGGTCACGGCTTTTGCTTTGGTATCAGTTACCAGCGTATTCAACATATTTTTCCAATCAATTTCCACTTTTGGCTTGGTAAATGTTCCACCAATTTTCACACCAACAGTTGAATAATTTCCTAAATTGAGTTTATCCGGCAATTGAACTTTTCCGGTGTAAGCAATTGATTTGTCCAACCCCGTACTTCCGCCCAAAGTCATTTTCACATCGCCTACCTTGAAGTTAAACGGTTTGGTATTCAGTTTTCCATCCTTTATTTCAAACAAAAGTCCCAGATCTTTAATGGACATCGGGTTCAAATCGGCACGTTTCAATCCGGCAGCAAGGGCATTCAGTGCAGGAACATTTGATAACCCGACAGCTTTGGTTGAGAATGATCCGTTTCCTATGAGCGATGCCAAATCGGGCATCATATCATTTTTCAGCAATGAATTAAAAGATAATTTCGTAGAAAATTTACCAGAAGCTTTTTCAAATATAGGTGCCAGTTTTTGGAGTGTTTCTACTTGCTTGAACACTTCGGTAAAAACAACTTCATTTATAGCCATATCAAAATTAACTACCGGTTTTTTAGGATCGCTGGTTCCATAAAGTCCATTCACAACCATGTTTCCGCCAAATGCCTGCACACTCATGTTCTGAAATTTAAGATCGCCGTTAGCCACCGTAAGTACACCTTTGGCATTGGCAAAATTCATTTTTTCGTAAACCAGCTTTTTGAAGTCGGCCTGCATCGTGAAGTCGATATTCTTCGGGATAGAAATTACAGTCAACTTAGACGTATCGGGTACAGCTTTTGTTTCTGGTTTTGCTTTGTCATCCGACATAAAATCGCTCACATTGAAATAATTCGACTGCAAATTCAGAGATCCTTTCAACGTTTTATCGTGCAAGGCGTAAGCTACAAAATTCTCTAATTTTCCGTTAGCTGTCATATCATTGCGCCCAATTTTCATTTGCAGGGTCGACAAATCCACGTATCGGTTATTGAAAACCATATTGGCTTTCGCAATGGAGACATCCTGTGGAAGCGAACTCATTTTCACCAGCATATTGCTGATATTCATCATACCGCTAAACTTAAATTTCTCGTATTGGTTGTTGTCGTAATATGACATTCGTCCGGCCAAATCCAGATTCATATCCAACACGCCATTCAGACTCGTGGAAGCATCCAAAGGATAAATATCCTTGATCATTCCCAGATTTATTTTCCCTACGGCTTTCATTATCAATTCCGGGTCGGACATTGGATACGCAATCCGCATTTGAGCAGTGAAAGGGTTTCCACCCAGCACGAATGCGAACTTGGAAATATCGATAACGGTTTCGTCAAGCGTTTTTCCGGGGTTGGTAATGTGAGCCGCCACATTGATTTTCTCCAAGGATTTAGGCAGGCTCGGATATTGAAACCAGCCATCCACAGCAGTCAGTTTAAAGTCAAAGGCAGGATAAAAATCGCCCACCATTTTGCCTTTTATAAAACCGCTCATATCTACTTTTCCGCCGGCTTTCATACCTTCGAACGATTCGGCATAAATAGCCGGAATCATGGACAAAATGGCCTTGAAGTCTACTTTTTCGGCATTTAATTTCAGATCCATATCATAGCCTTCGTCGAGCATTTGAAACCAACCGTTCAACGAAAAAGGAATGGCATTGATGCGTGAAGAATTTTCACTGAATTTGAAAATCATTTTATTCAGGTTGGCATCGATATTGGCATTAAGTTCAGCATCGGCTTTGGAAATGTATTGCACATCGTCCATCCAGAAGTTCAGCGTATCAAGCGTGGTTTTGGTAACGAGCATAGAACTGTCAGCCGTCAGGTCGCCCGAAGTATGGTGATTCAGTTTGCGCAGCACAGCTTTCATATTACCTTCTTCGTCCCAATAAACGACGTCTGCGTTATCAATTACAAAGTCATTCAGCTTGAAATTGAAACTCATAGCCGAGGTATCCTCCACGGCGGTTGAATCTTCTTTCATAATGCTCCAATTGGCCTTCCCATTAGGCAACACATGGGCAAAAACTTTTGAATTGTTGAATTGCAACGTCCGGATTTCGTAGCCGTTGTCCGAGAACAAACTCTTCAGATTCAGCACCAAGTCAATGTCTTCGCTGGCCAGCAAGGTATCTTTCGCAAACTCGCCGTTGCCAATGATATGAAAGTTTTCCAGCTTGACCGACACATTCGGAAAACTGCGAATAAAACTCACATTCACGTTTTCAAAATCGACCTTTGCGTTAAGCATGCCATTGATTTTATCCTTGGCAATGGTGGTAATTTTCCCTTTGAAGGCAAAAGGCAAAACCAATAACGCAGCAAAAATTACAACGAAAACCAACAAACCAATGGTAAGTCCTTTTTTTACATTTTTATTCATAGCTACTCAAAATTATAAAAACATTCGTGTTGTTGCTTAAATCTGGATACAATGAATCAGTTTTCCTGATTTGCAAAAATACAACATATTAACGGCATAGCGGGAATTTTGTTGGAAAAAATCTCATTTTTTCGGCTTTGCAAAATTTATTCTGTAAGTTTGCACAAAAATAGTTCCAATGAAAGTCCTGCTTATTACCCCGCCGCTTACGCAACTTAATACCCCATACCCCGCCACTTGCCATTTAACGGGTTTTTTACGTGAGCAAGGTATTGACACCGAACAAGCAGACCTGAGCATAGAACTTATTGAAGCGCTTTTTGAAGCCGATAAACTGGATGAAATTTTTCAACAGGTTGCAACGTTTCCAAAGCTTTCAAAGCAGCATAAAATCATACTCCAACAAGCAGATTTCTATATACGGACCATTGATCCAGTGATGCGGTTTCTAAGTGGCAGGGACAACTCGCTGGCCCAACGGTTCAGCAATCGCGATTTCTGGCCGGCAAGCAAACGACTACCTTCAGAAGATGATCTGGAATGGGGATTCGGCCTCATTGGAAACCACGACCGCGCCACTCATCTTTGCACGCTTTTCTTGAAAGATATATGCGAGCTCATCAATCAAACCATCGACCCGCATTTTGAACTGATTCGCTATGCCGAGTCACTTTGCCTGCGCCTGCCTGAATTTGAGCCGCTGCAAAAGGAACTGGAAAGGCCACTTTCGCTTATCGACCAATTAATGCTGGATATTTTTGTCAGGAAAATTGCCGATACAAAGCCTGAAATAGTTGGATTCACCGTTCCATTTCCCGGAAATCTGTTCAGCGCATTACGATGCGCCCAATGGTTGAAACAGCATTTCCCGACGATAAAAATAGTCATGGGCGGAGGATATGTAAACACGGAGCTGAGAAGCATTAGCGACCCGACGATTTTCAATTATATTGATTACCTGACATTTGACGATGGCGAATTACCGCTTTTGCGATTGATATCAGGAGGAGAACTAATCCGGACGCTTTACCGCAACGAACAGGGAGAAATTGTCCGCTCAAACTTTGATAGCAAAGTAAATATAAAATTTGCGGAAACTGGGATACCGGATTACGATGGACTTTTGGAAAACAACTACATCAACCTGATAGAACTGACCAACCCGATGCATGCGTTGTGGAGCAACGGCCGTTGGAACAAAATGATGATGGCGCACGGCTGCTACTGGGGAAAATGTGCTTTCTGCGATGGTACGCTGGATTATATCAACCGCTACGAAACAGCCCCGATAGAGCTGGTGGTGGACCGCATGGAGGCCATTATGCAACAAACCGGACAATCAGGGTTTCATTTTGTGGACGAAGCAGCCCCTCCTGCCCTGCTCCGCAAGTTATCCGAAGAAATTATCCGCCGGAAACTCACGGTAAGCTACTGGACCAATGTCCGCTTTGAGAAATCATTCACGCCGGAATTATGTTATCTAATGGCGCAATCCGGCTGCATTGCCATTTCGGGCGGATTGGAAGTGGCTTCGCCACGCATCCTGAAACTTATTAACAAAGGTATCACCATTGAGACTGCCCGCGAAAGCATGAAAAACTTTACCGAAGCAGGCATTATGACCCACGCCTACCTGATGTACGGCTTCCCGACTCAAACAGCCAGGGAAACCATTGACTCGCTGGAAGTGGTGCGCGGGTTATTCGAAGAAGGCTATATCCAATCGGCATTCTGGCACCGCTACGCCATGACCGCACACAGCCCATCGGGACAACAGCCCGAAAGCGTGGGTGCAAAATCGCTTCAGACAGCATCAAACCCCTTTGCCAACAACGAAATTCCATTCTGCACCTCGCCCGAAATTGACCTGGACTACTACGGGAAAGGGCTGAATCTGGCCACTTATAACTTCATGCAGGGCGCAGGATATGATGTGGACGTAAAGAAATGGTTCAAATAGACAGGCTCAACAATGATGGAAATCAATTCGACAATGATAGATGACAGTTCAACAATGATGGTTGGCAACTAAACAATGCTGGATGTCAACTAAACAATGATAGATGGCGGTTCAACATTGATGGATGGCAACTAAACAATGATGGATGGCGGTTCAACATTGGTGGATGTCAACTAAACAATGATGGATGTCGGTTCAACAATG
>CAYSTC010000032.1:0-12207 GCA_964433885.1 uncultured Paludibacter sp. | reverse complement strand
CGGTTCAACATTGGTGGATGTCAACTAAACAATGATGGATGTCGGTTCAACAATGATGGGTGGCCATTAAAGAATGAATGGGGTCTATTCAATAAACTGTGTCAAAAAGGGGAAAATCATTACATTTACCCTATAAAAACAAGTTTACATGAAAAAGAAGAGGGTTTTTCTGGCTTTCACACTCGGCCCTATTGAGCATACCACCATAAAGCTGAAAAAGTTGCAAGAACAATTGCGGACTTATCGCATAAAATGGGGCAACACCGACAACTATCATGTGACTTTATTTTTCTTCGGCGAATTACCAACAGAACAAATAGATCTTCTGCTGAAACTTCTTTCCGAAAACCTGAAAGAAGCTTCGGCTTTTACATTCTCATTTTCAAAACCGGGCATTTTCAAAAATCGCAAAGAACCAAGGATTTTATGGCTGGGCATTGAAGTTTCCGGACAACTTTTTGATCTGAAAAAGCAGATAGACAAAACAACAAACTACCTTGGCCTTACTCCCGACCAGCCCCCCTTTCGTCCTCACCTGACGTTGGGCCGTTTTGCGCCCTATCAAAAAACTTCAAAGTTACTGTATAACGCATTAAACGATTTTCAAAATAACGATGCGGCAAATTATGCAGTATCGGAACTTATTCTTTTTGAAAGCAAGCTCTCATCTGGCGGAGCAAAATACTTCCCTCTTGCAACATTTCCGCTGAAAGACACGAATACATAAGCATAACACCGTACTTTAACGCCCGAAAATGAACAAATAACTTCCTGCAGAGTTAAATAAAAACAACCCATATCAAGTTATGCCGTGCAATCAGGCTACATTCAGATTTTACGAAGAACTGAACGATTTTCTTCGGGCCGACAGGTATAAAACCGCATTCACCTACCGGTTCGAGGGCAATCCATCCATTAAAGATGCCATTGAGGCCATTGGAATACCTCATGTTGAAGTGGATCTGATACTTGTAAATGGCAATTCGGTTGGATTTAGTTACCGACTAAAAAACAACGATTTTATATCCGTTTATCCATTGTTTAAAACAATAGATGTATCAGAAATTTCTTTCCTTCAAAAACGATTTAGCGAAAGCCCCAAATTTATCCTCGATGTTCATTTAGGAAAACTGGCCAAATACATGCGTATGCTTGGATTCGACACCTTGTACAACAATACGAATGACGATCCAGAAATTATTCGCACAGCGCTTGCCGAACAACGCATTATCCTGACCCGCGACATTGGGCTCCTGAAAGTAAAGACAGTTACACAGGGCTATTGGGTTCGCAACCAGCAACCCAAAACGCAACTGACAGAAATATTGAACCGCTTCGATCTTTACAGTTTTATCGATCCGTTTAACCGCTGTGTGAAGTGCAATGGCACACTGGAAGAAGTACCCAAAGACTTAATTTTAGACCGATTGGAACCACTGACCATCAAATACTTTCATGATTTCTACAGATGCCGCGATTGTGGCACAATCTTTTGGGAAGGTTCACATTTCGATAAAATGGAGAATTTCGTTAGGAAAATAGTAGAAAAGAAAGCGATTTGATGAAGAACATAAATTGAAACAGAGGCTTCCTTCTCCATATTCATTGCTCTTTCCGGCATTTTTTTCATTAAAACCGAAAAATAGACTAATTTTGTCGCTGACAATCTGCATTTAATTAATGCTGAAGACAAATACAATTTGCATAATGCCCGAACAGTTCAGGTTATAAATTGTTCGATATCAAAAATTCAAACATGTCACACGATCATCATAATCATCACGACCACCACAATCATTCCGATGTAAAAAATATCAAAGCAGCCTTTCTGCTCAATTTATTTTTCACCGTTATTGAAATCGTCGGAGGTTTTCTGACAAACAGTATCGCCATTATTTCCGATGCAGTGCACGATTTAGGCGATTGCTTGTCGCTCGGATTGGCATGGTACTTCCAGAAACTGGCTAAAAAAGGCAGCGACACTTCCTACTCTTATGGTTACAAACGTTTTTCGCTGCTGGGAGCGGTTATCAACTCTATTGTACTGGTTACGGGTAGCGTACTGATTCTCTCGGCTGCCATTCCACGCATACTTCATCCGGTAGCAGCCAATACGGGAGGTATGTTCCTACTGGCCATTTTAGGTATAGTGGTAAATGGGGCAGCTGTTCTTCGCCTCAAAAAAGGGAGTTCGATAAACGAAAAAGTAGTTTCACTCCACTTGCTCGAAGATGTATTGGGTTGGCTGGCCATCCTTATCGGGTCGGTGGTTATGCATTTTTGGAATGTTCCTATACTCGACCCGCTTATGTCGGTGGGTATTGCCTGCTTCATATTATACAATGTATTTAAAAACATACGCCAAAGCATGCGTATTATCCTTCAGGGTATCCCGGCCGAAGTAGATATCACCGCCATTTCGGAACATTTGCAGCAATTTGAAGGTGTGGAAAACGTACACGATTTACATGTGTGGTCTGTAGATGGCAATTACAATGTATTGACGGTTCACGTAGTTTTGAATAATTCGTCGGATATGGAAAAACTAGCCGAACTGAAAGCTCAAATCCGCGAATCGTTACAAGAAAAGGGAATTCAACACGCAACCATTGAATTTGAAACAGCAGATGAGCGATGCATTTTTGAAAAATGCTGCGAATAAAACCTGATTCAACAAAAAAGAGCTTCTTCCATATCAGAAGAAACTCTTTTTTGTTGAATCAGTGCGCAGAATGAGACTCGAACTCACACACCGGAACCGGCACTACCCCCTCAAAGTAGCGTGTCTACCAATTTCACCATCTGCGCGTCATGTAAGTTGAGGGAAAAAATTACGTGGTGCCCAAAACAGGACTCGAACCTGCACAGCCTTACGACCACTAGTCCCTGAAACTAGCGTGTCTACCAATTCCACCATTTGGGCAATTAATAAAAACAACTTTAGAGAAAAAAAGCGAAACACGCACGTTTCGCTATTCATCTTTTGAGCGAAAAACGGGACTCGAACCCGCGACCCCGACCTTGGCAAGGTCGTGCTCTACCAACTGAGCTATTTTCGCAAAATATAATGTGTCGGTATCACTTTACCAGGCATGCAATTTTCTCAATTGCGGTGCAAAGATAGTACGTTTTTGAGAATTTGCAAACACCTGAAGCAAAAAAATATTTGTTTTTTGTCTTTTTATTGCAACACTTTTGCTTAACGAACATAAAAACAAGTACTTGAATTCAACAAAAAAAATTGATAAAAAACAAATACATTAACCGGCTTTGACAGTAATTACGGTTATAAATCGTAATTTTGCACCCCGAAAAAAAAAACAAAAACATGGAAGAACTAAGCAAAGCAGATTTAAAAACACTTCATACCCTCAAAAATAAATTCAAAAAAGCCATTAACGACTACCGCCTGATTGACAATGATGATCACATTTTGATCGGACTGTCGGGCGGAAAAGACTCATTGGCATTGGTGGAACTATTGGGTGAACGAATGAAGATATTTGTTCCCCGATTTAAGGTCACAGCAGTTCATATCACCGTTGAAAACATTGCCTATCAATCCGATTTTGAATACCTGAAAAGCCATTGCGATCAGTTTGGCATTCCTTTCGTTCATCACGCAACCCGTTTTGACGACACTACAGACACACGTAAATCCACCTGCTTCCTGTGTTCGTGGCATAGGAGAAAGGCACTTTTTGCGGTAGCCAAAGAACTGGGTTGCAACAAAATTGCATTAGGACATCATTTGGATGATATGACAGAGACTCTGTTATTGAACCTGTTTTTTCAGGGTTCATTCGGCACCATGCCGCCGCGTTTGAAAATGAGAAAGTTCGACATGACCATCATCCGTCCACTGGCTCTGATTTCGGAAAAAGAAATGAAAGAGATGGAGAGGATAAGAGAATATCAAAAACAAATAAAAAACTGTCCGCACGAGAAAGATTCATCGCGTCGCGATGCCAAAAATCTTATTTCGGAACTGGAAAAATGGAACCCCGACGTTCGACAAAGCATTTGGGCAGCTATGGAGAATATCAAAACGGAGTATTTGCCGAAGAAGGTAAATTAATGTGATGATTTGATAATATGATGATTAGGCAATATGTTGATTAACTTAAATAATTTATAAATAACTAAAAAACTATAGCACAAAAATGAATGCATTATATACGATATTACTCTTAATTGTATCCAATATTTTCATGGTTACGGCCTGGTACGGACACTTAAAACTTCAACAGACCGGCGTAACGAATAATTTGCCATTGTACGGTGTTGTCCTGTTTTCATGGCTGGTGGCGCTTGCCGAGTATGCCTTTCAGGTACCTGCCAACCGGATTGGGTTCGTAGGCAACGGCGGGTCATTTACACTTATGCAGCTAAAAGTGATTCAGGAAGTTGTAACATTGGTCGTATTTGTCATATTCTCTTCTATTGTTTTTAAAACAGATGGACTTCAGTGGAATCATTTGGCGGCCTTTGCCTGCCTGATTCTTGCCGTTTATTTCGTTTTTATGAAATAATAAAACCGCTGTATTATCTTTCAGGAGTTTAGCTGTTAACTTACATAAAGGCAAGGTATTTGCAAACCAATTGAACAATGAATGAAGCTTGTTCAACCTGTTGGTTTGAGTTTCTTTTCAAAAAATAAAACATTTTTTCCGGTAAAATCAGGATTTTTATCTGTATAAAGATAAAATTAGGATATTAAGCTGTAGATAATTTAGTTACCTTTGCCTGATAAACTTTTTTTATGAGAATATTTCTTAGACAGATACTGGTATTTGCAATATCCTTTTTCCCCATATCAAACCTATTGGCTGTACGGGCAACCCCTGAGCCAATTACAATTACTCAGGCCGATGGCACCCGAATAACCTTCAGGCTTCGGGGAGACGAACATTTCCACTACAGAACTACGTTGGATGGATACGCACTTGTACCTGACAGCAGGAATATACTTACCTACGCACGGCAGGATGAAAAGGGCAATCTGGTAAGCACAAATATTAGAGCATCCAATGCAGGAAGCCGTACAGCAACGGAAAAAAAACTTCTTACTACTCTTCCACAAAATATAGCATTACGACGCACAAGTCAATCGCAACGGATTATGCGATCGGCATCAAACACGACTATTGCATCCGCAGAAGCTTTCCAAAAAACATTCCCCGTAACAGGTTCGCCCCGATCAATTGTTATCCTTGTAAATTTTGCCGACCGGAGTTTTATTACTGCCAACCCTCTGTCGGCTTTTACAAATTTACTCAATCAAAAGGGCTATTCGGCCAACGGAGGTACCGGTTCTGCCCGGGATTATTTCCGCGACAATTCCATGGGCGTTTTTGATCCGCAATTCGACGTTGCAGGCCCATTCACTTTGCCACAAAAAATGGATTATTATGGTAAAAACGATTCAAACGGCGATGATACCGCTCCTCAACAAATGGTTATCGATGCCTGCACACTGGCAGCTGCTAACGGAGTAGATTTTTCGCTTTACGACACCGACAAAAACGGAATAGTTGACAATGTGTTTATTTACTACGCCGGTTACAACGAAGCCGAGGGAGCACCAGCTAATACGGTTTGGCCGCACCGCTGGTCGTTGAATAATACAAATACACGATTCAACAATGTTTCAATCTATGGATACGCCTGCACCTCAGAGCTTAAAGATGCCTCCGGAACAAACATGTGTGGCATAGGTACTTTTACGCATGAATTCGGGCACGTACTCGGACTTCCAGATCTTTACAACACAGACGATCAGGATAAATTTGCCCTTTCTTACTGGGACATCATGGATGCCGGACCTTATTTGAATGCCGGGCGTACACCTCCCTGCTACTCTGCATACGAACGTTTTTTTCTTAACTGGCTCGCTCCAACCGAATTGAAAGGCAAGGGCGATTTCACCCTGAATTTTTTAGGTTCATCAAACAAGGCATATCTTATATCCCAAACCGGAAATCATAATCTCAACGGGGCAAATCCTTCTTCCTCTGAATTTTTTATGCTTGAAAACCGGCAACGAACAGGTTGGGACACATATCTTCCGGGACATGGCATGCTGGTAAGCCATATCAATTACAATGCGGGAACCTGGGCAGACAATACCGTAAACAACAATGTGGCTGCATTAGGAGTTGGCCTGGTGACTGCCGATGGAGTGGCCAGCAGTTATACACTCTCCGGCGATCCATTTCCTGGCAGCAGCAAAAATGCATATTTCATGCCAGTATTGCAGGATGGAACGGCTATCAAACGAATGGCATACAACATTAAGGAAACGAGTGGACTGATCACATTTTACTGGGATTCGGTTAAAGTCAACGTGGTTCCACCCATTGCCAATGTAGCCAAAGACACCACCTACACAAGTTTCGATGCAATATGGAAACCTGTAGATTTTGCAACCGGATATTATTTGACTGTATACAACATATCCGATGGACAATCATCGCTGGTCGAAGAATTCAACAACAGGCTAAATCCACCTCCGGGTTGGATTATCCTGGCCTCAAACTCCACCGATTCAAATGTGTACAGCGGAACTGCTCCGGCCATTTTGTTTGAAAACAACAACGAATACATAGAAACCGAAACATACATGCTACCTGTTGTCAGACTTTCGTTTTTCATTCGGTCTGTGTCTGCCAACAACGGAGGCTTTCTGGTCCAGGGGCTAAATGCACAAAATGTTTGGGAAAAACTGGACAGCATTCAGGTGAATTCAACTTTGAATATCAAAAACAAAAGCTACACACTGGAAGAATCCAAAGGTTACAAGCGCTTCAGGTTCACTTTTAAGAAGACTTCAAACTCAAATGCTTATTCTGTAGCCTTTGATGATGTAAAAGTTGATTTCAGTAAAAACCTGAATTATGTGCTTCGCGAAGACTGGACGGAGGATAGCTCAAAAACCATAACCGATTTGATTCCAAACACTGAGTATTTTTACAAAGTGCGTTCCAGTGAAAAGAATCCGTATTACGAAAACATATCGGATTTTTCGAACCTGATTTCTGCCAAAACACTTGGAAATGTAACTACTTTCGGAAATAAGGAGAAAACACAACTGGTATACAAAACCAGAGAAGGAACAGTCATTATAAAAGTGCCTTCAAAAAATGATATAGTGTCGGTTTTCAATACTATAGGACAACAAATTATTGCTCCTGTAATCCCCACCTCCAACGTTGTTGAGATAAGCAATTTAACCGCAGGACATATTTACATCATCAGGGTGGGTGAAAATGCAGTTAAAATAACATTATAATATAAAACTTTCAAAAAGACTTTCCGATGGTGCATAGACAACACCGACGGAAAGTTTTTTTGTGTACTTTTGCACTCCCAATTGAAAATCAAAAAAATCGTAACTAAAATTCATGTTATCAGTAGATGCTCTTACCGTCGAATTTGGCGGACAAACTCTTTTCTCGGACATATCATTTGTGATTAATGAAAAGGACCGTATAGCCCTAATGGGTAAAAACGGCGCCGGGAAATCAACCCTTCTCAAAATTCTGGCCGGAGTGCGCGAACCTTCCAAAGGAGCTGTTTCATATCCAAAAGAAACCGTGGTAGCCTATCTTCCTCAGCATTTATTAATGGAAGACAACCGCACCGTATTTGAAGAAACCGCCCAGGCTTTCTCCGCCCTTACTGATATGGAAAAGCAAATTGAGGCCATGAACGAAGAACTGTCTACTCGTACCGACTATGAATCGGACAGTTACATGGAGCTTATCGAACGTGTGTCGTCACTGAGCGAGCAATTCTACAGTATTGAGGAAATAAACTACGATGCCGATATTGAAAAAACGCTGATAGGACTTGGATTTTCACGCGAGGATTTTACACGCCAGACTTCGGAATTCAGTGGAGGTTGGCGCATGCGTATTGAGCTGGCAAAACTACTACTTCGCCGTCCGGATGTTATCCTGCTGGATGAGCCGACCAACCACCTCGATATTGAATCTATCCAGTGGCTGGAAGATTTTTTGATTAATTCGGCCAAAGCGGTAGTAGTTATTTCGCATGACCGTGCTTTTGTAGACAACATCACCACACGTACCATCGAAGTGACCATGGGACGTATTTACGATTACAAAGCCAAATACTCGCATTACCTTGAACTGCGCAAGGAACGTCGCGAACAACAGCAGAAACAATATGACGAGCAACAGAAAATGATTGCAGAAAACATGGAGTTTATCGAGCGTTTCAAAGGAACATACTCCAAAACTCTGCAAGTGCAATCGCGGGTAAAAATGCTCGAGAAACTTGAACTTATTGAGGTTGACGAAGAAGATACTTCACGCTTGCGGTTAAAGTTTCCACCATCGCCACGTTCAGGTAATTATCCGGTTACGGCAGAGGCAGTTGGAAAAATATATGGCGAGAAAAGGATTTTTGCCAACGCTAATTTTATGATTGAGCGTGGTGAAAAAATTGCATTCGTGGGTAAAAACGGTGAAGGAAAGTCAACTCTGGTAAAAGCCATCATGAATGAGATAGATCATGAAGGAAAACTTACTCTGGGACACAATGTAAAAATAGGCTATTTTGCACAAAACCAGGCTTCGTTACTCGATGAAAACCTGACCGTTTTCCAAACCATCGACGATGTGGCTGTAGGCGAAATTCGCAACAAAATAAAAGATTTGCTCGGCGCCTTTATGTTTGGCGGCGACAACTCGTTCAAAAAAGTAAAAGTACTTTCGGGTGGCGAGCGCCAGCGTTTGGCTATGATTAAACTTCTGCTGGAGCCTGTAAATCTGCTGATACTCGATGAGCCTACCAACCATCTGGACATGAAAACCAAAGACATTCTGAAACAGGCATTGGTTGACTTCGACGGAACGTTGATTGTGGTTTCGCACGACCGTGATTTCTTAGACGGACTTGCAACAAAAGTGTTCGAATTTGGTAACCAAAAAGTAACCGAACATCTGGAAGACATCTACGGATTCCTGGCTAAAAAGAAAATGGAAAGCCTTCGGGAAATTGAGAAAAAATAAACAGTTCCTTATTATTCAAAATATCGGATTTATTACTGGCGGAGCAATGTAAAAGTTGCTCCGCCAGTTGTTTATATACGTCCCTTTCAACTTATCAACAATGAACAAATATTAAGACAGGCGGTTCCAACTTTTACATTCTAATTGCGTTACTTTGTGGTATATGAAAGCAGAAATTCTCGATAAACTTAAAACGCTTGCTGAATCAGCTAAGTACGACGTGTCGTGTGCGTCGAGCGGTACCACCAGGAAAAGTACTCCGGGAGGCATTGGCAGCACAGCCGGTTGGGGAATTTGCCACAGCTTCACCGAAGATGGCCGTTGCGTGTCGCTGCTCAAAATCATGCTTACCAATTACTGCATCTACGATTGTGCCTACTGCATCAATCGCCGCAGCAACGATCTTAAACGCGCCACTTTTGCCGTCGACGAATTGGTAGAGCTTACCATCGAATTTTACCGCCGCAATTATATCGAAGGATTGTTTCTCAGCTCCGGCGTTATCAATACGCCCGACTACACCATGGAACGCATGGTAAGAGTTGTAAAAGAACTGCGCACAGTTCACAAATTCAACGGGTACATCCACATGAAAAGTATCCCCGGAGCCAGCCAACAACTGGTTCACGAAGCTGGATTGTATGCCGACCGTTTGAGCGTGAACATCGAAATACCGACCGAACAGAATCTGAAAATGCTTGCTCCGGAAAAAGATCACGAAAGTGTTTACAAACCCATGCTATACATTCAGCAGGGAGTTTTGGAAAGTGCCG
This sequence comes from uncultured Paludibacter sp., assembly GCA_964433885.1. Taxonomy (GTDB): domain Bacteria; phylum Bacteroidota; class Bacteroidia; order Bacteroidales; family Paludibacteraceae; genus Paludibacter. The sequence continues at coordinate 2,396 of CAYSTC010000032.1, read as the reverse complement.
AAGAACGTCAAAAATCCCGCTTTGCCCCCCGTTTTGCCCCGGCCGGGCAAAGTACGCAAATGATTATTGGCGCCACCGACGAAACCGACAAACAAATACTAAACACTTCAGCTGCATTGTATACACGACCCAGCATGAAGCGTGTTTATTATTCGGGCTATATTCCCGTCAATTCGTACGACAATCGGCTGCCAGCCGTGAAACAAGCACCGCTGGTTCGCGAAAACCGACTGTATCAGGCCGACTGGTTGTTACGTTTCTACGAATTTAGTGTCAACGAGATTGTAGACGACACTCATCCTGATCTGGATTTGGAAATTGACCCAAAACTGTCGTGGGCATTGCGCCATCCTGAACATTTTCCGGTTGATATCAACAAAGCCGATTATAGCATGATTCTCCGCATTCCGGGCATTGGGGTAAAATCGGCCAAACTGATTGTAATGTCGCGCCGCTATGCCCGGCTCAAATCAGCCGATTTAAAGAAAATAGGGATAGTAATGAAAAAAGCGCAATATTTTATCACCTGCAACGAACTGGCTGTTCAGAACGTGAACGACAGCTCGCCGGAATACGTACGCAGGGTTCTTACCGAAAAGAAATTGCCTAAAGGAGCATCTGACCCGAACCAGTTGACGCTGGTATTTGAATAGTTTTCCTCAAACTTTCCAAAGTTTAAAACTTTAGAAAAGTTATCCTAACCAGTTAACTAATTAACCAATAAGCCTAACCATGACTATTTTCCACTACGATAAAACTTTTGAAGGCTTGCTTACAGCCGTGTTCGATGCCTACAACCGTAAGACTTTTCCCGACAGGTTACTGGAAACGAATGAACCGGAACCTTTGTTTGTAGACGAAAGTTTCACCGTTACCACAGATGAGGAAAAATCCGGACGGGTATGGAAAGCGTTGGAGAAAAAACTGGACCGGAATACGCAAAATATGATTACCTACGTCTGGCTTTCGGAATTGAAGGGCAGCGACGAACTTATTTTCCGCTACATTCGTAAAACCATTGACAGCAAGCACAGTATTGAGACAAACTTTGCCGACGACGATGTGCTTCAAATGCAAAAACTCGCACAAAAGGTAAATAAAGAACGACAACGGTTGATTGAATTGGTACGATTTCAGAAAGCTGCCGACGATATTTTCTTTGCGCCCGTTTCGCCCGACCACAACAGCCTGCCACTCACTCTGGACCATTTCAAAGACCGCTTTGCCGATCAGAAATGGATTATCTATGATACCAAACGCAACTATGGATTCTACTACGACCTGAAAACCGTCACTGAAATGACGCTCGACAGCACCAACCTGTTTCCCGAAGGTAAGCTGGACGAAAACCTGATGGCAGAGGATGAAAAGCTTTATCAGGAACTTTGGAAAGGCTATTTCAAATCAATGACTATCAAGGAACGCATCAACCTGAAACTTCAACGGCAACACATGCCTAAACGGTATTGGAAGTATCTGACAGAAAAACAGTGAGCCTCATTTGAAGCTCACTGTCAGTTATTTTATATATTATAAAAGAATGGAGATTTTCGAACAAACGCTTCGGAAGAAAGCTGCTCTATAAGAAAATATGCCAAATCGGTAGCACTAATTTTGTCACCTGCACAGTCCTCCAAGCTTTGGCCAACCGGATATCTGCTTTCCGTCAACTCTATCATTGGGAGCCTTACGAGGGTCCAATCTACATTACTACCAGCCATAATATCGTATTCCAATTGTTTATCGGCAGTAGAAACCGGAAATGTTTTTTTCATCCAATCGGTTCCGAAAGAAGTTTTGCCTGTTTTTTTATCAAAAGGCGTATCTACATTTAAACCAGTTGTCACAATGTAACGCTGCACGTTGCATTCTTTCATGGCTTTAACAACATTCGATGTCGACTGGCTAAAGATTGTTGGTTCGCTGGCCGGAACACCCAAACCCAACGTACTGATAACGGCCTGACAACCCTCAATAAGCGAATACACAGCATTGTAATCTGCTACATTTCCTTCAACCACTTCAATCAGTGAACTCTTTACCTGCAAATTAGCGGGATTCCTAACAAGCATTTTTATTTGAAAACCCTGATTGACAAGTTGCTCAACAAGATATTTCCCCGATTTACCTGTACCGCCTATTACAGCTATTTTTATTGTTTGTTTCATATTTATCTTTATAAAAAATTAATAATATTTTCAATGTTCGAAGTTCTGCATATACAGAAACTTCGAACGAATCGGATTACAAAAGAAATCAGCCTTTTGACTGCGATGAAATCAATATTTTATAAAGAGAGTTTAATGCCACAAAAATAAAAAAGATTCTGTTGATAAACAAGCTATTTAACCGGACTTATTTTTACCAGAACAACTCCGTGATGCGGAACAACTGTT
>CAYSTC010000031.1:0-42881 GCA_964433885.1 uncultured Paludibacter sp. | reverse complement strand
GCAAACACCATTGCTAAAAGAAAACTTAACTTTTTCATAATCTTAAGTATTAAATTAATTGTAGATAAATAGAAAATGTGTTTTTTGTTTTATTTGTTGTTTTGATAAACTGTTGCTTTGTTGTTATTTCCACATTGAGAAATAGTAACTTTTGAATTTGTGTCATTCTGGATTACAGTTACGCAGTTCGATTTGTTGTCATTTTGTGTAATGCTAATGGTGTTGCCTTGGCCGGTGATGCGAATGTTATTTGGTTTTGCAACTGTATCCGGGCTTGATAACATTATTTTATCATTAACGATGACTGTATTCGAATGGCCGTTTATCTGTATAGAGTACTTACAAGAATCCATAGGCGACGCTCTGGCGGGATGCGATGCTGATGTTTTATTTTTTGCAAATTCGTTCTGGTTTTGCTTTTTTGCCGCAAAAAAATCAGATGTTATGCATAAACTGACCAGAAGAATCATGCAACCAGCATTTTGAACCTTTTTGATTGATATGTTTTTCATTTTTAATTGATAAGAATAAATGAAAAAATTTAAACCACTGGTTGCTGCTTTGCGTTGCAATCTGTAGAAATTGATTGTGAATAAATATTAATTCTAAAATTTGAACCAGCGTTTTAAAAACAAATCGATATTTATAAAGTTTTTAAGTATATTTATGCGTTTTATGGAATCTTTCCAAATTTGAAATGAATAAATATTAAATAAAGTATTTTATGTATAAAAATTCCATTATGTTTTTTTGTTTATATTGAGCTTTTCAATAAGGCAATTGTGATTTTTAAACAATTCTTGTTTCCTTTGTTTGATGTATTTATTTAAATTTTTAATTCACAGCATAGTGTATATATATTCATTTTTGAGGTTTTGATTACTTAACCTGATATGGTGAATAATTAGCAATAAGTAACTATATTAATTCAATGTTTCAGTAGCCGATGAAATGAATAATGAAGGATGCAAACTCTTAAAAATCCTCAATTAAATGTCTTATTTGCCTTCAAACCTACAAAATACTTCAAAATCAAATCAATTAAAGCTTTTTTGACAAACTGTTATTTTCGTTGCTCATAAATAATATGTAAATTTGCGGGCTAATTTTTAGTAACGAAAGCTTGTTTTACTGAGTTCAGGTCTTTAGATTTAATTCGTTGTCAATAATTACATATGAAAAAAATTATTATTTCGCTACTTTTTCTTTTAAGCATTGCACCACTAAAAATGTGGGCACAGGATAATATTATTGACGAAGTAATTTGGGTGGTAGGCGATGAATCTATCCTGCGCTCGGAAGTAGAGCAGGAGCGGATCCGGGCTCAATACGAGGGAACGCCTATTCAGGGCGACCCAAATTGTGTTATACCGGAACAGATAGCCATTCAGAAACTTTTTCTGCATCAGGCGGTTTTGGATAGCGTTGTTGCAAACGAAAGCTCGGTGACCAGTGAGGTGGAGCGACGCCTGAATTATTATGTGTCACAGATTGGCTCGAAAGAAAAAATGGAGGAATACTTCAAAATGAATACTTCCGAGCTTCGCGAAAAACTTCGGGATATGGCTCGCGACCAGCAAATTATACAGCAAATGCAACAAAAACTGGTAGGTGATATAAAGTCAACTCCGGCTGATGTTCGCCGTTTTTACAACCAGCTGCCGGCCGATAGTATTCCGATGGTTCCGGCCGAAGTTGAGCTGCAAATAATTAGTTTTGAGCCTCCTGTATCTGTTGAAGAAACAAACCGGATAAAGGAACGTTTGCGCGATTTCACCGACCGGGTGAATAATGGAACCAGTGACTTTTCGGTATTGGCCCGCCTTTATTCGGAAGATACGGAAAGTGCCAAGCGGGGTGGCGAACTTGGATTTATGGGACGCGGACAGTTGGTGCCCGAATTTGCTTCTGTTGCATTCAATCTGCTCGATCCCAAAAAAGTTTCACGCATTGTGCAAACAGAATTTGGTTATCATATTATCCAGCTGATTGAAAAAAGAGGCGATCGCATCAATTGTCGCCATATATTGCTCAAGCCCCGGGTGTCGCTGGCTGAAAAAACAAAAGCAATTCATGTGCTTGACTCTATCTCCAATCAGATACGCACGAATAAAATTACCTTTGAACAAGGAGTAATGAACTTTTCGCAGGACAAAAACTCTGCAATGAATGCAGGGTTGATGCTGAATGATAAAAACAATACGTCAAAATTCGAGTATCAGGATCTTCCGGCCGAGGTGGGTAAAGTAGTGTATGGAATGAATGTGGGTGAGATTTCGAAACCATTCACCATGATCAATCCTTCCTCCAACAAAGAAGTAGTTGCGATTGTAAAACTGAAATCGAAAGTTGATAATCATAAAGCAAATCTGACTGATGATTATCAAATGCTCAAATCGTTTTACGAAAACAAGAAAAAACAGGAATTCCTGCATAACTGGATCGTGAAAAAACAAAAGGAAACCTATATCAGCATTGATCCTAAATGGCAGGACTGCAAATTCCAGTATCCGGGATGGGTTAAAAAATAAAAATTGGCAGTTGATCTGAGAAACGTTAATTTATCAATTGGAGTATTCATTGAAATCAAAACAATATAATTCAAAATATAAACACAGGCACATCGTATTTTTCGGTGTGCTGTGTTTGTTTTTTGTCGCACTGCAAGCGCAGATCCGCCCCAAGCAGCTGCGTAAAGAAGTGCTACAAAGCCAGTCACCCGAAAAGCCGGCTCAAAAAAAACAGAAAGGCAAGAAACCTGGGAACACGTTTGGTAAGCCATTTTCGCCTATGAAGCCGCTGGCACCCATTATCAGCCCGCTCGATATGAAAGGGGTGACTTTGGTTTATCTTGAAAATTCTGAAACCTTGTCGTTCGATAAACTTACAAGTCCGGATATTCAGGTGTTAAAAGGGAACGTTCGTTTTCGCCACGATAACGCACTTTTGTATTGTGATAGCGCCTATTTTTACGAAAAAGCCAACTCGCTGGATGCCTTTGGTAATGTAAAAATTGTTCAGGGCGATACGCTTTTTGTGTATGGCGATGTGTTGTTTTACGATGGGAATATCAAACTTGCCCGTATGCGTCGGAATGTCCGTATGCTAAACCGTAAAACGACCCTGACTACCGATAGTTTGAACTACGACCGGGTGACGAATCTGGCTTATTACTACACGGGAGGTAAAATCATGGATCAGGAGAATACGCTAACTTCGGTTTGGGGGCAATATTCTACTTCAACCAACGATGCTTTGTTTAAAAAAGATGTTCGCCTGGATAATAAAAATTTCAAATTGGATGCCGATTCGCTCAAATATAATACCAAAACGCATATAGCCAACCTGATCGGGCCTACTCATATTTTGTATAATGATGAAACCGATATTTACAGCAATCGCGGTTGGTACAATACTTCCACCGAACGTTCTATGTTGCTCAATCGGTCGCTGGTAAAGCACAAAGATGGCAAAACGCTTGTGGGCGATACAATTTTCTACGACAAAAAGCAAAAATACGGTGAAGGATTTTCCAGGGTAATTATGAACGACACGGTTCAGAAATCGACCTTGTACGGAAACTACAGTTACTACAGCGATGCCAAGAAGATAGGCATGGCCAGTGACTCAGCTTTGCTTGTCGACTGGTCGGGTAAGGACACCATGTATGTGCATGCCGATACGCTGTTCACGTCAAAGGACTCCATTTACGATGTCGCGCGCGGGTATTATCATGTTCGTTTTTATCGCAACGATGTGCAGGGTTTGTGCGACTCACTGACATATTCGGCACGCGATTCGATATTGAATATGCGCGGAGAACCGGTGCTTTGGGCTGAAAATAATCAGCTTTCCGGAGAATTTATTCAGGCGTTTACAAAAAATGAAAAAGTAAATAAAATTCATATCCAACGGCAGGCTGTAGCTATCCAGCATCATGATTCGGTATATTATAATCAGCTTTCGGGTAAGGAGATGATAGCTTACGTAGACAGTAATCAGCTTAAAAAAGTGGATGTAAACGGAAACGCCGAGACGATTTATTATCCGGTTGATGATAAGGATTCCACACTTGTAGGAATGAACAAAACGCAAAGTAGTTTTGTGGTTATGTATATGAAAAACAAAAAGGTGGAACGGGTGGTTATGACTTCGGCTACCACTGGTGTTATGTATCCGCTGATAAACCTTTCTGGTAGCAATCTGTATCTGAAGAACTTTTTCTGGCTGGAGGATCAGCGTCCTAAAAATAAAAAAGATTTATTCCTGGTTTTTGCTAAAGTTGCCCGTCCAAAACCTGGTACAGAGACTGATATTCCGCCTGCAAATAAACCTGGCAACAAGAAGTAAAAAGTATAACAGAAAACTTATATTTTGTATACAAACGAGCTTATTCAACTATTTATGAATAAGCTCGTTCTGTTTAATAAGCTTTTAATATAAAAAAACTGACTGTTAGAATAGAATCTATCTCAAAGTGGTGAATTAATGAAAATTAATTGATTACTTTGGGGATTGAAAACTTGACTTTGGTTAAATATCTGTTTTTCTATGAAAGAATCAATCGTAATTGGCTTAATTCGTAATATAGCTTTACTGATGACATTCAGTATACTATATGATCATTTCTGGACAAATAAAATAAAATCAAAGAACCTGATATTTAAGCTGATAGCCGGAGCTTTTCTTGGTTTTGTGGCTATCATACTTATTCTCACCCCCTGGAATTATACCGATGGTGTTTTTTTTGATACCCGGTCGGTAATGCTTTCTATTTCCGGATTATTTTTTGGTCCGATTCCTACAATTGTAGCTGTGATTATAGCCACCGCATATCGATTATCTATCGGAGGAGCAGGTGTTTATATGGGTGTGGCAGTTATTGTTACTTCCGGCACCATTGGTGTTTTATGGAATTATCTCAGGCCCAATTGGATAAATAAAAATAATTCTGTTGAATTAACCCTGATGGGGTTGAGTGTTCACATCGTAATGCTGGGCTGCGTGTTTTTATTGCCAGCCGAAATGTGGCTACTAACTTTCAAAGAAGTTGCTTTTGCAGTTTTGGTGTTGTATCCATTTGCAACCGTACTACTCGGTAAGTTTATTATTCGCCAGAATACGGCCCGAAACACCAAAAGGGAACTTTATATTAGTGAAAAGCGTTGGCAGTTTGCATTGGAAGGTGCCGGCGACGGAATCTGGGACTGGAATCTGGATACCAATCAGGTTTATTTTTCAAAACAATGGAAAAATATGCTTGGATATGATGAGGATGAATTTGAAAATAATCTGGATGAATGGAAACTCAGAGTTCATCCGGATGATCAGGCTCATGTGGACGAACTGATTCAGGAGCATATTGATGGGTTGACTGAGGTGTATTCATCGGAGCATCGTTTGTTGTGCAAGGATGGTACTTATAAGTGGATTCTCGATAGTGGAAAGATCATGCAAAGAGATTCCAATGGAAAGCCGGTGCGCTTTATTGGTACTCACAAAGATATTTCCGATCGCAAAGAAAAAGAATTACTTCTGGCTTACGAGCGCTTTTTGCTCGACTCGCTAATGAATTTTACTCCGGAAAGCATCTTTTTTAAAGACCTTGAAAGTCGTTTTATTCGGGTTAATAAATTTGCCGCCCGGAGTTTGGGATGTGAAAATGTAGAAGATGTTATTGGTAAAACCGACTTCGATTTCTATGGCGAAGAATTTGCAAAGAAAAGCTATGAGATTGAACAGGAAATTATACGTACCGGTAATTCTTATCAAAGCGAAGAATTAGGTCATAGTAAAAACGGGCAGGCTACTTGGGGCATTACCAACAAAATGCCTTTGCGTAACTCAGAAGAAAAAATCATCGGCACTTTTGGCTTGTCAATAAACATTACAGAAAGAAAGTTGGCCGAACAGGCTTTGCAGGAAAGTGAGCGTTACACAAAATCAATTTTACAGGCTATTCCGGATTTGATTTTTATTTTGGATGCAAACGGAGTGTTTTTGGAGTTTAAGGCTGGCAGGCCCGAGGACCTGATGTTGCCCATAGATCAGTTTGTGGACAAAAGCGTGTTTGATGTGTTGCCCCCGGATGTGGCTAAATTGCTTAAAGATACCATTGAATCCGTTTTAAAGTCACAATCGGCAACATCGGTCGAATACCAAATAGAAATTGCAGGCAAGCCCAATGAATTTGAATGTTTTATTTTGCCTTTTGCCGAAAATAAGATCATTGCCATGGTGCGTAATATTTCCAGTCGCAAGCAAGTGGAATTGGAACTGAAAAATTCGCAGGAGCAACTTAAAAATTTTGCTGCGCATTTGCAGAATGTTCGCGAAGAAGAGCGGGTTTCGTTGGCTCGCGAAATTCATGACGAGCTTGGGCAGATATTGATTGCGCTGAAGATTGATTTGGGAATTTTGAAGCAAAATTTACATAAAAATGTAAAGAAATCGGCGATAGAAGATGTGGCTGGTCGTTTTGATCAAATATACAGTTTGGTAGATAAAACTATCAAAACTACGCGGAAGATTATGACCGGTTTGCGACCTGATGTGCTTGAGTTAGTTGGGTTTCAGGAAGCTGCTCGCTTGTTTACCAAAGAGTTTACCGAAAGGTATCAGATTAATTGTAATTTTGTAAGTTCAATAACTCAGATTAAACTTGATTCTCAACGTTCTATAGCCTTGTTTCGTATACTTCAGGAAGCACTGACCAATATAGCCAAACATGCACATGCAACAGAGGTTGAGGTGTCTGTAGATGTGATTGACAACACTTTTATAATGAAGATAACAGACAATGGCGTGGGACTTGATGAAACAAAGCAAATACGCCAGGATTCATACGGGCTTATTGGAATGAAAGAAAGGGCTTATTTATTAGAGGGCAAACTCACAGTTACAGGAAAGGTGGGAGTGGGAACAACAATTTATGTAGAAATGCCCTGTAAAGCAAATGAAGTTTCTGTTTTATAGTATAAAGTAGATTTTTCAGATTCAGCGTTGTTGATTTTCAGAATTAATTGGCGATTATCGTTGTGAGATTATGAATATTATTGCGTGGATAGGATTTTGTCAGGGGTTGTTTGCAGCAATTCTGATGTTTACTAAGAAAAACAGTTCGCTTCCCGATAAAATTTTGTCGGGCTGGCTGGTGCTGTTATCTGTGGATTTTCTTTCCTGCGGGTTGAACTACGAAATTTTTGATCGTCCGCTTCTTATAAGTTCGTTTTTGCTCTTTAATCCAGCATTGTATCTGTATGTTAGTGCCCTGACCCGTTCGGAGTTTCGCTTGAAATGGATTCAACTGCTGCATTTGTTCCCGTTCGTTTTCTTTAGTGCTTATACCTATATCATAAAAGAACCATTCCTGCTGGATGCCTTTTTTGTAAACGACAGATACTATGTTTTCCGTTTAATTTTTGCAGCGGCTAATATTATTTCCTGGGGAGTATATAATCCGTTGAGCCTGGTGTTGGTTCACAGGTACCGCATACATTTACGAAATGAACTATCGCACATTGGAAGAAACGAGAATCTGGGTTGGGTGCTGGCGGTAGCTATTTTTTATGTCGTTTATTGCATTCTGGCTTTGTTGATATCGCTTGCGGCTTTTTGGGCTGGATTCAATCCGCTTACGCCGCATATCTATAATTACTCTACACTACTTGCATTTATTTACGTTATGAGTTTTTATGGATTAAGGCAAAAGGCGGTTTCGAAACGTTTTATGCTTAAAACACTGTCGGCGCCCTATAAAAATTCTACACTCACTGCGGACGTGAAAACCGGAATCAAAGACCAGATTATCAGGCATATTGAAACGGAAAAAGCATATCTCAATCCTTCTTTAAGCATGACTGTACTTGCTGCAGCTTTAAAAATACCAAAATACCAGATAACCGAAGTGCTGAATACCGAAATTGGCAGCAACTTCTTTCAGTTTGTGAATCATTATCGGGTGGAAGATGTTAAGGAAATGCTTTCTGATCCTCAAAATAAATATTCCATCGAAGCCATTGGCTACGACTGTGGGTTTGCCAGCAAATCTTCTTTTTATACTGTATTTAAAAGCCTGACAGGAGAAACCCCAATTTCGTATCGGAACAAAATTCTGTCTTAAACCAATTTTCAACTTACCCTTTTATGTTAGTTCGACTTTCGAAAGTTGAACCGGAACTTGTTGTCCCGATTTCAAAATACGGACTGTTTTTTCGCTGAAACGGATTATAATTGTAAGACAAAGGAATGGCCGATGTGTGCTTTCGGATTAGGGTTCCTCAACTTATTTCAACTTATAATTGCCAACAAAATGAAAATACCTGTAAACGTATTGCTGACCGGGGCTTCGGGCACAATAGGATATGAAGTATTACGTCAGATAGTCGCGCAAATGGACTATAAACTGACTGTTTTTGATAAAGAAACCCGCCAGTCGAAAAAATTATTTGCTCCTTACAGGGATCGGATAAATATCGTATATGGCGATTTGAGCAGTGAAGATGATTTGGCTCGTGTTGGTGGGGGCTTTGATGTGGCTATTCATTTGGCAGCTATAATACCACCTTTATCCGACGAGAAACCGGGACTGGCACGTAAGGTGAATGTTGATGGTACCCGAAATATTATTCAACTACTACAAAAAACGTCTCCCGATGCATTTTTGCTTTTTAGTTCTTCCATTGCTGTGTATGGCGATCATGTGCTGGATCCGGACATTTCTGTGCAAAGCCCGCTAAATGCCCTGATGGATGATGTATACGCACAATCCAAAATTGAATCGGAAAATCTGATTCGGAATTCCGGAATCAATTGGTGCATTTTCCGGCTTACAGCTATTATGAAGAACCACAAAATGTCGAAACTGATGTTTCACATGCCCTTGTCTACGCGGATGGAAATTTGTACAGCAGATGATACTGCCAGAGCTTTTGTGGAAGCGATTGAACACCGTGAAGAATTGGCGCAGCAGGTTTTTAACCTGGGTGGCGGCAGTCAATGTTACATTACTTATCGGGAGTTTCTGGAAAGATCGTTTCATGCTTTTGGTTTAGGTAAGTTGAACTTTCCGGATCACGCTTTTGCCGAACGAAATTTCCATTGCGGAATTTACGTGGATGGTGATAAACTGGAAGAAATTCTTCACTTCAGGCGCGATACGGTCGATAGTTATTTTGTTGCTGTAAACCGGTCAATTCCCTTCGTCAAACGGTTGGCGAGCTCTTTGTTTGGTCCGCTTATTAAACAAGGTCTCCTTGTTCAGTCCGAACCGTTTAAAGCTTATAAAACAAAGAATATTAGCCGGATGAATCTGTTTTTCTTTCCCGACAAGAATCGGGTTTTTGCTGTTCGCTCGTAGTGTGTTGTCTCAGATATTTAAATCCAGCCGGTATGATGGCTATGAAGAGTTTTTATGGTATGTTCGTTGTGTTTGTTTTGCTTTCGCAAATTGCTTCAACGCAAACACTTGCTGTTCATATTGAAAATATAAAGAAAGCAAAAGGACAGGTTTGTGTTGCCATTTTTGCTGATGCCGCTGGGTTTCAGTCCGAGAAAACTATTTGGGAAACGAAATGTGCTAAAAAGTTGGTTTTAAACGGAAATCTTGATCTTACAATTCCGCTTCGGGCAGGAAAATACGGGTTGTCGGTACTCGACGACGAAAATCTGAGTGGCAAAATGGAGTACAATCTGTTCGGTATTCCCCTTGAAGGTTTCGGATTTTCAAATTATTACCACCGTGGATTTTGTAAGCCGTCTTTTGATGATTTTAGTTTTGTTGTCGAAAAAGATGAAGTCGTTGATATAAAGGTGTATATGAAGTATTTTTAATACTGTAGCGCAGGGAATTTGACTTTTAATTCGTGTTCAGGCGATTGCTTTATGCATACATATAGCCGTTGCCGGACAAATGGAAGCGAATTCGCTGGAAGATGCAATGCTCATCGGAACTGATGTGCGCTCCGCATTATACCAGCCCAGTTTCTGGAAAAAAACGGCGGCAGTTGTTGTGAGCAGATAAAGTTCCTTAAGTCCATTGTTACGGCTCCAATTTTCAGCTTCACGTACCAATTTTTGCCCGATTCCCGTTCCGCGAAAGTTTTCTTGTACGGCCAACGAGCGCAGCAGTCCGACTTCTTCGTATACTTCTATTGCCACACATCCAATGGTTTCTTCGGCTGAGAGGGCTACAAAGAATAATCGTTGGCCGGAGCCAAGGTCACTTGTGGGTAAATTGTTTGTTTTTAGAAGTTTTACAATTGCTTCTGCATTTTCATCATTAGCCGGTTTGTAAGTTATCGTGTTATCCGGGATGAAATCGTCAGGCACAATTGGAATTGCTTCAGGCTCATCAATGTTCGTTAAATTTCCTCCGCACGAGTATTGCACTTTTATCAGGCTGTTTTTGGATAGCTCGGTGTATTGTTCGAGCAATGATTTTTCAAAATCGTCGCTTTCCATAATGAATTTTATTTAAATAAATTCAACGTTAAATCTTCTCTCCGGAAACTGTGATACTAAAAATGCCAATTTCCTTGTTTTTGAATTTTGATATTTCCGCATTCGTCAGATATTGCTTCAGAACATCTTCGGGTATTTCAATTTCTTTTTGCTTATGTATTTCAATATTTCTAAAACCTTGTTCGCGGATAATACCAACATATTTGTCCATATCTATAGCTCCCGAAACACAACTGGCATACATTTCTACATTTTGTTGTAACTTCTCAGGCAACTCGCCCTTAAGCACTACGTCCGAAACGCAGAAATGACCACCGGGTTTCAAAACGCGCATTATTTCCGAAAAAGCTCTGGTTTTATCAGGTACTAAATTCAATACGCAGTTGGAAACAACTATATCGAACTGATTGTTTTCGAGAGGCATTTCTTCGATATCTCCTTTTACAAATTCAACATTTTTAAAACCAAGTTTTTCGTTATTTTTGCGGGCTTTTTCAAGCATAGCATCTGTAAAATCGATTCCTGTTACTTTCCCGGTTTCGCCCACAATAGCTCGCGCAACAAAGCAATCGTTTCCGGCACCGCTGCCAAGATCAAGCACCGAATTACCTGTTTTTATCGATGCAAACTGAGTTGGAATACCGCATCCCAGACCCAGGTCGGCATCGGGATTATAGCCTTTTCCCTGATTATAGCTTTCGGCAAAAACAGCATAATCTAAAGTGCAGCAACCGCCAACGCCACAACACGAGGTCTTGTTTTGAATTTTAGGCTGTTTGGCTATTTCGCCGTATTTTTCCTGTACAACGAATTTTAAATCTTTTGCGTTCATAATTCCAAATTCTATAAATTAATACCTGCTTTTTTTAAAATAAACAACATCACAAAATATCCCAACACCATTAAAGTCAGTGATATCCCCAGCGACAACCAAAAATCCACATTTTTCCTCAGCAAAACCGGAAACAAGATGAAAAAAATAAGCGAAGGAATGACCAACCAGAAAATTCCCTGTGACAATTCTGCAATTTTTGCTGTATCTTTTGTGTCGATATATAGCCATATAAAAGCCAAAAGCGAAACAATTGGTACAGAGGCAAGTATGCTGCCGAAGGTTGTACTTCTTTTAGAAATTTCCGAAATGGCCACGATGGTTGCCGATGAAAGTAATACTTTGATAATGTAGTAAATCATGTTTATTTTCCTTTAATATTTTCCAGATAGAAATTGTAAAATCCCTCATTAATTTCGTCGCGAACCCGGATGAATTCGCTCCAAATGAACTTGTCGGTTCCTGCTGTGTGGCTCGGGTCATCGAAGTCTGTATGCAGGCGTTGTTTCGCTTTGCCGATAAATGCCGGGTAGCTCTCATTGGCACCACCACAAACGGTAATTACATAATCCAATTCCTCGCCAAGATATTTTTCCACAGAATCAGAGGTATGCTGACTGATGTCAATGCCGGCATCCGCCATAGCTTTTACTGCATTGGCATTTAGCTTGCCACTTGCTTCGGTGCCGGCCGAGGATACTATCAGGTTTTTGTCAAACGATTGGAAAAAACCATGTGCCATTTGGCTGTGGCAGGAGTTTCCTGTGCAAAGAATTTGAATTTTCATATTTCAGGATTTGATAGCTTAACAGCATTCATTTGTTGTTTTGCATTCGGCAAAGAAAGTTTCGAAATAAGCTTGTGCTTTTTCCCAATTCTCCCGATTGATGCTGTATCTGACTTTGGGAGTTTCAATTTTCGCCCTGTATAAATCCTGCATCTTTCTGCTCTTTTAAATGTTGGGATACCGTGTCTTTTGCAAAGCGTTCAAGTTGTTCTTTGTCAATAGTATAGTCTTTGTTTTTACAGCAATTCATTGTGTTGTTAGGTTTATTTTTGTTGTTCGTAAAAGTACGAACATTATTTTGTTTTTCGAGAATTTTTTCTGCTTTTCTTTAACCTGTTTTTGATTTAATATAAAATACATTAGAAACACTATATTTTTTATTGAAAAAGGTCCTGAGAATTTTCTGATGTTTAAAATAATCACTACATTTGCTAAATTATTATAGAAAAAGAAACTCTTAAAATACGAATAATATGAAATTCATAGTTTCAAGTACCGACCTTTTGAGCCACCTGCAAGCCATTAGCCGTGTAATTAACAGCAAAAATTCACTGCCCATTCTGGATAATTTTTTATTACATCTTGAAGGCAATAAGTTGACTATGACCGCTTCGGATATTGAGACTACCCTGATCACTTCAATGGAAGTGGAAACTGCGGAAGGAAGTGGTAAAGTGGCAGTTGCATCGCGTCTGTTGCTGGATACTTTGCGCGAATTCTCAGAACAACCACTTACCTTCAATATAAATGATTCAAACCTGGCTTTGGTAATTACTTCTGCCAATGGTTCTTATAATTTTATTGGCCAAAATGGGGATGAATATCCACGTATGCCACAGCTTCAGGATGATGCACGTTCATTGACGTTGCCGGTTCCCACGCTGGCTACCGGTATTTCGAAAACTCTGTTTTGTACAGCAGATGATGAGTTACGGCCGGTAATGAATGGGGTGTTTTTCGATATCACTGCCGATAGTCTTACTTTAGTGGCTACCGATGCTCACAAACTGGTACGTTATAAAACGACTCATACTTCAGCTTCTGTAGAAGGCGAAGAAACCGTAAATTTTATTCTGCCCAAGAAACCGGCTACTATGTTGAAAAACATTTTGCCAAAGGAAAGCGGTGAAGTGGAAATTCGTTTTGATAGCAAAAATGCGCATTTCAAACTAGCAAACTACACCATGATTTGCCGTCAGGTTGAAGGCCGCTTCCCAAATTACAACGGAGTTATTCCGAAGACAAATCCTTTCAAAATTATTATTGATCGTGCAACTTTGCTTAATGCGCTGAAGCGGGTTTCTGTTTTTGCCAATCAGGCAAGTAACCTGGTAAAGCTGGCTTTTGGCGGAAATCAAATTCATATTTCAGCTCAGGATATTGATTTTTCTATTTCAGCAGAAGAAACAATATCTTGCCAATTCGATGGCGAACCAATTAAGATTGGATTCAAATCGTCGTTCCTGATTGAAATTCTGGGAAATATCAATGCTTCGGATATCGTTTTTGAGCTGTCGGATGCTTCGCGTGCTGGGCTAATTCTTCCTTTTGAGAATGAGGCTAATGAAGAAATTCTGATGTTGCTCATGCCTATGTTACTTAACGATTAAGATCAAAACTGCTCATATTTAAGGTCTAAGGTCGAAAGTCTTTAGACCTTAATTTTTTCTTATATACCAAATTTTTATTTACTGTAAGTCTGAAAAAAAACTGGCTTTCGATATTTTCTTTTAGAATGAAACTCAACTTAAAAAATCCGATTGTTTTCTTTGATCTCGAAACAACAGGAACCAATATCGTTACAGATCGAATTGTAGAAATTGCGTATCACAAAGTATCTCCAAACGGTCGGGAAGAAACCAAAACAATCCGCATAAATCCTGAAATGCCAATCCCACCTTCAGCTTCGGCAATCCATGGAATTTATGATGCAGATGTGGCCGAATGTCCGACTTTTAAATCGGTAGCCAAAGAGATTGCGCGCGACATAGAAGGTTGTGACCTTGCAGGATATAACTCAAATCGTTTTGATATCCCGCTTCTGGCGGAAGAGCTACTTCGGGCTGAGGTAGACATTGATTTGTCTAAAAGGAAGTTCATTGATGTACAGGTTGTTTTTCATAAGATGGAAGCACGTACGCTGGCAGCAGCATACAAGTTCTATTGTGATAAGGATTTGGTAGGTGCACACGGAGCAGAAGCCGATACG
This sequence comes from uncultured Paludibacter sp., assembly GCA_964433885.1. Lineage (GTDB taxonomy): Bacteria > Bacteroidota > Bacteroidia > Bacteroidales > Paludibacteraceae > Paludibacter. The sequence goes on along the minus strand of CAYSTC010000031.1, from coordinate 28,592 downwards.
TTGGCAACTTATGAGGTGCTAATGGCTCAGCTGGATCGGTACCCTGACTTGAAAAACGATGTGGATTTTTTGTCGAAATTTACCACGCAGAATAATAACGTCGATTTTGCAGGTAGGATGATTTACAACGATAAGGGAGAAGAAATTATTAATTTTGGAAAATACAAGGGACAAAAGGTAACTGATGTGTTGAAGACAGACATTGGATATTATGGTTGGATGATGAACAGCGATTTTTCGTTACATACAAAAAAAGTGCTTACCGGCATAAAACTGAGAGACTTTAATAAATAAAGTTTCACAAACCCGGAATTATACTCAACTCATGTGAGCCCGTTGATTAAAATAAGTATAATACTCTTGACTGTTCTGTATATTAGGGTGTTATGCTTTTCTTTTATGAATGTTCATAGACTGGCTGGTTTCGAATTTATATTTGTCACTAAATCCGGTTCGTGTCATTTCTCCCCATGATTTGTTGTTTTTTTTGAAAAAGAAATCTATATTGCCTTTTACCGAAAAAAACATATTAAGGGGTTGATAAATAATCATTTCGAGCAACGTAAACGCTATTGATTGTGATAGATATCGAATTCCGTTGTATCTGTTGTAGGTGTAAGCTTCCAAAAAAATGGCTAGAATGGAATAAGTACCTGTGAATGCTAACACAAAAAAGAGTAAGGAATAAAATACCTGGAGATTTAAAAATCCCATGAATGTTATTCCAATAAAATATACTATTCCGACTAATTGAATGATGGGAGCCAACCATTCAAAGAATATCCAATAAGGAAAACTTAATAACCCAATCAATCCGTATTTCGGGTTTAAAAACATTTTTCGGTGTTTAATGATGGTGCCAATTCCGCCTCTGGTCCAACGGTTACGTTGCCTAGAGAGTATTTTCAATGTTTCGGGCACTTCAGTCCAGCACATAGGATCGGGGATAAAAGCCACCTTGTATTTTTTTCTTTCCACATCGTGCATGTATCGTCTTAGCCTGACAACTAATTCAAGATCTTCACCTACAGAATTCTTATCGTATCCACCAACACTGATTACTCTTTTACGGTCGAAAAGTCCAAAAGCTCCGGATATAATCAATAGTCCGTTCAGTTTACTCCAGGCCATACGTCCCAACGTAAAAGCCCTGAAATACTCCAGCACCTGAAATTTAGCCCAGATGTTGCGCGGGTATCTCACCTGATTGATTTTTCCGTTAATAATTTCGCAGGAGTTGGCAACGCGAACTGCACCGCCCGAAGCAATAACAGTTCTTTTGGTATCATCTATAAATGGTTTTACCATTTTTAAAATAGCATCTGTTTCAATAACACAGTCAACATCGATTGCCAGAAACAGGTCATTTTTCGATATATTTATCCCTGCATTGAGTGCATCTGCTTTTCCTCCGTTTTCTTTGTCTATAATTACTAAATGGTTGTAAGCCAGTTTTCTGGATTGGTATACTGCTCTGATGTTGGCGCAAGGTAAATCGGACTCGTATGCTCTTTCAAATTTTACTAAATCGAAAAACTCAATGACTTTTTGCAGAGTATCATCCGTGCTGCCATCATTTACGACGATTATTTCGTAGTCTTTGTATTGCAATGCCAGCAGGCATCTGATATTATCAATAATCGTTTTCTCTTCGTTGTAAGCCGGGGCAATGACTGAAACCGATGGCAGAGAGTGAAAAGTAAGCATGGCTTTATAGTCGACATACCTGTTTTTATTTTTATAGTTCCTTAGTTCTACGCCCGACAAAACTCCTGCAAATAAATACATGGCGAATAGTGCACAGGCATAGATGAAAAAGAAATTGTTTATATATTCAATCCAAATTTGTATATCTATGTTTTCCATACTAAAAATAGGTGTTTTCTACGTGCAGAATCGTGTTTTTTATTGAGGCATCGATTGCATTTTTGTATTTTGTATTGTAGAAGTGGTAGTCGATATTCAACAGTATTCTTATTGCCTCAATCTTGAATAAAATGGGTTTGTTTTCGACCACCCAATTTAAAAACTTGGTTTTTTCACGTTTGTTTTTAAATAAAGCAATTGTTTTGATAATTTGTAACTTGACTGTGTCTGATGCGGCTTCAAATCTGTAAGTCAGGTATTCAAAATCTTCCTGACAAGATGCAAACGATATATAGGTCAGAAAAGCTTGCTCAGAAACTAAGGCTATAGGACTTTCAATCTTTTTCTTTATTTCTTTTTTTAGTTGAATTTGTTTGTCCAGTCGTGAAAGTATAATTCCAACAACCGAAATTTCAGGAATTTCCGATTTGATCAGTTTAAGGTGATTGAAGTTATTGTTCCGTTGTTGTTGTACTTTGTTTACGATCATATTTATGTCCCATACAGAGAGTTTCTTATGAAAATCAACAAGAAACAAGTGATCGTCGTATATATAAAGTTTCACAAGCGTTACTAATGCTTCTGAATTTAATATCTTGTTTTTATTCTTTGTGAGTTTATAAATATAACCTTCGTAGCCCTGTAGGTGAAAATCGGAAATAATGCGTAGTGCAAACAACTTGTGTCTGAGGTAGGGTGATTGAAGATAGGCTCGCAAAAAACTGCTATATTGGAGGGCTTTGAGCAGATTGAAATTTCTCTCTTTAATTTCACCGTCCATCTGGAGGTGAACACGCCTGAGCCTATTTAAAAATATACGTTTGGTTACATCGGATCTCAGGCATTTCTTTATCCTCATGAGTTTGGCCCGTTTTTCTTTGTCGGTCGATGTTTCATCGTATAAATAATCGAATAAATAGCTCACCAGCAGGTCATTGTATTTTGTATGTATCCTTTTTGTTCTTTTTTTATGCAGGATATAATAAGTTGTAAGAAAATAGAGAAGAATAACGCTTATAACAAGCACTGCCGACAGATAATTGATAATGTAGAGCCACACTGGGAGTGTGCTGATAGTTTGAAAAAAAGGATTGACAAGGACAGTACTTCCGAATTCTATTTGAGGGATATTCAGAAAATAACAACCGATTGGGATAAATAGAAAAAATAGAAAAAAGAATAACCTGACAGATATGTAATTGAAATAAAGAACTATTATTCTCATAGACAATAATTTAAGATTGGCTTGTGGGTGAAGCCTTTCATCAGGTGGCGAAATAGGTTATAGGCAGTCAGGCGTATAAAGCACGTTTTGATTTTCAGGAATTAAGAAATGTGTTTAAAAAGAACTACAATGTAGAAATTTTTTGCTAAAAGAAACTATTTTTCGAAAATTTCTTTGGATATTTTGAGAGGATCAAAGGGTTTTGGGATTATTCTGCTGACTCCCAATATCCGTGATTTCATGATATATTCCTCGGTTTGGATCTCCGGGAAAAACCAAATGGGTACGGCTGCTTGTTTAGAGAACCGGATGTGTTGTATGGCTTCAAAGCACGACATGTGAGTCATGCCACCATCTATCAGAACTAAATTGTACGTAGAAAGATCAATTTTTTTGTCAATTTCATCAATGCTGCTGCAAATATCTACAAGTACATTTGCATTTTGTTTCATTAACAAAGGTGTAAAAATGTTACAAAATAAAGAAACATCGGTAACAATTGCTATTTTTGTATTCATGTCATTGATAATGTGTTAATTAATTATGACATTAAGATGTGCTATAATATCAAACTGTTGATATATAATCTGTTTGAAATGATCGCTACACTTCGGGCTCCTTTTCTCAAAGACGGTGCAAAGTTAATTATTTATTTTTGTTTGTCAAAGTTGTTTTGATGTTGTGTAGCAAATAATACTACGTGGCGTTAATAAATGTAAATATATTTGTTTTTATTATAAGTGAAAATATTTTATATTCACTAAAAGATGAACGGTTTCCTTTCAGTTGTTAATGTGTTTTGTTTTCGAATTTATAGTGAGGGATGCAATTTGAGAGTTTTAAAAAATAGAATTGATCACTTCAAAATCTGATCTGCTTTGTACTTTTGTTTCTAAAGTTTGTTTTTAATAATAAACAATAATTTACATATATTAATCATTATTAGCTTTTTTCGATGGGTTGTTGTAGATCATCTTTTGGCATAATCATTGTTGTCTTTTGTGTGATTTATAAACTCCTCTTGTGTGTAAAACAGGCATAAATTATATTGTGTGTAAGAATTTTGTGATAGATATGCCTGAATTTTGTCGATTTGAGAGAAGGTTATACAACAGCTTAAAATGAATTGTTGCTTTATGAAATTCCTGAAAACTATATTGTTTGTTTTTCTTATGTGTTCCCTGACATTTCCAATGAGAGGTCAGGATAACTCGTCTGTTCCACAGCGGACACCGGAACAGGAGGCTGCAAAGCAAACTGAAAAACTTCAACAGGAACTTAATTTGACTCAAGATCAGGCGAAGCAGGTTTATGAAATAAATTTACGTTATGCCCGCGAGCGTCAAATATCAAATACCAGAACTCAAGCCATTGAGCGAATGAAGAATAAGAGCGCTGATATTCAGAGGATTCTTAATGCTGAACAGAACGAGCGCTTGCAAACTAAACGGTATGAACGTTCAACATTTGATGCGCCGACTGTACACCGCAATCTCCCGAATACATCTTCTGGTTTTCGTTCGCCGGGCGAGTTTCGCCCAAATTCCGTCGTACGTGTGCCTTCTACAGATATGAATATGCGTAGTAGTTACCGACAGTCAGTTCCAGCAGGGCAGCCAGCACCTCAGTCAGTTCGGAGAAGTAACCCTGAGTATAACACTTCTCAGCCTTCAGCACCTTCTGCTGTACGCAGAAATAGTCAGCCTCAAACTAATCCTGCGGCAACACGGTCTTCATCTGGATCTTCGGCTCCAGCGCGCCGATCAGAACCTGCTTCAAACAACGGAAGACGATAATTTATATGCCCAATCCTTTTTTTAATTTCAAACAGTTCTCTGTTTATCACGATAAATGTGCCATGAAAGTGGGTATAGATGGTGTGTTGCTTGGTGTGTGGGTTGAAATTGGTGCTGCAACACGTATACTCGATATTGGTACCGGTACCGGGTTGATTGCTTTGATGCTTGCTCAGCGTAGTAATTCAGCTATTGTAGGTATTGATATTGATGCTGGCGCAGCGCTGCAAGCTCGTGAAAATATTGAAAAATCGCCCTGGCCGGATAGGATTGAAGTGTTACAATGTTCTTTGCAGGAATTTTCGAATAGTTTGCCTGGCGGGTTTGATTTGATTGTATCAAACCCTCCTTATTTTATTGATTCATTGAAGGCTCCTTCTGAAAGCAGGACAACGGCGCGTCATGCCGAAACGCTTACTCATAGTGAGTTGATTGACCACACATCTCAACTTCTGAACCCGGATGGACGAATTAGCCTTATTTTGCCAATTAAAGAGGGAATGCAATGCGTTGAGTATGCTGAAAAGGCTGGCTTGTATTGTTCCAGATTGGTTCGGGTTTTCCCAAAGCCGGGTAAGGACGTTAAGCGGGTTTTGTTGGAATTTAGAAAAATTCAGACTGAATTGAAAGAAGCAGAACTGACAGTTGAAAGTGACGTAAGGCATCATTATTCACCTGAATTTACTTCGTTGGCTAAGGATTTTTATTTGAAATTATAAGTATCGGTAATAAAAAAGCAGACAAACCGAATTGAAAATAACCGGTTTGTCTGCTTTTGTTTTTTTAGTTGTGTTTTTACAATAAGGCTTCAACTTTTGCTGCCAAAACAGCTTTTTGAGTTGCTCCAATTTGTTTATCAACCAACTTACCATCTTTGAAAAATAAAATAGTAGGGATGTTGCGGATGCCATATTCGGTTGGGGTATCTACATTGTTATCCACATCCATTTTTCCGACAACCACTTTCCCGTCGTATTCCTTAGCAAGTTCTTCCACTACTGGGCCAACCATGCGGCAAGGTCCGCACCATTCTGCCCAAAAATCAACTACTACCGGTTTCCCACTGTTGATGATTTCTTTGATGTTCTCATCAGTAAATTCTAAAGCCATAATATTAAAGTTTTAAATTGTTTCCTAAAAGTTGTCAGTAAAACATCTTTTGGAATAAAATGTTTTTTATCTCGGTAAAATATACTTATTTATAAATTCTATAATTTGTTTCGATCAATGCACCTGAAATTCGAGAATTTCATCGGCCTCAGCTTTTCGTAAGGCATGGTATATCTCTTTGTTCATTTGGAACCGGTGTTGGCGCGAGAAGAGTTTTACTTTGTTTGGTGACAGCTCATCTACTACGTTGATATATAGGTTTACATTGCCTTTGTTGTTTAATACCAGATCGTTCAGCTCGGTAGCAAAATCAGCGGTTAATTGCTGAAGCCTTATAGTTAGCGTTAGTGTATTAACCAGCTTGTCTTTTATATCGTTGAATACTTCAATCTTCTGAATTTTGAGTTCAAGCTCTTTCGGTGCATCCGGATTTGTTTCCGGTTTTTTGAATTTAAAGTCGGCTCCTCGTTCCTGAACAATTGCATTAATGTAAAGATACAGGTCTTTTATCATGTATTTGCCAAACTCAATGTAGTTTTTGCCAAATAATGGAAATTCGAAGGCGCCGGCGTAATCTTCAAGTGTGAAAATCCCGTAGGGGTTTCCTGCCTTGGAGGTGCCGTGTCGGAAATTGGTGACCATTCCTCCGATTTTTAATGGTTTGCCCTGAAGTACCGATAGGTCTTTTAAATCAACAGTTGTTGTGTTGCAAATATGATTTATCTCGAATTCATATTCATCTAACGGATGGGCTGATAGGTACATACCAATCAGATCCCGTTCTTTGTTTAGTCGTTCAAGTGGCGACCATTCGGGGGCGTATGGAATTTCGGGCTTGGTTATTTCTACAGAATCCATTCCTCCAAAGAGCGAGTTGTGAGCCATTGCAGAGTCAGTCTGGAACTTGTTGCCGTAGCGCAGAATAGATTCCAGTACTTGTTCGCCCTTGCTATTCTCGGTGAAAAGCTGCTCGCGTTTTACGTCTGCAAAGCTATCAAAAGCACCTGATAATGCCAAACTTTCCATCGCCCTTTTGTTGCAGGCTGTCAGATTTACCCGTTCAACCAAGTCGAACATGCTTTTGAATTTGCCATTTGCTTTTCGTTCATTTACAATGGCTTCTACGGCGCCTTCACCTACGCCTTTAACGCCGCCAAGTCCGAATCGGATATTTCCTTCGTTGTTTACCGTAAAAGTCAAATCACTCTCGTTTACATCGGGGCCAAGTACGTTCATGCCCAGGTTTTTGCATTCATCCATGAATTTTCCAACCTCGGTAATGTCATCCTTGTTGCGCGTTAAGTTGGCAGCCATAAATTCTGCCGGATAATGCGCTTTCAAATAGGCTGTTTGGTAGGCAATCCAGGAATAGCAGGTAGCATGCGATTTGTTAAAAGCATATTTGGCAAATTCGGCCCAATCGCTCCAGATTTGCTCCAGTTTTGCTTTGGGACCGAAGCCATTTTTTTCGCAGCCTTCCATGAACTTCACTTTCAGTGCTTCCATTTTGTCGACAAGCTTTTTACCCATCGCTTTACGAAGCTCATCTGACTGTCCACGGGTAAAGCCAGCCAAGTCCCGGCTCAGAAGCATGACCTGTTCCTGATACACGGTAATTCCGTAAGTGTCTTTCAAACGGTTTTCCATGATAGGGAATGGGTATTCAATTTTTTCCCGACCATGTTTCCTGTTTACGAATTGTGGAATGTACTGCATTGGACCCGGACGATACAGGGCATTCATGGCAATTAAATCTTCAAACTGGGTAGGCTGAAGGTTTATGAGGTGCTTTTGCATACCGGCCGACTCGAACTGGAATGTTCCGACTGTCAGTCCCTTGCTGAAAAGTTCGTACGTTTTTTTGTCGTCAATTGGAATGGAATCAATATCGAGATCTATTCCTTTTGATTTCTTGATGTTCGATAATGCTTCTTTGATAATGGACAGGGTTTTCAGTCCCAAAAAGTCCATTTTGATCAATCCGATTTCTTCAATTACAGAGCCTTCGTATTGGGTGACCAGCATTTCTTCGTTGGCTTCCTTGTCCATTGCAGTGCTTAGAGGAACCAGATTAGTCAGGTCATCGGCACCGATAATTACACCGCAGGCGTGAACGCCAGTCTGACGAACCGTTCCTTCCAGCATTTCGGCATAGCGCAGTGTGCTGGACAGGTTTTGATCCGATGAGTTACGGGCTTGTTGTAATTCAGGTACATATTTCAGGCAGTTGGCAATGTTTACTTTAGGGGCTTTACCATCTGCTCCTTCAGGAAATTTGTCGGGGATAAGTTTAGTCAGTCGGTCGGCTTCCGAAAGCGGTAGCCGTTGAACGCGGGCCACATCTTTGATGGAAGATTTGGTGGCCATGGTGCCATAGGTGATAATATGAGCCACACGTTCTTTGCCGTATTTTTCAGTTACCCAGCGCAATACTTGTCCTCGTCCATCATCGTCGAAGTCGATATCGATATCGGGCATTGAAATACGGTCGGGGTTCAGGAAACGCTCAAAAAGCAAGTCGTATTTAAGTGGATCAATGTCGGTAATGCGCAAACAATAAGCTACTACCGAACCAGCCGCTGAACCACGGCCGGGCCCAACGGAAACCTTCATATCGCGGGCTGCCCGGATAAAATCCTGTACGATAAGGAAGTATCCCGGAAATCCCATGGTTTTCATAACGTATAGCTCAAAATCAATACGTTCTTTTTGTTCGGCTGTAAGTTTGGAGCCATACCTTTTGGCAGCTCCTTCATAAGCCAGTTTAGCAAGGTAATCAGCTTCAAGTTTCACCCGGACAGCTTTTTCATATCCCCCAAGTCGGTCAAATCCGGCTCCAAACTCTTCGCGCAACATTTCTTCCGTAAATCTGCTCCGGTATTGTTCTTCGGTGGCAAAGCTTTCGGGAATGGGGAAAACGGGCATCATGGCACCGGAATCAATATCGAAGAATTCGATTTTGTTTGCAATTTCCACTGAGTTTTCGAGTGCTTCCGGAATGTCTGCAAAAATTTGCCACATTTCGTCCGGCGATTTCAACCATTCCTGTTTGGTGTAGCGCATACGGGTTGGATCTTCCAGATCTTTTCCCGTACTGAGGCATATCAATCGTTCGTGAGCTTCACCGTGTTCTTCTTCTACAAAGTGAACATCGTTGGTGGCTACGAGTTTGGTGTTGGTTTTTTGTGCCAGTTTGATAAGTTCCGCATTTTGGCGCATTTGCTTATCATAACATTCGTAGTCGGCGTTAGGCTTGTCGGTTTTATGACGTTGTAGTTCAATATAGTAATCGTCGCCAAAAACGCGTTTGTACCACAAAATTGATTTTTCGGCTTCTTCGAGGTCTCCTTTTTCTATTTTTTTGTGAATTTCGCCACCCAGGCAGGCGGATGAGGCAATTAATCCTTCGCTGTATTTTTCCAGTATTTCGTGGTCGATGCGGGGACGATAGTACATGCCTTCAATCCATGACATAGAAACGAGTTTGCACAGGTTTTGATAACCTTTTTTGTTTTTAGCCAGTAATACGAGATGGTAACCGCTTCGGTCTTCTGTTCCCTCTTTCGATTGTCTGCCACGGCGGGCAACATAGGCTTCGCAGCCTATAATGGGTTTGAAAAGTTTGTGCTTTGCCTCTTCTATCTCTTTGAGGATGTTTTGTTTTTCATCTTCGCTGAGTCCTTCAGCTTTCAGTTGTTTTTGCAGGTCGGAAATCTGGCTTTTCACTTTGCCATTTTTCTTTTTGGTGTAATTGAAAAATTCCTTGATACCAAACATGTTTCCATGATCGGTAAGTGCTACGGCATGCATGCCGCTTTTGGATGCTTTATCCACCAGGCCTGAGATGGAAGACATTCCATCAAGAACAGAATAGTGAGAGTGAACGTGAAGATGAACGAAGGAACTCATGTTAAGTGGTTATTGTCCGGTAATTTACAGTCAGTAGTTGCCGGTTTTTTTGCGTGGATAAAGATAGTGGAATTTTTGAAAGGAGCTGAAAGAATCTGTGTGAAGTTATCCACAATTTTCAAATAAATCATTGTTAGTCGACTGGTTAATATTATAAATGGCGGAATAATTACCCCGCCATTTATAAATAATAAGATAGCCGGCAGATCTATTCCATTTTATAAACCATAGCGTTGATGTTCATTCCTGCTCCAACCGACGCGAAGATAAGCACATCTCCTTTGTCTATTTGATGGTTATTCAGGTTGTTTTTTAATATCAGGTCGAACAGAGTAGGTAGTGTAGCGACTGATGTATTCCCGAGTGTGTCGACGGTCATTGGCATAATTCCATTCGGAATCTCTTTTATGTCGTAGAGCGCATAGAACCTCTTTAAAATTGCGTCGTCAAGTTTGCCATTCGCTTGATGAATGAGAACTTTTTTTACATCGTTTATGTCTATTTCGCTACTGTCCAGGCAGGCTTTTATGGCTCCGGGAACAGTTTCTATAGCGTACACATATAGTTTTCGACCGTTCATTTTAAGAAACAAGTCATCTTTTTTCTCAAAGTCTGGATTGTATGAAGGACCCATATGTAGTAATCCTGCGTGCGAAAATGTATCGGACCGTGTTTTGTGGGCCAATATCCCAACGGGGGTGCTACTTTCTTTGGCCTCAAGTATAACGGCGCCTGCACCGTCGGCATATAGCATACAGTCTCTGTCGTGTGGGTCGCTGATGCGTGATAATAAATCTGCTCCGATTACTAATATCTTTTTTGCATCTCCAGATTTTATGTAGTAATTGGCTTGAATAACAGCCTGTAACCAGCCAGGGCAGCCAAAGGTTATGTCGTAGGCAATGGTTTCAGGATTTTTAATTTGCAGTTTGTGTTTTACTTTCGATGCCATGGCGGGTACATGGTCTGAAGCGCGGTTGTTGTACTGGGTATCACCAAAATTGTTGGCTACAATGATGTAGTCCAGTTGTTCCTTGTCGATGCCGGCAGACTTGATAGCTTCCTCGGCAGCAAAAAAAGCCATGTCCGATGTTGTCAGATCGTCTGTGATATAACGCCTTTCGGCAATGGTGGTGATTTCCTTGAATTTCTCGGTAATTTCACGGCCGTCTTTGTCGATTTTTTCACCATTGGGCTCGTAAAACTCGCGATTGATAAAATCTTCGTTTTTGACTCTTTTTGAAGGAATGTAACTCCCGGTTCCGGTTATTACGCTGTAAATTTTTGTGTTCATACGAAAATAATTTTTTCAGAACAAACTCTTCCTGTTTTTCAGGCTTGTTTCATGCTCTGATATAGTTTGGTTTGGTGTTTTTCACCGGTTTCTTTTTGTATTGCGGGTGAGATTGACTTTTTTCGACTATAAACCGGATAGTTTATTGTTTTGAAAGCAATTCACAAATATTATCCACCGTTTCTCCTATATCGCCGGAAAATGAATAATGCGCTTTAGCATAAAATGGTTCGCGTACAGATAAACCATCGGCAATAAATGTGCGTAGGTCTTCACCTGTGCAGTTTGCCAGTAATGGGCGTTTGCTCACACCTATCAGTTCCAGTCTTTCGGCAAGTTGGGCGGCTGTCAGTTTCAGGTAAATCGTAAGTCCCCTGTTATTCATGTATTCCATGTTGTCGAAAAAACAAGGTGCTCCTCCACCGGTAGAGATAATAGTGTTGTTAAATTCAGCCACCTCGTGGAGACACTTTTGTTCCAGTTGTCTGAATTCGTGCTCGCCTTTTTCAGCAAATATCTGCGAAACGGTTTTAAACTGCTTTTCTTCAATGTAGGCATCCATATCCACGAAACTATATCCGAGCCGCGAGGCCAGCTGTTTGCCAATAGTGGTTTTGCCCGAACCCATATATCCGATCAGAAAAATCCGGTTCATTTTTTCATTTTTGTTGTTGGGTTGCAAAGTTACTAATAATACCCATAAAAATGGCCTAAAAAGTGTGGTTTTGCTTGGTTGATTTGTACGGCTCGTTGATTTACAGAGTTTTTTGCTTACGAGGATGAAATATTTGTGTAGAAAATATGTTTGAAAATTCTGACAGTGAATTTTTATACTAACTTTGCACAAATTTTTATGAGCTAGTTTGTGGAAAAAGAAAGTGCTGTATTATTGCTTTTTACGGGTGGAACAATCAGTATGTCTGAAGATCCGGCAACCGGGGCATTGCGTCCCATTGATTTTAAAAGGTTGCAAGAGCTAATGCCCGAGATTAAACAGATTGGAATTAGAATCAAAACTATTCCCTTTTTACCGTTGATTGACTCGTCCGATGTTCAGCCTGAAGTGTGGGAGCGGGTGGCACTTATTATTCAGGAAAACTATGACGAGTTTGATGGATTTGTAGTGCTGCACGGTACCGATACAATGGCTTATTCGGCCTCAGCACTGAGTTTTATGCTCGAAAATCTGTCCAAGCCCGTCATTTTTACAGGGGCTCAGTTGCCTATTGGTATGATGCGGTCCGATGCAAAGGAAAATCTGCTTACAGCTATCGAAATAGCGTCTGCAAAGGAAAGCGGACAGCCGATTGTGCCTGAAGTATGTATCTTTTTTGAAGACACGTTATTCAGGGGAAATCGCACAACTAAGAAAAATGCCGAACATTTTAGTGCGTTCAATTCCTATAACTATCCGCCACTGGCCAAAGCCGGAGTGCATATCAAGTATTTCCGTTCTTATATTCATTATCCTTCTTCAGACTCTTCACTTAGGGTGCGGACTAAGATAGATCAAAATATAGCTATTCTTAAACTTTTTCCCGGAATAAGTGAAAGTACGGTAAATGCCATTCTCAATATCCCCGGACTGAAGGCTGTCGTTCTCGAGAGCTTTGGTACAGGTAATGCTCCACGTCGAACCTGGTTTTATAATGCATTAAAGAATGCTACAGACCGAGGGATTTTGATTGTAAACAAAACGCAATGTAGTACAGGATCAGTGGAGATGGGACGTTATGAAACAAGTTTGAATTTGGTGAATGCAGGAGTAATGAGTGCTTATGATTGCACTACCGAAGCTATTGTTACCAAATTGATGTACTTGCTTGGCGAATACTCTTCTGTAAACGATGTTAAGCACCGCCTGAGTATAAGCATGTGTGGAGAAATGACGGTGATATAATTCGAAGTAAGCATATAGGCAAAAGACCGGAACACAAAAGAGGCAAAATAGTAACGACTATTTTGCCTCTTCAACTTTTATTAGCGCATGTGCAGAGTTTTTTTTAGAGCCATTTCTTCCTGCGGAAATAAATCAAAACAGCTCCTGAAAATCCAACCATCATCAATATAGATACCGGATAACCCAGTTTCCAATCTAGTTCGGGTAGATGCTTGAAGTTCATCCCGTAGATACTTGCAATCAGTGTTGGAGGCATGAAAATTACCGAAACCACTGTAAAGATTTTGATAATTTTATTCTGTTGCAGATTTACCAAACCAAGGAACGTATCCTGCAGATAGTCCAGACGATCAAAACCAAAACGGGTATATTCAAATAGCGAGTTTATATCTTTGATAATCATTGTCAGGCGAGGTAGCAACTCTGCGGGGAAAAAATCACATTTGAGCATGTTTGATACCACGCGTTGTTTGTCAATGATGTTTTGCCTGATAATCATTACCTTTTCCTGTAGGTCCTTGATTCGGATCAGGATGTCCTGGTCCAGATCATCTTCAGTGTTCAGCGTTTTACTTAAGCCGGTAATCTGATCCGTAATTTCCTCAATCATATCGGCGTCATATTCCACCCGTGTTTCAAGCAGGGTTACCAGTACATGATAGCCTGTTGGGAAGTTGCGCGTATTGGCATAGATTTTTTTAATAGTTTCGTTGAACGATTTTAAGTCGGTATTACGGACCGAAACCAAAATTCCGTTTTTGAGAATAAAAGAAACCGGCTCCATGATATAGCTGTCCTGCAGAAAGTTGGAATTGGCTACAATGCTGTCGTCGGTTTGCATATACCGCGAACTCATCTCGATTTCTTCAATCTCCTCATCTTCCTGTATATAGATTTTCAGAAATTGCTCCAGCTCGGTTTCAATGGCATCCGAAACGTCGTTCAGGTCAATCCAGATAAGTTCTTTCAGGTCGACTTTTTGTAGCGTTTCAAGACTTTTTGAAATTTTTATTCTTGTATCTTCGTGGTAAAAGATTCTTAGTTCGGACATAGAAATGACTCCTTTCTTTTTTTTGAAATTTATGTGCCAGAATGTTTTTTCATCTTTGATATACTTTTTGTTTACAAGAATGAAGAAACAAAAAGCGTGGCGGTTAGCCCAATTAATATTATGATCGTTGTCCAGCCAATAATATTTTGAAATGGTTTGTTTACATATTCACCCATGACTTCTTTGTTGTTGACAATTAAGATCATACACAATAAAACTACAGGGAGTAACAGCCCGTTTGCCACTTGCGACCACAAAGTGATAAGGATAAGCGGTGCGTTTGGAATTAAAATAATGGCGGCTCCAATAATAATGATAAACGTAAATAACCAATAAAATTGAGGTGCTTCTTTCCATTTTTTATCGATACCCGCTTCCCAACCGAATGCTTCGCAAACATAGAATGCTGTGGCGACGGGTAAAATAGTTGCCGAGAAAATTGACGCAACAAACAAGCCAAATGCAAAAGTAACCGAAGCCAAATCTCCCGCAATTGGCTTAAGCGCCATAGCTGCGTCTTTAGCTTCTTCTATCCTGATTCCGTTCAAATGAAGCGTCGAAGCACACGCAATAATAATGAAAAATGCTACTACCACAGTGATAACACTTCCTATAATTACATCCATTAAGGTGTATTTATAGTCGGTTATTTTTAGCCCTTTTTCAATTACGGCCGATTGCATGTAGAATTGCATCCAGGGGGCAATGGTCGTTCCGATTATACCAATTACAATTGCCAGATATTGTTTATTATATTGAATGTCAGGGTGGATCATAGCGTGGCCAATGTCGTGCCAATGTGGTTTGCCCATTATGGCCGATACTACGTAGACCAACAGGAAAGCACTGAAAATCAGGAACACGCGTTCGCTGAATTTGTAAGTGCCTTTTACTACCAACCACCATACTAATGCCGCAGCAATTGGAACGCTGATGTATTTACTGATATCAAAAACCTGCATACTTCCTGCCACACCGGCAAACTCGGTAGTGGTGTTACCAATATCGGCCACCAGCAATCCGACAAAAATGAAGAACGTGATTTTTACACCGGCGGTTTCGCGGATCAAGTCAGCTAAGCCTTTGCCGGATACAATTCCCATGCGGGCATTCATTTCCTGTACTACAATCAATACGATAAGTGCCGGAATCATTGTCCAAAGCAGGTTGTAACCATACAGCGCGCCGGCAACAGAATATGTGGTAATGCCGCCCGCATCGTTATCCACACTTCCGGTGATAATTCCCGGGCCTAACACGGCCAGAAATATCAATATATTTTTCCAAATGTTTTTGCGTTTTTTTGTGAACTCGCCTCCTTTTATCATCTCCATGTACGGCCTCCTTTCTTCGTTTTTCCTTTGTCCATAAGGTCTTCTACAATATCATCGATAACCACCATACCAACCAGCACATTTGTAGCATCTATCACAGGGATTGCCAAAAGGTCGTATTTTAAAATAATCATGGCTAACGTATCCACTTTATCTTCGTCGCGCACTTTGATAATATCTTTGTTCATGATTTCAGCCAGCGTCATTGTTGGAAGCGATATCACCAAATCACGAAGCGATACCGTAGCAATAAGTCTTTCTTTTTCGTCCACAACAAATAAGGAGTAGATTCTGTCAGCTTCGGGTTTTTCCTGACGTAGGATGTGGAGTGCTTCATCTACTGTAAGTGTTTCGTGGAACGACATAAAGTCCGTTGTCATCAGGCTGCCGACTTCTTTCTCTTCGTATTCCAGCAGTTCGCGAACTTCTTCCGATGACTCTTTTTCCATTTCGTTGAGCAGCTCCTGTACTTTTTCGTCTTCCAGTTCGTCGAACAGGTCGGCTACCTCGTCGGCAGGCATTTTCTCTAATACATCTGCAGCTTTACTTACCGACAAGCTTTCGATGATTTGGGCCTGAGCGTATGGTTCCATTTCTTCAAGTACATCGGCTGCTTTTTCTTCGTCCAGCGATTCGAATACTTTGGTACGCGTTGGTGCTCCCATTTCTTCAATAATGTCAGCCAGATCAGATGGATGCAACTTTTGAAGTTTACTCGATGTGTGTGAAAGTTTAATGTTGAAATTGGCGGTGTCGAAAGCTTCTACGTCATCCCAAAGAATAAAACGCGTAGGCAGCGACAGGTCGAAAATCTTTAGCATTTTCGAAATCGGTTTTGCTACTCCAAGTCGCCTGAGCAAGCCTTCCGTGCCAATGTCCACGGCAATAGCATAAGTTCCTGAAGAGATTGAAACCAGACGTATGTCGTTGACGCGTACCAGTTTCCGACCGTTAATGTCAACAATTTGACGATCAAGTATATTGTGTGCCAGCGGCAATGCTCTTTCCTGCTGCTCGCTGTTCAATTCCTCAATTTTGGAACAAATAAACTGATATTGGCCTTTATAGGGCTGATATTTAATGTGCGAAAAATCGAGTACTTTCTTTTGTCCCTGAATCTTTACTTTTAATCCGATGACCTGTGGACGGAAAGCATCATCCATGTCCGGTGTAGATGCAGAAGTGTTAATGTATATATCGGCTACCCGGGCTATTTTTTGTCCGTTGGTATCAATAAGTTTGCAGCCGATAGCGCGGCTGAGGTAAAAGGTTTGTTGCGGTGTCATTTTTAGTCCCTCCTTGTTTTATTTGCTCCGGCTGTATGTTGTTTTATGCCGAAGACGGGGAGTGTGAATGTATTGTATTGGTTTCTCTTGCTACCTGCAACATTCATTGAGGTAGAAATGTTGTTTTTCCGTCAGGTTAAAGCGGAATAGGGATTTGAAACTTGTTTACATTCACAAAGTGGGCTCTGGTGGTGTTTTCTACCGTAGCGTGTTCGTAAACACGTTGACTGGCAGCAGGAACGGCTCCAATTCTGTGGTCAGATTGAGTTCTCATGTTTGTTTTCCTCCATACTTTTTGAATAGAGCGCATGCAGCATGAGTCTCTATTCTGATTTACAATAATTTCGGGTGATAGTCGTCCATGTTGGATTAAATTTATAATTTTTTTTTCGCAAGTCCTTTGTCATTTGCTGATGCAAGTAATAGGCTTCTCTTAAGTATTGCGTTTTTTTATTTCAGCGTCAATTCTGTTTGTCAGGTCTACAAATGCAGCTACATCTAATTGCTCAGGTCTTTTATCGAAAAGCGGATCTGCAAAAATAGTGCTGTCGCCCAGTCCCAGTGGCTTCAGAGAATTACGTAAGGTTTTGCGACGTTGGTTAAAGGCTGTTTTCACTACCGTCTTGAATAGTTGCTCGTTGCATTCAATTTGCGACACATCGTTGCGGGTAAAGCGAATAACAGCCGATTTGACCTTGGGCGGAGGGTCAAAAACGTGCTCGTGTACCGTGAAAAGGTATTCGATTTTGTAGTATGCCTGCATCAGTACGCTGAGAATGCCGTAGGTCTTGCTTCCTGCCGGTGCAGCAATCCGTTCAGCCACTTCTTTTTGAATCATTCCTGACAAGCAGGGTATTGAATCCTTGTTGTCGAGCATTTTAAAGAAAATCTGGCTGGAAATATTGTAAGGAAAGTTGCCGATGATGCAGAATTTATCAGGAAACAGACTTTTTAGATCCATTTTCAGAAAATCGGCTTCTATAACGTTTAATGCAGGGTAATGTTGGTGAAGATATTCAACCGATTCGCCATCGAGTTCTACGGCGGTAAGATCAATAAGTGGATTTTGAAGTAAAAACTGGGTAAGAACACCCATTCCCGGACCAATTTCAAGCACAGATGTGCGGCCGTTGAGCATTAAGCTCCCGGCAATACGACGGGCAACTTCCATATCTTTGAGGAAGTGCTGGCCCAAGTATTTTTTCGCTCTTACTTGTGTCATAACTATGATAGTCGTCGGGCATATTCGTTACTTAAAAAATATGGTTGATTGGAATTGATCTGTTTAAAGTTAATTTTCAATAAATCGGCAGGTTGTCAATTCTTTATTGTCAATAGTCAATTTAGATTGTTGTATCTTTGCAGCCTGTGTGGAAGAATTATTTTCTAAATTGCGCACAAAAGTAGCTATAATTGTTCGATTATCCTACTTTTTCAGTTTAATTAACCCACTGCATTATTGATTTCATTCCAATTATGAGAAAATTATTCGAAACCATTGGACGTTGGATTAGTCGTGCTATCGACTTTTTTTATCCGCCATTTCGTAAGTATTTTACCTTACGTTTTTTTCGTTATGGTTTTACAGGGGCTATCAATGTAGCTTTTTCATGGTTTTTATTTTTCGTAGTCTATAATTTTGTTTTACATCAAAAAACTTTGTCGTTGGGCTTTTTTCCACTAAGTGCTCATATGGCTGCCCTTATAATCACATTTCCATTTTCAAATTTTTTTGGGTTCTTATTGCAGAAGTATGTTACATTCACTGCTTCCGAATTGCGTGGACATGTTCAACTGTACAGGTATTTTATGATTGTGTTTGTAAATCTGGGTGTTAATACAATTGTTTTAAAGATATTGGTCGATGGATTTCACTTTTGGACAACTCCTTCGCAAATGGCAGCTACTTTTGTTTGCGTTTTGATAAGCTATTTTTCGCAGAAAAAGTTTACGTTTAAAATTCCCCAAAATCCTGCTGCGAATTCTAAAAGCAACTTCAGATAAAAGACTTTTTAATTTTCTTTGGGAATGATGAATCGCTTCAGAATAAATGCTTCCGGGTTCCTTATAAAAAACTGGAAGTTGCTTTTAAAATGGGGTGTTGCAGTAGCGGCATATTCATTTCTCGCATACAAACTGATTCATTTTGATCACTACTTCCAACTTCTTTTGTGGTGGAAGCAATTGCCGGTATCACAATTCTGGTGGCTGTTGGCTGTTGTTGTCCTGCTGCCACTTAACTGGTTGTTCGAAGCTGTTAAGTGGAAAATGTTGACGGCACATATTCAACATATTTCATTAAAAACGTCCATTAAAGCTGTGTTGGCAGGCATTTCGACCGGTTTTTTTACACCTAACCGCGTAGGTGAATTGTTGGGGCGTATAGCTTATCTGTATCCCGCAAATCGGAAAGCAGGAATTACCATGAGTGTTGTAAATAGTCTTACTCAGAATCTTGTGATGACTATATGCGGCGTGCCGGCCTGTCTTATTTTCTTCTATTCTACGGCTAACGCACTGGAGGTTGATATGGAGAACTTTATGTGGATTGCCCTCTCAGCTTTGTTGTTGTCCGGGGTGGTCTATTTCTCGTTGCCAAAACTAAGCCGGTATCTGGCTCAAACTAATATTGCTGACAAAATTAGTCATTTTACAACCGGACTTTCGGCATGCCGACGTGGCGATTTGTTACGTATTGTAGGTGTTTCAATGCTTCGCTATATTGTTTTCAGTATCCAGTTTTTTTTGATGTTGCGTTTTTTCGGAGTTCAGTTGCACCTATCCGAAGCTTTGATTGCAATTCCTACCAATTATTTGTTCGTGACGTTTTCGCCAGCCATTGCTTTTTCTGAAGCTGCTGTTCGGGGGTCGACTGCTGTTTTGGTAATTGGGTCATATTCCGGGCAGTTGGTTAATATTGCATTGGCAGGTGTTTGCGTTTGGGCGGTGAATTTTATTATGCCCATGCTTGTCGGGTCGGTAATGCTGATTCGTTCGAAAGAGTGATTGGTTGGGGTGAAAAAAATTAAGCGGTCTCAGGTTTTGCTTGAGACCGCAAGTTTTCATTACACAGTTAAAAGAATCATAGAAAAGGTTGGTTGGTTTATTTTTCAAAGTGACTGATTTGAGCTTGTATAGACGCTTGTTAATGTATTGGATTGTTAAAAACTTTCCATACGTTGCTTTGTCAGTCTCTTTTTATATTCGGTAAAACAAAATGCATTGTTTCCGATTCTGTGTGTCAAAAATACAGTGTTTAATATTACCTCACAATAGCCCTAAGTGGTCATTTTTTGACCAAGATATTCTAGTTGGTTGAATTTCATCGATTTTATGAGTATAATTTATTCCAGCCAGAGTGCACGCATTTGTTGAACAGCTGTATTGAGTTGCTGCAGTTTGACTTTGTCAGAATGTTTTTACGATGATTTTTTACTGTATCAATCGAGATGAAAAGTTTCGTTGCAATTTCGCGAGAGGACATTCCGCTGATAATTAATGAGATAATTTCTCTTTCCCGTTTGGAGAAAGAATCCAGTGAAAAATCGGAATCGTCCTGCTCGGAGGGTTGCATAGTTGTGGTTTCTTTTACATTCAGAATGCAGAATGAAGGAGCGCCATCGGTTTTGAGGTAGGATATGTCGCAAACAATTCCGACAATCTTATGGGTAAGTGAAGATCTTTTTTCAGGAATGTGAATTTGTTGCATAAGTAGCCTGATGTAGCTCCCATCTTTATTCCGAAACCGGAAATCATACATTAACTTGAAATCATGAAGTTCTTCGGGGGGTGTTTCCGAGATAAAACGCTGGATTTTCATTTCAATTTCCAGTATGGCTTCGCGTTCGTCGGGATGTATGTTGCGTTTGTCAAACAAATTATGTAACTCGCTTTCGGGGTAGTCTATTACGCTTGAAAAAGAAGGACTTACCCATTCTATCTTCGACTGAATTTCGTTCAGAATAAACATAAAATGTTTTCCGGGCTGCAGCAACTGTACTAAATCCTTAAATACAACGGATTTTTGTGACAGTTCTTCAAATGCCTGTAAATCTGAATCCTGCCATCTGACTTTGAGTTTTGAAAATGCAGTTGAGTTCATAAACAATCAGATTTAATAAGTTTAAAATGAGATCTATGACCCGGATAAAAAGTGTGTGCTTTTATCTACGGACGAGTCGGATTAGGACTGGAATAGTTAAACAATATTAAATATGAAATTGTTTTCTTAAAATTAATTTGTGTTTGCAGATTTTGTGTTTTTGAGTAAATATTGAGTTAAAAGTTTCCGGTGCATAGGTTTTTGCTGAAAATCAACGTTATGTAGTTTCGATTACTATGCCGGTGTGACCATTGGGAGTGGGGATGAGTTCGAATATTTTGTCTGGTTGCAGGCCTTGTTCATCCCGATGAGAAACGTATATGATTGCTATTTTTTTCTCGGCGGCAATTGCATTTACCATATCTATGAAAAGACGGCTGTTTTCATCGTCGAGTTCTATTGTAGGTTCGTCCAAAATGAGTAATGGTGGGTGTTTTACCATTGCCCGGGCTACCATTACCATGCGTTGCTGCCCTAACGAAAGGCTTTGAAATGTCCGGTTGCGGTAGGTTGCTCCCAGTCTTTCTATCCAGCTTTTGGCAATGTCTTTTTGCAGGTCGGTGGGCCGGGTATAAAGCCCGACAGAGTCCATTAGTCCCGAAATAATCATATTTTCCACCGTGTCCACTCTTGTAAACTGCTCAATCATTGCAGGAGTGAAATAGCCTATCTGCCGCTTAATGTCCCAGATAGATTCGCCCGACCCTTTCTTTCTCCCGAAAAGAATCATATCCTGTCCGTATCCACGCGGATTGTCGCCAATAATGATTGAAAGCATGGTGCTCTTACCGGAACCGTTTGGTCCTACGAGTTGCCAAAACTCGCCATTCTGAATGGTCCAGTTTACTTTGTCCAGTACCTTTTTGTCGCCATAATGTACCGAAACAGAGTTTAACTGCACCAGTGGATTTATATCTGCATGATCCTGATTGTACTCTGCAGGCAGTAAGAACTGGTGGCTGGTTGTTGTTTGTTCAGTGTCTGATTTTCTGAAATCTTCAGCGTTTTGTCTGTTGGTTATTTCATTGGTACAATTGATGGTGTAGACTGTGTCGATGAAGGGCAATAAATCGCGTTTTCTGAAAAAGAGCTGAATCAGCAGGGTTGTGCCGGATAATTGCGATAGCTTGTCGGTAATAAACTCCTGTGTTTTTTTATCAATGTTGCTGTATACATCATCCAGTACCATGAATTCCGGTTGTTGTGCTATAAGATACATGAGAAGCGCTTTTTTCTGCTGTCCGCTCGACATGGTCGACAGGCTTGAGTTTTCAGCGGTTTGAATCGGGAAATGGTCGTGTCTCAATTCATCTTCAATCAGGCGGTCGATGGTGATGGATGAAAATAAGGCACCTTTTAGCTGACTCAAATCAACGTGTTGCTGCAGAAAAATGTTTGCCATTATTTGCTTCAGAATCTGATTTTTGTTGGATGTATTTGATAAATAAAGCCCAATGTTTGTATGCTGTTTCATTAAGATTGTTTTGTCAGAAAATGTGGGTTGGTTAGTTTGTTGTTGTAAAATAAATAATCCGGCTTATTTCTTTTCCAGTTCCAGGTCTATTCTTCCTAAAAAGAATCCGCTCTTGCCGGTTTGAGCGATAATGACTGGCTTTTGCTCGGCATTTTTTCTGATGGTATTGGCAATCATACTGTGTGAGTGCCCACCAATGATTACATCTATATATTTTGATTTTCGGGCTATTTCAAAGTCGTTTATTTCCTGACTGATTGAATCTGCACCCAAATGCGAAAGGCAGATGATTACATCACATTTCTTTTTCTTTTTTAATAGCGTGGCAATCTCGTTGGCCTTTTCGAAGGGGTTTTCGTAAGTCATGCCTTTGTAATTGTTCTCAATAATCAAACTTTTCGGGTCTACATTCAGAGCCATAATGCCAATCTTCAATTCTCCCTTTTTGATAATTATCCATGGTTTTACCCAGGCGGCTAATGGGGTTTTGCTTACATCGTAGTTGGAACTTATAACCGAAAACTGGGCTTTTTGTAATATCGCAGCCAAAGTGTCCAGCCCATTGTCAAACTCATGATTGCCAAGCGTCACTGCATCGTATTTCATGCGGTTCATAGCGTCTGTTTCCACACGTCCGTTGTAGAAATTAAAATATGGGGTTCCCTGCCAGAAATCTCCGGCGTCCAATAACAGTATATTCTTTTCTTCTTTACGTGTTTTTTCTATTACGCCCATTCGTCGTGCGTACCCACCCATGTTGGCAGTTTTAAGTGATGATTTCTCGGAAGGTTCTACCTGACTATGAGTGTCATTGGTGTGCAAAATAACCAGTTTTACTTTTTGTCCGGCAAAGGCGGGTAGGGTTATAAACAGGAAAAGAATTCCTAATTTCAGGATGTGAATTAGCTTATTTTTATGTGGTCTGCTGTTATTCATACAGATGTTCTGAATAGAGAGTTAACGTGATTTCTGTTCTGGGATTAATGTGATTCGTCCGTCAAGTGTTGATTGTATTTTGTTTCCTTTCTGCGTTTCCATTTTAATGTAATTAATTAGCATGTCTCGGACTTTTATGCCCGTATTCAGACGTTTTTCATACATAGCCAGTTGAAGCATCTTGTCGTTCCCACCTGCCAGATAATCGTTTGTTGCAATGCTGTAAAGTCTGTTGTCGTCCAATGGTTTGCCTGAAATACTAATGTTGATGGCGTTTCCGTTGCTGATTTGCATTTGCAGGCCCGATACGCCCTCTCCTCCCACTTTGGCGAAAAAACTGAGTAGCTCCCTCAATTTATCGCCCTTCAGCCAAAGGATAACCAGTTCGTTTTCGAAAGGCATTAATTCAAACACTTTCCGAACGGTAGTGTTGCCGGCTGGAATTGCAGTGCGCAATCCGCCCAGATTTACAACTGCCAGATCGACTTTTTCACCCATGAAATCGGTTGCTGCTTGGCGGTAAACGTCGGCGCAAAAGTTTGATAACAGGCTTTCTGGTGCGTGCGACCGCATTGTTTCCGTAGCTTGTCCTATGACTATGTTCATTTTGGTGTCAATTCGGTGTTTGATTGGTAGCAACGAGGCTTCGTAGGTTTTATCAGCCAGAGCCTCAGTTGTGCTGTCAATAGGAATGTTGACGGATGATTCGCGGGTGATTCGCCATACTTTCGGGCTACAGGCGTTGAATGAGGCGGTGCACAGGATAAGAATTGCTAACTTGCTGAATTTCATTTTTGTTGATATTTATGGATAGCAATAGCGAAAGTACTGAAATAAATTAATCCTGCCAAGAGGAGCAGGTTGTTTCAGAGGTATAAATCCGCTCTGTTTTATTCTTGTTCGTAAAACTAAAAAGTAGTATCTTTGCGCGTTCAAAAAATAGCTGATAATAAATAAAAAACACGATATAGAACATGAATTTTATCGACGAACTCCAATGGCGTGGCATGATACACACTCAAATGCCGGGCACTGAAGAACAACTGGCCAAAGAGATGACAGCAGCTTATGTGGGTATTGATCCTACGGCCGATTCACTTCACATTGGCCATTTAGTAAGTGTGATGATGTTGAAACATTTTCAACGAGCCGGGCATAAACCTATCGCGTTGGTGGGTGGTGCTACCGGTATGATTGGTGATCCGTCGGGAAAATCGGCAGAACGCAATTTGCTGGATGAAACCGCACTTCGACATAATCAGGAATGTATCAAGGCACAATTGAAAAAATTCCTCGACTTTGACAGTGATGCTCCAAATGCTGCTGAACTGGTAAATAACTACGACTGGATGAAGGATTATTCATTCCTGAATTTTATACGGGATATTGGCAAGCATATTACCGTTAACTATATGATGGCTAAGGACTCGGTGAAAAAACGCCTGAGTAATGAATCAAGTGTGGGTATGTCATTTACCGAATTTTCATACCAACTTCTTCAGGGTTTCGACTTTTTGCATTTGTACCAAACTAAGAACTGCAAATTGCAAATGGGAGGTTCTGATCAATGGGGAAATATCACTACCGGAACCGAGCTGATTCGCCGCAAAACCGGTGGCGAAGCCTTTGCGTTGGTTTGTCCGTTGATTACCAAAGCCGATGGAGGTAAATTTGGAAAAACTGAAAGTGGAAATGTTTGGTTGGATCGCCGGTATACTTCGCCGTATAAATTCTATCAGTTTTGGCTGAACGTAAGCGACGCTGATGCTGAAAAATATATTAAAATATTTACAGCTATTGGCAAGGATGAGGTTGATAGCCTTGTGGCAGAACATTCACAGGCTCCACATTTGCGTATTCTTCAAAAGCGCCTGGCGCAGGAAGTGACTGTGATGGTTCATTCCGAAGAAGATTACAATGCGGCGGTTGAGGCATCAAATATTTTGTTTGGAAACTCAACTTCCGAAGCATTGAAAAAACTGGATGAAGAAACGCTGTTGGCGGTATTCGATGGCGTTCCACAGTTCACTATTTCCAAAGAATTGCTGGCTTCGGGCGTTAAAGTTATTGATTTGTTGACTGAAAATGCAGCTGTTTTCCCTTCAAAAGGGGAGATGCGTAAGCTGGTACAGTCGGGTGGAGTGAGTATTAACAAAGAAAAACTCGAAAGCCAGGATGAGCTGCTAAATGACTCAAAGCTTCTCAATGACAAATATTTATTGGTTCAAAAGGGAAAGAAAAACTACTATTTACTGATTGCAGAATAAACGGAATCGGTCAAAAGTGGGAATAATTTCCAAAAAGCTTTTGCAGGAAAGGAAAAAAGTCGTATCTTTGCACCGCTTTAGAAATAAGGCGTATGATTGTCTCATGGTGTAATGGTAGCACTGCAGTTTTTGGTTCTGCCTGTCAAAGTTCGAATCTTTGTGAGACAACAAAATGATTTTTCAAATGCCTGATTATCAGAAATGATAGTCAGGCATTTCCGTTTTTGGAGCAAGTTGCTCAAAAGTTGCTCTGAAATTTCGACCAACCCAAAATCTACTGAAGAAATGTATATTTCAACATAATGAGCTTCAACAACCTTCAATTATGCAGAAAAAACAATCTGCCCTTGTAATCGACTAACAAGGGCAGATTGTGTATGAATTCAAATAATAAAAGAAATGTAAAAGCTAAAGATAATTCCCGAAATTAATTTATAATAAGCTTGCCAGTAATGGATGACATATCACGATTGTCAAGCCTGACAATATACAGCCCTTGAGGAAACTTACTGACATTTATATTTAATTGGTTCATATCCGCGTTAATCGGAGCTGTATATATCAAAGTCCCACAAGTATTGTATACAGACACTTTTAAGCTATTTGCTGGTATATCAATGCCAATTTGCTTATTCGTTGGATCATAAATAAATTTCAGTTTTGGAGAAACAGGATTATCAATTTCACTTACTGTGGCAGATGGATAATTTTGAGCGGTATAAGTGGGACCATCAACATATAATACTCCACTAGCATTAAATCCCATGCGGTCGATATTTATCTTCCGATTTCCTCCTTTTGCAACTAAGTCTATATGAGAATGATAAACACAAAACATTTCAGAATTATCTGGAGACATGACAACTGAGTTATGTCCCGGGCCAGAAACATAATCAGGCACACTTTTAAGAATAGGATTGCCTCCGTATTTGACCCATGGGCCCAAGGGTGATTTTGCAATTGCATAGCCCACACTGTAATTGTCGCAATAACAATTTGCCGAATACATAAGATAATACATACCATTATGTTTAATCATAGTTGGAGCCTCATTCCATGCCTCATTATTGTTTGGACTTTCCCAACCTTGCGTTGGATAGAATAATTGTTTCGCTGGTCCAATGGTATCTGATAAGTCCGGCTTAATTTCTATTCCCCATATTTCACTGCGTCTTCTTGTGGTGCTTCCCGGTATATAGTTCGTCGACATATCTTTTGCAAAAAACAAATAGGTTTTCCCGTTGTCATCAAAAAAAATATGAGAATCTATAATGCTATTATTTTTCATTGAATAAAACGGTTTATTCGAAACATCAGCAAATGGGCCAAGTGGGCTCGTTGATTTTGCAAGTCCTATTTTCATAAATCCATCTGTTGCTTTTCCGGTATAATGGATATAATAAGTGGAACCCACTTTTACCACTTCCGGTGCCCAAAAGTTATCGGTAGCCCACTTGTAATTACTATTGGGAAATGGGTTGGTGCTGGCTTTTATCCATCTGACTAAATCGCGGGAAACGAAAGCAGGAAAACCCTTGCCGGTTACATAACAATAATAAACCCCATTGGCATCTTTGAGTACAAAAGGGTCGGCGGCAGATCCCATATTATAATTTGCCGGAATAATAACTGAGTTAGTGTATTGGTTTATGCCGGATGCAACAGACCACATAAACCACATAAAACATAAAATATTGATTTTTAAGTTCATATCGTATTGGGATTAAAAAATGCATTTATGATAGATTATTTGCATTTGTAAAATAAATTGTGTTGGTAAGTTTAAACGGATGTATATTTTTAATGATACACAAGGCTAAAAAATGTCTGGACAATCTTCTAATTAACACTTAAAGGTGCTTGTGTAGTATGATACTTATGAGTTTCGCCCGGGCAAAATCAATACTGCTTCATTGTTTTTCTAAGATCGGCTAATGCTGCTGTTAAATGGTTTTCCACAGTGCGCTTCTTGATGTTTAATTTGACAGCTATTTTATCATTTGGCAATCCTTCAATTCGGCTCAAAGTGTATATAAGCTTGCGTTGCGATGGCATTTTACTTACGGCCAAATCAATTAAGCTTTGAAGTTGTTTTGCGAAAATAATTTCTTCAGTATTCTCAAAAAAATCGGTACGTGTAAGTTGTTCTGCCACAAACTTATTGTTGACGAGAGAGTGGTCGTAGTAATTACAAATCGCATTTTTACCCATTTTAAAAATATAAGCTTTGAATGATTTTATTTCAGCAAGTTTAGCTTTGTTATACCACACACTCAGAAAGATATCCTGAGCCATGTCGCGTGATAACTCATCATTCTTAAAAAAACCTGTAAGGTAATACACCAGTTTAGGGTGATAGAATAAGAAAAGAGCCTCAAAGGCTTTTTGATCTCCTTTACATAAGGCTTGTACATAAATTTTTTCCGTAGTAATAGTAATGTTCATGTATTAGTAGAATTAAGGTAGACTGACTAAACTGCTAAGAATGAATGCAACGCTTCAAAAAAACTATTTTACTCCCAACAGGCCATTCAAGTAT
This sequence comes from uncultured Paludibacter sp., assembly GCA_964433885.1. Lineage (GTDB taxonomy): Bacteria > Bacteroidota > Bacteroidia > Bacteroidales > Paludibacteraceae > Paludibacter. The sequence continues at coordinate 503 of CAYSTC010000031.1, read as the reverse complement.
TCCTACAATGCTTTATTCAATTTTTACTAATGCATTACAGGCTGACTTTGGAAAACTGTATTGTTATAGAGTGAAAAAATTAGAAAAGTACTCATCTAATTACATTTTTTTTCATTACATGGTTCCCGATTTGACGTCAGAAATGTTGTATAAAGCTGAATAATAGCATTTTGATCTGTTGTTGAGAAAAGTGGAACGTAAAGAAACGATGATCCGGATATTTGTCTGGTTTTAGGTTGAGCCCGTTTTGAAACTAAATGTATATAGATCAATAAATACAAAAAGAGGATACCCGACCTGTCGGATATCCTCTTTTGTAGGAGAACTTATCTGCGAATCTATTTCGGTGAAGAGCCTATCTGTATCACTTCTGTTCCGAATTCTTTACAAGATCTTTATGCTTTGCTTTTGGTTTAAATACTGTAATTTTAGAAATTACGCATCTCCTCTATTTAACCGGACTTATTTTTACCAGAACAACTCCGTGATGCGGAACAACTGTT
>CAYSTC010000030.1:0-43903 GCA_964433885.1 uncultured Paludibacter sp. | reverse complement strand
GTAGATAGCCGCCGTTTTTAAAGCCCTGCATACATGTGTATGTGGGGCTTTTTTTTGTTATTTATTTTCCACACAAATGAATATAGAGTTGTACATGAATTTTAGAATCACCCCGCATTTTTATATCACCCTAATTTTTTAGATAATAACTGACCATGTTTAATAACATTCAGGTCAAATTTTACTCTTTTTTATTTTCTGTATTCAGGTAAATTGTTGCTTGCTAAGGATTTCTGGATGCAGCTGTAGATTCTTTTCTTCGAAATCTGATAGAGCCATTTTTAAATATTGCTTTTTTTTATGTTTATTTGTAAAATCAAAGTGAACTAACTTTGAATCAAATAGACAACAAAACCTAGTCAAAAAGATTTTGGCATTTTGTTGTTAATGATTTAGCTGATATTTACTATTAGATCACGTTTCTTTGTTCGTCAGCATTATTCAACTCGCCATTTTGGTTTTAATTTATGGAAAAGGCTATAATGTGTATCTTATTGTTTCTTTGTGTAAACTCAAATGCTCAGGTCACGATTGCAGGAATTGTTTTAAATGATAAAGATCGTAAGCCTGTCGAAGCTGCTTCGGTTTATATAAATGGTACGACAAGCGGAACTTATACTGATTTAAGAGGACATTTTATTTTAAAGAATGTGGCTGTTCCATGTCAGATAGTGGTAAGTCATCTTATGTACAAATCCGAGCATAGAATTATTCAGAGAAATGCCAACGATACTATAACTATATTTTTGACTGAAAAAAGCAATCAATTATCCGGTTTATCTGTTTCCGGCAAAAACAAACGCAAAAATATTGTCAGGGAATTTAAAGAAGTATTCTTTGGAGATGATAAATGGGGACGAAATGCAATTTTAGAGAATGATAGTGTGTTGTATTTTAACCGAAGAATTGATACTGTTGCCCGAAAATCAACTTATCTGGACTTTTATACTCAAAAGAAATCAGGGAAAATTAACTCCCACGATTATTGGTCAAAAGATAGTACTCGTATATTGTCCAATTTGCAGGTATTATCAGCTAGAAGCAAATCTCCATTGCAGATTGACTTACCCCTTTTAGGATATCGTGTTTATCTTGATTTGGTTTCCTTTAATATAGTTTCCAATGCTTATTGGAGGGATTGCAGCTATTGGGCTTATTATCATTTTTTACCATACACAACCACAACACCTATTAAACAAGCACAATTTGAAAGGAACAGGCAAGCTGTCTATTATAATTCTTCAAAACATTTTTGTCAATCGCTTTACGACAATAAATTGAAGGAGAATGGCTATTTAATTGCATTTAAGACAGGAAACAAAGTAGAATCCCGGATTATCAGCAGCTTTATTGATATCGGCTCTTATATTCAATATACCAATCAAAACGAAATGAAAATAACAGGTCTTAAGGATAAGGATCTTTGCATATATTATTTCTGTAATTATGATGGATCGCCAATTGATTTGACGCGGAATTGTTTTGATATTGCTGCAGATAAAAATGTATGGCAAAGCTGGGATTATACAAATGAATCCTTAGTGACATTCACTAGCGATACCTGTACAATCAGATCAAATGGCACTATTCCGGATACTAATATCTTGTTCGATGGTAAAATTGCTTCAAAAAGAGGAGGAGCATTACTACCAGATGATTATTTACCCCAACAAAGCACGCGAAAAATGAATTGACCTTTATAATCATAGAAACTTTAAAGTATTATGAAATTACGTTTATTATTTCTTCTCATAGTTCTATCATTCTGTTATACAACTGTATCTCTTCATGCGCAAGACAGTGTTGCCCTAAGCAAGCTAAAATCTTACTCGCAACATATTTTAAAATTTTCGAAGGAATATCCGCAGGAAAAAGCGTATTTGCATTTTGACAATACATCCTATTATCTGGGTGAAACCATCTGGTTTAAAGCTTATGTGGTGCGGGCAGAATATAATAGTTTAACCCAGCTTAGTAAAACACTTTATGTAGAACTGGTTACTCCCGAAGGTAATGTGCTTGATACCAGAAAACTAAAAATAGATAACGGTCAATGTCATGGTGATTTCTTATTGCGGGACTCGCTCATAGCTGGCTTTTATGAAGTCAGGGCATACACCCGTTACATGTTGAATCAGGACAAGGAATATATCTTTTCACGTGTTTTTGCAATTTATGACAAACCTAAGAATGCCGGAGATTTCAGCATTCAGACCATGTGGCAACGCCCTTTTTCCTTAAGAGTACCAACGGTGCGGAAGGAGTATAATCAGAAAGAGGAACTATCTGTCTCTTTTTTCCCCGAATGTGGAAACCTGATAGCCGGAATTGAATCGAAAGTGGCCTTTAAGGCAATGGATAAAGCAGGACAAAATGCCATTATATCCGGGAATGTGTATGATCAAGCCGGGAAGAGTGTAGCAGAAATAAGCACTATTTACCAGGGTATGGGCGTTTTTAGTTATACTCCCACGGCCGGGAAATACAAAGCAAAAGTTCAATACAACGACAAAGAGTACAGTTTTGACCTGCCCAATGCACAGCCCCGGGGATACGCAATGAGTATAGACAATGTCGGCGAAAATCAGATTGATATTATTCTTCGTAAAAATCCAGCTACAAAAAATGAATCGTTAGGGCTTACTATTACCAGTCGGGGTGTTCTTTATGGCTTCAAACAAGTAACCTGGCAGAACGACAGTTTGGCTGCGTTTTCAATCCCACAAAGATTACTCCCAACGGGAGTCACCCAAATTACGCTGTTCAATGTCGAAGGCCAAATTTTAAGTGAGCGATTGGTGTTTATAAACCATCACAGCCAGCTGAAAATGGATGTTGTACAAAACAAAGGTGCGTACAATGCTTACGAAAAAGTAAATCTTGATTTTCAGTTGAACGACATGAAGAATCAGCCGGTGGAAACCACCTTTTCTTTGGCAGTAAGGGATGCCGGTACCTCAAGCTTTAATCCGTATCGTGATAATATACTTACAAATCTGCTTCTGTCGTCAGAATTGAGAGGATATATTGAAAATCCGGGATATTACTTCGAAAAAGACACACCGGCCCGAAAAGCAGCTCTGGACTTGTTGTTATTAACGCAGGGCTGGACTCGGTATGTATGGCAACAAATGGCGGGGGTAACACCTTTTACGGTAAAGCACCCAATTGAAAAAAGCTTGGTTATTGAAGGTACTGTTCTTTCATTATTGCAGAAAAAGCCTAAAGCCAATGTGGATGTTTTTATGACATTGATTTGTGACAGTACTTCTCAACGTGGTTCTTGTGTTACAGATGAAGAGGGCCGGTTTAATATGGAATTAGCTGATTTCAACGGAAAAGGAAGATTGACCATTCAAACCAACGAAAAGGGGAAGAAAAAAGAGCATATTGTCAAACTTGACAGGGTTTTTAGTCCGGAATCAAAGATATATGCATATCAGGAAAAATTATCGCCCGAAAATATCCTGATTCAAAAAGATACAATTGCCATAAAACAAGACACAACAATTATTGATCAACAGGAAAAACAACCAGAACAAAAGGTCAAAACACAATTGGATAAAAAGGCACAGCGGCTGGATGAGGTTGTTGTAAAAGCCAGGAAGATAACCAGAAGAGAGGCTGAAAGTTTACGCAATGCTTCTGTAGTATACGATGTTGAAAAATCAACAGATGAATTAATTGATAAAGGAGAAGATGAGCCAGCAAATATTCTGGATTTTATAAGAAAAAGCAATCAATTTTTCACATTTAGTACGAGCACGTCAGAAGGTTGGATAACTGGGCGATACAAAGGGAAAAATGTAATTTTTTGTTTAAATAATAATTCATTGGTTGATAGCATTGACAAAAACAAAACCATATATAATTCCTATGAGAAATTGGCTAATTTATCAACGAATGAGATTGAAACTGCTACAGTTTGTGAGTTGGAGGGTGTATCTTTGTTTTACCTACCTCCAGGACGACGAGATATTCTATGTGGATTTAGTGGTAGCGAAGTAGTCATTTTTCTTTACACCTACAAAGATTTACACAGCAGGAATAATGTATATGGAATCAGGCAAACTAATTTACAGGGTTATTCCGCTGTCAAAGAGTTTTTTAATCCGCGCTACGACTATACCCCACTTCCTAACGAAAAAGACTATCGGCGCACGCTGTATTGGAATCCGGATGTAAAAACAGATGCTAATGGAAAAGCCTCGGTTATATTTTATAACAACAGTTCTTGCAAAAGTTTCAATATCAGTGCAGAAACGGTTACGGAGAATGGAGTAATTGGAGTGATAAATAAATAATTCTTTTGTTACACTTATAATAGTTCTTCCCGAAGCTTTTTAGGCAGGCCAGAAACTACCAAATCATAAGAATGATTGATAAGCTCAATGAGCAATGATTTGGGCAGAGAAGGGACTATTTTTACGGTATTCCAATGCTTTTTATTGAAATGCCAGGCCGGAACGATAGCTTCATGTTCCTCACGCAGGATGATGGCCCGTTCAGGATCGCATTTGAGCGAAATCTGAGTTTCGGGACTGTCAAGGGGTATCAGCGCAAACATTTTACCCTGTACTTTGAGCACCAATGTCACATCGTCGAATGGGAATTCTTCGGTGGTTCCTTTTAATCCGAGGCAATAGTCACGAAGTTCTTCGATATTCATAGCTGTAATTTGGAATTTTCAGTGCAAATATAGAAATAAGCTGTTATTTTATTGGCTGGTTGTTTTGGAAATCGTAAAATGTCTTGCGCATAATATCTGCCAGCATCAACTGATAATTGATATAGGCTCTTAAATGGGAATTATAAGCTGTATTCAGACGATTTCTTTCTAATGCCAATGCCTGGCTATCTATGTCTCCATCGGAGAAGCGCTGGCGAGTGATTTCGAAACTTTTCTCGGCTACAGTCACATTTTTTTCCAATAATTGTAACCGACTCAAACTACTGTTTAACTCCGCAACCAAATTCCGTACTTCCCGTTCAATACTACGGCGTACTTCTTCTTTTCGGATTTCATTCTGTTTTAACCTTGCCTGTGCTGCTCTCACCTGTGCTTTGTTTTCACCGAAGTCAAGAATTGGAATGGATATATTTAAGCCAATTCCAAAATTTTGAGGCCGATTTAGAAAGTCGGTGTACGATTTATTTACAGAACTAGAAAAACTGGAGTTTGTGTTTTGTCCACTGATACCGATTTTTTCGTAATAAGCTGTGAGGTCACTCTGAATCATTCCGGCCGATTTCTGCTGTTTGATATTTAATTTATTAAGCTCGATCTGAATTTCCTGTTCCCTTATTTCAAGGCGGTTTTCGAAAGCAAGTTGAACCGCTTTCTCAGGGTCAACAATCACCACTTCATATTTGAACTCGCTGTTTAATGAAACACTGTCGTTGAGCTGGATTCCGATTAGTTCCTTGAACATGGTCATGGCGGAATTTTGATTAACAATGGCAAGATCATAGTTGTTTTTTGCCTCAGCCAGATCCACATCCATCTGCAATGCATCAACTTCTTTAATTAATCCGGCTTCATATTTATTTTTAGCTATAGCCTGCGCATCCTTTTGCCGTTCGAAGTCCAAGCGGGCTATCTCGGCCCCTTTCTGGACGGAAAGCAGGTTGTAGAAAGCACTACTCACCTGATAAACCAGATTCAGTTCCTCGCGCTTCAACGATTTTTTAGAACGTTCAAAGGCCAGCTGAGCCTGTTTTAAGGTAGATTTTATGGAATTATAACCACCATAGAAAGATGTCAACGGCTGCACAAGACCTAAGCGAGTATTCAGGTATGTGGAGCGATAGTTGGTGAAATAATCATCATAATTGGACAATCCCGATCTTACGTACACATAACCGTCGGTAGGCAAAGGCTGATTGATCACGAGATTTCCCTGATAATTTAATTGTTTAACCGGATAGAATGAAATACCTGTACTGTCTTCGAACTGACGAACGGTTTCGGTATATTGCGGAGATACAAAGTTCAGATTAATATGAGTTTTTAATTTACTGGTGGCAGCTTTGAGGTTGTATTCTGCAATTTTGAAATCTTCAGCAAGGCTTAGCATGCTGGAACTTTTCTCTTTTGCAATTTCAATGCTTTTTTGCAAATCAAGATTGTAGGTTTCAGATTTTATCGAAAGCACCTGAGTAGATATAACAGCCAGTAAAAGAATTAATTTCTTCATGTGATCAATTTATTAGGTTGATTGCCAAAATGAGTATATAGTTGCTTTATTTTCGTGGAGAATTTGCGTTGTCGGAATGAATCATCCCGTCTTTTATATGAATGGTACGGTGTGCATAGTTAGCTATTTCCTGCTCATGGGTAATAAGAATAATGGTGTTACCTTCTTTGTGCAGTTCATCAAAAAGTACCATGATTTCATCACCTGTTTTTGAGTCGAGTGCTCCCGTAGGTTCATCGGCCAGTAAGATTCCCGGATTGGTAACCAAAGCCCGTGCTATAGCCACCCGCTGTCGTTGTCCTCCGCTCATTTCGCTTGATTTATGATGGATACGGTCTGACAAGCCAACTCTATCTAAAGCCCGCAATGCCCTGTGTCTGCGTTCTTCGGTTTTTATCCCGGAATAAACCAGCGGCAATTCCACATTTTGGAGCGCATTCAACCTGGGTAAAAGATTAAAATTTTGAAATATGAAGCCAATTTCTTTGTTTCGCATGGCCGATAATGCATCGTCGCTAAGGCTGCTTACATCCATTCCATTAAAGATATATTCTCCGGTAGTTGGTGTATCCAGACAACCCAATATATTCATAAAGGTGGATTTTCCCGAACCTGAGGGACCCATTATAGCTACATATTCATTCCGACGGATTTGCAGATTAATATCCTTTAGCGCAAGTACTTCTACTTCACCCATGATATAATCTTTCGACAAACTTTTTATTTCAATAAGCATAGATTTAATTTTTTAGATTTTAGATTTACGAATTACGATTGATTTGTTCCTGAAAAGAATGTTTATTTGTCCAACATAGAATCGATTATTCGTAACGTATTGAATCGATTGGTTTTAAATTAGCTGCGTTTTTTGCAGGTAAATAGCCAAAACTGATTCCAACCAAAACAGAGAAGCCAAAAGCAATAAAAATAGAGTAAGGTTGTATGTAAGTGGTAATATCTGTGAAAAATGTAACTGTAAGCGAAAGTGTTACACCCAATATCACACCGATAATTCCACCGGTGATACTTATAGCTACTGCTTCGGTAACAAACTGACTCATAATGTCGGACTTGCGGGCTCCGATTGCCCGGCGGATACCAATTTCGCGCGTACGTTCCATGACAGTAGCCAGCATAATATTCATAATTCCAATACCACCCACCAGCAGCGAAATGGCAGCAATGGCTCCCAGCAGGAAATTATAGATTTGCCGTTCTTTTTCTTCCTGTTGGAGTAATTCGTAAGGTACTACAATGCTAAAGTCCTCGTTGTTATAATGATGACGTTTCAGAATTTCGTTGATGACTTTGGAGGCTTCTTCCAGTTTGTCAGATCCATCTACCTGCACCGTTATCTGCTGAATTTCGCTGGTGAGCTGATTTTCGTGAGTAAACCGCCCCAGGAAAGTGCTCAAAGGAACATATACATCCATATTCAGATCGCGAGCAGCCAGTTCGCCTACGGTTTCGGTAAAAAGTGCTTTTGATTTTAAAACACCAACTACTTCCAGCCATTGATCTTCAATCTTAATCATTTTACCAATAGGGTCTTCACTTCTGAAAAGTGTTGCAGCTACTCCTGCTCCGAGTACGCATACTTTCAGTTCCTTTTTGTACTGATCTTCGGAAATAAATTTACCACGAGCGGTTTTGTAATTCAACATTTCGGCATATTCAGGCGTAATGCCAATAACAGTCGATTTAGCCGATTTGTCGGTATATTTGGCTTCTGAGCTGATTTCTGCCTGCGATGCTGTACGCACTACTCCGGGAACAATTTCCCGAATTACCGCAGCATCTTCTTTCGATAAACCCTGCGAGAATTTGGCGCGCACTTCCTCGAGTTCGTCGTCAGTCATCTTTTTGTCGCGGATGATGATATTATTCACACCCAAATCCTGGTATTTGGCAATAGCTTCGCGCTTGGCGCCTTCGCCAATAGACAGCATGGTAATAACCGATGCCACACCAAAAATAATCCCGAGCATAGTGAGAAATGATCTGAACTTATGATCGATCAACCCTCTGATAGCTAAACGTATATTTTCTTTGTATTCCATAATTTAGTTATAGTGTGTATTCGCAACTTACTGTCATTCCGGGCTTCAATCGTTCGTCCGATTTTAGCATCCGTACTTCCACATCAAATACTTTTTGCTTGGATTTATCGTCTTTCAAATGACAGAGCCGGCCGATATATGAAACTTCACCCTCGAATTTTACCTTAGGCAGCGCATCCAAACGTACAATAACTTTCTGTCCTTTATGAATTTTCATAAAATCGCGTTCGCCAATGAATGTGTTTACTTTCATCCATGTCAAATCAGGTACGTTGCCCATATTATTACCCGGATAAACTTCATCGCCTATTTTGATCAAATCGCCTGTACGCCAGTTTGTGCCAATCTGGAAAATTCCTGAAATCGGGGTTCTGATAGTGAGCTTTGGAAGTATAGCCTTGGCGTCATTCAATTCAGTTTTCAACTGATTAGCTCTTAAAATCTGAATTTTCATATCATTAGCCCGGATGATTTTGTTTGACTTTATTTGCCGTTGTACTTTGGCAAAGTCAATTTTTGCCTGACTGAATTCCAGTTGCTTGATTTTACGGATCCGGTCGGATTCGAAGCGCGATGCTTCCAACTCCAGTTTGCGGAGGTTGAATGAAGCCGTTTCGCTTTTTAATTGTGAATTAAGCTCTTGTTCCCTATTGTTTTGATCTACTTTTAGTTTTTCAATTGCAGCCAGTTGTGTTTCCAGCTGGCTTTGTCTGTCGATAATCATTTTCTTTACGTCGGCCGGATCAATCTGAATAATGGAATCGCCGGCTTTTACAACCGATCCGTGTTTTAAAATACCGATTATCTTCAGGTTAAACCACATACGTGCAAAGCGTGGCATTACAAAAGCTCTGGATTCAATGGCAGCCAGTTCGCCTGTTTCAACAATTCGTTTACCGGATTTATCTACGTTTTCCTGATTATCGATTTTTCCGGCGCATGACAAAAGCATGATACCAACTGTCGAAAATATTATCAGTTTGACAATATGTCTTTTCTTCATAATTGTTTTGCTTTAGCCGGTTTGTCTTTTTTCTTTTCTTCTTTTTTGAAAGGATCTGCCATGGCTAGTTTATCGTTCAGAGCCAGCCCTTTTGTTATTACTATAAAATCGGCATTGCTTGCACCGGTTTGTACAGTGGTTTTCTCAAAACCTTTGGTTGTTTTTTTGTATACGTAACTAACGTCACCTTCGGAATGAACAGCATCGAGCGGTACGTACATGGCATTTTTAATAGTGCCTACAATGATGCGGCAACTTACGGTGAGGCCGGGTAGCAATTTGTCGCTGGTTTCATTGATATTGATCTCTACCGGAAATACCTTGACTTTCGATTTATTGTCTTTATTAACAGCAAGGTTAGCTACTGATGTTACTGTGCCTGTGAATTTGCTGTTCGAAAATGCATCAGGTTTAATTTCAACTTTAAGCCCTTTGGTAATTTTTGAAATATCTACTTCGTTAACTTTTACAGTAGCTTTCAGCGCCGAGAGATCGGGAAGCTGAATAAGCGGCATGCCCGGCCAACATTGTTCGCCTACCTGATATTTATTGCCCGTGCTCCAGTTTTTTCCCACAATGGCAATTCCGGATGCTGGCGAAATTACAAAAAGTTTTTTCAGTGTTTCATTGGCTTCGGTGAGCTGGGCTCTATCCTGGTCCATTGATAGATGCTTTTGTTTTATTTCCTCCCGTTGTATTTTTATTCTGTTGTCAATCTGTTCTTTGGCTCTGTCAAGGGCAATGTTGGCCCGTTCCAGATTCAATTGAATTTCTTTCTTTTTGATATTAGCCTCGTATCCGGCCGATTCAAATTTAATTTTTGAAATTTCCTGCGAAATCCGTGCTACTTCGTAATCTGCTTTCAGGTCTTCCAAATCAGATGATTGTTGTGCTTCCATTTTTACAAGCTCTGCTTCGCTCATTTGAAGTCTTGATTCGGCTTCAGTGACTCCTTTTCTCACTTCGGATGGGTCAAAAACCATTAGCGTGTCACCAGCCTGAACTTCTTTTCCATCCTTAACTATCTGAGTGATTTTCAGGATACCATAGCGCCAGGAAATTGTAGGTGAGGAGGCATTGGTGGAGCGAATGGCTTCAATCTCACCTTCTTCGTAAATGTCAATATAAAAAGTTCCCTGCGTTACTTTTCCAAGTGGCACTTCCTGTACCTTTTCTTTTTTACAAGCTGTAGGCAAAATGGCAATAAGTGCCAAAAAGCCAAGGATTAAAACATTTGTAGCTTTACCTTTTTTCATGTATGTTTGATTAAATTTCCTGATAATGATTTTTTCTTTAGATTTTTTTTCTGAGTCCCGGGTAACATTCGGACTCCGTTAATAAGTTCACTCTCGGGTTTGACAATAGCGATTTTCTCGTTTGGTTTCAAACCGGATGTAACCACCGCCTCTTTCGTTGAAGTTGTACCAACCTTTATTTGTCGCTTTTCGAATGTTTTGGCTTTTTGCACATAAACAAAATTGACTGAATCTTCTTCGAAAATGCAAATCTGTGGAATAACTATTGTGTCGCGAATGTGCCTGAGAATAATTTTGCAACGGGTAGTGAGGTCGGGACCCGGAATCAGCAACGACTTATCCACCGACGCTTCTATTTCGAACATTTTCACCTTAGAATTTTCTTTTATGGGTTGCCCCACCGGCGCTTTTTTCTGAATTTTTCCCCAGGCTTTATTGTCGGGCATGGCATCGAATGAATATTGTACGGAGTCGTTCACATTGATGCGTTTGTAATCACTTTCTGTAGCTGATATCAGAACTTTCATTTTGTCAAGTTCGGGGATAATAACCAATGGCATTCGGTTCCATACAGGATCGGTCGGGAGTACTTTTTTCCGGGTTACCCAATGAATAGCCCGGGTTGCCATCCCATCTTTCGGTGCGGTTAATTTAAGTCCGTCCAATTGCTTTTTTGCACTTTCGAGCATGAATGTGAGGCTGCTATTTCGAATTTCCAGTTTGCGGATTTCCGATTGGTTGATCACAGCCATCGATTTTAATTTTTTCTGGAGTTTGAATTTTTCAATGGAAACTTTTTCGAGTTCCAGTTTTTTGATGCGGCTTTGAAGTTGCGATGAGAACCGAATGTCGGCAGAATCGAGGTTCGCAATCTCAGTTTCGGCCGCATTGCTTTTTACCTGAGCTTCGAGCAAAGCATATTGCAGGTCAAGGTCGGCTTTCGTTTTATTTAGCTCGGCTACCGAGTTTTCAAGTTGAATTTTAAACTGGTCGTAGCGTTCTTTCAATCCTTTGTCCTCCAGGATGCAAACGGTGTCTCCGGCTTTTACAAATGTTCCATCTTCAACGATGTATAATACCACGCCATCGACCTCCCCCGGCGTTTCTACCGTGTTTACCTGTACAGGCTGAACGAGACCTTCTATTTCAAGAGCATCTTCAAAGTCTGTTGTTTCTACAGTGAACGTTGTTGGTGGTTTTACCTCATTCGATTTGCAGGAATAAAAAAACAGGCTGAGCAATATATAGCCGATATAAAAATTAGATTTATGCAAGGGCGGATTTTTTTGTTTAATTGTATGGCAAATTAACGTAAATAATTTTATATTATTGCTAACCCTTTAATGAATAAATATAACATTTAACTAATTAAAACATTTGGGTAATATTTTTTACGCATCAGATGTTTGTGGAATTTGTATATGAACCGCACTTTACGGTAAAAATAAAGTGCGGTTCTTTGCTTCTTGATTGGCTATAATAAACCAAGTTGGTAAATGATTAGGTAAGTTATTAGGAAGTAACTTTTTTTACAATAATGGAAGGATTGGTAATGTGCCTGGGAGTGCGGAGTTCCGACTCCGCAGGGCGATGAAGAATCATAGTATTTCACTGAATCGGAATTCGGTGCTTCCAATTCAATGCTCCAATAAAAAAAAGTCCGACAGGCAATTTAACCTATCGGACTTGTTTCTTTGAGTCCCCTTTTGGGGAATTCAGGGGCTCTATTTTACTTCCACACCATTTGTAACTACAGCACTTGGTCGGATCAATACCAATTTCCCATCAGCATCTTCTGCTGAAAGAATCATGCCTTCGCTCATTATGCCGCGGAGTTTCCGAGGCTCGAAGTTGGCAATAAAGCAAACCTGTGTACCAATCAGTTCTTCCGGATTTGGATAGTAAGCTGCAATACCGGATAAAATAGTACGCTCTTCCATACCATCAGCCAGTCGGAATTGAAGTAATTTGTCGGCTTTTGGCACCTTTTGGCAATCAAGAACCGTTGCTACGCGGATATCCATTTTCATGAAATCATCGAAAGATACATTTTCTTTTACCGGAGCAGGTTTATAAGCTGCAGCTTCATTGGCTTTTTTCGTATCGAGCAATTTTTGTACTTGTGCCGCAATCGTTTCGTCTTCAATTTTTTCAAACAACAATTCCGGCGTTCCAAGTTGTGCTCCGGTTGCAAGTAAATCAATTTTACCCAAATCGGCCCAGTTGAATGTTTCCAGATTCAGCATGGTACGCAATTTAGCTGCTGAGAAAGGCAGGAATGGTTCGAAAGCAATGGCCAGATTGGCCGCTATCTGCAAGCTCAGGTGCATGATGGTAGCCACGCGGTCCATATCGGTTTTTGCCAGTTTCCATGGTTCGGTGTCGGCCAGGTATTTGTTCCCGATACGAGCCAGTGCCATCGCTTCTTTTTGTGCATCGCGGAAGCGGAAATTGTTGAGCAGTTTCTCAACATCCGCTTTTACGTTTACAAATTCTTCGAGCGTTTGCTTGTCGTAGTCGGTCAGTTCGCCTAATGCAGGCACTTTCCCGTCATAGTATTTCTGAGTAAGTACCAATGCGCGGTTGATGAAGTTACCGAATATAGCTACCAATTCGCTGTTATTTCGGGCCTGGAAATCTTTCCAGGTAAAGTCATTATCTTTTGTTTCGGGTGCATTTGCAGTCAGTACATAACGCAATACATCCTGCTTTCCGGGAAAATCTTCCAGATATTCGTGCAGCCATACTGCCCAGTTACGCGAAGTGGAAATTTTGTCGCCTTCCAGGTTCAGGAACTCATTAGCTGGAACATTATCCGGTAAAATATACGAACCTTCCGCTTTGAGCATGGCCGGAAAAACGATACAGTGGAATACAATATTATCTTTTCCGATAAAGTGAAGCAAGCGGGTGTCTTCATCTTTCCACCATTTTTCCCAACTGTCAGGCAAAAGTTCTTTGGTGTTTGAAATGTAACCGATTGGCGCATCGAACCAAACGTACAGCACTTTTCCTTCGGCACCTTCAACCGGTACCGGAATTCCCCAGTCCAAATCGCGGCTAACGGCACGGGGTTGCAAGCCCATGTCGAGCCAGCTTTTACATTGTCCGTACACGTTCGATTTCCATTCTTTATGGTCTTCCAAAATCCATTGGCGCAACCAGGCTTCGTGCTGATCGAGTGGGAGATACCAGTGTTTGGTTTCGCGCATTACCGGAACGGAACCGCTTATGGCCGATTTGGGGTTAATCAGATCGGTAGGGTTTAGTGAAGTTCCGCACGATTCGCATTGGTCGCCATAGGCATTTTCGTTGCCACAGTGTGGGCATTTGCCGGTGATATAACGGTCGGCAAGGAATTGCTGAGCCGATTCGTCGAAATATTGTTCGCTGTTTTTTTCTACAAAACCACCTTTTTCTTCAATGGTTTTGAAAATATCAGAAGCCAGTTCCTTGTGGGTTTTGGAAGTGGTACGCGAATAAATATCGAAAGTAATTCCGAAATCTTCGAAGGATTTTTTGATAATACCATGATAACGGTCCACAATATCCTGAGGCGTAACACCTTCTTTTTTAGCTTTAATGGTGATCGGAACACCGTGTTCGTCGGAACCGCCGACAAAAAGCACTTCTTCGCCTTTCAACCGAAGGTAGCGCACATAAATATCTGCAGGAACATATACTCCGGCCAGGTGGCCGATATGCACGGGACCGTTGGCATAAGGTAAAGCCGAGGTTACGGTGGTACGTTTAAATTGCTTCATATCTTGTATTTGATGATTTCTTTTTGGGAGTGCAAAGATACTTACAAATTATCAATTTTTGAATAATTATTGACAGGAAATGACTGTTGACTCTAATGGATTAAACTCTTTTGTTGAAAGTTTAAAAACGGTAAACAGATCAATTTTTCTATCTTTGCATTTAATATAATGTTGATAATATGCCTCTCAATAAAGCTATTCTTAAAGAACAACTAGCCCAACTGTCTAAAAAAGAGTTGTCCGAAATGGTATTGAAATTAGCCGGCAAACGCTATAATTATGAGTTTTTGCTGGTGAATTTTTTGGATAAGAACGGCGGGGAATTTACGCTATTTGAAGAAGCAAAGGATGATATTGACCTACTTTGCGAAAAGGAATACAAAGGCAGTACCGAGCTTAAGCAGATGGTGAAAAAGCTGAATGCTTGTGTGAAACGCATCAATGAGTTTACCATCGAAACCAAAAGTGAAAAACTGGAAGCGGATTTAGTGCTGTATGTGCTGGAACTTCAGTTTAAAAATCCTGCCCGTGTTTTTGGCGCCCGCGTTTCGGGCTACGATTACAAAGTAGGATTGTTACTAAAACGATTGATTAGCCTTGTTACAAAGAAACTTCATGCGGATTATCTGGTAGATTATCAGGATCAGATTAATGAATTTCTGACCCGTTTGCACAAAACCTCCAACCGGATAAATACCATTAAGGAATTACCGGAATGTATTGACTGAAGTCGATTTTATAACCCTTTTGATTTTTACGTTTAACTTGTGGGTTTGAATTGTAATCCGGAGTTTGGCTGATTAATCAATTAAATATGCTTATTACTATGTTAGAGCATAGCCGGTTGGTTCTGCTTTTATTTTTTAGGCCCTGCGTAGTTAACAAAATAATAGGTATTGACCTTTGACAATATCCCCAAAACTAGTGATTGCGCCTTGAACTAAGCAACCGTAATTTTGCAACCGAAATTATTAATTAAAATAAAGATGGGTATGCAAAAGTTATTATTTCTCCTGTTGTTTTTTATTTCAACGCAAGTCTTTTCACAAAACGGCGCTATAAAGGGTTCGGTTTCCACCAAAGATGGCAAAGTGGCCGAATTTGTAAATCTGATTTTGATAGGTACGCAAAACAGTGCCACCGTGCGGCATGACGGAACGTATGCAATAAATAATGTAAAGCCCGGTAAATACACGCTAAAGGCCAGCTTTGTAGGTTTGGACACCCAAAGCAAAAGTGTTGAGGTAAAGGCCGGCCAGACTTCCACGGTTGATTTTATATTGACTGAAAGCAGCAAGGAACTGACCGAAGTGGTGGTTACTGCCAACCCAAGCAGGTACGTAGCTGATTATCCTTCGGTATCGTTGCGATTGAAAACGCCTTTGCTCGAAATCCCGCAAAATGTCCAGATTGTAACCCAACAGATTCTGAAAGACCAGCAGATTTTTGACATGCTCGAAGGCGTTACCCGCAATGTGAGTGGAGCTACCCGCATGGAACACTGGGATAATTATGCATTGATTTACATGCGCGGATCGCAGATTGCTGCTTTCCGAAACGGAATGAACGTGACCATGGTTTGGAGTCCGCAAACGGAAGACATGAGTATGGTGGAACGTATAGAATTTGTAAAAGGGCCTGCCGGATTTATGCTGGCCAATGGCGAACCCAGCGGCTTTTACAATGTGGTGACCAAAAAGCCAACCGGAATTACCAAAGGCGAAGTGGGCATGACCGCGGGTAGTTTTAATACCTACCGTGCTACGCTTGATTTGGATGGCAGGTTCGATAAAGAAGGTAAATTGCTTTACCGCTTAAATGTACTGGGCCAGTCGAAAGGTTCACATCGTCCGTACGAATACAACAACCGAATTTCGGTAGCACCCGTTATCAAATACCAGCTTAGCCCAAATACTTCGCTAACTGCTGAATACACTTACCAGAAAAGTATCATGTCGGCGCTCGGCTCCAATAATTCATTTTCAGCCAAAGGCTACGAAAAGTTTCCGGTGAGTTTTACAACTGCGGAAGACAATATGCCTCCTACCTTGCTGACTGAAAATTCCGCTTTCCTGACCATGGTGCACAGTTTCAACGATAACTGGAAATTTACCGGTCAGATAGCGTATATAAATTCGCAACAGGTTGGGCAAACTTTATGGCCCGGCGGCCTTTCGGCTAACAAAGATACGCTGTATCGCGGAACGACGCTTTGGGACTACGAAGGCGAGAGCAAAGTGGGGCAGTTTTTTGTAAATGGTGATGTACAAACAGGCGGATTACGCCACCGTATTTTGGGTGGAATAGATATGGGCGATAAATCATTTTATCACGACTGGTCGCAGGGGGGCGCATTGAAACCCCTCAGCATCTACAATCCGGTTTATGGTACAGTTTCGGCTTCCGATTACCCGGTTTTCGACCGTTCCAAAGATCTTCGCGAACGCGGAGTTCACTATCGCCAGTCGTATGTAGGTTATTATGCTCAGGACGAAATTGGCATGTTCAACGATAAATTGCGCCTGACATTGGCAGGCCGTTTTACCGCAGCATCCGATCAGGATCCTTATGCTACCGGGCTTGCAGATGCATCTAAATTTACTCCGCGTGTAGGGTTGAGTTATTCTATTGATAAAAATACTTCCGCCTATGCGGTGTACGACCAGGCATTTGTGCCACAGGGCGGAGCCGATTTTCAGGGCAAAAGCTTCAAGCCGATTACTGGCGACAACATGGAGTTGGGTGTGAAACGGGAGTGGTTTGGGGGTAACTGGGTGACTGGATTGTCGCTTTACCAGATTACTAAAAATAATGTGCTGACTGCAGATCCGAATAATATCAATTTTTCCATCCAATTGGGACAAACCGTAACTAAAGGTATTGAATTTGACATTCGCGGACAGATCACGGATGCGCTGAATGTAACAGCCAATTATGCATACACCGATGGTTTGGTTACTGAAGATACCGACCCGGCAAAAGAAAATATTACCATTCCGGGAATCAATACCCATGTTGGAAATGCCTGGTTGACCTACCACTTTAAAGATACTGCCTTCAAAGGATTAGGGTTATCTCTGGGAGCGCAATATCAGGGTGGACGTACTTCGTGGTATGTGTTCGATGGTACAAGTCAGCCCTTGCCTGACTATTTTCGCCTGGATGGAGCCGTGTCGTACCAATTGAACAAATTTACAGTTTCGCTGAACGTGAACAATATTACCAGCAATTATTTATTCTCGGGAGCTTACTACAACTGGGGCGGATACTACTATTGGCAAGCAGAACCCCTGATTAATTCAAGATTGAATATTACGTATAAATTTTAGAGCCCCCCTAAAGGGAATGACAATGAAAAAAATATTTCATCAACTTCACCTATGGCTCGGACTGGTGTCCGGGCTATTGGTCTTTATAATCGCCATTACCGGTTCGCTCTATGCTTTTCAGGAAGAAATAACCGGGTTCGGCAAGTATCATTATGTGGAGGAGCGAAACGAAAATTTCATGCTCCCGTCGAAACTGGGCAAAATAGCCGAAGATCTTTTGCCAGGCAAAGAGCTTCATGCAGTTAAATACAACGGCAAAGCCAAAGCTGCCGAAGCGATTTTTTATGGCTACAATCCTACATATTACTACATTGTTTACCTGAATCCGTATACAGGCGAAGTGCAGAAGGTAAAAAACATGGAGAAGGATTTTTTCAGGTTTGTCATGCAGGGACATTTCTACCTGTGGTTGCCACCAAAGGTTGGCCAGCCGTTGGTGGCTTATTCCACCCTGATTTTTGCCGTTATCCTTCTCACCGGTTTGGTAATATGGGTGCCCAAAAACCGCAAGGTCCTGAAAAACAGGATTTGGTTCAGGTGGAAAAAAGGAACAAAATGGCCCCGTATCAATCTCGATTTACATGTGGTGGGAGGTTTGTATGTCAGCGTGTTTGCATTTATATTTGCCATCACCGGTTTGGTGTGGGGATTTGAATGGTTTGCAAAAGCATATTACAAAACGGTGGGTGGACAGAAATCGCTGGCTTATTCCGAAGTGCTTTCCGGAAAGCAACCGGCCGATTCGATCCGGATAGTGAACGAGCCGCTTGACCAGGTGTGGTTGCTAATGCAGCGCGAATATCCCGATGCAGCTTCAATCGAAATCCATCCGGCCCACTCCGACAGCTCCTCTATTGCAGCCAATGCAAACCAAAGCGACGGGAAATACTGGAAAACCGATTATCGTTATTTCGACCAGTACACGTTGCAGGAGATAAAGGCGGAAAATATTTACGGGCGATACAACGATTCCCGTTTCGCCGATAAACTTTTCCGAATGAATTACGAAATCCACACCGGAGCTATTCTTGGCTTGCCCGGAAAGATATTTGCTTTTCTGATGAGTTTGTGTATTGCCAGTTTTCCGGTGACGGGCTTTATTCTTTGGTGGAAAAAACGAAAGAAGAAACCTAAAAAGGAGTGATATATAATGATTGTTATCCAGATAGCCAGATGGATTGAATTAAAGCATTAAGAAAAGAGTTTCGCGATTTTTTTAATCCCGAAACTCATTTCTTTTTACTCTCGTTTTTATAAAAGTAATATTACGAAGATAATTTAATTCCTGACCCGAATTTACTTCTGCTTCATCAAATAACGTTTCGTTAGCCAGTTGCGGACGGGTTCATCATAGAGTTTCAGGCTGGCATAGGCAATGCCGAGACAAACAAGCAGGATGAGTCCACCCACAGCCATGCCTTGTGGCATAGGTACGTTGTGGTTTGTTACCCAGGCCACATGCAGATAAACAAAAGGATAATGGATGATGTAAAGCGGATAGGAAATATCACCCAGGAATTTACATATTTTGTTCGAATATTTGCCTTTAAGGACTCCTCCTGCACCCATGGAAACGATTAGTGGGAAAAGTAATATAATACAGAACGATTCGTATAAACCATTCATCCATAAATGATCAGGTCCACCAATGCGTGGCATTACAAGTATAAGTACTATGAGCAGGCTGCAAATCCAAAAGGCGCCTTTTACATGGATTAATTTTCCCATGCGCGATAGCAATACTCCGGCAAAAAACGGATAAAGTAACCGGGTAAAGCCAATGTGGAGTTGGGTTTTATCGACCGACCAACCACCAACAACATCTCCGCGCGGCCCCAGCATGGTGTAATGAATGAGCAGGCAGGCGGATAGAAAAACAAATACTGAGAGTACCGTTTTGGAAAATTTGCGGATAAAGAGTGCGTATAGGATATTGGCAATGTATTCGAAAAAAAGCGACCACGCCGGACCGTTCAACGGATGCATTTCCTGCCATCCCCGAATGTCCATAGAAGGCAGCAATGGTATTAATGTGCACCCGACCAGCATGACCAGAAGCATTTTCCAAACGGGCGTTTGGCTGATCTCAGGAAACACGCTGCAACTGCCAAAATAAAACAGTGCCGCACCAATGAGCGAACCCATAATGACCATTGGTTGTAAACGAACAAGACGGCGTTTGAAAAAACTCCAAACGGACATTTGTTCCCAGCGGTCGTCGTAGGCATAGGCCACAACAAAACCTGACAAAAGAAAAAAGAAATCCACCGCCAGATAGCCGTGGTTAATCTGTTGCGTAAAACGATTGTTGTTGGCATACGTTTCGAACAGGTGGAAAATAACCACCATGATTGCAGCCACTCCGCGCAGGCCATCCAGAATTTGATAGTGATTCTTCGATGGGAGATAAGTTGATGTTTTAGTCATTAGATAAAATAGTTGTAAATTTTTGCGCAAAATTGCAATTATTTTATCAATTACGTACAGTTATTTTTTGAAAAAGGGCTGATTGCCTCATTTCCTGATATAAATCAGAAAAATTACTAAATTTGCGTCAATAAAAATTAAGTTTGGAAATGGAAAAGAGAGTAGAAATGGCCAGGGAAATTCTGGGTGTAATAAATGAATTGCCCGACGAAGACACCCGGTTGCTGGCATCAATTCTGGAACTCCGGAAATTCCGCAAAGGGGAAATGCTGTTGAAGGAAGGCGAGATAGCCAATCATTTGGTTTATGTTCATCAGGGTATTTTACGGCAATATTATTATAAAAAAGGGAAAGATATTACCGAGCATTTTACCACCAAAGGGAATACGGCCTTTTGTATTCACAGTTTGTTTCTTACCGAACCTACTACGTTGATGATGGAAGCCACGGTAGATTGTGTTGTCTATCTGATTCCATACGACAAATTTAAAAAGTTGGCTCTCAGCTCGCCGTTGTTGGCCGACTGGATCCGCCGTTTTTACGAAAAAGATCTGATTTTGACACAGGAAAAAGCCGATTCGTGGCGGTTCGAATCGGCGGGCGAAAGATACTCCCGGTTTATAAAAGAATATCCCGAAGTGGTACAAAAAGCATCGGTAAACCATATAGCATCCTACCTCTTGATGACCCCCGAATCATTAAGCAGAGCCCGGTTTAAATTAGCAAAGGGGAAAAAAGATTTGCTTTGAAATTCAGTAAGCTACAAGATTCACCGGTTTATTCCAGATTCTCTTCCAGGTCGATATGATCGTCGCCACCGAGGCTGTAGTAGCTGTTTTCTTCGTCCTCAATGCCAAGCAATACTTCTTCATCCGGTTCTACGTCCAGCAGTTCCAACCTATCGCCCGGCAATTCCTCATTCAAATAGTGTTTATCCCGATGCTTTGGTGGAAGCGTGATATTCGTCACCTCGTCCGGATTTAGTTTCCGGCTTTTTCTACCCCGCATGTAAATATCTTCTTCCTCCGGATACAAGGGGTATCCTTCTTCCGGATCGTTCACTTTCTGATGGCCATTTTGCAGCGGAACCCTGTGGGTTGTTTCTTCATTTGTGTTCATACGACAAAAATTGTTTGAAGTTTTTATCCCTTATGATTATAAATGTATTCGCTATTGAAACCGTATTGAAGTTTTTTCTATAATATTAAACATTTGAATTTTATTTTCGTTCAAATTCGTGCTAAAATAAGGTAGGGATTTTGTGACAAGTTGCCGAAGTTTTCAGTGAAAAACAAAGGCCACCCACTTCTGAACGGCCTTATTAATTTGATTTTAATAGGGTTTCGTGATTTTTAATCGTTTTACCGGATAACAACGAGATTGAAAATCGCGAACCCCGAACATTATTTCTTCCCACCCACTTCATTCCAACTTGGCGGCCTAACTCCCATCAGGTTTTTTACAAAGAAATCGTAGCGTTTATGTTCGCCATAGTCGCCGCCCATGGTGTGCCCAACGCTTGGCAGAACCACCTGTTCAAAGTCCTTGTTGGCTTTTATCAGGGCATTGCAAACCTGGTAAGTAGACGATGGATCCACGTTGTCGTCCATTTCGCCTACCACAAGCATCAGCGGGCGGGTTAGCAGATGCGCGTTCACCACGTTGGAACTTTCTTCGTACGATTTGTCTACGGGGTAGCCCATCCACTGCTCGTTCCACCAGATTTTATCCATGCGGTTGTCGTGGCATCCGCATGCGGCATAGGCGGCTTTATAATGTTCCGGGTGAAAAAGCACAGCTCCCATGGCTTCCTGTCCGCCTGCAGAAGCACCGAAAATGCCCACACGGTCGATATCCATGTACGGATATTTGGCGCCAACGGCTTTGGTCCAGGCTATGCGGTCGGCGAATCCGGCATCCTTCAGATTTTTGTAAATAATTTCCTCGAAGGCCTTGGAGCGGAACGAAGTACCCATACCGTCCATTTGCACAAGGATAAAGCCTAGCTCTGCAATGGCAGAGAGGTTGCGGTTGTTGGCAATAAATGTTTTGGGCACATACTGGTTGCCCGGACCGGAATAAATATACTCTATCACCGGGTATTTTTTGTTCGGATCGAAGTTGGTAGGGCGGTAAATAATGCCCCAGATATCGGTTTTGCCGTCGCGCCCTTTTGCCACAAAAGGTTCAGGGGCAGTCCAACCGGTTTTGAGCAATTCGCTTATGTCGGCTTTCTCCAGTTGCATAATAATTTTGCCATCCCATGCATTGCGCAGCACAGCCACCGGCGCTTTGTTCACCAAAGAGTACACATCCACCAGATATTTCTTATCGTCCGAAAACCAGGCCTGGTGCATTCCTTCTTCGGGCGTAAGGCAGGTCAATCCTTTCCCATCAAACCCAATGCGGTAATAACGGATCAGGTAAGGATCTTCATTGGGAACCATACCATTGGCCGAGAAAATGATTTCACGCTTTTTCTCATCCACGATCAGCACTTCGCGCACGTACCATTCACCTTTGGTAATCTTGTTTTTGACTGTCCCGCTCAGTCGGTCGTACAAGTAGAGATGGTTCCAGTTGTCGCGTTCGCTCATCCATATTATTTCGTTGGTTTTATTGAGGTTTTGGCGGAAATAGCGGCCATAGTTTACAAAGGTTTTCGATGTTTCTTCGATCAAAGTCCTGACTTTACCTGTTTCAGCAGAAATTTCGAGCACCCGGTACAGCTTGTGCCCGCGCTGGTTGTACTCGAACATCACTGATTTGTTGTCGGGCAGCCAGTCGAAACCTCGGATATCCATTTGGTTGGGGCAAAGGTCGGTGGAGATGACTTTTTGGTCGCCTGTAGTCACATCGAAAATCACGGGTGTGCGCATAGGCAGCACGTCTCCGGGTTTTACATAGTCGTGGCTGTGCAGTTTGGGTTGCAATTGGTCGGTAGGCGAAGATTCGATCAGGTACATTTGCCTCGTTCCTGCTCCGTGAATACGCGACACGGCCAACTTTTGGGAGTTGGGCGACCAATACGGATAGGCTGAATAATAATCGGCCTGGGTGCCGTCGGTGCTAAGTGCTTTTTCAAGTCCTGTTTCCAGATTTTTGATGTAAAGATTGTTGTCGCGCACGAATGCCGACTGCTTTTTATCGGGCGAAACAACGGGTTTGCCTTCCCGCTCGGTGTCTACTTTTCCCCAATATTCGTCTTTGGCGGTTGTTTGTTTTCCTTCTTTGATTAATGAATCTTTTTGTTGAAGGTAGATCCATTTGAAACCGCTGCTTGTAAATCGTAACGTGTCCAGATTGGTTGATACGCGCAGGTTGGGTAGCGATATCTGTTCCACATCAATGGCTTTTCCGATAGCTTCCGACCATTTTTCAGCCAGTTTCATGTGGTCAAAAAGTGCAGTGCGCGTTTTCTTCTGTGCATCCACCAGCATATAGGTTTTGCCCTGCGGTGTGTAGCGGATGTACCAAAAACGGGAGGATTTTCCAATCCATTGGGGAGTAACGTTGGAATAAAATACTTTGTCTTTTAGCCTCTCGGTCAGTGAGAAGGCGCGATTGTAATCGTCAATAGTGCCTTGGGCAAAAACTGTTTGGGCAACGAGCCAGATAACCACTGCGAGAAGAATTTCCTTTTTCATTAAAATGATCCTTTGAATTTCATTGCAAATGTATTGTTTTTTTGCTTATTGATTCGCTCTGCTCCCTGCTAAGTAGATGTTGCAATTAAATGTAAGTAATGGTCAGAATATAGTGTCGTGTTTTATAATGAAAAATCAACCACATAGAATTCATAGTAATATAGAACCACAAAATAATAAGAAAGAACTTTTGAGATTTAAATGTTTGATTTTTAGTAGACATAGGGTCATATAGTTTGTTTTGATATAAATTACAGATAGCTATGTCTTCTAAGCATTCTTAAAATAGCTATTGTGCAACTATTTACTATGTGCAACTATGTGGTTTAAAATAACACATTATATCTTTTCCAGTACTTAATAGCTTGAAATACCCTAAATAGCATTGTTTCTGTATCGGCCGGGTAGGGGCTTTCAATTTATCTTCGTACTTTTGCAAACAGAAAATTTTACCTCATGCTCAAGAAAATAAAACCATATATGATGCCCATTGCCATTACTGTGGGGGCTGTTTTTTACCAGTTTTTCAATAGTTTATCTTTCCTTACTCCGTATCTTATTTTCACGATGCTTTTCCTTACTTACTGCAACC
Source organism: uncultured Paludibacter sp. (assembly GCA_964433885.1). GTDB lineage: Bacteria > Bacteroidota > Bacteroidia > Bacteroidales > Paludibacteraceae > Paludibacter. The sequence continues at coordinate 19,628 of CAYSTC010000030.1, read as the reverse complement.
TGAAAATGGATGATGTGCGCTTGTCGAAGCTGCATGCCTGGATGATTTCTATTCAGGTGGTCGGGAGCCTGGTGGCTTATTTGCTGTTGGCACCTGTAAATATTGTCTTGGCGCAAGGTGCGATGATTTGCATTCTGGCTCCAACGGGTACGGCTGCTCCAGTAATTACGGGTATGCTAAAGGGCGATGTGGCGAGCGTAACGGCTTACAGTTTGCTTAGTAATATGACCGTGGCAGTGGCTGCTCCGGTTATTTTTTCGTTCGTGGGCAGTTATCAGACTTTGCCTTTTCTGGATTCGCTCTGGGCTATTGCTCAAAAGGTGATGTTCCTGTTGCTCACTCCTTTTTTGACAGCTTTGGTCCTGCGGAAATTCACGCCCAAAGTGACAACCGTTATCGGGAAATACTCTGGAGTTTCGTTTTATATCTGGTCGCTGGCACTGTGTGTGGTGGCGGGCCGTACCGTAAGCTTTATCATTGAACAATCCCAGGCAAATCATCTGATAGAAATATTGGTAGCGTTGGCTGCTTTTGTGGTGTGTGCGGGCCAGTTCCTGATTGGACGGAAAATTGGCAGTCGCTACGACAAAACCATTGCCGGCGGACAAGGGCTTGGACAAAAAAATACCATTCTGGCTATCTGGATGGCACAAACCTACCTCAATCCGATTGCATCCCTTGGGCCGGGCGCCTACGTGCTTTGGCAGAACATTGTGAACTCGTATCAGGTATGGCTAAAACGGAAGAGTTTGTAGCATGGTTTTATGTTCAGTTATAAACTGCATTGGTTTTGTGTCTAAGTTATGCTTTGCTTAACATGAACTAATCAGCAGACTGAAAACTTAGACCATTAGGGCTTTATTAGGAGAAGGTTTATCATATTGCTTCACAGTAAGAAGTGCCTCTATAAATGTTAATTCAAGTTCAAATTGCAGTATTATAATTAAATGGTAGCAATAAATCAATAATTTAAGTCAATGATGGTTTTTAGGTATTTGTATTATAGGATGTATAAGGCTTATTATGAAAAAAATGATAACCCTGTATTTCGAACATTTATGTATTTAAGTTTGCTGTTTGCTTCAATTGGAGGAGTGATTCTGATTTATATAGAACGAATTTTAGAATTGATTAAGTTAGCAGATGATCCTATTTTTATGAAAAGTCCAATATTTTGGATTGTTTTTTATGGCGGAATTCTTTTATATACTTATTTATGCTATTCTAGGAAAAGTTTGCGGTATTATGAGGAGCTATTTTCAGACAGGAATTGGTTAAATGAAAATATCAAAATTTGGATGTTAATTGTATTGCCATTTATAATGTTTCTTGGCGGAATTTATATAAGTGTTATCTTGTTTGGTGGTGAAATTTTTGGGAATGAAATAATAGGTGTTCTTCATTAAAGAACCGCGAAACCCTGTTTAAAGACAATTCGCTCCTTGGAACCCCATACAACAAAATTCAATGTCGGAAGACCAAATTTTGATGTCCGGACATTGATTTTCAATCTTGATAGACCGTTTGTCGATGTTTGGACATTGGTTGCCGATGTCGCGAGACCGAAAATCAATGTATAGACACCGAATTTTAATGTCCGGACATTGATTGTCGATGTCCCGACATTAAAATTTGGTCTCCGGAGATTGAAATTTAATGTCCGGATATTGAAAATGAATCAAAATAGGGGTCTATTCAAGGGTCTATTCAATGAATTAATCCAAATCAGAAGTTTTGATTTTTCTTGTCTCCGCTTAATGCTTTATCTTTCTTTTCTTCCTCTATTTGCGCTCTCGATTTGCTCTGAGTCACAATGTAAACCCCCGAAAAAACAAGCAGTCCGGCCAGCGCCTGTTCGTATCCGAAACTATCAATTCCGATAAAAATGGCGACCAGCGATGCCATGATGGGTTGCAGGTAATTGTACATGCTCAGCGTGGTTGGGCGGAGCCGTTTCTGCCCGATAGGAATAAGCAGGTATCCCAAAAAAGTGGCGAACAAAACCACATACACCACCCGCCAGTACGTTCCGGCACTCAGCATAGTGAAATCGGTTTGCATCAGGGGCTTATAACAGAATGGCAGGCCAACCAGGGTGCCGAATAAAAACATCCATTTCATAACTGTAATGGGAGCGTAGCGGTTTATCAGGTTTTTAAAAAGCGTGAGGTAAATGGCAAACGAAGTCACGGCTCCAAACACAATCACATTCCCCCAGAAATTGCTATTGCCCGCATGTGCCGTATGGTTGCTGTTGAACACAATCAGCAGTGCCCCCGAAGCCCCAACCAGTACACCAACCGCTTTCATAAGCGTGATGGGTTCTTTGATGAAAATAGCGGCCAATATCATGGTTGCAATGGGGAGCATTGTCACCACGATGGAGGCATCGATGGGCGAAGTCATTGACAAACCGACGAAAAAAGGCAATTGGTTTAATGTTAGCGCAAATAAGGATGCAAAAAACAGAAGCAGGATGTCTTTAGCCGGAACTTTTTCTTTTTTTATGAACAAAGAGGCTGTCCAAAAAAGCAGCATTCCTCCCGCAAGCCTGAAAAAAGTAAGGGTGTACGGACTCAATACATCGGGCATCAGGGACCTGGAAATGGGATTGTTTATTCCAAAAATTACATTGGCTACGAAAAGGGCGACATGTCCCGGGAGTTTCTTGTATTTCATATGTTAATAATTGTTTTTTTAAAGGACACATGGAACTCGCATTAAATTTTCATACTCGTTGGATTGAGCCAGCTTAAATGCTCGTTTCATACGGTAAGGGTAAATTTAAACACAAAGTCACAAAGACACTGATTATTTTAATGTTGTTCTGATAACCATAAAAATGATCATTGCCTGAGGTCTGAAATTTGAGTTACAAAGGTACTGAAAGTTTTTTTACAGTTGCCGCATTGTATATCCGTGAACCTGAATTAATGCATTCCGGTATGTATAAATAACTCATATTTAGTTTGCTTAATTGAAGAATAGTGTTTAGTTTTGTAGTCGAACACAAAATTCAGCCATGAAGTTCGTTCCTTTTTTTCGAATGAACTTAGGGCGACTCCTTAAAACTATTGTTAATATGAAGCAAGAGCCAAAAGAACAGCGTTCGCTTTTCCCCGAAGAGTGCCTGTTGCGCGAGATTGCACGCCAACCGCGTTTGTCTATTGGGATTCCCAAAGAAAATGCAGCTATAGAAACCCGTTTGGCATTGACTCCCGAGGGAGTTGCCATTGTTACCGAAGAAGGGCACAGCGTATATGTGCAGCGGGGTGCGGGTGAGCCCATGTCGTATTCCGACCTGCAATACAGCGAGGCGGGTGCTTTTATGGTGGATGATGCTTCGGAGGTTTTCGGAGCAGATATTGTGCTGAAGATTACTCCACCCACCATCGATGAACTGAACCTGATGCACGACCGGTCGAGCATTCTCTCTATGCTGCAACTCAGCAATTTGTCGGCCGAAAGCATCAAGTTGATGATGAAGAAAAAGATGAATGCCATTGCTTTTGAACTTATAAAAGACGAACAAAAAGCCTTTCCGGTGGTTAGCTCCATTTCCGAAATTGAAGGAAATACGGCCATTGCCGTGGCAGCGGAACTGATGAGCAACGAGCGCGGCGGAAAAGGTTTGTTGCTGGGTGGTATTGCCGGCATTACACCTACCGAAGTACTTATTCTGGGTGCCGGCATTACCGGGTCGGTAGCAGCACGCACTGCTCTGGCATTGGGTGCCCAGGTTAAGATTTTCGATCACGATATCAATAAACTGCGCAAAATACAACATTACCTGGGGCAACAGGTTTTTACATCTGTCATTCAGCCTGCGGTACTTTTCAGAGCACTGGCCACCGCCGATGCCGTAATCGGAAATCTACGCTATATAAATGGTTCGGAGCGCTTTATGGTTTCCGAAGATTTGGTGAAGACCATGAAACCCGGCGCTATTATTATTGATATGAGTGTGGATCAGGGTGGGTGTTTCGAAACTTCGGAGTGCCGCACGCTTCAAAATCCGGTATACGAAAGACATGGCGTTATTCATTATTGTGTGCCCAATATCTCGGCGCGGGTGGCCCGCACTTCATCTATGGCGTTGAGTAATGTTTTTGCACCAATAATGCTCAAGGTGGGCAATTCGGGCAGTGTGCGTTCGGCCATCTCCGAGAGCGCCGGATTCCGTCACGGAGCTTATGTGTTTGGTGGGGTATTGGTCAATAATCTGGTGGGTAACTATTACGGGATTATATCCAACGATATAGGTTTGCTTCTGGCCGGTTATTAGAGCGATTGATACCTGGAGTGCAAAAGATTTTGGAGATAACGCCTGTGATGTAAAAATGAATTCACGAATACTGAACACATTCAGATAAATCACTGTTTTATTCTAAATGAAATACCAATAAAACGAATCTTGTTTGGAGAGGAGTTTTGTGAGATAATCTTAAATAATCTTTTCGTATGAAACACACGTATCTGATCATTGCATTGAGTCTCTTTTTTGCTTTTAGCGGATATGCCCGCAAAACAACACAGACTGTGAAACCTCTGTCGAGTGAGGAATTTCAAAAAATTATAGCTTCAAAAACAGCGTTACTGATTGATGTTCGCACGCCGGAAGAATTTTCCGAGGGACATATTTCCGGAGCAGTGAATGTGGATGTAAACGACCCGGATTTTGTATCGAACATAAAAAAACTGATTAAAAAGAAACCGCTTGCTTTATATTGCCGCAGTGGTAACCGGAGTAAGCTGGCTGCGGTTAAATTGTCCAGATTCCAAATTAAAATTTATGAGCTTAATTTGGGTATCAAAGATTGGATTCAGGCCGGTTTTCCGGTCACAAAGGAATAAAATTACGGGGCCGATTGTGAGCTAAAGCGTTTTTTATATCTTTGCAGGCCTGTTCAATAGTTATCTTTTTTAGCCGATTTTGAATAACTGATCTTGAACTGATGATTGATAAATGATAACTTAACTAATTGTATGTCGCTGACCCAACTTGAACCCTTAACCGACGAAGAACTGATTCAAAAGGAATTTGAAGCTCTGCTCGAGGATTACCGAAATACGAATCACCGCCAGAAAGTTGAAATTATTACAAAAGCTTTCAATTTTGCCAATGCAGCTCACAAAGGCATTAAGCGTCGCTCGGGTGAACCGTATATTCTGCATCCACTTGCTGTAGCGCGTATTGTGGTTCGGGAAATAGGGCTTGGTTCAACGTCCATCTGTTCGGCTTTGCTACACGATGTGGTGGAAGATACAGATTACACGGTTGAGGATATTGAAAATCTTTTTGGACCCAAAGTCGCTCAGATTGTGGATGGGCTCACTAAAATATCCGGAGGTGTTTTTGCCGAAAAAGCCTCCGAACAGGCCGAAAATTTCAGGAAATTGCTCATCACTATGTCCGAAGATATCCGGGTAATCCTGATTAAAATTTCCGATCGCCTGCACAACATGCGAACCCTGGGTTCCATGCCTCTGGCAAAGCAATATAAAATTGCCGGCGAAACACAATATATTTATGCTCCGCTTGCCCACCGTTTGGGGCTTTTCCGCATCAAGACCGAGCTCGAAAACCTGAGTTTCAAATTTGAACACCCCGATACTTACAAGGAAATTGAAGATAAACTGGCTGTGGATGAAGCTGCACGCAATCTTTTTTATCAGGAATTTTCGAAGCCTATCGACCGGAAACTTACAGAAATGGGATATACATTCCGGCTCCGGGCGCGCATAAAGTCAGTTTATTCCATTTGGCGGAAAATGACCACCCGCAATATCCCGTTCGAAGAGGTTTATGATATTTTGGCAGAAAGGATTATTTTCAAGCCGCGCGAAGGGATGAGCGAAAAAGATCAGTGCTGGATGCTCTACTCAGCTATCACGGCACTTTACAAACCTCACCCCGAGCGTATCCGCGACTGGGTAAGCACGCCGAAAGCAAACGGTTACGAAGCGCTTCACGTAACGGTTATGGGGCCCGGAGGCCGCTGGGTGGAAGTGCAGATACGCAGCGAGCGTATGAACGATATTGCTGAAAAAGGGCTGGCGGCACACTGGAAATACAAATCGGGCGAAACCGACGAATCGGAACTGGATAAATGGCTGAAAACGATAAAAGAATTGCTCGAAAATCCGGAACCGAACGCTATCGACTTCATGGATACGTTCAAATTGAACCTTTTCGCATCCGAAATATTTGTTTTTACCCCAAAAGGCGAAATTAAAACCATAGCACAGGGAGCTACTGCACTCGATTTTGCCTATTCCGTACACTCCGATTTAGGAAACCATTGTATCGGAGCAAAAGTAAACCATAAACTGGTGCCGCTAAGCTACAAACTGAATAGTGGCGACCAGATTGAAATCCTGACTTCCAAAAAACAAATTCCGCAACTTGAATGGCTCGATTATGTAACTACAGCCAAAGCTAAAACAAAACTCAAAACTTTATTTAAGAAGGAAGAGAAAGTTTTAATTTCCGAAGGCCAGAAACGCATTGAAGATGCTTTGGAATCGCTCGGGTTAAAGCCTGAAAATGAGAATATCGTCCGCATTCTGAACTATTTTAGCATTACACAGCGTAACGAACTGTATCTTCAGGCCGGAAAGGAGTTGCTGAACCTGGACGAAATGGCCAAAAACCTTTTCAAGCCCAAATCCCAGAACGTTTTTGTAAAATATCTGAAAATACCTTTTGGAGGGAGTGCGGACAATAAACAATCTCCGTCGGTTCCTATCGACAGTAAAATAGATAAGAAAAAATCAGTCAAACTGACGGAGGAAAATGCCGGCAAAACTTATACTTTTGCCGAATGTTGCCACCCCATCCCCGGGGATGATGTGTTGGGATATGTGGATGAGACGGAGATGATTATTGTGCATAAACGCCAGTGTCCGGTAGCAGCCAAACTCAAAAGCAGTTATGGCGAGCGTCTGATTTCGGTAGACTGGGCAACGCACAAAGCAATGTCATTTGTAGAAGTGTTGGAAATAAGGGGTATTGATAAAAAAGGGGTGTTGATTGAAATCCTCAAAATTATTTCTGAAGGTTATGGTGTAAATATCAACAAGATAAACATCGAAACCGATGCGGGTATCTTTGTCGGACGCTTTTATATATACGTTCACGACACGGAGGAAATAAATAATTTGTGTAAGAATATAATAAAAATCAAAGAAATTAACTCTGTGCAACGTATTCAGGAGTAATTTCTATCAACTCAGTCGGGTGTAGGTTGGCATTCATGGGTTTGGCGAAGACTTTGCCTTAGTTACAGCTCAAAGCAAGGCTTTCCCTTCATATTTAAAACAGGAAAAAGGCACAAGTAATTGTGTCTTTTTCTGTTAGAAAAAAGGATTATATTTGCATGGTTAATGCGTCAAACTAATAGGCTATGAGTACAGGCTATAAAATAGAAGATCAGGAAGCTTTGCACTATGCAACATTTCAGGTCGTTAACTGGGTGGATTTGTTCACACGGCAGGTATATAGGGATATTGTAATTGATAGTTTTAAATATTGTCAGACAAATAAAGGATTGGAGATTTATGCTTTTGTGATTATGAGTAATCATGTTCATATATTACTTCGTAGCAGCATTGGCAAGCTCAGCGATACGATAAGAGATTTTAAAAGCCATACGGCAAAACAGATTTTATTAGCAATCGAAACAGAGCAAGAAAGCCGGCGTGACTGGATGCTTAACTTGTTTGAATTTGCAGCTAAACAGCATAAACGCAATGAAAAATATCAGGTTTGGACACATGAGAATCATGCAGAATTGATTTACAGTGATAATTTTATTTTTCAAAAGATAAGCTATATACATGATAATCCGGTACGCGCGGGAATAGTTGAAAATCCGGAAGATTATTTGTATTCAAGTGCGCGTGATTTCGCAGGAAAACCGTGTTTATTGGATATTGTGCCGGTCTATATGCCTACAGAAAAGATACCGATTATGCGTACAGTTCGATAGCTTTTAATATGGAAAGCAAAGCTTTCCTTTTAGCAATGACGAAGGCAAAGCCTTCGCCAAACAACCCAGGGTACAGGCTACGGCGAACAAGGGCAGAACACAAAGAAACAACGACATATTCTCAAAGCAATAATACTTATACTGAACTTAGTAAAAAAGAAGAAAATTATACTACAGTTACTCCTTCTTCGAAAAGCCTTATCAAAGGTGAAGTTGCTTTAATTGTTGGGGCTGAGGTTTCCATTGATTGGAATAAAGCAGCAAAAGCTGTTAGTACTTTTATTGAAAATGTAAAATAAAAAAATATGTTTACAAATGAAATCCAATTATTGATATTTGCAATATTATCATTTGCTCTATCCGTACTGTATTTAATGGTCTTATTATTTGATACCTGTCAGTTTTCTGAATTTAATTATTTTATAGCATGTTTATCTGTTGGTTTCTTTTTTCTCACTTTTCGACGTGTGAAATTATGGAAATTAAGCCCAGATAAATATAAAAAACCTACAATTAAATCTAAAATAGTAATACGATTTATATTGCCAATAATCATAGTTCTTGATTTAGGTTTGTTTTATTGCTATTTTATTGCTGAACAGAATTTTCTTTTTGATAATGTAGCTAATATCAAAGAGTATTATGGAATTTATTTAATAATTGTTACCAGTTGGATTGGCACGATATTTAACTTTAAAAATTAAAGATATGAGAAAAAAAAGATTACTTGCTGCTACTATTGATTTTGCATTAATAATGTTGATAAGTCAAGTGTTTGTATTTATGAGTTTTATTGAACAAAACTATTTAATGAAGATAACTTTTTCGATTATGTTTTCACTTTTCCTTTGTCGAGACAATTTGAATGGACAAAGTTTAGGTAAGCGTTTGATGAAGATTCAAGTAATAGATAATCGGACAATGCAAACTCCCACAAACTTTAAATGTATGTTAAGAAACATGTTTCTGTGCGTTTGGCCCATTGAATTACTTATAGTATTGATAACTGGAGATAGAAGATTAGGAGATTACGTTTCAAAAACAAAAATAATTATAAACACAGAGCCTCAGGATGTTAGATTTAAAATTGCTGATTTAGCTGTATTATTGATTTGTATCGTGGTTATTTTTGGATTTACAGAAATCTTTTTGCTGCTTTCAACATGTAATTACCCATTGTTGAGGCTTCTATTTTAATACGATAGTGTACTCAGTTCGCCGTAGTGTAGTTGGCTCGGGTTGTTCTGCCGTCCTCGGGGAAATACAATAATCATTAAATGAGTAAAGTTGCGGAATGGTTGGTGGGATATTTTATCCCGCTTTCTGTATTCTTAGGATTTGGAATCCGATAAAACGCTTTACAGCCGGATATGCTAATGGATTAAAATTAGCTTCGCTGACCGTTGGTTCCAAAGGATACAAGAACTGGGATTGCAAATCCCGGTGGCAAGCCGGAGTTTCTGCAAATAGAAGACATATCTTTGTGTCAGGCAATTTTACAGTTTTCGTCCAAGTTTGTACATTTACAGTCGGTGCATAGCGCGAGTCTGAGTGAAACGGAGACTTGTGCTGAATTGAAAATCAGCGAAGTTAAAATTGGAGGAGTTTGTAACTGCGTATTATATCCAGTTATAACCTGTTTTGGTTTCCAGTCCAAGTTGCGCTTCGCTAAACTTGAACTAATCAGGTTAACGCCAAATTTAACTCGTTAAAATAGATTTGTCATGATAAAAGATTTATTTTATTTTTTGTATTGGTTTTATACTAAGTCTAAAGCCATTCAAAATCCAGCTATTGTTGCTTTCTCTCATATTTGTGCTATAATTGCATTCAATATTGCTACACTTAGTTTTATATCATTTCATTTTTTGGATATAAGTTTAGCGAATAGGGGTATTGATGGTGGATTCTGGGGAGGGGTAATTGGTGTAATAATAATGATTGTAAATTACTTTGCCTGGTACAGCAAACGTCAAATAATCATAGCTAAGTATAATCAAATGCTAAGAAAAGAAAAGATACGCAGATCTATTTTTTCAATCATATATGTTGTTGTTTCGCTTTTGTGTTTTTATTTTTCTGCAAAAGTATTTTTGCCATGGTGGTAAATGCATCTCAGTTAGTCGTAGGTGTGCTGTGAGAAAAGATTTATCCTCTGTTCGTCGTAGCGTAGTTGGTACATGCAGTTCGGCATAGCTTGCACTGGCTGTTGGACAACTAAATCCAAATCCTCCGTTTTCTTTCAAAAAATCTGACCCAGTTGAGCGTCGGTTGTGGTAAACAGTTCGGCCAAGCGTCTTTAACTGCGTTGATCTTCGATTCGCTTGGCCGTGGTTAGAAGGAAAACTCAAGCTTTCCATATTGAAATAAAAAATGGAAAGCGGAGCTTTTAATTTAGCTTCGGTGTAGGCTGGAGTCTACGCCGAGCCTCGGGCTGGATAAGTTTTATGCGCAACATGGAACGTGGGATAATGATCAAAAGTGGCTGAAGACCTTACGCGGGATTCAGCCGCTTTTGTTTTGAGGATCCAAAAGGTGAATGTGATTGAGCTTGCAATTAATATATTTTTTGATAAAAACCATAAGAGCGATTGAAATACAATACACAGAAGTCTTTTTGATCTTTTAATGTTTTTGACCTCTCAAAAAAAAGTGTAAATTTGTGAGCGCTATTTTTTGCCTAAGATTATCTGAACCAGCTACACTGACAGCAATCGATGCCTCCTACAGAATGGATTTTTATATTTAATCCGGTGAGGATTGGATTGATGTTCCGACAGGCTTATACGATGAAATAATTAAAAATTAATAATTGTTGGCCGGATTGGATTTCAGAAATGAAATTTAGAATATCTTTGCGTTCGGATAAAGCTAGCGCAACAATAATAATCGGGCAAATACGTTTATTTATTTTGGCTTAGTTTTATTTACCGAAGTTCATTGAATTTATCAACAGAAAATATCCAAAAACCCGTTTTTCCGGTTTAATGGGGGACGAGTTTTATTCGAAACTAATTTTTAAAAATCATTTACGAATGAAATCACCAGTAATTAAGTTATTAGCTTTTCTTGCTTTTTCAGGAAATTTACTCGCACAATCGGCTGCTGATCCGGTACTTATGACCATTAATGGTAAACCTGTTTTAAAATCAGAATTTGAATACATTTATAACAAAAACAATACGAACAACTCGTTGGATAAGAAGACGTTGGAAGAGTATGTGGATTTGTTTGTGAATTTTAAACTTAAGGTTGAAGAGGCTAAAAAACAGGGAATTGATACCACTGCTTCGTTTGTAAACGAATTATCAGGCTATCGCTCCCAACTTACAAAACCGTATTTGACCGATGCAAAAGTAGACGAAGCGTTGCTTCGGGAAGCTTATGATCGTTCGAAAGAGGATGTGGACGTTAGCCATATTCTGATTCGTATTCCACAAAATGCTACTCCGGCCGATACCCTGAAAGCCTGGAACGAAATTAATGCGATTGCAAAACGTCTGCAAAAAGAAGATTTTACCAAAGTTGCCAAAGACGTGTCTCAAGATCAATCGGTGACAGAAAATGGCGGACACATTGGTTGGATTTCAGCATTCCGTACTGTTTATCCTTTCGAAACAACTGCCTATAACACCCCGGTAGGTACTATTTCAAAACCGGTTCGCACTAATTTCGGTTACCACATTGTAAAAGTGCTTGGACGCAGAAATACACTGGGTGAGGTGTTGGTATCACACATCATGATTTTTACTTCGAAAGGAGATGAGGCGGCAAATGCGGCAGCCAAAGTAAAGATTGATTCGTTATATCAACGTCTGTTAGCCGGTGATGATTTTGCAACATTGGCAAAAAACTATTCTCATGACAAATCTTCATCCGTTAAAAACGGAGAGCTGCCCTGGTTTGGTTCAGGACGCATGGTGCCTGAATTTGAAACAGCTGCATTTGCCCTGAAAAACGTGGGTGAAGTTTCGAAACCAGTCCAATCGGCCTACGGTTGGCATATCATTAAACTGATCGACCGCAAGGGATTGGCTCCATACGATGAATTGAAATCAGAACTGGAGCGCAAAGTAAAACGTGACGAACGTGCAAACCGCGGTCAAGAGGCTTTTGTGGCTAAGTTGCGTTCTGATTATAGCTATAAATTAAATACAGCTAATATTCAGGATTTCTATAAGCTGATCAAAGATCGGACGTTGGGTGACTCTACTTTCATTGCAGACGCTGCCAAATTGAACAAACCGCTTTTCAGTTTTGCCGGAAAAGAGTTCTCACAGGAGGATTTTGCCAAATACCTGAAGAAGAATACATTCTCAGAAAAAAGCATCCCTTCGGAAGTGATTGATGAAAAATTGAATGCCTTTGTTGATGCAGAATTGCTGAACTATGAAGATAGCCAGCTTGAGAAAAAATACCCTGATTTCCGCTTTTTGATGCAGGAATATCACGATGGAATCCTGTTGTTCGAAGTGAGCAACAAGGAGGTTTGGGATAAAGCTTCGAAAGACACCGAAGGACTTGCCAAATACTTTAATACCCACAAAACGGATTATAACTGGGAAAAACCGCACTTCAAAGGCCGCGTGATTTCTTGTAAAGATAAAGCGACTTTTAAAGCTGCCAAACTGATTGTTCAGAAATCGAATAACGATTCAATCGACAAATATCTTCGTGTCCGGTTGAATGACAGCATTCAGTATGTAAAGGTAGACAAGGGATTATTTGTACAGGGCGAAAATAAGGTCGTTGATAATCAGGTGTTCAAAACGAAAGAAAAACTCGTACCAGCTACCGATTATCCTTATGTTTTTGTGGCGGGCAAATTGTTGAAAAAAACACCTGAAGATTATACGGATGTCCGCGGACTTGTTACAGCAGATTATCAGGAGTTTTTGGAACAGGAATGGATTAAAGCACTTCGTGCGAAATATCCGGTGGTTGTGGATCAGGCTGTATTGAAAACAGTTAAGCAAAACTAATATTGCCACAACGCAAAAATAAAAGTCATACCTTTGGCTTTTATTTTTGCGTTTTTTTATTTCATCAAATTTATATACCCTCAATTTAAAGCACATGAATAAGTTACGACTTCTACCAGTTCTTTTTCTGACCGCAATTCTTCTGAGTTCGTGTGCTCCAAAGAAACCCGATGAGGAGCGTAAACCACTGCTTGAGGTGGAGGGCAAGTTTCTTTACGAAGATGAGATTCAGAAAATAATTCCTCCCAATGTAAGCGATTCGGATAGCATTGATATTGCCCAAAGTTTTATAAAGAAATGGGTAACAGACGTTTTGTTGTACGAAAATGCGAAGCGAAATGTCCAGAATCAGAAAGAAATTGATGATTTGGTGGAGAGTTACCGCAAATCACTAACTATTCACCAATACCAGCAGAAACTGATTGACCAGCGTCTTCCGAAAGAACCGGCTGAGGCCGATCTGAAAGCTTTTTATGATCAGTACAGCGAACAACTTGTTTTGAAAGAAAGTATTGTTAAGGGTCTCTTGCTGGTTGTGCCTGCTAAAGCTCCGAAGCTGGCTAATGTTCGGAGTTGGGTGCAATCAGGTAACATAAAAGCGCTCGAAAATATCGAGAAATATAGTATCCAAAATGCCATAAGCTACGACTATTTTGGTGATAGGTGGTTGACATTTGCCGAGGTATTGAAAAAAATTCCGGTGCAGGTAGAAGATCCGTCTACTTTTCTGGCTTCCCGGAAATTTGTAGAAGTGGCGGATAGCGTACAGCATTATTTTCTGCGAATAGAATCGTACCGCAATTCGGGTCAGGTTGAGCCTTTCGAAATGGCCAAAAACAGAATATCCAACATTTTGCTAAACAAACAAAAAGCTGATTTTATAACTAAGTTCGAAGATGATCTTTACAACGATGCAGTGAAAGACGAGACAGTGAACTTTTTCAAAAAATAAACTGTTTTGCGGCGAAATTTACAACGAAAAGGCACAAGCGATTGTGCCTTTTCCAGTTCTTTTACGTTGGAATCAGATGCGGTTTTACTATAACGCATCTCTGGTTTTAAAGGTCCATGTAGGACTATTGGCTATTTTATTTCCATTATACTTAACCACTACATACCAGTAATAGGTAGTGGCAGTTTTTAATCCGCTTGTGGTTACTTCCTGTAAAGCCACATTTTCTCCCAGCAAATTCTGAACTGTTGAGTTCGACTCGAAAAGATAGATGTTATAAGTTAACTCTGTGTTTGCTTTTTTCCCTTCTATCTTCCATTTTAGTGTAATTGCCAGTGCCTGATCTACGGCTCCGTTGCCTGGAACCGGATCGTAAATGGATATATTTCCAACATTATTATCATCTTTGTATATCAGAAAATCCAATTGAGTTGTTTCTTTGTCGTACACGGCCACGGTGAGTGAATTGCTCAGATAATCTTTCTTTTTTACAGTTACAGCAACTTCACCTTCTTTCACTTTTTGAATTGTAAATTTGCCTTCAGCATCCGATAATAATGAAATACTGGCAGGTGTGGTAGTTATCATGGCTCCCTCAACAGGCTTGTATGTCTCTGCATCCAAAACAACGCCATTAATTGTTCCATAATAGAGAATGTCAAGTTTCTCTGTTTCACAAGAGATTAATAGTATTGCTAAAAGCAGGCAAATACTATATTTATATGTTTTCATAATGTGTTATTTTTTATGTTTGAAATCAATCATATATATCTTTAATCCTACTGAAATACTCCAACTTAAATCGTTGTAATATCCGGCTGTGCTACCGTCGAAATTATCATTTAAATAATAATTCAATCCGGAAGATATAAATAATCCGAACTTGTTGCGGATCATATATTCCAGCCCGAATGCCCCGTTTATTTTTGGAAAAAAATCTATTTTAGATAGCCCGACACCTGTCCTGTTGTAATCATATCCACCGCCAACACTCAAAAAAGGTGTAAGCTTATTATACGGCAGAAATAGGTAATGTAAAGCCAGATCTCCAAATAAAGAATAATCATCTACTTTATTTTTTACCATCAATCCACGATACCCGGCTTCAGCATCGATATAAAAATATCGGTTGAGTGCAGAACCAACTGAAATGGAGTATTTGGGCCTTAATTCAGCCTTCGAAAAATCGCCTGAATAGTAATTTGAGCTTGCTGTAACTCCTGCCATAATTTTCCCCCGGTTATTTTCATACACTTTTTGTCCGAGAGGATCGGCTTCGTAATTGATTTTTTTTTCATTCTGATAATTCTGAAATGCTACTGAAGCAGTATCTTTCGGGTTTTGAAGTCCCCATAATTTATATTTTACACCTTCAATTATCAAACTCTCAACAGCTTTCTCAATTGCTTCCGTTATGCAAATTTCAGTAGGTTCGTTGTATGTAAATCCTGTTTCGGCTTCGAGAAGCCGTTTTGACAAAACATACCTGAAAAATCCGGCTGATAATTCTTGCGAAAGAATCGATTTTGTGGTGTAAACGGTTTTTAGAATCTTTCCATTGGCTGTGGATACAGCACGAATGTAAATGCTGACCCTATCTTCGCGGTATTGGCCTGATAAGTCGGCTCCAAAATACCGGACTCCGGCTCCGCCTGTCAGAATGTTTGATTCGTATGATATTATTCCTCCTTCGAGTATGACTCCCGCAAAAAGAAGCGGTGGTAGCAACGATTCGCTGTTCTGATCGGCTCCTTCGTATTGTGCACGGCTAGATCGAATAATCTTTCTTTCATTCAGCAGGTTGGCCATGTTTTCGCGTTCGATTGGAATAAACCAACCTGATTCTTCCAATGCACGAATTAGTATTGTAGTTGCGCCCTGAGTTACTGCAGTAGACCAGTTGGCTCCGTTTTCGGACGGTTTGTATTGCCCGGTCTGATCGCGAAACTTGTAAACTGCTGTAACAATTTTCTCCTGCGGCTTTGGAAGGTCTATAAGCGTACGTTTGGCCGGTGTTTCCGGTCCAAGGATTGCTCTACGCGGTTTTAACGGCTGATTCATGTAGGGTCCACAAGCAGCCAACAGAACCATACAAATCAGCACATAAAGAATCCTTGATAAAATAGTTTTTTTTATCATGATTTCTATAGTTGAATGAGTTGGCACTAAAAATATGGAACTGAGACCGTGGTTTGGCTTCCGGTTTTATTATCCAGAATGGTAATATTTATTCCGTTAGTCTGGTCGCCCACCTCTATTTGATAGTCGCCCAATACATAGGTTCCGGCTGACAATGCGTCTTCGCCAAACTGTTTTGAAACAATCTGACGCGAGAGTTGGCTTAGAATCTGTCGGTTTAGGCTCTCCGAAAAGTCTTTTAACGGATCGGTGCTGTACGTGCTGTAAGGGTTGGCAGTGGTGGTTTCCTTAATGTCGTTTTGTGCCTGAGCTGAACTCATTAACCAGCTGTAATTGTATGGATTGCCCCCAAATGCGGGATTTTTGGGTTGATAAATTAAATCCTGCGCGTATGTTTTTCCTGCCACGAAAAAAAATACCATCAATAGTGTTTTGCAAATGTTCTTCATAATGTTGGTTTTTTTAAGGTTAGTAAACTGTGATCAAGATGAATTTATATGTTCTTTTAGGATATGTATTTGTTAGGTCTCGAAATTCAGAATTAATAAATGCCGGATCCTGTAAGATCTTCTCCATTAATTTGTTTCATTATTTCTTCATAATTTACCAGATAATCCTGAGTTATAAAAATAGCTTCTTCGGTTTGAGATTCAATAATGTCCTGCCGTGGTTGCAAAATGGCCTGATAAACCGGATTTTCATTAATAGATACGACAATCAGTGTGGATGTTAAACGAAAAGGTTTCTCCGATATGGTTATAGTATAATTCTTCGCGTTTTGCGGTGCCTCCCAATTGCTATAAAATATGTCATAAAAATCTTTCCCGTTTTTGGTTTTTGTGTCATCAACCAATAGACCATCTATTTCTATATCAATGTCGTTTGAGTTCGTGTGTTGTTTTATTGTTTGTTTTATTAATTTCGCTAACGAAGCCGGTGCCGGTTTTGTCTTCGAGGAATCTGATTTTTCAGCCAGAGACGATAAAACAATGTATAATTCCACCCGTCTGTTTGTTGCTCTTCCACTTGCAGTAGAATTGCTTGCAACAGGTTCTGAAAAATTTCTACCGGCAATTTCTCTGAATTGCTCTTTGTTTACTTTCTGGGAAATCAGATAGTCAGTCACAGTTCTTGCCCGCTCTTCTGATAATTTCTGGTTGAATTCCAATGAACTGTTGTTGTCGGTATGACCAATTATGGAAATTCCCGTACTGGGGTTTCTCCGTAGAATTTCGGCTAGCCCTCTCAACGCGTTTTGCGATTGGCTATTCAGATTGGTTTCTCCCGTTTCAAAGAGAATGCCCGGGTCAAATTTTATCTCCACAGCCTTGGCTACATTTCCCACAATTATATATTTCAGTTTTGTTCCTTCAATGGTAACAATTTCATCAACAACACGACTCGCTTGTTTGCTGATAATTATTCCGGACGATAAGTTTGTCTTCTGTGAATCTGTCTGATTCACAGAAGTATTCATGAAAAGTGCCGATAGAAATATACATGCAATTAAACTCATGTTAGTTTGATTATTAGCAGAAAAACGACTCTTTATTTCATAGGAAATGAAAAGTAGGATTGATCAATCACTACTTTCATGTCTTGTCCGGTTTGGTTGATTTCAACTCCACCCACAGAGTTCAGTAGATTGTTATTAACCTCAATTGATAAATTGGTTCCTGTTTGGGTAAAAGTATTTCCTGCAGGCTTAGCTATGGATGATTCATCGGTTTTCAAACTTAAATAATCGCCGATCTGAATAATTTTTTCAAATAGAATTTCCTCCGTAGCGTTTTCCTGCTTATAGCCCATCACAGTATTATTAGTGCCTTTTTGTAGTGTAAACAAATAATTATTGGTCCCATTTTGTTCCACCGATAATGAATTGTCAGTGCCCTGTTGAACCGCCAGAACGCCATTGTCATTGCCCGTTTGTGTAATGTTGAGTTTATTGCGTTCCCCTTCAGCAATGAATCCAGTAATTTTCCCGGAAAGCGTTGCAGCTGCATTGCTTTCTGCCTGAATATTGTTTTGTAAATCACTCCCTGCCAGTATTGCCAGATAACCCAACTGAAAACTAAGCAGCAAATTGCCGTTACCCATTTGTCCTATGGTCATTTCGTTTGAATTTCCTTGTTGCACAGTATAGGATTGGTTAGCTGCCGATGGACCTGCATCATTCTGCTGATTTATACTCACAGTGTTGTAATTTCCTGCTTGCCTTGCAAATGCGTAATTGCTCATTCCCTTATTCAGGTTTTGGAAAATAAGGATGTCATCAATGCTTGGTGTGCGGATCTGTTGGATAGCTTCATTGTTTTCCGTTCCGGTATTGTTGATTACCTCCTGCGAGAAACCACTAAAGCAACTCAGAGCAAGGAATATTAAATATAGAATGGATGTTTTCATGATTTTTTTGATTACCCCGGCCCATATCGAGCCGGGGAGTTAACCATCACATTAAGAAATTCGGGACAAACCCAAAACAACTATTTTTAGATGGTGGCAGGAATTTTAATTATGGTTGTTGTATTACTTTCGCGAAATTGCTATTCCCAACTTGCAGAACTGAAGCATCATTGCTATTGCCTGTTTGCTGGATGCCGGCAACATTTAAATTTCCTGTAATATCAATTTTGGCTGTATTTAAATCTCCATCTTGACTGGTTGAAACAACATTGTCGTCTCCATCCATTATTACATCAGATGTGTTTTTTTCGCCTAGTTGACCTTGAGCAACATCATTTTTATTTCCAGTCAAATCCAGTGTAGCTTCATTAGCACCGCTAGTACTCCATAAGGTATATTCCTGATATTGATATGTATTATTGTTATCTCCATCAACATTCATTATTGCTTTACCTTTATTCTGATTTGAATATTGAGTCATTGGCATGCCACTAACTGATACTCCATAACCATTATTAAATTTATATATCAATGAAGTCAAGGGGTTATCAAGGCCAGTGCTACTTAAATCAAATGTATTTACAGTTGAATTATTGTTGTTGTCACCAATCTGCGATATTTTCAAATGTGTTTGCATTCCTCCAATACTAAGCTGATCTGCATTATTAGCTGCACCTTCCTGATAAATTTTCATATCTTGTATACCATAAGTTCCAAAGCTTTTTATTGTATTCTGACTTGCATGATTACCATCTCCAATTTGATCAATTGTCACTGCCAAATTAGGATCGGTTGTGCGTGAATAGTATGTTCCAATGTTTTGTATAGCATTATTAACATCCCCGTTCTGATAAATACTTGTTGAATTGTGATTGTCAGTTACAGTAGTTGAAGCCACATTTTCATCTCCAATTTGATTGATAAAAGACCCTTCTTTCCAATCGCCAGCGTATGTTGGTGCATGATTATTGGTGACAGGTGTAATATTTGTACCTTGCTTAATAGTTGCATCATTATCAGCTCCATTTTGGGTGATTTCACCAATATTACTTCCATATTGTTTTATAGTTGCATCATTGTTTTGTGCCATTGCGAAACTTGCAGCAAACACCATTGCTAAAAGAAAACTTAACTTTTTCATAATCTTAAGTATTAAAT
>CAYSTC010000029.1:15638-46007 GCA_964433885.1 uncultured Paludibacter sp. | reverse complement strand
AAATAACCGGTACGAAGGAGTATTGCTGACAGAAAAATAAATTTGAATTGTTTACATGAATTTGACGGGGGTGTGACCACATGGACGCACCCCCGTTTCGTTAGAACCCCGACAGAAAAACTCTAATTCACCTTCGATCGGCCATTTCTCATACAAAAAAACAGAACAAAGTAGCCCTTTTTTATGTTTAAGTGATAGCCTCATTCAGCAATTATGGCTATATTTTTTGATTTTGGAATATCTCAGGAAGATGCCCTCTCAGAACAACTGATTCTGGACGTGAAACCCAACGACCGGATTTTATCTGTTGCCAGCGGTGGTGAAGTTCCTCTTTCGTTGCTAAGCCTGAACGAAAACATAAGAATTTGTGCCGTCGACATATCGGAAAACCAAATTAAACTTTGCCGGCTCAAACTCATTTCGGCACTTTATCTCGACTTCCCTCTGAACGGACAATTTCTGGGATATGCTCATTTGGCTGGGAAAATCCGCAATCAGTTTTACGGAAAATACATCCGCCCTCACCTACCCGAAAGCGACACGATATTTTGGGACCAAAACCTGCTACAAATTGAAAACGGAGTTGTGAATGCCGGTCGGTTCGAACAGTATATCAGCAAAATGAGATTCATTATCACACCATTTATTGGAAAAGAAAATCTGCTCCACCTTATAAACAGCAAAAATCTGAATGAACAAAAAATGGTTTTTAATCAAAAAATTGCCACCCGCAAAAGCCTGCAGGCTTTATTTAGAATCGCCTTTCACCCGGCAATATACAAAAACAGAGGACTTCAGGGACAAGCACTTATCCATGCCGGAAAAAGCGCCGGAGAACGTTTCTACAGCAAATTTGAGGATTTTTGCACATCAGGCTTAGCCGCGGAAAACTATTTTTTACAATACTTCCTAAGCGGAAGTTGCTTAAATCCAAAAGCATTTCCATCTTATCTGCAAGCAGAAAACAAAGAACGACTGCTAAACAACTCCGACAAACTGGAACTTAAAACTGTTTCGTTTCAGGATGCACTCAACGAAAAAGACACAGGATACTTTAACAAAATTCACCTTTCGAATCTGGGCGACTGGATGAATGAAGAAGACTTTGCTCAATTGTGGAAACTATTAAACACCAAATGCAAGCCAGAAACCCCGATATGCTACCGCTACCTTCAAAAAAATCATTTACAAAGAGCTGGAAATCTGGATTTTTGTATCAATGAAGAACTGTCTGCACTGGCGCGGCAAAAAGACAGATTCCCATTTTACGAAATTCTTTCGATTACCACACCCAAAATACCGGAAAAACCTACCGAGCATACTGAATCAGATATTTTCTTATAACTTCGGCAGCCTCAACGCTGTGTGAACGCCGATTAGTTTCAAGATCGACATAGCTACTGTTTTTCAGCAGACGAAGCATTTTCAGGGTTTCATCATGATTATGAAACTTGTCTTTGGTAGCGGCAATTAGCAAAACAGGACAATCAATATCGGTCAGTTTATCCCAAAGGGTATAATTGGCTATGGCAACTATTGTTTTCTTCAACTTTACCGGATCGCAACTATCAAGAGCCTTAGCTGAAATCCCCACCATATCTGCATCTGCATTTTTATCAATAATAAAATTGCGGATATACCATTTTGCAAAAAGCCTCAGCGGCATCGTTTTTAACTCCCTGGTAAGCCTGGCCATTTTTACTGCCAATGCAGGATAATGAAAAACAGGAGTTGGTTCTAAAAAGATCATCTGTTGTGGTTTCACATTCAAATGCCGGTAACCATCAGCAATAATTGCAGCACCTAACGAATAACCCATTAATATATATTCTTTAAGTCCAAGCCCTTCTGTAATGGCAGCAATATCACGCGCTGAAGTTTCAATATCAAACCGCCCTTCTCCCTGTATTTGCGACGAGGCATGATCGCGTGTCTCAATATAATGAAACGGAAAATCTTTAGTTAGTTGACAAACAACGCTTCCAAAACTTTCCAAAACAGTCGATAGCCCTCCAACAAATACAACAGCAATATTATTTCGGGGGAAAGCCGGCGAATAACTAACCACCCGAAGTTTCGTATCTCTGTCAACCTGGATCATTTGCTCAGAGCAACATCCACCTTCATAACAAAAATGCAATTCTGCTAAATTCATTTTTATCAATTAAGAATTGCATTCATAATCAGACCAGTGAATAATCCTCTAATAAAGCACCAGACAGAACTTTGTCAACCAAAACTTTATCATTAACCATACTGGAGATATACATATTGGATTTGAATGTAAATTTTGGCAATCCCGAAAGAATTTTCCTCCAGGGATTTCTCTCGTGAATTCCAACAGCAAGAAAATGAAAGTTGTTTTCATAAGCTATATTTCCGGCTCTTGAAAAAAGCAGCTTTAACGCAGATTCGTGCCCTTCCTTACACGCAAAAGCCCTGACATACAATATCTTTATTTCCTCATTTAGTTGTGGCAGTCTGGTTGTCGAAAATACGGCTCTTGATACATTGGCAATCTTCAACCCTTCTTTCATATAAAATGGCAACTGAGCCAACCTTTCCTGTTTATTTGCGCCAGCGTCCACCAAACAGATTGCTGCCACCAATTCATTCCCGCATAAAGCCGTGAGCAAAGTGGTATTTTCAAACGAACTCTCATCTAAAACAGGTGCAAAACAGAAATCTTTTGCAAAATCATTGAAAAAATTCACACAAGAAGAATCTGAAAAACTCTCATTCAACAAATATTTAGGATCGCTTTTTAAGGCAGAAGCTGGAATAATCTGATAGACATTAAACCTCCCCGCATCTATTGCCGGAGGCCAATATGAACTTCCGTTCAAAAATGAAGCAACCGTTTTATTACCCTCAATCACAGCCGTAAAAACAAGATTGGCATGTTTCAGATGAAGTTTATTGATGGCAGCTTCGGCCAGATCCAAACCCAGTTTCGACTTTCTGAAATCGGGATGCACCTTAAAGTCAGCCAGATAATAGGCCACATCGATCGTTCCATTTAAATAAACCGGAACTGCCGACACCGATAACGAACCGACTATCCGACAATTTGCTTCGGCCACAATTACAAACGAGTTTCCACGAGCCTCAAGCAATCCAAAAAAATCCGGCTTCCGATCAACCCGGATCGTAAGTTTCCCTTTCATAGGAACAAGTGACGACAAGGCAACCAAGCCTTCATTGTCGGAACGGACACCTTCTCTGATTATCACAGTTGATTTTTCGGCCAATTTCATTAATTTCGATTTTGCTATGAATGCCACAATTTATTTTCCAACACCCAAAAACTTTAGAAATAAAAACTTAGTCCAATCAAAAATCACAAATTACATTTCACAAATACAACAAAAATTAATATATTTCTGTTCGTGTGAAAATATGTAAACAAAATCCGTTTTCATTAAAACATCCTTACAAATCGTATTCTTACTAAAAACCGTGTTGTAAAACATAAAAAAACATACAACTAATTCAAGAAACAAGTGTTTTATTTACACTTGTTTACGGTAATCCTTATATTAAAATATAACGCGAATAAAACCAAAGTCGTACTAATTGAAAACCAACACATTAAAATAAAAATTATAGAAATGACAACTTCTTTTTATCAAAACAAAGACACCTTTCTTGTCGCAGCCGATTGCATAATCATGGGATTCAGGGATAATGAATTGCACATACTCCTCACCCATCGCCCTATTGAGCCTCTGAAAGGTGGGTGGTCGTTAATGGGTGGTTTTGTGAATTCTCCCGAGAGCATCGACGAAGCTGCTGCACGAATTCTCAATGAATTTACCGGCATTGACAATATCTTTATGGAGCAGGTTGGAGCGTATGGCGAGCTCAACCGCGACCTTGGAGAACGCGTTATTTCCATTGCATATTACGCGCTGGTAAATATCGATGAATTTAACACCCAACTGACTCAAAAATATGATGCCCGCTGGACACGTCTCACACAACTTCCGGAACTGGTTTTCGACCACAACAAAATGGTAAAGGATACTATTGGCATTTTGCAGCGTAAAGCAGCCGTAAAGCCAATTGGCTTCAATTTGCTGGGCGAAAAATTCACCCTGCCGACACTGCAAAACCTCTACGAATCTATTTATCAGGAAACTATCGACAAACGAAACTTCAGAAAGAAACTTTTGGCCATGGATATTCTGGAAAAATTGGACGAAAAAGATAAAAGTTCTTCGAAAAAAGGAGCCTATTATTATAAATTCAATAAAGAAAAATATGATCAGTTGATCCAGCAGGGGTTACACTTTTCACTCTGAGAAAAACAAAAACAACCAACTAAAATTTAAGATTGTATTTACTACACTAAAAAGAAAAAGTATTCCACACTAAATCCCTGAGCACTTTTACTGCAAACACGTACCGAAGCATATTATGGGCGAAAATTAGCAATTGGCACTATGCAAGTCATTACTATGCGAGAAATAGAATACAGTCAACATTCGGGCTTCGAATTTCCGATTACGCATCATGAATTATACATTATGAATTAAATTCAATTCCAATGAGAAAAACACTTCTTTCCATCGTATTGATGGGGTCAATAACTCTGGGAGCACGAACCGGAGTTTCAAAAATCATCATACATGCCGATCAGGGTACAAATGTGATTAACAAAGAAATTTATGGACAATTTGCCGAGCATCTGGGCACCTGCATTTATGGTGGAATTTGGGTGGGCGAAAACTCACAAATTCCAAACATCAAAGGTTATCGAACCGATGTACTTAATGCCTTGAAGGAACTTCAGATTCCGGTTCTACGTTGGCCGGGCGGTTGCTTTGCAGACGAATACCATTGGATGGACGGAATTGGCCCCCGGGAGAAACGTCCCAAAATGGTAAACAACAACTGGGGTGGCGTGGTAGAAGACAACAGTTTTGGTACTAACGAATTTTTCAACCTCTGCGAAATGCTTGGTTGCGAACCTTACCTGAGCGGGAATGTAGGTAGCGGAACGGTTGAAGAGCTGGCCAAATGGGTGGAATACATCACTTCGGCCGGCGACAGCCCAATGGCCAATCTGCGCCGGCAGAACGGACGAGAAAAACCCTGGAAGCTAAAATATATCGGTGTTGGCAACGAAAGTTGGGGATGCGGCGGAAGTATGACACCAAGCTACTATTCCGATTTGTATCGCCGCTATTCGACCTATTGCCGCGAGTACGATGGCAACCGACTGTACAAAATTGCAAGCGGGGCCAGCGATTACGATTATAACTGGACAGAAACCCTGATGAGAAACGTGGGCGAACGAATGCAAGGCATATCACTGCATTACTACACCGTGAAAGGCTGGAACGGCAGCAAGGGTTCGGCCACAAAGTTTGATAAGGCCGATTACCTGTGGACTATGGGCAAATGTCTTGAAATTGAAGATGTAATGAAAAAGCACATTGCTATCATGGACAGATACGATCCCCGCAACAAAATAGGGTTGATGGTTGATGAATGGGGAACCTGGTGGGATCAGGAACCAGGCTCGCATCCGGGTTTTCTTTATCAGCAAAATACCATGCGGGATGCTTTTGTAGCTGCACTGACCCTGAACATTTTCAACAAATACACACAACGTGTGAAAATGGCTAACATTGCCCAGATAGTGAATGTATTGCAGGCCATGATTCTTACCGACGGACTTAAAATGGTGCTGACGCCAACATACCATATCTTTAACATGTACAAAACCCACATGAATGCCACCAACCTGCCGCTTGATATTCAATGCGATTCATTGACATTGGGAAACAGAAAAATACCTTCGGTAAGCGCATCAGCATCAAAAGATGCCCAAAAGGTAATACATGTCACACTTGCCAACGTCAATCCTGACAAAGACCAAAAGATTGATATTGATTTAGGCGGCACAATTCCAACAAAAGTATCAGGAACTATTCTTACAGCCAAAAGCATTGATTCATACAATACGTTTGACAACCCCAATGTAGTAGCACCAACCGAATTCAGGAATGCAAAAATAACTAAAACAGGACTGACAATAACCATTCCGGCTAAAGCAATTATTTCGTTGGACCTACAATAAACAAAATCACACAAAAGGCTTTAAGAGTGAATTTACGTTGCTTATCAGCATAAAAGATATTGTAGCCTACGGTTTTATAACGCTAACGAGGCTGACTATTTAATAAATAGTCAGCCTCGTTTTGCTATAAAATCGATCTTAATCAGAACTTCACATTAAATCCCGCATTAAAATTAATTCCCGGCATAGGGTAACCATAATTAATTTGATACGATTGATTTAACAGGTTGTTAGCTGCCACAAATACTTCCAGGTTCTTTAACGGACGTGCTGACAAACGAGCATTCAGCAAAACATAATCCGGTTGAATTATTGTTGAGCCCGGGGATACAAGCGTGTATAATTTTTCAATGTATTGCGTAGAAACATTCAGACTCCAGATTTTATAACTGCAATTCGCACTGACGTTCAACTGCTGACGAGGAGCCGCCAATACAGCCTTGTTCAAATCAAGATAACTGTAGTTGGCATGCAAAAACAAGTTTTTCAACAACGCATACTTCGCCGAAAATTCAATCCCCCGGTTATCGAACGAACCAACATTCTGACGCTTTGCAGGCAATGGCGGAACCACAACCTGAATCATATTT
Source organism: uncultured Paludibacter sp. (assembly GCA_964433885.1). Taxonomy (GTDB): domain Bacteria; phylum Bacteroidota; class Bacteroidia; order Bacteroidales; family Paludibacteraceae; genus Paludibacter. The sequence goes on along the minus strand of CAYSTC010000029.1, from coordinate 39,329 downwards.
TCGCCTTTCACTCTGAAAGCAGTTAACTCCAGATTCAATTTATTATTGAACAACGATTGTAACCAATTTATTTCATAGTTTATCATCCGTTCCGGTTCAAGAGCGGGATTGGGAGCATACAAATACATCTCCATAACAGTGGGACTACGGAAACCTTTCGATACTGAAGCTTTAAAGGTAGTAGCTTCAGAAAGCGCATAAGTCAGGCCGCCGATTGGCACCAATTCATTCCCAAACTTAGAATTGTTTTCCAACCTCAAACCGGCACTCACAGTGAGTTTATCAAACAATATTTGCTGTGCATAAGCATAAACTGCAAGTTCGTTTACTGTTATCATCGAATCTCGCTTGAAGCCCTGATTTGCCTTTCCACCATATTGTTTAAAATCGACCCCGGCAGTAACATTTGTACCCGTAGCTAACTTAAAAGTCTGGAAAAGCATGGCGCCACTGTTTCGGTCGGTAGAACGAAAACCATCAGACAGACTATGGTTTCCGAAATTGTGATAGATTTTAAAACCACCTTCAGAATGGTTAAATTTATTGTCGAGCGATAACGATGCCTTTCCACGGGTTATATCAATATTAAAAGGAGCAGGAGCGGCCAGATATACAGAACCATTATCATTGGCATTAAATTTTGCTATGCTAAAATCCGCTGTCAAGGCCAGTTTTTTGTCGATTTCATATCCCGCTTTCAAATATCCATTTGATATATTAAAGTCCGTATTCTCCCGAACACCATCCGTCTGAGCGTGATTTACCGAGGCAAATAAACTTAATTTTTCTTTTTTATAACCCAGAGTTCCGTAGTATTTTTGTGTATTATATGAACCATACGAACTGCCCAGGGTTACTTTCAAGCCCTCTTCACGCTGTTTCCGGGTAATGATATTGATTACTCCGGCCATTGCATTTGATCCATACAAAAAAGAAGCCGGCCCATGGATAATTTCAACCTTTTCCACATCCGAAGCCACATACGCATCGGCCAGAGGATGTCCAAAAATTCCCTGATACTGAGGATTACCATCAATCAACACCAACACATCGGTATTGGGAGAACTACTTATACCCCGCAAGCTGATAGCTCCTGAGCCTCCGGTAGAAACACCAAAACCTAACATATTGCGTTCGGTAACAAAAACACCCGGTGCATACTGGTTTAACGCAGGCAAAATATTCATCTGACCACTGTTTTCAATATCTTTTTGCGAAATGGAAGATATTGACAGCGGAACAACTTTGCGTGAAACCTGAATTTTCGAACCGGTAACCACTACCTCATCCAAACTTAATGAGTCTTTTACACTTTTTTGAGAGAAACTCAATCCGGCAATCAAAATCAGGCTCATTAATAAATTTAGTCTTTTATTCATTATCTGTATATTAAATTTGAAAAATACGTGTTATCAATACATAAAATCGTGCTACCCTTTGTGCAAAAAAAATTAATCCACCTTACTCATTGTCAATTTCCCGTGTTCAATGCCTTTAATGCTGATCAGGCTGTCCGAAAGTTCGGTAAGTTTGTACGATGGACCTTTGACAGCAATAATTTCCAACGCTTTATTGTCCGAAATATAAAAGTTCTGAACAGACAATATCTCGTTCATTGCCTTTTTTTTAATTTCAGCCAGCTTTACCGGAATATCGTTTTTGGTGTAATCGTAAGTCAGAATAATAGCTCCGGCCACAATATTATTGCATTTCCATTTAGTTTCCACCAGATTTTTTTCAATCAGATGGCGAATGGCCTGCGATCGGTTCGGGAATTTGTTCTCCTGAACGTATGCATCCAAAGCTTCTAACAAATCAGTTTCGAGGGAGACTCCAAAGCGTGCTACGGCCATAGTGTTACTTTTATTAAAAATCGTGTCGCAAAAGTACTGATTTTTTATTTAAAACCCAAAAACAGTATTTTTCAGCCATTTATTTTCTAAATTAGGTCCAAATTTGAAGTTTTTTATTTCAAATTAAGGAGCAAAAGGCAGTTTATTTTGTAAATTTGCGCCCTGAATAAAAAATCCCAAATATGAACAGAATTGTCAGCAAAGAAAATTTCTCTGCGAATGTAATAAAGTTTGAAGTGGAGGCCCCATTGATTGCAAAAGCCAGAAAGGCAGGCCACTTCGTAATGGTAAAAGTAGGTGCAAAAGGCGAGCGGATTCCTTTGACTATTGCCGATGCCGACATACAAAAAGGCACTATCACGCTGGTAGTACAAAAAATGGGCGTTTCATCGTCGAAATTGTGTGCCCTCGAAGCCGGCGATTTTATTACCGACATGGTTGGCCCGCTGGGCAAAGCCACCCACATAGAAAACTTTGGAACCGTTGTGTGCGCCTGTGGAGGTGTAGGAACAGCACCCATGTTACCCATTGTAGCCGCATTGAAAAAAGCCGGAAACCGCGTGATCACGGTTATTGCAGCCCGCACCAAAGATTTGATTATTCTGGAAGAACAAATGCGTGAGAATTCAGACGAAGTTATTATTATGACCGACGATGGATCTTATGGAACACAGGGATTGGTTACAAATGGAGTAGAATCTGTTATCAACCGCGAAAAAGTGGATTTATGTGTTACTATCGGTCCGGCTATCATGATGAAATTCGTGAGCCTGCTGACTAAAAAATATGAAGTTCCAACATTAGCATCGCTTAATACAATCATGGTAGATGGCACCGGAATGTGTGGAGCCTGCCGTGTGAGTGTGGGTGGAAAAACGAAATTTGTATGTGTTGATGGACCTGAATTTGACGCACATTTAGTTGATTTCGATGAAATGTTGATGCGTTTGGGTGGATACAGAGATATTGAACGTGAAGAGATGGCCAATTTCAGCAAACAGTAATTAAGTAAAAGTAAATGTTATGAATCATAGTGAAGAAAGAGCCATGGCCTGGCGTGAAGAACTACGCAAATCGATGAAAGCCAAAGAACGCACCGACATTCCGCGCGTTCACATGCCGGAACTTGATGCCGAATACCGGAGCCATAGCCGACTGGAAGAAGTAAACCTTGGTCTGACGCCTGAAATGGCTATGCAGGAAGCAAAACGCTGCCTGGATTGTGCCAATCCTACCTGCATGCAAGGTTGCCCGGTTGGCATTGACATACCACGGTTTATCAAAAATATCGAACGTGGCGAATTTCAGGAAGCCGCCAAAGCATTGAAAGAAACCTCTGCCCTACCTGCAGTTTGTGGCCGCGTTTGTCCGCAGGAGAAACAATGTGAGGGCCAGTGTGTTCATTTAAAAATGAAAAAAGAAGCTGTTGCCGTAGGACATTTGGAGCGTTTCGCAGCCGACTACGAACGCGAAAGCGGTAATATCTCTGTTCCTGAAACCGCGAAACCGAACAACATAAAAATTGCAGCCGTTGGTTCCGGTCCTGCCGGACTGGCTTTTGCCGGCGACATGGCCAAACTGGGTTATGAAGTAGTTGTATTCGAAGCTCTTCACGAAATTGGAGGCGTATTGAAATATGGAATCCCCGAATTTCGCTTGCCGAATGACATCGTAGATGTGGAAATTCAAAACCTGCAAGCCATGGGCGTTCACTTTGTAACGAACTGCGTTGTTGGTAAAACCATCTCTATTAAAGATATGGAAAACGATGGATTCAAAGGCATTTTTGTAGCCAGCGGTGCCGGACTGCCACGCTTCATGAATATCAAAGGTGAAAACCTGGTTGGCGTCATGTCATCCAACGAATACCTGACCCGCGTAAATCTAATGGATGCCGCCAGCGAAGAATCGGACACACCCGTGTTTAAAGGCAAAAAAGTGGCAGTAATCGGAGGCGGGAATACGGCAATGGATTCAGTTCGTACGGCCCGTCGCCTGGGCGCCGAACGTGCCATGATTGTATATCGTCGTTCTGAAGAAGAAATGCCGGCTCGTGTGGAAGAAGTAAAACATGCCAAAGAAGAAGGCATTGATTTTCTTACATTACACAACCCGATCGAATATATTGGCAACGAACAAGGACGTGTGACACACATGCTGCTTCAGGTAATGGAACTGGGTGAGCCAGATGCTTCAGGACGCCGTTCACCAGTAGAAATTCCGGGGAAAACCGAACTCGTGGAAGTTGATGAAGTTATTGTAAGCGTAGGTGTATCGCCTAATCCACTTATTCCGCAATCCGTTGAAGGCCTCGAAGTTTCAAAATGGGGTACCGTGGTAGTAAACAACGACACCATGCAATCGGCCGTTCCAATCATCTTTGCCGGTGGTGACATTGTTCGTGGTGGTGCAACAGTTATTCTTGCCATGGGCGACGGACGTAAAGCTGCTAAATCCATGGATGAATGGATAAAAAGCAAGGCCTGATTATATTTCATTATAACATAAAAAATGCGCTTTCGGAATGATTCAGGAAGCGCATTTTTTATGACAATAACTCTTTATTCTTCGCCAAAATAGTCTAACTTTCGGACGTTGTCATTCTCCAGCAAATAGATATTTGCAATATCGTCAGCCGTAAATTTGCTTTCAAAACAAAGCGTCTGTTCATGAAAACCCTTACGTGCGGGAACTATGTACGCACAGGAATAATTATCATCGGAATCACTCTCTGTATTATAATTAGATACGAGCGTATTATCTTTCAACACTACAAGAACATGATTCATTCTGGTCCATACCAAATCTGATTTTCCATCATTAATTATATACATGGTGAGGTATGTTCTATTAGCAGCTTCGTTATTAACTAATTTTGCAGGATAAATACCAACCGTGAAGTTTACTGATTTTGACCTGTTGGAAACCGCCTTCATATAAAGGGGTTCGGTCGCATTAATAGCCGGCAAACAAATAAAAAGAAGCACAATAAAAACAATGGATTTTATCTTCATAGAAATATGAATTAGCGATTTAATAAATTACAATTGCGAAAATCACAAACAAAAAATGCGCCATTCATTTCCGACACAGCGCATTTTCTCAAATAAGTCCGTTTTTTAAGCACCTAAAGCCCGTAAGGCCTCATAAACCAGAATTGCCGGCCATACAATAGCTTTGAGAAATCCCAACACTCCCACCCAGAAGGTGGTAGCTTTAGCAATAAAATAAATGGCTGCACCAATCAACCCTAAACCATAGACAGCTCCACCCGAAGCTGTTGCCGGATGATTCTGATTCCGGCTTTTGCAATCGCAATTTTGTTCGTCGTTCATAATGTTTGAATTTTTCCAATGATTACCGTATAATTTTTACCATATTTTTTTGCACATTTGGGGCAGGTTGTGTACCACATGTACCATTTTTCTATTTTGAGATTTTGCTCTTTCGTTTTTGCCTCAAAGTCGGCACACCATTTTCCGGTCTGATTGAAATCACCTTCATACACACGACTGTAAAGAGTACCGCTTAGTTTCACATTTTCCGCTCCGGCAATTTCCCTGTCGACAGCCAGATACAAATCCATATTCCATTTGGAAGTATGATCCGACAGGCAGAGCCAATCGGGAATTTCAGCCCCTGCTTTTTCTACTCTTGCATTCAGCCGGCGCATTGCACCACCAAAATTCAATGGCATATAAAAACAGGTAAACACCTTGTCCTTTACAAAAAGTTTGTTATCCCAAATATGCATCTTGTTGTCCCAGGGTTCAGGATTGAAGGGCGGACAACATTCGAAATCTTTTGTTTGAGCACTCATGGTTTCTAAGATTTAAGGTTAATAATCTGACAGATAATCGTTGCAAATGTAACTCTTTTTTTTCAAAATATAAGTTATAAGCAACTTTCAGGAAAGTACTAAAAAGCAACAGGGTTGCAAAATACCTTGCAACCCTGTTCTGTATTTACTCTGTAATATCCGATTATTTATACATTCGCTCGCGAATTGCTTTAATATCCTCGGAAGTCACATAATCGTCATAATCCATCTGTTTATCAATAATTCCACCAGGAGTAAGTTCAATAATACGGTTACAAACGGTTTGGATAAACTCACGGTCGTGGGAAGCCATCAAAACATTTCCTTTGAAATTCACCAACGTATTGTTGAATGCCTGAATTGATTCCAGATCGAGATGGTTGGCAGGCGAATCGAGCACCATTACATTAGCATTTTTAAGCATCATGCGCGAAATCATACAACGCATTTTTTCTCCTCCGGAAAGCACACTGGCCTTTTTGTATATTTCTTCACCGGCAAAAAGCATTTTTCCCAAGTATCCGCGGATAAACGACTCAGTAGTATCAGTTGAATACTGACCCAGCCAGTCCACAAGGTTTAAATCCGTATTAAAAAATTCAGAATTATCAAGTGGCAAATAAGCATGAGTGATAGTTATACCCCAGTTATAGGTTCCCTCGTGTGATTTGTCGTGACCATTGATGATCTCAAAAAATGCAGTCATGGCACGTGGGTCACGCGAAAGAAAAACAATTTTATCGTTTTTCTCTACGTTAAAATTCACATCTTTGAAAAGTACCGTTCCATCATCCAAAGTTTTTCCAAGCCCCGAAATTTCCAGCACCATATTACCAGGTTCGCGCTCCGGAGTAAAAATAATTCCTGGATATTTACGGGTAGAAGGTTGAATTTCTTCCACGTTAAGCTTTTCGAGCATTTTTTTACGGCTGGTCGCCTGTTTTGATTTTGCCACATTGGCACTAAACCGGCGAATAAATTCTTCAAGCTCTTTCTTTTTCTCCTCAGCTTTCTTATTTTGGTTCTGTTGCTGACGAAGCGCCAGCTGGCTTGATTCGTACCAGAACGAATAGTTACCCGGGAAAAGCTGAACTTTTCCGTAGTCAATATCCACGGTATGTGTACTTACAGCATCGAGGAAATGACGGTCGTGCGATACTACTAAAACCGTATTTTCATAATTTGCAAGATAGTTTTCCAACCACATTACTGTTTCCACGTCAAGGTCGTTGGTAGGCTCATCGAGCAATAAGTTATCAGGCTTTCCAAAAAGGGCACGCGCCAACAGCACACGCACTTTTTCCATACCGCTCAAATCCTTCATCAACTGGTAATGCAAATCTTCCTTGATTCCCAATCCACTGAGCAACGAAGCTGCGTCGCTCTCAGCATTCCAGCCATTCATTTCCGAAAACTTATCTTCCAGTTCCGAAGCACGAAGCCCATCGGCATCCGAAAAATCTTCTTTCAGGTAAATAGCATCTTTCTCTTCCTTTATTTTCCACAAAACATCATGACCCATCATAACCGTATCGAGAACAGTAAATTCGTCGAATTCAAAGTGGTCCTGTTTAAGAACAGACAAACGCTCACCGTGACCAAACTGAATGGTACCACGGGTAGGGTCCAATTCGCCGCTAAGCATACGAATAAGGGTTGATTTTCCGGCACCATTGGCTCCAATAATGCCATAACAGTTGCCGGCAGTAAACTTCAGGTTTACGTCAGAGAATAAAACACGTTTGCCAAATTGAATGGCCAGATTAGAGACAGTAATCATTTTGTTGATTGAAGATAAAGTAAATATGTATTAGACTGATTCTCATCAGCTTGCAAATAAAACAGATAGTATTCTAAAACAAAGAATAGAACCCATCTGTTTTCGAGATTTGTTCTATTCTAATTTATTTTGAACTTATATTTTAAAAGTCAGATTATTCAATAATCCCAAGCGCACGTGCAGCTTTAGATATTTTTTCTATTGATTCGTCGATTTGGTCGAAGGTATGCGTAGCCATCAACGAGTAACGAATCAGCGAATCTTCTGAACGTACCGCCGGAGAAACAACCGGATTCACAAAAACGCCATCATCCATCAATGTTTTAGTCAGCAGGAACGTCTTTGTATTATCACGCACATACAATGGAATAATAGGAGTTTCAGTATGACCAATTTCAAAACCGGCTTTCTGAAATCCTTCTTTAGCACGTTTTGTATTTGCCCACAAGGCATCTTTACGCCAGGTTTCTTCTTCCATAATATCCAAAGCAGCCAACACGCAACCGGTAGATGCAGGTGTAATCGAAGCACTGAATATCAACGTACGGGAATTATGCTTGAGGTAATTAATGATATTATTATCAGAAGCAATGAAACCACCAATAGTACCAAGCGATTTGCTGAAAGTACCCATGATCAGGTCAACGTCCTTAGAAACGCCAAAATGTTCGCAAACACCAGCTCCTGTTTTTCCGAATACTCCTAACGAGTGAGCTTCATCAACATAAATAGAAGCGTTGTATTTTTTTGAAAGCTCAACAATTTCGGGGAGTTTGGCTACATCACCTTCCATACTGAACACTCCGTCAATAACGATAAGTTTCAGTCTTTCGGGTTCGCATTTTTTGAGTAATTTTTCCAATGCATCCATATCGTTGTGGCGATATTTCAGTTGTTTGGAGAATGAAAGACGTTTTCCTTCAATGATAGAAGCATGGTCGAATTCATCAAAAATCAGATAATCTTCGCGACCGGTTACACAGGGTACAACACCCGAATTCACAGTAAAACCTGTTGCATAAACCAGGGCTGCTTCTTTGTGTACCAATTTGGCCAGACGATCTTCCAGTTCCAGATGAATGTCTAACGTTCCGTTCAGAAAGCGTGAGCCGGCACATCCGGTCCCGTATTTTTCAATGGCTTTGATCGAAGCTTCTTTTAAGCGGGGGTGATTGGTAAGTCCCAAATAGCTGTTAGAACCAAACATCAATACACGTTTACCATCAATTGTAACAACTGTATCCTGATCAGACTCAATAGGCCGGAAATAAGGGTAAACGCCCATTGCTTTTGCTTGCTGGGGCGCATCATATTGTCCCAACACATTACTTAGTTGACTCATAAATTTATGTGTTTGTAAATAAAACGGCTGCAAAGATACAAAAATTTTCCTGCAAACAAGCATAAATTTTGATTGGTACGGGATAATTGAATACTTTTGCAACCCGAAATTCAACAACAAACCTGTAGCGTGAGTAAACAACTGGATTATAAATTATTGCCTGTTTTCGCGGCCAAAGCGGCTCCGGAGTGGAAACGTTTTCTGGCTAAAAACAAAAAGAAACTGGAAGGAATGGACTTGCAGGTTCATGCTTTGCACGACAAAATATCCGAACAAACTGACTGCCTGCAATGTGCCAACTGCTGCCGGTCACTCGGACCGCGCATTACCGACAAAGATGTTGAACGAATGGCCAAAGCACTTCGATTGAAAGCTGCCGATATAATTTCAAAATACCTGAGGATTGATGAAGACGGAGACATGGTTTTCCAGTCGATGCCCTGCCCTTTCCTGGGCGACGATAACTACTGCGCCATTTACGAAAACCGCCCCAAAGCCTGCCGCGAATACCCGCACACCGACCGAAAACGCTTTTATCAGATCTATAACCTGTCGATAAAGAATGCTTACACGTGCCCGATTGTGTATGAAGTGTTGGAGGAATTGAGGAAATAATTGGAAAATAGAAGTATTTGAGTGGTGATACCCCCTAAAAAATCTGAGCTGCAAAATTGATTTATAGATTACAACCTAAAAATACTCTTCTTAAGCACACCCGATTTTTCGAACGAAAAACGAACGGTAAACAAAATGCTCAGGGCGATACTTAGCACCGTGGAAGCCAGAATGGCCACCATAATGGCTATCTGATATTTAATGGCTACGAGCGGTACCGAGCCTCCGAGAATTTGCCCGGTCATCATGCCCGGCAACGACACAATACCCATGGTAGCCATCGTGGCAATAGTTGGATTGAGGGCGGACAAAAAACTTCTCCGGGCAAAAGGCACCAGGGCTTCATACCTGCTCGCTCCCAACGACAGTTTGTAGAAATACAACTGCTCTTCCTTGCGCAACGCTTTGTAAAAATCTCCCAGCCCAACAACATTCGACCGCAACGAATTCCCCAAAACCATACCGCCAATGGCAATCATGTACTTAGCGTCAAGAATAAAGTTGAGGTTGACTATAAAATAATTAAAATAAAAGACCACGAAGAAATTGGCTATCACAAACGACAGCAGTACAGGCACCACTAAATGGTTAAGCTTCAGGTCCGAATTTTTGATAACCGAAAAAACCGCAGCCGTAATCATGACCAGAAACCACAGCAAATTGACAGCCCAGTTGTTGTACCTGAAAATATATTCCAAAAAGAACCCGATAAGCACCAGCTGAACCACCATCCGAGCAGTAGACATGAGCAGATTCCGGGTTATCCCCAGTTTAAAATACCCAACCGTAACCAATGGAATGAACAGCAGCAAGCCGCACATGATCATCGAAAAAATTGACAAGTCCTGAGCTCCATCCATAATCAGTCAAGTTTCAGGGTTTTTAGTTCTACACCCAACGGAAGGTAGTTGTCGTGCGAGATATACAACACCGTAAAATCCGGGTTTAACAGGAAATAATCGAGTACTTTCTTTTTCAACGATTTATCCAAAGCCGAAGTGGCCTCATCCAGAAAAAAGATCCGGCGTTGCAGCAGCAAGGCGTTTATAATGGCTATGCGTTGTTTCTCGCCTCCGGAGAGTTCCTCGATATTTTTACTGAGAATGCCGTCGGGCAATTCAAAATAATCTAAAAGTTTTGGAATGTTTTGTCCAGAAGCCGACTTGTATATATGATTAGCTTTCAACGACAAAGATTCATCAAAAAAAGCCAGCACCAGGCCACGGCCGATATTCAAATCCTGACTTACATAAGCCACACGGCGGCGCACATGCCACACAGCAGCATCGGTTAGTGGTTCGTTTTCAAAACGGACTTCCCCGCTATCCGGCTTTTCAAACCCCAACAACAAACGAAACAATGTAGTTTTCCCAATGCCCGACCGACCGGAGATATTCACCTTATCGCCCGCTGCAATTTCGAACGAAAAATCATTTAAAACGAATTTTTCACTAAACTGCTTGGTGATATGCTGAAGGCTAAACATAAGTAGTAAATAGGAATTGTATTTCTTTGTTATTCTTCTTTTTCGACCCCCAACCCCCAAATGGGGGCTTCAAGACATAGTTGACAATAATACGTTAAATATTAATTCTATTTTTAGAAGCAAATCTTAAACCCCCATTGGGGGGTTGGGGGTCAGCTTCTCAATATCATTCCAAAACGACGGATATGATTTGCTCACCACCTGCGGTTCCTCTATAACAAGCGGAGTTACCAGTGCCGCCGGAGCAAAAGCCATGGCCATGCGGTGGTCTTCGTAGGTGGCAATACTGATGCTTAAAGCGGGTGCGCAACGTTCACCTGCCCATGCCAACTCGCCATCTGCCGGTTCAAAAAGAACAAAGCCCAGTTTTGCCAGTTCATTAATCAAAGCCGCGATACGATCGGTTTCCTTAATCTTCAAACTCTGCACGCCCTTGAAATGGAACGGGATATTTTTCAGGCAGCAGGTTACCGCAAAAGTCTGTGCCAAATCGGGCTGATTCACAAAATCGTATTCAAAGGTTGAAGTATAATTTCCGGTTGAAGTAAGCAAAACGCCTTCCGCCTGATAGACGGTTTTTACACCCAGCCGCTCAAAAAGCTCTGCCACTTTACTGTCGCCCTGCGAACTGTTTTGATTCAATCCGGTCAGGAAAATCTGTCCTTTTCCGGCAATGGATAAAATCTCGTACCAGTACGAAGCCGCTGACCAGTCGGACTCTACTTTATATTGAACCGGCCTGTAGGTCTGCGGTTTGATTTCTATTTCGTTGTTTTCAAAAGTCACATCCACACCGTACTCTTTCATCATAGTCATGGTCATTTGAATGTAGGGAACAGAAATCACATTACCTTCCAGCTTAATTTTCAATCCGTTTTGCATATACGGCGCAATCATCATTAACGCGGAAATATACTGGCTGCTCACACCACCGTTCAGGCTGATTTCGCCACCCATCATGGCACTTCCAAAAATACGCAGCGGAGGATAACCTTCTTTCTCCACATATTCAATCCGTGCTCCCAGGCTTGTAAGTGCATCTACCAACAACTTGATCGGACGGTTTTTCATACGCTCACTTCCGGTAATCACCCACTCTCCCACAGTTTTAGCCAGGAAAGCTGTGAGGAAACGCATGGCCGTTCCCGCAGCACCGATATCAAAAGTAGTGTCGTTGGAGTCTAAAGCTTTTACGGTTACACGGGTATCATCGCAATCGGAAAGATTCTGGATTTCGTAGGGGCTATACGCCAATGCATTCAAAATTAACGCACGGTTACTGATACTTTTTGATGCCGGAAGTGAGATGGAAAGATTTATATCCTTTGCAGGAATATGAAGTTGTTTTGACGAGGTCATATTTTAAAGTAAATTATTCTGTAAAATCAAATTATTGAAAAGTTATTATTTGTTTCTGCACACCTTTAATTTCCGATAATACCAATTATTCCTGATTTTATTCGACGCCTTCAATTCATTCTCCAACAACACTTTATTTGGAGAATCAAATTTAAAACTGGGAGCCACATAAGTCACATATTCGGCATCATTAAGCCAAAATTTAAAAACGCTACCATGCCATTCGGTTTGACTAATCGTTTCCACAGCTATCGATTTAATTTTAGTCCTAAGCGTATCCATATATTGGAGCGGAGCTGGTACAATCTGCTTCACACGCACACTGTCGTAGTTTCCAAACTTACTGGTCAGATTGTCATACTCCCAACTTGCGGTCACACTATCATTTCGATAATAAGTATATTTTTCAACCTCGCCACGTGTAACGTATTCGACATTAATAAAATTGGCCAAACCCTCAAGTTCAACCTTTTCTATAAATTTTTCGATCTGTTTTTCTTTGTCTGACTTGCAGGACACAAAGAAAACAGATAGGAACAGCAAAAAAATCACCTTTTTCATAGCTAAATCCAATTTATAAATTTACGACAAACGATAGTTTTCTCAATCACAGTTTGATGTAAAAACAAAAATCAGACACCCCGACTTCACGCTTTAATTAAAAAAACATGAAAACTGATACAAAAGTACATAATTTTCTACAGTCAGGAATAATAAACCCCGGTTTTGCTGTTATATATACATGCAAAAACCATATTTTTGCGACAAATAAACACGTTTTAGAACACATGAACAAAGTTCTTCTTTTCCTTGCAATTTTTAGTTGTTCACTGAACACAATCACATCACAAACCTTGCCTCAGACTGATCCTGAACAGGTTGGACTCGACACACATAAACTACAACAAGCTGATGCTTTCATTTGGCAAGCCATCAGCAACAAAGAAATCCCGGGCGCAGTGCTGGCTGTAGTTCGAAGCGGAAAAATGGCTTACCTCAAAGCTTATGGCAACAGGCAGGTTTACCCAACCGTTATCCCTATGGATGTGAACACGGTTTTCGACATGGCATCTTGTACCAAACCTATGGCTACCGCCATTTCCACCATGATACTGGCCGATAAAGGATTAATCAATCTTCAGGATAATGTGGACCGGTATATTCCCGCCTTCACACACACAAGCAAAAACATAGAGATAATCAATCTGCTAACACACACGTCGGGACTTCCGGCGTATGCACCTGAAACGGTTATCAAAAAACGATACGGCACATCCAATCCCACGGGCTTTATGCAATATATCGATTCATGCAAGCGCGATTTTAATCCGGGTAAAAGCATGGAATATAGCTGTCTGAATTTCATTACCCTTCAACATGTTATCGAAAATGTAAGTGGAAAAAGCCTGAGGGATTTTGCCAAAGAAAATATCTTCGATGTGTTGGGTATGACACATACTGATTTCAATCCTTCGGGTGAATTACTTGCGGATTGCGCTCCTACATCGCGCATAAAGGAAGGAGTTGTACTGAAAGGAATAGTTCACGATCCGCTTGCACGCGAGTTTAATTGCGGAATTTCGGGAAATGCGGGCTTATTTTCAAACGCCAATGACATAGCCATACTGGTTGCCACCCTGCAAAACGGAGGTGAATGGAATGGCAAAAGTATTTTAAATCCTTCTACCGTAAAGGCCATGCGAACCGTTCCCGATTCTTTGAAAAGTTTTGGAAGAACTCCGGGCTGGGATATGGCATCACGGTATGCAACCTGCAAAGGCGATTCATTGGGACCTAACACCTATTGCCACACAGGCTACACCGGCACGTCCATTGTTATTGATCCGGACAATGACATTTCTATCATCCTGCTCACCAACCGGGTGCACCCCATTGACAAAGGCAGCGTGGTAAAACTCCGCGCTTCGGTGGCCAATGCAGTTGCATCGGCCATTGTAAAGGGCAATTCCTATCTGAGCAATAAATAAACATTAATACGTATACATCCCAATTTTACTTGTAACATAAAACAACAAAAGGGTTTCGCGGTTTGTAACCGCGCTCTTAGTTTTAAGAACGTGGTTACAAACCGCGAAACCCTATTCCAATAGACAGCCCAAATCAGTATAAATTCCTATACCGCTAACTCATAAATTTTCCGGATATCTTCTTCGGTTAATTTCACAAAACTACCCAGCGTATTTTCTCCTAATCCGGCTGTTTTTACAAGCGTAGGAATATCTTCAGCCTTGGCTCCCAGCTCCGTAAAGCGAATCGGCAACCCGATTGAAGTCATAAATTGCTCGTAACGTTCGATACCCTGCAGCGCGGTTTTCTCCGGATTCTGAAAATCCATTTCGCATCCCCAAACCCGCACAGCAAATTGCGCAAAACGCATCACATCCTGATTCATCACATACTTCATCCAGGCAGGGAAAATTACGGCCAATCCTGCACCGTGGGCTACATCGTAAAGCCCGGACAATTCGTGCTCAAGCATGTGGCTCGACCAATCCTGCTCGCGTCCAACCCCGCAAATATCATTATGAGCAACCATTCCGGCCCACATGATATTAGCTCTCGACTCATAATCAGCCGGATCGGCCAACGCTTTCGGTGTTTCTTTGATGACAGTCAACAAAATAGCCTCACAAAGTCGGTCGGTTATTTCCACGTCTTTTGTATTGGTAAAATAACGTTCCATCACATGCGCCATCATATCAGCAGCACCGCAGGCTGTCTGGAAATTGGGCAACGTGCAGGTCAGCTCCGGATTAAGAATGGAGAAAACCGGACGGAGGGCATCGCTATTGGCAGCGCGTTTCAACATGCCGTTTTCATGCGTGATCACAGAACCAGTAGAACCTTCGCTGCCGGCTGCCGAAATAGTAAGGATAGTTGCCACAGGCAATGCTTTTTCTACGCGTTTCCCCTGATAAAAATCCCAGAAATCGCCGTCGTACAAAGCTCCAAGTGCAATGGCTTTGGCAGAATCAATTACGCTTCCGCCACCCACAGCCAATACAAAGTCAATCTTATCACGTTTACAAAGTTCAACGCCTTTATACACCAACCCACTGCGCGGATTAGGCTGCGCACCTCCCAACTCGGAAAAAGTGATATCTTCAGCAGTTAGCGAAGCTTTTACTCTATCAAGCAAACCGCTTTTAATGACTGAACCGCCACCATAATGAATCAACACATTGGAACCTCCAAAACGTTTTACGTATATACCTGCTTCGTTTTCACGCTCTTTGCCAAACACAAAAAAGGTTGGGCTATAAAAATTGAAATTATTCATATTCGTATTTCTTCTTCAAACTTTTCCAAAGTTTAGAACTTTGGAAAAGTTATTGATTATTTAATCTTTCTATCACAAACGGATGATTTTCAAAGGTTCCGCGGGTAGCTTCAAAATCTGCATTTTTATCTGCATCATCGCCATCTATTCCAAACCCGGTCTTGCTTACCGAACTGAATTCTTTTTTGGCATCCCTTAAAATCAAGTCATTGAAAGTTATTTCTGCCTTTTTGCCTTTTTCCAACACATCGACAATATCCTGTTCATCAATTTCATCCAACGCTTTTCCTTTTCGGTCACACAATACTTTCAACGCAAAATTCAGGGAAAATTCCGGATATTTTTCAAAAATACCATTCAACTCTTGTTGAACCGATTGCACAGAAATATCTTCAGATACAATGCGGACGATCAGTTTATCAATTTCACTTTTCGGAGCAATCAAGCCCGCCATATCCACCCACTGATCGATTCCTGAAACCTCATCTTTATTTGAATCTATTGTTTTACCATTCAGTTTGCCACTAATTGTTTTTGCGAGAAAATTATCCACCGCCAATTCATACAAGTCAATTCCTTTACGAGCCGACGAACGTTTTATTTTGCAATTCTGATACCATACGAAATTGGTCTTTTCGTCCATATTTTGCAAAAGGCCCTGAAGGATTTCAATCCCTTTCAAGGCTTTGGAAATGGTATAGGGCGACAGAAAATCGAAACAAACCGGATCAAGTATTTCTCCTTTGCGTAAATCCCGTTTAGGCCATTTTTGTACATCGCGGATAGTTCCGGCACTGTGCAGATTTATCCCCGGCAGCAGATTGCTTTCTCCATCGTTTTCCATCAAATACGAAAACGGCAGGTTCGAAATATCCGGATTACCTTTATGGCGTCCCAGCACAACCGTAAACGGTCCGATTTTAGCCGGCCACATTAAGTAGGAGTCGCTCGAAGTTTTCACGCCACGTTCGGTAATACCCTGGTGAACAGGTCCCAGCTTATACATATGATTACTGAAATTTGTTCCACTGCCGGCATTCATAAACGAATACAACGCCGTGAGCATCAGCGTGGATTTATGGTGCGTAACTGTGTAAGGGCCAGCAAAAATGGAAACAGCCTCGCCATGAAGCCCCTGGCAATTGGCAAAAAAGAGCGAGTCCATTGCCGAAAACTGCTTGCCGATAACGCAACCCTGCCCTACAAAACAGCGGGAAATCATGGCAGCATCAGTTACTGAAGTTCCGGATTGTATAATAAAATCATTGCATTGCACCCCTGCACCGATTATAACCGGAGCTTGTTCGTTGCTCACAATCGTTCCGTTTTCGAGCAAGGTTACGCCTTCCAACTGCGCAAAATCGCCTATGCGTACATTTTTAAAACTACCGCTATTTACAATTCTCGCATTCCGTCCAATGCGCCCCATATCGAACCGTTGATTGGCGGTATATACATCAACCTGCTTTTCAAGTTTTTCAATCAATGCTGGGTTATGCCTGTAAAAAGCCATCATGTAAGCCAATGGAGCCGAAAGTTCATCGAAAATAGATACTTCACGACCACCGCTTTCGATCATAGTTGCCACTTTCACGCCATTTCCAAACGATGAAACGCCATCAACCACCACCAAATCTACATTTTCGATATAAGCGCCTTCGGCAATGGTGTAGTTTGCAATGTAGTTATGCACCTTATCGATAAAAACATCGTTCTCGATGACGCAATTGTGCAACACGGAATTAAAAATCCCGGCATGTTTTTTTACACCTCCGGCAAGATCAAACACTTTTTGATAAGTGCCCAAACACACTTTGCCTGAAAAATGTGTATTGGATATAAAGTTGGGTGAAAAATCTTCGGTAACCTGCACTTCTTTCCAGTTCTCGGCCGAGCAGCCGTAAACGGTAAGCGTGGCTATTTCTTTGTCGAGCAGTTGACGGTATGTTGCCATTGTAGTTTAGTCTAAATCTTCTATTTCGGTATAACGTTGGAATAAAAAGTCATTGTACGGATAACGCTCCACATGAATTGCCTTCACTTTTTCGTACAACAATTCTTTCAACGTATCGATATTCAGCTTCTGGCGTGCCGAAATGAAAATACAATTGTCGTGCATTTTGGCCATCCAAGTCTTTTTCAATTCATCCAGACTGATATTTTCACGCTTCGTAGGAGCCAGATCATCTTCGTCTTTCGGGGTATAGGTGAAAGCATCAATTTTATTAAAAATCAATATCATTGGCTTTTCCTGCGGATCGATTTCTTTCAGGGTTTGATTCACCACTTCCAGTTGTTCTTCAAAATTCGGGTGCGACACATCGACCACATGCACCAGCAAATCTGCTTCACGCACTTCGTCAAGTGTAGACTTAAATGATTGTACCAAGTGGTGAGGCAATTTGCGGATAAACCCAACCGTATCCGAAAGCAGAAACGGAAGATTTTCGATAATTACTTTCCTTACGGTTGTATCGAGCGTTGCAAAGAGTTTATTTTCGGCAAAAATATCCGATTTACTAATCAGGTTCATCAAGGTCGATTTCCCCACATTGGTATAACCCACCAATGCTACACGCACCATTTTACCACGGTTTTTGCGCTGAGTAGCCATTTGCTGGTCAATTTCTTTCAGATTCTGCTTTAGCAACGAAATTTTGTTCAGGATAATCCGGCGGTCGGTTTCAATCTGTGTTTCACCCGGACCGCGCATCCCGATTCCCCCTTTCTGGCGTTCGAGGTGAGTCCACAAACGGGTCAGGCGGGGCAGCATATACTGGCATTGCGCCAGTTCCACCTGCGTTTTAGCGCTGGCCGTCTGTGCACGCTTGGCGAAAATATCCAGAATCAGGGTTGTTCTATCCAGAATAAGTACCTTCAATTCGGCCTCGATATTCCGCAACTGCTTGGGCGACAATTCGTCGTCAAAAATAACCACCCCAATTTCATTTTCATCCACAAAGTTCTTGATTTCGATCAATTTTCCCGGACCGACATAGGTTTTCGGATTTGGGAAATCCATCCGTTGGAAAAACAACTTTTCGGGCGATGCTCCGGCAGTTTCGGCCAAAAAGGCTAATTCGTCGAGATATTCGCGGGCCTTTTCTTCGCTTTGAACCTGGGTAATCACACCCACCAAAACGGCTTTTTCTTCGTATATTTCTGTCTTCATTTATTGTTTGTCAAAAAAACCGATTGGAATCCCAAACGGCTTACATAGTTTTATTAAATCACCCGTGTGAAAACGTTCTGAAATTCGGGCAAATAGTCCGGCATTCCTCCTCATTTACTAACAAGCAAATGTACGATATTTTTTCCGAAAAGCCCTTTTATCTAAAATCAAAAATGCGAATAATTCCCGTTTCTGAATTTCTAAAAGCTTTTATTTTACTTTTTTTGAAAGCAAAAATATAATTTTTCACCTTTTTCCCGTTATGTCAAATAGAAATTTTATTTCCACACTTTCAGTCCACAAAAATAATGTATCTTTGGCTGTTTTTTTGAAAAATTGAAAGTGAAATCATTTTCTATCTAAAGATTTCAATAATTCACACCTAATGACTAAAAGAGTTTTTACATTACTTCTTATAATAACGTCGTCAGTTATCGCCTTTGCGCAAGCGGGGTATGGTGTATACCAATTTCTGGATCTTCCGGTATCATCCCGATTGGCATCGTTGGGAGGCACCAACGTTTCGCTGCGTGACAACGATGTAAATTTTGCTTTCGGAAACCCCGCTTTGCTAACATCTGAAACCAATAATGTTGTGGGGTTAAGTATGGCCAATTATCTGGCGGATATTAAATTTGGCTCGGCAGTATATGGTAAAACCTTCGGTACTAAAAATTACATGGCTGTCGGAATTCAATATGTTGACTACGGAACTTTTAGAGAAACTACGGAGCTTAATGAATTTACCGGGCAAACGTTTACCGCCAAGGATATGGCCGTGAATATTATGTATGCAACCCCTATTACCGACAAGTTTTCAGTGGGCGCTACCATTAAACCTATTTACTCGGTATATGAGCGCTATACCAGCTACGGAATGGCCATAGACGCCGGTACAAGCTACAACGACCCCGTAACATTATTTTCGGCGGGTTTGGTTTTCAGAAATATTGGAACGCAGTTTAAAGGTTATTACTCCGACGGAACAGAACAACACTACGAGCCACTGCCGCTGAATATCCAACTGGGCCTTTCCAAAAAATTTGCCCACGCTCCTTTGCGCATCTCACTTACACTACACAATTTACAACAGTGGGATTTAAACTATCAATCGACCAATCAGCCCGTCACCACCATCACTTCTACTAATACAACCCCGTCGACCACCAGCACAATCAGCACAGTGGATATGATTTTCAGACATGCTATTTTTGGGGTTGAGTTTGTGCCATCCAAAAATTTCTACCTGTCAGCCGGATATAACCATCGCCGACATGCAGAAATGACTGTAAGCGGATTTAAAAGCATGGCCGGATTTTCATTTGGTGGTGGTGTAAAAATTTACAAATTTCACGTTGGCTTTGGAACAACCCAGTTTCTGGCCGGAAACAGTTCATACCAATTCTCCATCAGCACTGCATTGAACGAATTCAGGCTTTAGTTGACTGGTTCGATGGTTAATGAGTTGAAATGAATAATCAGGTATAGGATAAAGCAGAAAAAATGAAAAAAATAATTGTTGCCATTGACGGATTTTCATCGTGCGGTAAAAGTACCATGGCAAAAGAATTAGCTCGCGAAGCGGGCTATATTTATGTTGACACCGGCGCTATGTACCGCGCTGTTTCGCTGTTTTGCATTCAAAACGGCTGGCTCTCCGAAGCGAACATAAACACCGAAGAACTGGAAAAACATATTCAATCCATTCATATCGAATTCAAAACTGACGCCCAGGGGAAATCAGAAACCTATCTTAACGGCAAAAATGTGGAGAACGAAATCCGGACGCTGGAGGTTGCGAACGGGGCAAGCCGGGTGAGCACCCTGGGATTTGTCCGTAGCGAACTGGTACGCCAACAACAACTCATGGGCTTAAACAAAGGTATTGTCATGGATGGACGCGATATTGGCACCGTGGTATTTCCACAGGCCGAATTAAAAATTTTCCTGACTGCTTCACCCGAGATCCGTGCAAAAAGGCGTTTTGACGAAATGACTTTGAATGGCGAGATAGTAAACTTTAACGAAGTATTGGAAAATGTAAAAGAACGGGATTATCGCGATCAGAACCGGGCTGAAAGTCCGCTCCGGAAAGCTGAAGATGCCATTGTAATTGACAATTCTTTCCTGACCCGCGAAGAACAGCGGGAAATTTTACGAACTTTGTTTGCCGAAAAAACGTTAGACTGATTTGTAATTTGCATGCGGTCAATTTTAATCCCGACGCGGTCTGAATTTCAAATTGATTGTATGCAATCCGAATCAGTAAATGTTTAAATAGTAAATAAATATCATGGTGAATATTGAAATAGATGAGAAATCCGGTTTTTGTTTTGGAGTAGTAAAAGCCATAAAAAAAGCCGAAGAAGAATTAGCAAAAGGAGAAGTTTTATATTGTTTGGGCGACATAGTTCACAACGGGCAAGAAGTGGAGCGGCTCAGCAAACTGGGATTAATAACCATTGATCATGAGCAATTTGCTCAATTGCACGACGCAAAAGTTTTACTCCGTGCCCATGGCGAGCCACCAAGCACTTACGCTACCGCAAAGAAAAATAACCTGACACTGATTGACGCTTCCTGCCCTGTGGTGCTAAAATTGCAATCGCGCATTAAAAATGCCTACGAAACGGCCCCTACCGCGGACACACAAATTGTAATTTACGGACATATAGGCCATGCCGAAGTAAACGGACTGGTGGGACAAACAAACGAAACGGCAATTGTTATTGAAAACGAAGAAGATTTGTACAAAGTAGATTTATCAAAACCGGTTCGTTTATTTTCGCAAACTACCAAATCGCTCGAAGGCTTTAATCATCTCGTAAAAACCCTATCCACAAAGATAGACAACAAAGAAAATTTCGAACATACAGACACAATTTGCCGTCAGGTTGCAAACAGAATGCCAAATATAACTACCTTTGCACAACAAAATGACATTATCATATTTGTAAGTGGCAAGAAAAGTTCAAACGGGCAGGTTTTATACCAACACAGCAAACAAATCAATCCAAACACCCACCTGGTAAGCGAAGCCAACGAAGTGTTTGATCTGAAAATTGATTTCAGTAAAAAGATTGGTATTTGTGGGGCAACTTCCACACCCAGATGGTTGATGGAAGAAGTTGCCAAAAAACTTGAAGAACTTGCCTCGGTTCAAAATCCTGAATAGGAATTCAATTTATTATACTCACATATTTTTTAGGCAAAATGAAATACGAAATTAAATGTATTGGTGTGCTTACGTCCGGAGGCGATTCTCCCGGAATGAATGCAGCCATACGCTCTGTTACCCGGGCAGCCATTTTTAACGGCATTCGGGTCAAGGCGATTTACAGAGGCTACAAAGGGTTAATAACCAATGAAATTGTAGAGTTTCAAACACAAAATGTAAGTAACATCATTCAGCAGGGAGGCACCATACTGAAAAGTGCACGCTGTGCTGAATTCCGTACGCCCGAAGGACGGAAACAAGCCTACGACAATATGAAAGCTGCCGAAATTGACGCTCTTATAGTAATCGGAGGAGATGGAACGTTTACCGGCGCACGCATTTTTGCCCAGGAATATAATGTGCCTATCGTAGGACTTCCGGGAACCATTGACAACGACCTGTACGGCACCGATTCTACCATTGGATACGACACAGCGCTGAACACCATCGTTGAAGCTGTTGATAAAATCCGCGACACGGCCACCTCGCACGAGCGCTTGTTCTTTATCGAAGTAATGGGTCGCGACGCAGGCTTTTTGGCTTTGAACAGTGCATTGGCTTCAGGGGCTGAAGCAGCTATTATCCCTGAACGTGCAACCCAGGTGGACCAACTGGAAGAACTGATCAAAAACGGTTTCCGTAAATCAAAAAACAGTAGCATTGTTATTGTTGCCGAAAGCGAGATTACCGGTGGAGCAACCGGATTGGCCGAGCGTATGCGCAACGAACACCCCGAATACGATGTGCGCGTAACCATTCTCGGACATATCCAGCGTGGTGGTTCACCTTCGGCATTCGACCGTATTCTGGCCAGCAGAATGGGAGTTGCCGCCATCGATGCATTAATGGACGAACAACGCAGCATTATGATCGGGATTGTAAACGACGAAATTGTACATGTTCCATTCACCAAAGCCATTAAAGACGACAAACCGGTAAATGAAAACCTGCTGGGTGTGATTTCAATTTTGTCTATATAAATAATAAACAGCCCCTATATCCCCTAAAGGAAACTGAAGAAACTGGTATGACCTGATTTCAAAAGTCCCCTTTAGGGGATTTAGTGGCTACTTTTCAACTATTCCATGACTTCTATTCTTTTCGTTTGCCTTGGCAATATATGCCGCTCGCCTATGGCCGAAGGCGTTTTCCTCAAAATACTTGAACGTGAAAAAGCTACCGGACGGTTCGAAATTGATTCGGCCGGGCTGATCGGTTATCATCAGGGCGAACTTCCCGATAGCCGTATGCGATTTTTTGCCGGGAAACGGGGCTACTCGCTCACTCACCGATCGCGCCAGTTTAAAAGAGCAGATTTTGATAAGTTTGACTGGATTATTGGCATGGACGACCAGAACATCGACGGATTGAAACAACTGGCCATGACTCTGGAAGAAGAAGCTAAAATTCATCGAATGACAGATTTCTGCCGGAGCTTACAAGCTACTCACGTTCCCGACCCTTATTACGGTGGCGATCAGGGATTCGAACATGTAATCGATTTGCTGGAAGACGCCTGCGAAGGATTGTTTGAAAAAATCGGGTGAACGAAACCAACTGTCAACGAAAATATCAATCTAATCCTGAAGCCGTTAGATTTCTTTCATTCTGTATTTGAATTTCGCGTATCAGTATATCTTTTTCGCTCGTCAGTATTTGAATCTCGCTTATCAGTATTTTGATTTCGCTTATCAGTATTTGAATCTCGCTTGTCAGTATATCAATCTCGCTTGTCAGTATATCAAT
>CAYSTC010000029.1:0-15538 GCA_964433885.1 uncultured Paludibacter sp. | reverse complement strand
TCAGTATTTGAATCTCGCTTGTCAGTATATCAATCTCGCTTGTCAGTATATCAATTTCGCTTATCTGCAATCAGAACCTGACTAAATTCATTCTGAATCATACAGGTACAAAAAAGGTCGGTATCATTGCAGAACCGACCTTTATGATAATCTATTGACTAGTTTTACACCAAACTAATTATTCCATATCTCCCATGCAGCAATAGCTTGTCCTTCCAGCATGGCCTGCCCATTTAAACCCTGAGCACCCTGCTCCCAACCTTTTTTCAGGAACAAAGTTTCGGCCGGATTATAAACCACATCGAAAAGTAAGTGTTCTGCGGTCAGAAATTGGTACGGAATATCCGGACATTCATCCGAATGCGGGAAAGTACCCACAGGCGAAGCATTTACTATCACCATGTATTCTGCCATAACCTCGCTGCTTAGCTGGTTGTAAGTCAGCATACCCGGTTTGGATGTGCGCGAAACAAAAACAGTTTCAATTCCCAGCTTCCGCAGCGTGTAATCAATGGCTTTGGAGGCTCCGCCGGTGCCAAGAATCAAAGCTTTTGTATGATTTGGCTTCAGATAAGGCTTCAGCGAGTTTTCAAACCCGATAGCATCCGAGTTATATCCTTTCAGGGTCAATTCTCCGTCCTTGCGGATAAATTTTATCACATTAACCGCTCCTATTTGTGCGGCCGTGTCGTCCAGTTCGTCCAGGTATTCCATTACTTTTTCCTTATACGGAAAAGTAACGTTCAGCCCGCAAAGTTCCGGCATATCCTTTAATGCTGTAAATTCTGATATTTCCTGTAACTCATACAACTCATACCGTGCATCAATATTTTCGCGTTCAAACTTTTCGGAAAAAAAACGTTTGGAAAATGAATGAATCAGCGGTAATCCGATCAAACCAAATTGTCTCATTAAATACTACTTATGTTTTACTTATAAATATAAATCAAAAACTCTTTCTCAGAGGCTTTTTTTCTTTTTCCGAACTGATTTCAAAACCAACCACACCGTCAGAATTACTCCAATGACAAGGAATCCGTAAGATAACTCATGGCTGTACGTCTCAATCAACTCACGGTTTTTACCTGCCAGATAACCCAGAATGGCCAGAATAATATTCCACAACCCGGCACCAAGGAAAGTGTACAGAAGAAAGCTCAGATAATTCATCTTTGCCAACCCCGCAGGAATGGAAATCAGGTGCCGAACCACAGGAATCAACCGGCCAATAAAAGTGGAGGTTTTTCCATGATCGTTGAAGAATTTTTCCGACTTCTTAATCTTGTCGCTGCTGAGCATCAACAGCCTCCCAACTTTGCTATCGGCAAATTTATAGATCACCAACCGCCCTAACCACATAGACATGACATAGTTGAACGATGCTCCTATCATAGCACCAAGTGTCCCAAAAAGTATAATCAGAAAGATATTCAAACTGCTTCCCGGTTCCATAGCCACATACACAGCAGGCGGTATCACCATTTCGGATGGCACCGGAAGTATGGAACTTTCGGCAGCCATCAGGGCAGTAATGCTGAAATAATTCATATTATTACTATACCAGGCTTCGATATGCTGAATAAACGAAAGCGTGTCGGCCGATTGCACTGTAGCCCCGGCAACCGGCGTTGCCGCTTTGGCCGATAAAAATAAAAAAACGAACAGGGTTGAAATCAGAATTTTCTTTATCATAAACTTGGATTAATTTTATTATCAAGTAATGGTGAGTCAACCGCCTCGGGACAAAGTTCCAGGAACAACGCCGCAGCAGTTTCATTATCGAGTATGGCTTTTCGTAAATATGAAATGGTATCGGAGATATTGCCCGTTTTGAATTTAGCCACGGCAATGAACAAATCCACAAACTCCAGCGTATCGTCGAGCGATTGTGCTAACAGGTAATACTGGATAGCCGTTTCAAAATCAGCTTTTTCCAGATATATATTGGCAATTGCCATATAAGTGTCCGGCTGGTTCTGATCGAGCGTAATTGCTTTCAGATAAGCGGCCAGTGCACTGGTAGTGTCATCCAGCCCGATATAGGCTTCGGCCAGATAAACCCAGGCATCCGACGCCGAAGCATTCAGCTCAAGTGCCTGCCCGATATAAACAAGGCTTTCGTTGAATTTTTCCAAATCAAGCAAACAAACGGCAATGCCCGTAAGCGCTTCGTAGTTTTTCGGGTTATTTTCGAGCGATTGTTTGTAGTAGGAAATAGCATCTTCGTATTGTTCCAGTTTCTCGTAACATTCGGCAATAAATATATTGGTTTCCGTTTTATTGCCCGTCATCTCGGCGTATTCGGTATATGCCTCGATGGCTTCTTCAAACTGGTCGAGCTGAAAATGTACATGTGCTTTTTGCAAACAGGTAAGCGAATCTTTATGGTCGATAGCCATGGCAAATTCATAAGCTTCCAATGCCCGGTGAAAGTCCTGCATGGCAAAATACAATTGCCCCAGATTAAACCACGCTTCTGCCGAAAACGGATCTAAATCAATTATGCGGTTATACGTTTCAATGGCTTTATCGTAATTATCGACCTGTTCGTAGCAAAAGGCCAGTTCAAAAAGCAAATCGGAATTCTTTTTATCATATCTGTCACCCTTTTCGAGCAATTCAAGAGCTGTTTCGTATTCTCCATGCCCCAGATATATAAAAGCCACATCCAAACAAACGTTCGACAAATCATCTGATTCGGATTGAATCAGTTTATTGCTTAAGGTCCTGGCTTCAGTCATCCGGTCCAACTTAATGAGTACTTCTATCTTAAGCAGGAAAACTTCATAATCGTTAGTTTCGGTGAGAGATTCCAAAATACGGAAAGCTTTTTGCTCCTCGCCCGTTGCCAGATATAATTTGGCACGCTTGGTTTTCAGGGCTATATTGTTGGGGTGAAGTTTGAATCCCAGTTCTATCGCTTTATCACAATCTTTTGTCCTTCCGCGACGCAGGTAATACTCCACAATATTCTCCAGTTCTTCCACGTCGAAATATCCCGTAGCATTTCCTGACAGAAATTGCTCGTAACGTTTAACAACATCGCTGGACTCATCATCCACCGGAAAAGATAACTTTCGGCTCATACCCTACATTTTTGTGCAAAAATAACGATTTAAATGCAATTAAATAAACCGTTTACATAAAAGTTATTAACAGCCAACCCAATAAAAACAGGTTTTCATATATAAATAACGCTTTTATCGCGTTTATTATTCAAAACAGGATAAAAAAACAAATACTTTACATTAATGCGCGATAACAACTTCGAACCTTTTTGCAGCCTAATGCTGAATTTAAACTTTGTAAACTAACGAATAAAAATGTATCTTTGCGTGAAGACACACCAATAACTTTTTCTTATGCATTTTTCTGAATTTTTCACACATTGTCCGGCCTGCGGCTCCAAAAATTTCGTCCAAAACAACGAAAAATCAAAACGTTGCGAAAATTGCGGTTTTGTTTTATATGTAAATGCATCTGCTGCCGTAGCGGCGTTTATCGTTAATGAACAGGGCGATTTGCTGGTATGCCGGCGTGCAAAAGATCCCGAAAAAGGTACGCTGGACCTTCCCGGCGGATTTGTCGATGCCAATGAATCGGCTGAAGAAGCTATTCACCGCGAGATAGGCGAAGAACTGAAAGCCAAAATCACTGAAGCAAGTTACATGTTCTCGCTACCCAACCAGTACGAATACAGCGGATTAACCATACCAACTCTGGATATGTTCTTTTCCTGCAAACTGGAAGACATCAATCATCTGCAACCATCGGATGATGTGGAAGATTGCTTTTTCGTTCCGCTTAATGAACTGAATCCGGAACTTTTCGGTTTAATGTCTATCAAAAAAGCTGTGGCATTATTTTTGAAAAGTTGAGAAAAGCCCATCCTAAAAGAAGAATGAGGCAACCTGAATCTCCGAAGAAAATAGAAAACACCAATTTTTCTGTCCGGACAATTCGTTGAATATCATTTTTGAAAAGAAAATTAAATCTAAAAAGCAACCCGATTGTCCTTCAACTGTTGGACAAAGGATATTATTTAATCATCATATTTATGAGAAAAAAAATCGTTTTGTACTTGCTGATAAGTCTGTTTGCAGGAGTTGCATCTGCGCAACACACACTTATTTACAGCAACTCCGATGTCCTTTTTAATCAGGGCAAAGAGCTGTTTAGCCAACGAAAATATGCAGCTTCGTATCGTAGTTTCGAAGATTTTCTGAAATCGGCCGAACCAACCCTGGTGGGACAGCGTCAGGAAGCCGAGTATTACATGGCTGCTAATGCCTACGAACTTCGCCAGGAAGATGCTGCTGA
Source organism: uncultured Paludibacter sp. (assembly GCA_964433885.1). Classification (GTDB taxonomy): domain Bacteria; phylum Bacteroidota; class Bacteroidia; order Bacteroidales; family Paludibacteraceae; genus Paludibacter. The sequence goes on along the minus strand of CAYSTC010000029.1, from coordinate 11,218 downwards.
CCTCCTGACCAAATATCTGATCCAGTATCCCTACACCCCTTTTCTGGACAAAGCAAATTCCATGTTAGGCATTTTGCTTTTCGAAAAGAAAGATTACAAGAAAGCGTTAACTTATTTCAATGAGGTGAACGACAAACATCTTGGCAGTCGCGAAAGGGTGAATTTCATGTTTTGCAAAGGCTATAGTTGCCTGGAAACCAAGAATTACGCTCAGGCTCTTCCCATTTTCAAAGAGCTGAAAGACATGAATACGCGATATAACCTGTCGGCAACCTACTATTATGCTTATACAGAATACACACTTGGCAATTACGAAGTAGCGCTACCTGAGTTTCTAAAAATTGAAAATAATGCTGCCTACAAAAACATTGTTCCTTATTACATTGTGCAGATTTATTATGCCCAAAAAGAATACGACAAGCTGAATGAACGGACCGAGACCATTCTAAAAAACAATCCGGAAAATAAAAACAATGCTGAAATTTACCGTATTGCCGGAGAATTAGCCTACCGTAAACACGATTATACCAAAGCAATCAGCTACCTGAAAAGTTATGAAAAAATATTTCCCCAGGTGCTGCGAAACGATATGTACCTGCTCGGATTGTCGTACTTCCAGACAAAAGATTACGCCAACGCGGTTCAATACCTCTCCAAAACTACCACCGAGGCAGATGAAATGTCGGAAAACGCCTATCTGCATCTCGGCAATTCGTACGTAAAGCTGAAGGACTTAACCAATGCCCGTTTGGCTTATGAGGCTTCGCTTCGCACAAATTTCAACAAAACAGTACGGGAAGAAGCACTTTACAACTATGCACTTACATCTGTTGAGTCTACGTCGGCATTCGGCGAGGCCATTTCCGGATTTGACCAACTGCTGGCCGAATTTCCGAACTCAAAATATGCCGATGAGGCATACGACTATCTGGCCTCGGCGTATATGACTACCAAAAACTATGAGCCGGCCTACCAGTCAATTCTGAAAATTAAGCAGCCTAATGCCAAATTGCTCGAAACGAAGCAATACCTTCTTTACCAGCTTGGAACCGAAGCGTTTATGCAAAACAAACTGGATAAGGCCATTGAGTACTTTTCATTATCGCTTCAAAGTTCTGAAACCGGCAAATACTCGGCAGAATGTTTTTACTGGCGCTCCGAAAGTTATTACCGTACCAACCGTCCGGAACAAAGCATCAGGGATCTGAATGCTTTCTTCAACAATCCGTATGCCCGCTCAAGTGTGAATTATGTGGCTGCCAATTATGCGCTGGCTTACGGTTATTTCTCTAAAAAGAATTATTCCGACGCACTGAACTGGTTTTTGAAGTATGTAAATTCCGAGTCGAACACGCGTACCACAACCTACTCGGATGCGCTGAACCGCATTGGCGACTGTTACTTCAATGCCCGTAATTTTGAAAAAGCCGATAATTACTACAGCAAAGCAGCTTCCATAAGTCCGAATACTGCTGATTATGCGCTGTTTCAGGCCGCTTATGTAACCGGATTGCAAAAAAACTATTCGTCGAAAGTAGCAAAACTGGAAAGTCTGATCAGCAAATATCCAAAATCGGAATATACTGATGACGCTTTATATGAAATGGGTCGGGCTTATTTGATGATGGACAACGACGGCAAAGCCATTTCAACATTCAAACGACTGCTCGATTCTCAGCCCAACAGCGATCTGGCCCGTAAAGCAGCTCTTGAAATAGGTATGATTCACTTCAATGGAAAAGAATACGATCAGGCTATTACCGCATTCAAAAGCGTGATTTTCAAATATCCGGGCACCGAAGAATCGTACACTGCCCTCGAAAGCCTTGAATCGGTATATATAGAAACCAACGATGTGGCTTCCTATCTGGCCTACACCAAAACCCTGGGACGTACAATCAGCACCAAGACTGCCAACCGCGAGGACTCCATTTCGTATATTGCTGCTGAAAAACAATATATGAATGCGAAATATACGCAGGCAATAAGCGGTCTGAAAACATACCTGAATAAATTCTGCTCGGGTGGACGCTATTGCACAACAGCCCAATACTACCTGGCCGACAGCTATTACCGCACCGGCGATAAAGCCAATGCACTTGTTGCGTACCAGAATTTGCTCAAAATTACCGGCAACCAATACTCGGAAGAGGCTGTATTGCGTTGCGCTGAAATGACTTACGACAAAAAAGATTACAGCTCGGCATTGCAATATTTCAAACAATTGCAAAATGTGGCTCAAAGCAATGATAATAAGAATGTGGCCCGGTTGGGCGTATTGCGTTGCAGTTATTTCCTGAACGACAATCAAACCACTATTAATATCGTGAACGAAATTATGGCTGACCCACGTTCGGACGATGAGCTGAAAGCAGAAGCCCGCTACAACCGCGCTAAAGCTTACATTGCTTTGGGGCAAACAACGCAGGCAGTTGCCGATTTAAAATTGTTAGCTTCCGAAACCCGCACTGCCAACGGAGCAGAGTCGAAATATCTGTTGGCAAGCATGTATTTCGAGCAAGGAAAATTGGCCGACACCGAAAAAGAAGTATTGGATTTTGCCAAGAAAAATACTCCGCACCAGTTTTGGCTGGCCCGCAGTTTTGTGTTACTGGCCGATGTGTATATCCGGCAAAACAATGATTTCCAAGCAAAACAATACCTGTTGAGTTTGCAGAAGAACTATACAAATCCCGACGAAATTCAAACCCTGATTACCGACAGGCTGAATGCTATAAGCGAACGCGAAAAGAACACAATTATTAATTAATCGTTGAGAGATGATTATTTCAAAATATCATAACTTCAGAAATCGTATGGAAACATTAAAATATATATTGCCCATTCTTGTGTTTGCTGCCGGGCCAACCATGCATGCATTGGCCGATGACTCTATTGTAAACCGGAATATTACAGTAGAACGGGAATTTAAGCCGGTTATTAAAGATGCAGGAAAAATTAATTCGAACCCTCAAACACTTGAGCCCAAAGTAGAAAAACCGACTGTAAAGTTCAGTGATTTCAATCTTCCGCTGAATGCAGATTATAATATCCACACCTTGCCTGCAGCAGAATTGCAACGCGAGAAAAGGCCGGATGCAAAAGGCGGATTCGCTCGTTTAGGCATTGGAAATAACGCCAACACGCTGGCCGACTTTGCTTATCCACTCATCAAAAGCCCGGAAACAAAACTGGATTTTTCGTTGAACCATCTGGGCACGTTCAGCTCCAAAGCGCATTCGGCGACCAAAGCTGCTCTTTCGTTCGACCAATACTTTAAAACATTCGGTTTGTATGCCGGCCTTGGTGGTGGTCACGAATACCTGAAATACTACGGTTATAATTTCAACAAGAATAATTCTGTAACGAATTTAGACACGCTGGCCAAAACCAACGGGCCCGATTCGTATCTGGAGCAAAATCTGATAAATATCAATCGTACAGCTCAAAACGTCACTATTAATGAATTAGCTAACGATTCTAACAGCAATACTTTCTGGCGCTTCAAAGCCTTTGCTGGTGTACGTTCGCTTCCGCTGTCGAAAGGTATACGCTACCAGGCCGAAATGCAGTACAAAATGTTTAATACCCGTAACGGCCTGACAGAAAACCTGCTTCACACCAAAGCCGGATTCAATGGCCAAAGCGAAAAAAACAGAATGGGATTGGATCTGGACATGTATAACTTATCTTATCAATCCAATAATCCTGCCGTTCTGAATTATTTAGATGCGTACACCGTATTTGCTATGAATCCGTATTACAGCATCGAACGTAAAAATTTCGATCTGAGATTGGGGGTAAAATCCAGTTTCTCGTTTGTACATGGCAGTCCGTTCAGTCCTTCAGCCGATATACATGCCGAATGGAAAGCCATTCCAAAATACATTTCTATTTATGGTGGCATCACGGGTGGATATAATGTAAACACTATGGATGAAATGTTTTCAGAAAACCGCTATTTATACAACGATGTTCGTGTAAAAGATACTTATTCGCCCTATGAATTCTATGCCGGTCTCAAGGTGAAACCACTTTACAATTTGTTGTTGGATGGCTTTGTTGATTATCGACGGATTAACAACCAGTACTTTTTTGTAAACAAGGAATACAAATGCGATACGGTGGCGGGAGCATATTCAACATTGTTTACCAACCGGTTTAATGTGCTTTACAGCGGAGCTTCTCACTTGAAAATTGGGGTACGTGCTAACTACAATTTACGCAATCTGGTAAACGTACAGTTCAAAGGAGCTTATAACGGTTGGGAAGTTACTTCAGAAGCCTACCCATGGAACAAACCTAAATGGGAAGCCAACCTGAGTACCGACTTCAAGGTGAATCACGACCTGAGCTTTACAGCCAATATCTTCTACGAAGGAGAACGTTATGCAAAATTGGGCAATCTGCTCCCGGTAAGAATGCACGACAAGGTGGATATTAATATCGGTGCCGCTTATTCCTACAACGATTGGTTTACCGTCTTTATGAAGGTCAATAATCTAATAAACAGCCCTTACCAGGATTATTATGGCTACGTTGTGCAAGGTTTCAACGTATTAGTAGGTGCCGCATTCTCGTTCTGATACTGAATATCATAGAATCAACGCAATGCACAGAAAAGTCTCCAAATTCCGGGGACTTTTTCTGTTTTGGGATTTATAAAAAAATGATACCTTTGCATTAACACAAGATTCTATATATCAAAACTTAATCCCGCTTATTAATACTACTGAAAAACAGATATGGATATCCAAAAACTTTACAACATAAAATCAAAATTTGTTGCCCGCAAAGTAGGTAACGAACTGATTCTTGTCCCCTTAAGCGGCAATGTAGCTCAAATGAGCGAACTCTTCACCCTGAACGAAACCGCCAAATTCATTTGGGAAAGTATAACGCCCGAAACCACAGTTAAAGATCTCGAAGTCTTAATAACCGACACATTCGATATAGATGCAGAAACGGCGCACAACGACGTTAACAAATTCCTTCAACGAATAGAATCCATGTTTCTCAAAAACGAAAAAAACTAACAATGGAAAGCCATCGAAGCTCTGTACAGATACAAATTGCAGGATTTCTGATAAAACTTTATTCGGATTCTACTATTTTATTGGAGGAAGGATATAAACCTTTCGTTACACAAACCAATAACAATGCGGATATAATGATCGAATGTTTTGCCGGAATACCAACGCAACCGTTTCAACATGACGAATTGGTTTTTGAAGCCAAAAACGAACAGCAAAGGTTCTATTCCATCTTCCGCATTGGCAAAAACCTTGGATTTATAATCTACAACCAACAGAACATAGGAGAAATTCAGCAGGTGGCCATTCTGGATGAAACTTTTGCACACTGGAAAGTCTATTCCGAAGCATTGCCCCAAAACAGTATTTTACCTCTGAAATATCCACTTGGTCCAATTGTTATGCATTATATGACCCTGACATCGGAAGCGGTAATGATGCACGCATCCTGTGCTTTTGATGGAGAAAAGGCACGGCTTTTTTCAGGGTTCTCTGGTGCAGGCAAAAGCACCATGTCGAAGCTATGGGCTGATGCCGGAAGCCGGATTATTAACGACGACCGGCTAATTATCCGCAAAAGGAAAAACGGTTACATAGTGTACAATACCCCCATGTATTACCGCGACATGCCGAAAGAAGCTCCGCTAAACTCCATTTATCTAATCAGCCATTCGCCTGAAAATAAAGCTAAAAGACTAAACGGTGCTATGGCTATTTCAAAAGTGATGGCATTCTGCATTCAGAACAACTTCGACAAACAATTCATACAAAGCAGATTGAGTTTCTTCAGCGAACTTTGTATGCAAATCCCGGTTTTCGAACTGGGCTTTGTTCCCGACGAAAGTGTTATTCATTTTATCAAAGCCAATGAAGCCTGAAGATATACATAATGAGCTTTTTCAACTGGCTGACAGTATTCTGGATGCTGAACATTCTTTAAGCTATAAGCTGAAAGGACACAGCATGTACCCAACTCTCAGACCCGGAGATATTGGTTTTATTGAAAAATGTTCAGTTGACGATCTTGCAATCGGAGACATTGTTGTATTCAATGCAAATGATATTTTAATCGGGCACAGAATAATCGACATAAAAGAAGATGTTGGAAATAAGATTTTCACAACCAAAGGAGATAAAAGCCGAACAAAAGACAAACCGTTTACAACAGAAAATCTTCTGGGCAGGATAAACTCATTTCAGCGAAGGAATAAGCTTATAAAAACGAATAGCATTCGAATGAAAATCAGGCGTTTTACAGCACTTCATTTCTCCAAAATAGCTATCCCGTTTTATGACCTCAAGTTAAAGTTCAGTAATAAAGTAGATTCACTGGCATCAAAATTCAAATTCATAAGAAAAAATATAGCCGTAGTAACAAAACACTCGGAGAAATTAGTATTAATCAACGCGGTTATCTCTATTCTTCATGGAATTATCCCGCTAGCTATAATTTTGTGTATCAAAATACTGATTGACCAGCTCACAAATTTGCAAGCAACAACCAACGATAGCCAGCGGCATTATTTCATTGCCATGCTGGTTTTCACAGCTTTGGTTTTTCTCTCAAGCGGAATTCTTACCGAAATAAAAACCTATTTCTCCGAAAAATTATCGCAATCTATCACGCGCAGTATATACGAAAAACTCCACAAAAAACACGCTTCATTGGATTTATCGCACTACGAGAATCCAACCGAGCAGGACAAAATTCATCGGGCTGTGCAGGAAGCATCTTTCCGCCCCATAAAGATTGTCAACGAACTGCTTACGGGTATAAAATCAGTTGCAGCTTCTTTGTTTTTGGCCGGACTTTTTATTGCCATCAAATGGTATTTAGTTGTATTGCTGTTTATTGCTATTATTCCCGGGGTATATTTTCGGCTTGAGTTTTCGCAAAAATTATTCAAGCTAAAAGAATCGCAAAGCACAAAAGAACGGGAAATGTATTATTTCAACCGGGTTCTGACCGGTTTCCCGTTTGCAAAAGAGATGAAACTGTTTGGTTTTTTCGATTTTTTCAAACACCGTTTTTACCAGGTTCAGGAAAATCTGTTTGAACAAAAAATATCGTTGCATAAATCGGAACTGAAGTTTAATATCCTGGCTCAGGTTTTCTCTGTAACATTGATATTTACCGCCTTAGGATTTGTTTCTTTTCTGAAATTAAACGGTGAAATCTCAATTGGAACTGTTGTGCTGTTTTTCTTTGCCTTTCAGCGGGGATATTCGGTTTTGAGTGAATTATTCCGGTCGATAACCCAACTTTTGGAAGATAATACTTTCCTGAATAATTTTACTGAATTCCTGAACATGCCAACCCGGGCGAATGCTTCAAAAGGGATCCAGGAAGTCTTTTCGCTCCAAAAGGAAATAAAAATTGAAAATGCCAGTTTCCGGTACGAAACGAGCAAACGCGATGCACTGAAATCTGTAAACATCACTATTCCAGCTGGCAAAACGGTAGCTTTTGTTGGGGGAAACGGATCGGGAAAAACAACGCTTATCAAACTGCTGTGCGGCTTCTATCAACCTGATTCGGGCAAAATTCTATTTGATGGCGTTGATGCTGCACTGATTGGGCAAAATACAGTTTGCAAAAACATTACAGCTGTGTTTCAAGACTTTGCACTGTACAACATTCCGGCCATCGAGAATCTGGGATTAGGAGATATCCACACGTCTTTCGATCTTAACAGAGCTCAAAAAGCAGCACAGGCAGCGGGAATAGCCGATGTTATAGAACGCTTGCCCGAGGGTTATCATACACTATTGGGGAATCTGCTTAAAGGTGGTGAAGAACTCAGCATTGGCCAATGGCAGAAAATAGCTATTGCACGGGCTTTTTACCGCAATTCTCCTTTGATTCTTATGGATGAACCCTCCAGTGCGCTGGATGCAGAGTCTGAATTGCAAATCATTGATAGCCTGAAAAAACTTTCGCACAAAAAAACGGCTGTCATCATTAGCCACCGACTCAGCACAGTACAATGGGCCGATTTGATTTATTTCTTCCACGAAGGCGAAGTAGTTGAATCGGGCAGCCACAAGGAACTTATGGCTTTGGAAGGGAAGTATTTCAAGCTATTTCAAACAGCAAACAGCAAAATACCAACAGACTAAGTCAACATGCCGAAATCCGTTTAAAATACCTTATCAATGTCCAATTCCAAATCTCCAAACTCTATCAGGGCATTGAACAAAGCTATTTTCTGATAGTTTTTTAGTTCTCTGACATGAATATCTTTCTCAATCAATTTTTCGTGGGCCAACAAGTCAGCGCGATTTACTCCGTAAAGCAATGGCAACCTTGGTGTAACCCAACTTTTACCATCGTAAAGGGCAATGTTGCAATAGGATGTGTCCGTCAGCAAACCGTTTTTCACCAACAGCACATCATCACAATCCCCACGTTGCGCAAAAGCGGCATTGAATCCGGTTCTTTCCTCGAGCTTGTAAGGATAGCTTTCCAATTCAGTTTCAACCAACTTCAACGAATGAATTCCACGAGGGCTATAAGGTACAACTTCTAATAATCCGACAAAGTTGTCATATACCACCCTGCATTTATAAGTTCCTTCTTGAGGGACAAGCGATTGACTCAACGTTTCAAAAATGCTAATCGGTTCATCATCCGGATAGCAAACCGCAAATGCTTTATTTACCCGCTCCTGGTGGAGTTTCAAACGATAAAAAATACCATCTTTCAATTTGATTGACTCAACAAATCGGCACATATACTTTCTGAATTAGTTCTTCATATTCCTTTTGCATTTCGCTTTGTGAGGTAATGCCACCACCACTTTTAAAGATCAATTTATTGCCCTGTTGTTCAATAAAACGAATCATTACGGCTGAATCCAGGTTTCTGCCATCAAACCAACCGCAAATACCTGTATAAAAGCCCCGCTCATATCCTTCAGCCTGTTCGATTATTTCTAACGTTTTCGGTTTTGGCGCTCCGCAAATGGAACCGGCAGGTAGCAGGGCAAACAAAATATCTCCCAGCTTTTCGTGAAAATTCTCTGGCAAACGGCCACTAATTTCAGAACTTACCTGCAACAAATCCTGTTTATTGGTAGTAAGTTTTTCAACGTAGCGATAACGTTTTACTTCCACCCGATCGGCCACCAAACTCAGATCGTTACGAATAAGATCTACAATAGTGGCGTGTTCGGCTTTTTCTTTAGAATCATTCAGAATAATATCCTTCGCGTTCAAAATAGTTGCATCAATAGTCCCTTTCATCGGATAAGATGAAATTGTTCTTCCATCGATCCGGACAAACGTTTCGGGCGAAAGTAGCGTAAAATGATCCTTAAGCCATAGTTTGTACCTCGCAGTTCCAATCCTGTATAAATCCTGTAATGATAAATTGGTAATTACTTCTGTAGGCTGTGTCAGGTTGGTCAGGAAGGAGTTCCCTTTATGAATCTGCTCCACCACGTACTCAAATTTGGATTGGTATGAGTTAATGTCTACTGGCTTGAGATCCCACTTTATGGTGTCTGCTGACTGTGCTCTCCTTTCTTGTACGCCCGGGCACTGAAATATGACAAACCGTTCATCCAATTCCTGTTCTTTAATCACAAATCCACTCTCCGCATTATAATCTATGATAAATAAAAACGGTGTAGACAATGCAGCCAAATGGTTTATTTGTTCTGTTATTTGGTGTTTGTTGAGGAGTGTATATGGAAAATTCTTTGTCATTTTTGTTGAATAGCTTCGAAAGGCAAAATTGCAGGAAGTTTTTAAATAAGCAACGGGGTACATAAAGCCACCCCGCCGATATTTGCCTGATTATTTTCTGGGCTTTTTCCTGTGAAATTTGCCTTTCCCTGAAGCAAATTTCTTATGTCCATGTTTATGTTTTTCCGGTTCATATTCAGGTGCTTCACCCAACTCTACGGGCATTGGAATTTTATAAATATCTTTTTCCAAAAAATCTTCAATCTGCTTGAATTTATACTGTTCCTCTTCCGAAACAAAGGTGATAGACATCCCCTCAGCTTTAGCCCTGGCCGTCCTGCCAATACGATGAACATAATCCTCTACATCGTGGGGTACATCATAATTTATCACCAATGATATATCATCAATATCAATTCCACGCGAAACGATATCGGTAGCGACCAGAATACTTACCCTGCTATTCTTGAATTCATGCATCACATGGTCACGTTGTGCCTGATCCAGATCGGAATGCATTTCACCTACCAAAAGCCCCATTTGGCGGAAAGTCTTGAAAAGTTCCTTCACCTTAAGTTTCGAACCGGAGAAAATAATCACCTTATTAGCATCCTGCCCGGCAAATAGTTGACGGATAATCCCCGGTTTCTGTGCTTCATGGCAAATATAAGCCGTCTGCATAATGCTTTCAGGCGGACGCGAAACTGCAATTTTCACTTCAGCCGGATCATTCAAAATGGTTTTGGCCAACAACCGTATTTTTGGTGGCATGGTTGCCGAAAACATAATGGTTTGCCGATCTTTTGGCAAACGATTCACCACTTGCATAATATCATCGAAGAAACCCATGTCGAGCATGCGATCAGCTTCATCGAGAATAAAATATTTTACATGCGAAAAATCAATATCGTAAAGATTTATATGAGAAAGCAAACGTCCGGGAGTGGCAATAACCACATCAGCACCCTTTTGCAGACCACGGCGTTGGACGTCCCAGGCTACTGAGTCATTTCCACCATATACGGCTACCGATGAAAAAGACGTAAAATACGAGAAACCTTCCATTTGTTGGTCAATTTGCTGTGCCAACTCGCGGGTTGGAGCCATAATAATGGCATTCACCTTATCTTCTGCATGCGGTTCAGACTGTAAGTTATGGAGCAGTGGTAAAATAAAAGCCGCAGTTTTCCCTGTCCCTGTCTGTGCACAGGCAATTACGTCTCGTTTTGCTAAAATTACAGGAATAGTCTCGGCCTGAACAGGAGTGGCCTCTTTAAAATTCATGGCTTGCAAGCCATCTAAAACAGCATCGCAAAGAGGAAGTTCGTCAAATCTCATGAGAAATATATTAATGTGGTGCAAAGATACGCAATTTAAACAGAATGCTTACGTGAAAGATCAATCAAAATCCGAAAAACACGATTCATAACATAATGTAGCAACAAAAAAAGCCCCACATACACATGTATGCAGGGCTTTAAAAACGGCGGCTATCT
>CAYSTC010000028.1:0-46878 GCA_964433885.1 uncultured Paludibacter sp. | reverse complement strand
CACGGTTTACAGACTTGCGAGAGCAAGTGGAAATAATTTTAGAGTAAAAGAACGTATGACAAATTTTAGTGACGAATTGATTCAAAAAGTTTGGGAGAAAGGTTTTAAAATTGAGAATGTAGATGCCGCTGTGTATCGGAAAGATGCAGCAGATGCCTGGATACGGCGCGATAAATATGGCAAAGAGGAAGAATTTGGGTGGTCGATAGATCATGTTTACCCGCAGCAGCGTGGTGGCGATAAGAATATAAACAACCTCCGGCCGCTGCATTGGGAAAACAACAATAGCAAATCGGATAATTATCCTCATTACCGGGTTGTAAAAACAGCGGACGGAAATAAGAATATTGCTGTAGACCAGTTGCGGATTGTACATGAAAAATTGCAGGAGAAATTAAGCCTGTTGTATCATATACCCTCGTTCTGATCAACTTGGAATAAAAAGGAAAATGAGGGAGAAACCGGCTTTCAGATTAGCACAGGGTGCATACTTGTGACAGTGCGTGGAAAACTTTGAGAAAGTAATTCAAAAAACCAAAGATGCCTGCCGAAATGCGGGAGAGTTAATTGAAAACCATTTTCCTGACATCAGGAAAATGGTCGAGATAGGTTCGAATACAGAAAGACAGGTAGATGATATAGCATTAACCCGTTATGCATGCTACTTAATAGCACAAAATGGAGACAGCCGGAAAGAAGAAATTGCTTTTGCCCAGAATTACTTTGCTGTACAAACACGTAGGGCTGAAATCGTTGAGCAGCGAATCCTGGAGTTTGAACGGGTAAAAGCCCGCGAAAAACTGAGTCAAACCGAGAAACAGCTCTCAGGCATATTGTACGAAAGAGGAGTTGATGGACAGGGTTTTGCTACTATCAGAAGTAAAGGTGACCAGGCTCTTTTCAGGCTAAATACCCAAACACTGAAACGAAAAATGGGTGTGCCCGACAGCCGGCCATTAGCCGATTTCTTACCAACAATAACTATTAAAGCTAAGGATTTGGCAGCCGAAATGACCGGGCTGAATGTACAAAATAAAGACCTGAAAGGACAACCCAAGATAGAAAAAGAGCACGTTGATAATAATATGGCAGTTCGGAACATGCTTACCCAAAGAGGGATTGTTCCCGAAAATCTCCCTGCAGCCGAAGACGTAAAAAAGCTTCAACGAAAACTGGATGGCGAGGAAAAGAAGGTACTCAAAGCAGTGAAAAAGAAGAAATGACAATTTAAAATAATAGCATGTAGCTATCGTTCGTCTTGCCGGAACCTAGGAAATTTCATTAGACGAACTAAAAACCAAAAACAGAAAAATATAGCGAAATGCCCATGTTGATATTAACGTGGGCTTTCGACTTTATCGTTTTTGGTGGGCTTCCTAGGGCCTCGGCAAGGGATAAAGCAAGGCCCACGTTTTCAAACTAAAAATTGAAAACGAAATGAGCCTTTACGAAAAACTGCAGCACGCCAAAAGCGAGGAAGATGTAAAAGATGCTTATATCAAAGCATTGGGTCTGAAAGGGTACTCCAAAAACCTGATTGATATTCAGACCAAAGAAATCTGGTTCGAAGCCAAAGACTCCGGCAAACACTCCACTTACTCCATGTTTACGCAACTGATATATTATGTGCAGGATGCGCTGGACAAAGGAGAAACCCTTCCTCCGTTTCTGTCTGTAATTGATACACAGAAAGCCGCCATCATGAAAAGCGGGGATGTCATCCCTTTCCTGGCTCAAAAGACGATTAAGAACTGGGGTAAATCGGCGAGCAGTGCCTCGCAGGAAGCGTTGGATGCTATTTCGGCTCATATCGGCACCCACTTTGTTTCATTTAAGATAGAAACGCATGAAGAAGAATTTATATCTACCATCAGGAACGCCATTAAAGATGGCGATATTATCCGCTCGCAGATTACGCCCGATAACCTGAAGCAGGTTTTCGATAAGTGGGTGAAGATGGTAGGACAGGAGATTAAAGGCGTATCGAAAGAGGATTACGCGTTATTGTTTTTTGCCGACATCATGCACGATGGGACAGTTTCCACCCACGCTAATCTGCCGGCTGAGTTGATGCATAAAAACAATGCTCCTGTGTTCAGTTTGGGAGGTAAGTTGTACGAACTGGGTAACCGGGAAGGCTACCGGCAATTTTGGGCTATTTATCACCGTCCACCCAAAGCGGAATACCGCAATTACCTGCTCGAAAGGCGCGATAGCCTGATTCCGCTCGACGAACGTAGCTTTAAAGGGGCTTACTACACCCCATTGGCAGTGGTGGATAAAGCTTACGATAAACTTACCGAAACATTGGGTAAAAACTGGCAACGGGAATATATTGTTTGGGATATGTGTTGCGGTGTAGGTAATTTGGAAGTAAAACACAGCAACCCCCGCAATATCTACATGAGCACCCTTGACCAGGCCGACGTGGATGTGATGAAAGCCACCAAAACCTGCGTGGCTGCCCAGCGTTTTCAGTACGATTACCTGAACGATGATATTACCAACGATGGCCGGATTGACTACTCGTTGACCAACAAAGTTCCCGAAAGCCTCCGTAAAGCCATTGCCGATGGCAAAAAAATTTTGGTGTTGATAAATCCGCCGTATGCGGAGGCTGCTTCAGCAGTAAATGCAGATAGTAAAATAAATGTTTCAAGAAACCGTGCTTCTTTGTCAATGATGAATGGGTATGGTTCTGCAACTCGTGAGCTTTTTACTCAATTTATTGCACGTGTGGCTCAAGAAATTCCAAATGCAACAATCGCGATTTTTAGTACCCTGAAATATATTAATGCCCCCTTTTTTGAAAAATTCAGGGATGTTTGGAACGCTAAATATCTTGGCGGTTTTGTTGTTCATAGCAAAGCTTTTGATGGTTTAAATGGTAATTTTCCTATCGGTTTTTTAGTATGGAACACAGCAGTTAAAATACAGATTGGTGAAATTAATACAGATGTTCTCAATAAGAATGCTGAGCCTGTTGGAGCAAAATCATTTTACAATATTCCTAATGAAAAGATGCTTAATGTTTGGATTGATCGTCCGAAATCAAATCAGTCAGAGGTTATTCCACTTACTAATGCATTGTCGCCTGCCACTAAAGAGGATTTCAAAACTTGGTCCGATAAAGCTTTAGCTTATCTTACTGCAAAAGGTAATGATATGCAAAATGCTAATAGTACTTATATTCTATCCTCAAGAGCTTATGGGGATAGTGGTGGAATATACATCAATCCAGATAATCTTTGGCAAGTTGCAATTCTTTATACAGTTCGTCGTTTGATAAGACCAACTTGGATTAATGACCGCGATCAGTTTCTGCAACCCAACGGAGAACTAACCGAAGAATTCAAAACGGACTGTCTGGTGTGGATGCTGTTTAATGGCAGCAATCTGACCGCCAGCGCTAATGATTTGGAATGGAACGGCAAAAAGTGGAGTATAGTCAATCATTTTATCCCATATACCGAAGAAGAAGTGGGAGCGCCCGACCGGTTTGAATCTGATTTTATGGTTGAATATATGGCGGATAAAGAATTTTCCAAGGAAGCCATCGCCGTATTGGATGCCGGGAGAGTACTTTGGCAGGCTTACTTTACCCATACCGATGTGCGTGCTGTGCGTGATGAACTGAAACTTAACCGCCCTGATGTAGGTTGGTATCAGGTGCGTAAAGCATTGCAAGCCCGTAATGCTAGTGGCGATTTTCCACCGGTTACTTTTAAACAACTTGAAGTAGCTTACAAAACGCTGACAGAGAAATTGCAACCCATGGTATATGAGTTGGGATTTTTGAGGATATAAATTAACGTGAGTTCGATATAAGTAAACTACTAATAAACTGCTGTATTTATCCCTTAGAATCCTGATAAGGATTCAATATGAATAACCGCGGGTAAAACCCGTGGATAATGAAAAAGAGAAGATGAACCCTGAAGGGGTTCAATAACAATAAATTACATGTTGAACCCTTTCAGGGTTCTGATCTACTTAGTAAACAACCACGGGTTTTACCCGCGGTTATTCACATTAAAGTCCTTCGGACTTTTAAAAACCAACTTATTTCTTTGATTTTGATATTTCTTATCTCGAATTCACGTTAAATTCTGTTCAAAGCAAGCTTCTAATAGTGTTTTGGTTGAGCTGCGAAAAGGAGATTTTTACCAGCAGGTCGCAGGTTCGTATTCCCGAAGAGTTGCTTTGCTCTTCCTAGGTTTTATACTCCAAACAGAGTAGTTTAACGAAGTTTTGGGGTTTTGAGTTAAAACATTCAATTGTGAGAAATGCATGAGAAAAAAATGAGAAAATCGTGAGAAAAGCTTAAAATAATTATCAATAATATTGCGGCAACAATTATTTATTCAAATAATTATGCCGCAATTTTTATTTTACCAACAACACGATGCCATGGATTGCGGGCCTGCCTGCCTGCGCATGATAGCTGCTCATTATGGCCGGATTTTCTCGCTGGAAGGATTGCGGGAGAAATCGCAGATAAGCCGGGAAGGAGTTTCGATGCTCGGGATTAGCGAAGCGGCTGAGCAGATTGGTTTTCGCAGTACCGGGGTAATAGTTTCTTACGACGAATTGCTGGAAGCTCCGCTGCCCTGCATTGTGCATTGGAACCAACGGCACTTTGTGGTGGTATATGATATAAAGAGCAAAAAAGGGATTGATACTGTTTTTGTGGCCGATCCGGCTGCGGGGAAACTACAATATACCCGCGAAGAGTTTTGCCGGTGCTGGATAAGCTCCAAAGAAGATGGGAGGGGCGTAGGAGTTGCCCTGTTGCTGGAGCCTTCGCCTGATTTCTATAATCAGGAAGATGAAAAAGTGAACCGGAAAGGATTTTCATTCCTGTTTTCTTACCTCAGACCTTATAAAAAGCTGGTGCTACAACTTTTTCTGGGACTGCTTTTCGGTAGTTTGTTGCAGCTGATATTGCCTTTCCTTACCCAATCGATTGTCGATTTTGGTATTTCGGCGCAAAATATCGGGTATATTTATCTGGTGCTTACGGCGCAACTGGTGCTTACCTTTAGCAGTTCGGCAGTGGGTTTTATCCGTGGTTGGATATTGCTGCATTTAGGAACACGGATTAATATAGCCCTGATTTCCGATTTCCTGATTAAAATGATGCGCCTGCCCATGGGCTATTTCGATACCAAAATGGTGGGCGACATCCTGCAGCGCATAAACGACCATACCCGCATTCAAAACTACCTTACCAATTCCAGCCTGAGTATTATTTTTTCAATCTTCAACCTGGTTGTTTTCAGCATTGTCCTTCTCCTTTATAACTTTAGCATTTTTATACTCTTTTTCGGGGGAAGTGCTTTGTACTTTGCTTGGGTAAGGTTGTTTCTGAAGCGCCGTGCCGAACTGGATCGTAAAAGTTTTGCACAACATTCGGCCAACCAGAGCAATGTGATACAGTTGGTAACGGGTATGCAGGAGATTAAGCTCAATGGGTGCGAACGACAAAAACGCTGGGACTGGGAGCGTATTCAGGCCAGGTTATTCCGCCTGCAAATAAAAGGATTAGCGCTCGCGCAGTACCAAGATTCGGGAGCGGTACTCATAAACCAAACCAAAAATATTATAATCACTGCTTTCGTGGCTAAACTGGTTATTGATGGAAAAATGACCCTGGGTATGATGATGGCCGTACAATATATTATCGGACAACTCAATAGTCCGGTGGACCAATTGATTACATTCAGCCGCGAAACGCAGGATGCCAAACTGAGCCTGGAGCGCCTGAGTGAATTGCACGACAAGAAAGATGAGGAGTCCGGAGAAGAGGCTCTTATTCGTGAAATCCCCGCCAACAAAAGCCTTAGACTCAGGAATGTTACGTTTGGATATGATACAACAGCGGTAGGCGAACCCTTGGTTAAGAATATAAGCCTGTTGATACCTGCGGGTAAACAAACGGCCATTGTAGGTACAAGCGGTAGTGGTAAAACCACGTTGGTGAAATTGTTACTGGAGTTTTATCCGTTGCAAAAAGGAGACATCCTGTTGGGCGAAAATAACCTGAAGAACTACAGCATGCGCGAGTGGAGAAAGAAATGTGGCGTGGTGATGCAGGATGGATTTATTTTCTCGGATACCATAGCGCGGAATATTGCCCCGGGTGTGGAGACGATTGATAAGGAACGCTTGCTGGATGCAGTTATTACAGCCAATATCCGGGAGTTTATAGAATCGTTGCCGTTGGCTTACAATACCAAAATTGGTAACGAAGGGCATGGGCTGAGCCAGGGCCAGAAACAACGGATACTTATTGCGCGGGCCGTTTATAAAAATCCTGAATTTGTGTTTCTGGATGAAGCAACAAATGCGCTGGACACTAATAACGAGCGGGTAATTATGGATAATCTGCAACGCTTTTTAAAAGGCAGGACATCGGTGGTTGTAGCTCATCGGCTGAGTACGGTAAAGAATGCCGACCAGATAGTTGTCCTTGAAAAAGGGGAAATTGTGGAAATAGGCACGCATCAGGAGTTGACAAAACTGGAAGGGGCTTATTACAGGTTGGTGAAGAATCAGTTGGAATTGTGATTCCAACCCCTAAAGACGAGAAATTATTATATTGGTATAGGGCGTTTAGCCCCCCCCCTGATTTATAATATTTAAGGAACAACTCCGAAGGAGCTAAACGTGATTAACCTCCAGTTTCGCTTCGCTTACCGGGGGTTATTTAGATTGCGCCCTTTCAGGGTTTCTGTAACAACATGCTGTTTATGTATAAGTTTGATATTTTTAAACAAAAGTAAAATATATGTATTAAACAATGTGGCTTGGGTGGTCTAAACGCCTATACCAATCATTATAAATTGTAGTATGAGCAAAATACATTCAAACATGCAAGACGAAAGTAACTCTGTTCCCCTTCAGGGGTTAGGGGCCATAGAACTACGGAGCGATGAGGTTCAGGAGATTCTGAGCCGGCCGCCTCATTCACTGATCCGTTATGGAATTTCTGTTATATGCGGTGTGTTGCTGATCTTGTTTGTTGGCAGTTTCTTCTTTAAATATCCGGATGTTGTACAGGGTGATGTGGTTATAACAACTGAAAATCCACCGGTATGGCTGGTTGCCAAATCTTCCGGAAAAATAAAAGAATTGTTTTGTGCAGACAAACAAATGGTGAAGCAGGGCGATGTGCTGGCAGTAATTGAAAACCCGGCTTCTACAACCGATGTGCAGGCAATGAAACAATTGCTTTCCGGGTTCCACGTTTCGGAAACAAGTATTCAAATTTCCCCCAAACTGCTTACCACCTCCTTCGAACTTGGTGAAATACAGCCATTCTTTTCCTCCTTTACAAAAGCAGTGATGAATTATGATAACTTTTTTTCGTTGAATCTGCTTAGCCAGGAGAAAAACTCATTGCGACAGCAAATTGCTGATCGTAGAAACTATTCAACCAATCTTCAGAAGCAGTTGGAAATGAAGAAGCGGGAGCTGAAAATTGCGAAATCGGATTATGAGCGTGAAAAGAAACTGTTCGAAAATAAGGTGATTTCCGAATATGAAATGGAAAAAGCCGAACAGATCTTTCTGAATAAACAGCAGGAGTTGCAGCAGGTTGTGACTTCAATCTCTATGGAAGAGGTTCAATCGTCGCAAATGAAAGGTTCCGTAAGCAAGTTGTCTATTCAGTACCAGCAGGAAAAAAATCAATTGCTTTCCGATTTAAACGCTGCTCATCGCGAATTGCTTTCGTCAGTTGAAAAATGGCAGCAGGCTTATCTTTTGATTGCTCCCCAACCGGGTGTCGTTACTTTCAACTCGTTCTGGCGACAAAACCAAAATATAAACATCGGGAATAAGGTTTTTGCGATTATCTCCCATCGTCCGGGGCAATTGCTGGGTAAGATAAAAATCCCGGTTTCCGGTTCGGGGAAAATTCAAAATGGTCAGTTGGTTAATATCAAAGTTGCTAATTTCCCTTACCTGGAATATGGATTGCTTCAGGGTAGAATCAGAAACATATCGCTTGTAACCAATGATGATTATTATACCCTGGAAGTTGGCCTCTCCAATGGCTTGCGAACCAGCATAAACAAAGAGCTGAAATTTTCCGGCGAGCTTGTTGGTACGGCTGAAATCATTACCGAAGACCGGAGTCTGATAGAGCGGATTTATTCACCACTTCGATATTTAATTAATAAGTCTATGTGAAAATACTGTGTATTATTAATGCACTATGAGTTAAATAACTATTTGTAAAATGCATTATAGGTTCAGATAGAGTTGGTTATTATCTCCGCAATTTTTTCCAGATAAGTCACGTCCGTTTCGTCCAGCACGTCGTAGCGTTCGCTGTCCACGTCCAGCACCCCGGCTACTTTCCCTGATTTGTCGAAAACCGGTACTACGATCTCGGAAACCGAGCTACTGCTGCAGGCAATATGCCCGGGAAATGCCTCCACATCGGGAACCAACAGGCTGCGGGCTTCTTTCCAGGCCGTTCCGCAAACACCTTTGCCAAACCTGATGCGCGTGCAGGCAATGGGTCCCTGGAATGGGCCGAGAACGAGTTCGTCGTTTTTTACCCAATAAAAACCAACCCACCACCAGCCGAAGGTTTCGCGAAGGGCAGCAGCCACATTTGCCAGATTGGCTGTCAAATCGGTTTCTCCAAAAGTCAAAGCAGCTAGTTGTGGAAGCAGCGCTTCGTATTTTTCTTTTTTATCCGTTCCGGATGCAATAAACAATTCTTCAGACATGATGTTTTTTTATGGACAAAGTTAGTGTTTTGGTTTTACATCTGTTTCTTTTGGATTGTCATTAGAAGAAATATACAGTTGGATAAATAATGATTGATGAATTTTTGTAAAAAAAACAATAAAATAATTTCGTTAATTCGGAAATAATGGTTTCCTTTGCAATTCAGTAAAAAAACGGTTTAATTTTACCACTAAAATGTTTAATTATGCGAACAAACCTTCTCAGATTTAGCTCTTTCTGTTTTGTGATTTTAATGGCGGTGAATTTATGCGCCCAGGATCTGCAGCCGCTTCCCATCGACCCGAAAGTGCGTTACGGGAAACTGGATAACGGGCTTACGTATTATATACGGGCAAACAAAGAGCCCAAGCAACGGGCCGAATTTTTTATAGCCCAAAATGTGGGAGCAATCCTGGAAAACGACAATCAAAACGGATTGGCCCACTTCCTGGAGCACATGGCTTTTAACGGGACCAAAAATTATCCGGGCAAAGGAATTATCAACTATTTTGAAAAGATAGGAGTGAAGTTTGGCGCCAATATCAATGCATATACTTCGCTCGACGAAACGGTTTATAATCTGTCGGATGTCCCTACAACCCGCGACGGAATTATCGACAGCGCATTGCTGGTGCTTCACGACTGGTCAAGTTTCATTACTCTGGATGGCTCAGAAATTGATGCCGAACGTGGGGTGATTCGCGAAGAATGGCGTACCGGTGCCGGTGCCGACCGAAGGATGTGGAAAGAATCCAACAAACTGAAATATCCGGGTTCGCAATATGCCAAGCGTGATGTAATTGGCGATACGGCCATTATCAATAACTTCGCCCACCAAACTATCCGCGATTATTACAAAAAATGGTATCGCCCCGATTTGCAGGCTATTCTTATTGTTGGCGATGTAGATGTAGATAAGGTGGAGGCAAAGATTAAAACCATGTTTGCTGATATACCGAAGAAAAGCAATGCCGGCGAACGTCCTGTTTATCCGATTCTGGACAATGAGCAACCGATTTTGTCGGTGGTGAAAGACCCCGAAGCACGTATGACACGCATTGAACTGGAATATAAACACGATGTGCTTCCTACAGATGTAAAATTGTCGATCAACGGTTATGTGGTTAATACAGCCAATTCGCTTATTGGAACTATGATCGGAAATCGTTTTGAGGAAATAACCCAGCAGGCAGATGCGCCGTTTGTGGCTGGCTATGCCTATTATGGCCAGTTGGTAAAATCCAAAGATGCTTTCCAAATGCTTGCTATTCCGAAAGAAGGTCAGGAACTGGCTGGGCTGAATGCTTTATTGCTCGAAGCTGAAAAAATCAAACGGTTCGGTTTTACCAATTCGGAACTTGAGCGGGCCAAAACCGATTTACTGAAAAACGTGGAGAAATCATATAACGAGCGTGAAAACCAAAAGAATAATGATTTAGTACGCGAATATGTACGAAACTTCCTGACTCAGGAAGCCATTCCTGGAATTGAATGGGAATACCAGACTTTGCAGTCAGTTCTTCCAAAACTACCTTTGGATATGGTTAACCAGTTGGCGAAATCGTATGTAACAGATAATAATGTGATTGTTTCGATCATGGCTCCGGACAAGGAAGCGGTTAAAATTCCGACAAACAAGCAAATTCTGGCTTCTATCGATGCGGCTAAAAAGGCAGAACTGACTGCCAAGGCAGAAGAGAATCTAAATAAGCCGTTGATAAAGAAAGCTCCAAAAGCCGGAAGAATCAAAAAATCAACTGAAAATGCATTGCTCGGCACAACCGAATGGACGTTGAGCAACGGTGTGAAGGTGATTTTGAAACCAACCAAATTCAAACAGGATGAAATACTGTTGTCAGCGTTCAGCGAAGGTGGTTTGTCGAAAGTGCAAAATCCTGCTGATTTGATTACCGGAACATTGGCAGCTTCCATTGTCAGCAACAACGGACTTGGCGAATATAACTCTGTAGAATTGGGAAAAATCCTTACCGGCAAAATTGCATCCGTGAGTCCCGTTATTGACACTTACGATGAAGGTTTTTCCGGAAATTCTTCTGTGGCCGATTTTGAAACCATGTTACAGTTGGTTTACCTTGATTTTACTGCTCCTCGCAAGGATGATAATGCTTTCAAAGCTTTGATGAATAACTTCCGAGCAGGTTTGGCAAATAGTGCCAGCGATCCACGCAAGGCTTTCTCTGATTCAGTCAGTATGATGGTGACAAACCACAATCCGCGTACCGTTTTGCTGAATCTGAAAGCGCTGGATATGATTGATCAGGATAAAGCGCTGGCTATTTACAAAGAGCGTTTTGCTGTTCCGGCCGACTTTACATTTATCTTCACCGGCAATGTGGATCCAAATAATGAAGCGGTTAAAAAAGCAATTTGCACTTACCTGGGCGGTTTGAAATCGAAAAAAGGCGGCGAGAAATTTACCGATAACAATATCCGCAAGCCTAAAGGAAAAGTAGAAAATGATTTCACAAAAGAAATGAAGGTGAAAAAAGCGTCAAACTTTATTCTGTATAGCGCCACTATGCCGTTTAATGTTGCTAACCGCACCGCTGTAACCGCCATTGGAAGTATTCTGAATATACGTTATCTTGAAAGTATCCGCGAAAAAGAAGGCGGTTCGTATGGAGTTGGTGTTCGCGGTAGCCTGAGCAATACCCCTATTGAAGAAGCCACTTTGTTGATGACGTTTGATACAGATCCATTGAAACAAGTGAAATTAATGGGGATTATTCATGCAGAAGTGGCAGAGATAGTTGCCAACGGTCCGCGTCCGGATGACTTGCAAAAAGTGAAAGAAAATATGCTGAAGAAATATACTGAAGATGTTGCACAAAACGGTTGGTGGCAGAGTGCGTTGGAACGTTACTATCAGGATAAACTGAATCTGGTGACCGACTATAAATCATCCGTTGAAGCTTTAACTCCGGAATTGATTCAAAAAACTCTGAAAGATATTGTTTCGCAGGGCAATGTATTGGAAGTGGTAATGAAACCTGCTGAATAGTAGCAATGCCAGATAACAAAAAAAGGAATCAAACATAAAATTTGATTCCTTTTTTTGTGGGAAATAGTAACACAATTCCTATTCTTCATAAATCATTTTCCTTGTCATTCCGCCATCTATGGTAAGGTTGGTGCCACTGATAAATTCATTGTTGTCGGCTGTTAGGAACAGGCAGGCGCGGGCAATATCTTCGGGTTTCCCAACCCGTTGCGCAAAATGTTGCGTGTGGTCGATATCGCGCAGTTGGGAGTAGTCGCCAGTTTCTATCCAACCGGGACTGATGCAGTTTACCTGAATGCGGTCCGGTGCAAATGATGCAGCCAATGCATGGGTCAGGGCAAGTATGCCGCCTTTCGATGCTGCGTATGCTTCGGAGTTTGGTTCGGACATAAAAGCCCGGGTAGAAGCTATGTTTACGACAGAGCCGCCACTGGTTTGGCGCATGTATTTTGCTGCTTCGCGGGCAAGAAGAAACGAGCCGCGGAGATTGGTGTTCATCACGCTGTCCCATTCTTCCACGCTTAGTTCATAGGGCGATTTCCACTGTGCAAAGCCCGCATTGTTGATTACAATATCAATCCGTCCGAATTTCTCGATAGCTCTGTTTACCGCATTGATGATAGCTGCCTCGCTGCTAACATCTGTTTCAACAAACAGAGCATTCCCACCTCTCTGGAGGATTTCTGTTTCGGTTTTTAAACCTTCAGTATTATCTTTTTCGGCAATAATCACTGATGCACCTGCGGCTGCATAGGCCAGTGCAATACTTTGTCCGATTCCTTTTCCGGAACCAGAAACGATAACGGTTTTGGATAGAAATGTCATACAAGATATGTTTGTTTACGAAGATATAGCAGGCTTTAATAGTGATTTATAGTTTTTTTACACGGACAGCATTCATACCTTTAAGTCCTTTTTCCAGCTCAAAAGTGACTACGTCTCCTTCTTTCACTTCCTGCAAAAGCCCTTTGACGTGTACAAAGTATTTGTCTTGTGTATCTGTTTCTTTTATAAAACCAAAGCCTTTCGATTCGTCGAAAAAGTCAATTTTTCCTTTCCGTTCAGTGGGGACTGCTGCATCTTCACGACGCGAAACAGCTATTTCAATCGTGGATGCATCAATTTTTTGTTTTTGAGTAGGGTCGGGTGGTGTGTTGGTGATTTTGCCATATTCATCCACGTATGCAATCATGCTGTCGAAATCGTTATCACCCGAATTTGCTTTGCGTTCTTCTTTTTTTTGTAATTTGTCCTGACGTTTTTTTAACCGTTTTTTTTCGTTGTCTTGTTTGTTGAAGCTGTTTTGCGATCTTGCCATTAAATTTTATTTATGTGTGTGGGGTTGGAGTGCGGCATCTGTTATTTATTGAGGTAAAAAACGGATAAAGTTGTTAGTTACTGTTCCCGGTCATCCGTTTGCAAAGATACGATAAAAAATCGGATTGATTTTTACGGATTTTAAACCTGACTTTTGTTTTATTGTTTTGACAATCATTGTTTTGGTGAAATGCCTATTTAAAATGGAATGAAAACAGCGATAATTGCAATCATAATAAAAGAGAAAATGAATTTCTTTTTATTATTACGACTAAACTTTATATCAACTAATCTTGTTGTATGGCGTAATTGAACTTAGTGGAAAAATAATTAGAGAAATTTTTCTTTAATTAAATTGTTTTCTGTCAGTTGTTTAAGTTGGAATTTCTTAAAGAGTATTTCCGATTAACAGGCATCGCATTTCTAATTACGGAAATTTTTCTCTAATTTTGCACTCAAATTTTTAAATGATGGAAAGAATATTCACTGCTACCGATTACCAGCCTGTATTAATTCAATTTTTTGTTGCGATTTCTTTTGTTGTGATAGTTATGACAGTTACTCACCTGATTGTCAGTACCAGAAAAAGAGTTCGTACGCTGAAAAAAGAAGAGAATTTTGAATGTGGAATTGAGGTTCAGGGTAACGCGCGTTTTCCATTTTCGATAAAGTATTTTCTGATTGCTATTCTTTTTGTTTTGTTCGATGTGGAAGTAATCTTTTTTTATCCATGGGCAGTAAATTTTAAAGATGCCGATTGGAGTGGCTTTCTTAATATGCTGCTATTTATGGGAATTTTTGTGTTTGGCTTCTACTATATTTACAAAAAGGGAGCGCTGGACTGGAATAAGGAGCAGGAATAGTTAATGGTAGGTAGTTTATAGATAGGTTTTAGTAAAAAAGATCGTTATGGCTGAAAAAGATAAAACATATACAGTAGTGGATGCGCCGGAAGGATACACCGGACATGGTTTTTTTGCCACTACATTAGATAAGGCTGTGGGGCTTGCGCGTAAAAATTCGCTGTGGCCACTACCTTTTGCCACTTCTTGTTGCGGTATTGAATTTATGGCAACCATGGGTGCGCATTATGATTTGGGCCGGTTTGGTGCCGAACGTTTGAGTTTCTCGCCCCGCCAGGCCGATTTGTTGATGGTGATGGGAACCATTGCCAAGAAGATGGCACCGGTTGTGCAACAGGTTTACGAACAAATGGCCGAGCCGCGCTGGGTAATTGCCATCGGAGCTTGTGCTTCGAGCGGAGGTATTTTCGATACTTACAGTGTGTTGCAGGGAATTGACAAAGTAGTGCCGGTGGATGTTTACGTTCCGGGTTGTCCTCCACGTCCGGAGCAGATTATCGATGGTTTTATGAAGATTCAGGAACTGGTTGGCAATGAGCCTTTACGCCGCCGCTATAGTCCTGAATACAAAGAAATGCTGGAAAAATACGGTATTAAAATAGATAAATAGACCCCCAATCCCCAATGGGGCTTAAGAGAATGAATTATTAAGAATGGAGAATAATATATTACTTCAGAAGCTGAACGACAAATTCGAAAAAAGTATTTTATCTGTCGACGAAGCGTCTGATTTTCTAACAATAACCGTTGCTTCGGAAAGCATAAAACCGATTATTGTATTTCTGAAGGAAGAGCAGGATTTTATTTTTCTGACCGATTTGTGTGGCATTCACTATCCTGAACAGGAAAAGGAGCTGGGCGTTATTTACCATCTGCATAACCTCGTGGAAAATAAACGTGTACGTTTGAAAACGTTCGTAACCAGAGCCAATCCGCAGGTGGAGAGTATTGTTCCACTTTTTGCCGGAGCCAACTGGATGGAGCGGGAGACCTTTGACTTCTATGGAATTAAATTTGAAGGACACCCGAATCTCACCCGTATTCTGAACGTAGAGTTTATGGATTATCATCCCATGCTGAAAGAATATCCGCTGGAGGATGCTACGCGCGAGGATAAAGATGATCGCTTTTTTGGCAGATAGGTATTTTAGTTTATAGTTAATAGTTTGTACGGAAAAAGATCCGTAAACTGGTATAATAAAGAGATTTTAAGGAATGAAAACCATAAATTCGGAACACCATTTAGATTTAACGCAGCAGGATGAAAAGGTATACAGCACGCTGAACCTTGGGCCAACGCACCCCGCTACGCATGGTATTTTCCAGAACGTGTTGACAATGAACGGCGAAACAATCGTTGGTGCCGAGCAAACCATTGGGTATATCCACCGTGCATTTGAGAAAATTGCCGAACGCCGCCCCTACTATCAAATCACCACACTTACCGACCGGTTGAACTATTGTTCGTCGCCCATCAATAACATCGGCTGGCATTTGGCTGTGGAAAAACTGCTGGGTGTTGAAACGAGTAAACGCGTTGATTATATGCGTATTATAATTATGGAGTTGGCGCGAATTGCCGACCATCTGGTTTGTAACAGTGTAATTGGTGTGGATAGCGGCGCGTTGACCGGTTTCGTATATGTGTTTCAGGAACGTGAGGCTATCTACGAGATTTTTGAAGAAATATGTGGAGCCCGCCTTACCACGAACCTGGGCCGTGTAGGCGGTTTCGACCGTGATTTCTCTCCGCTGGCTATTCGGAAAATCCGCGAATTGATGAAGCGATTGCCTAAAGTGTTGCATGAATTTGAAAATCTGTTGATGCGCAACCGTATTTTCATGGACAGAACGGTGAACGTGGGTGGAATTTCGGCAGATAGGGCATTGAGCTATAGTTTCTCCGGACCCAATCTCCGTGCTGCGGGTGTCGACTACGATGTGCGTGTGAATGAGCCCTATTCGTCGTACAATGATTTTGATTTTATCGTTCCTGTGGGTGAAAACGGTGATATTTACGACCGTTTCTGCGTTCGCGAAACCGAAATGTGGGAAAGTATAAAGATGATAAACTTAGCGTTGGAAAATTTGCCCGAAGGAAAATTCAACGCTGAAGTTCCGGCTTTCTACATGCCTCCGAAAGAAGACGTTTACAGTAAAATGGAACCGTTGATCAGCCATTTCAAAATGGTAATGGGCGAAATAGATGTACCACAAAAAGAAATTTACTCGGCAGTAGAAGCGGCTAACGGAGAACTCGGATTTTACCTGGTGGCCGATGGAGGCCGCACTCCTTACCGCTTGCATTTCCGTCGGCCCGGTTTTATATACTATCAGGCTTTCCCCGAAATCATTACCGGATCTTCATTGTCGGATGCTATCCTGACCATGAGTAGCATGAACGTAATTGCGGGTGAGCTGGACGCCTGATTTAATTCATAATTTACAATTCATAATTCACAATAGAATTAAGATTTCAATAACTAATGAGCGGAAAACATTTTAAACATAAACTCTACGTAAAGAAAGGCCTGGATATTTCCTTTACACCGGAGACCCTTGCGAAAATACAAACGATAATTTCGCATTATCCCGAAGGACAACAGAAATCGGCACTTATCCCGGTGTTGCACATAGCACAAGAGGAGTTGGGCGGAAGCCTTAACGTAGACATTATGGATTACGTGGCCGGATTGCTGAATATCACCCCGATTGAAGTGTATGAGGTAGCCACTTTTTACTCGCAATTTTACATCGATCCTGTTGGAAAATACGTGATTGAGGTTTGCCAAACTGGTCCGTGCGCCATTTGTGGTGCCGATGATATGATTGCTTATCTGGAAGAAAAGCTCCAGATCAAAGTAGGTGAAACCACAGAAGACAACCTGTTTTCCCTAAAAGCCGTTGAATGCCTCGGAGCTTGTGGCTCGGCACCGGTAATGCAGGTGAATACTGAATTCCATGAATTTCTGGATTTGAAAAAGATAGATGAAATTATTGCCAAACTGAGAAGTGAAAGCGAACTTAAGAAACCCGAAGAGTTGACATGGAAAGAAAGATTATCTTAGAAAATATTGAGGTAGAAGGAATTCGCTCGCTGGAGGTGTACCGCAAAAACGGCGGATACAAATCCATTGAAAAAGCCCTGAAATCGATGACTCCGGACGAAGTGGTGACTGAAGTAAAAACTTCGGGATTGCGCGGTCGTGGTGGTGCAGGTTTCCCTACGGGCATGAAGTGGAGTTTTATCGATAAGAAAAGCGGTAATCCGCGTTATTTGGTTTGCAACGGCGACGAAAGTGAGCCGGGCACATTCAAAGACCGCTACCTGCTGATGAACATTCCGCATCGCTTGATTGAGGGGATGATTTGTTCTGCTTATGCACTGGGTGCCAATACGGCTTATATTTATGTGCGTGGCGAGTTTAAAGAGGTTATCGGCATTTTGAACGAAGCGCTTAAAGAAGCTTACCAGGCCGGCTTGCTCGGAAAAAATATTCTCGGAAGTGGTTATGATTTGAACATGTATGTTCACACCGGTGCGGGAGCTTACATTTGCGGTGAAGAAACTGCATTGCTGGAATCGCTGGAAGGTAAACGTGGAAACCCACGCCTTAAACCGCCATTTCCCGCTATCAAAGGTTTGTACGATTGCCCAACGGTGGTAAATAACGTAGAAACGCTCGCTAATATCGGTTGGATTGTAAACAATGGCGGTGAAGCTTATTCAAAAATTGGTGTAGGTCGTAGTACCGGAACAAAACTGATTTCGGCTTGCGGAAATATCAATAATCCGGGTGTCTACGAAATAGAACTGGGTTTACCCGTAGAAGAATTTATTTACAGCGACAAATACTGCGGAGGTGTTAAAAATGGCAAAGAACTGAAAGCTGTTATCCCCGGTGGATCGTCAGTTCCTATTCTTCCCAAAAACCTGATTCTGAAAACGGCAGAAGGTCAACCTCGCCTGATGAGCTACGAGTCATTGTCTGAAGGTGGTTTTGTAAGTGGTTCGATGCTTGGCTCGGGAGGATTTATTGTCTACGACGAAGATGCCTGCATTGTGCGGAATACCTATAATTTTTCCCGTTTCTATCACCACGAGTCGTGCGGACAATGTTCGCCCTGCCGCGAAGGAACCAGCTGGATGGAAAGCGTTTTGCACCGCATTGAACATGGCCAGGGAAAAATGAAAGATATTGACCTGTTGGTGAGCATAGCTTCGAAAATTGAAGGAAACACCATTTGTCCGCTTGGTGATGCGGCTGCATGGCCTGTTGCCGCTGCAATCCGTCATTTTCGCCACGAATTTGAGTTTCATGTTCAAAATCCGGAAGTGGTAAAGAATGTGAAGCATGGTTCGTTGGAGAAATATCAGGAAATACCTGCGGTAACCGGGGAATGAAAGAACCCCTAACCCCTAAAGGGGGATTTGATTAGTCCTGATGATAAAAGTTTTTTAAGAGAGACATAAGAAATAAAAGTAACTCTGTTCCCCTTTAGGGGTTAGGGGTTGTTTAATTGATTTAAGATGTATAAGGTAACAATTGATAATAAGAGCATTGAAGTAGAACCGGGAACGACGATTCTGCAGGCTGCCCGCATGATTGGAGGCGACGTAGTTCCACCGGCCATGTGCTATCACTCCGAATTGAAAAAGAGTGGTGGAAAATGCCGTTCGTGCATGGTAAAGGTTGCACAAGGTTCGGCAGCTGACCCGCGTCCAATGCCCAAACTGGTGGCTTCGTGCCGCACCGAAGTGATGGACGGAATGGTGGTACAGAACATTACCTCGCCCGAAGTAATTGATGCCCGTAAAGCTGTAGTTGAATTTTTATTGCTGAACCACCCGTTGGACTGCCCGGTTTGCGACCAGGCCGGAGAGTGTGATTTGCAGGATTTGAGCTACGAACACGGAACTAATTCTTCGCGTTTTGAGGAAGAAAAACGGACTTATGAGAAAATCGATATCGGTGATTTGATCCAGTTCCACCCAAACCGCTGCATACTTTGCTACCGCTGTGTTTATGCGGCCGAACAGTTGACGGATAGTCGTGTGCACGGCGTTTTGTATCGCGGTGAGAAGTCAGAAATATCCACATTTATACATCAGGCTGTAGAGAATGATTTCTCAGGAAATATGATTGATGTATGCCCGGTAGGAGCTCTTACAGATAAAACATTCCGCTTCAAAAACCGAGTGTGGTTCCTGAAACCGATGGATGCCCACCGCGATTGCCCCAAATGTAGCGGCAAAGCAACTATCTGGTTCCGTGGCGACGAGGTGTACCGGGTTACCGGACGAAAGGACAAATATGGCGAGGTGCATGATTTTATTTGCAACGAATGCCGTTTTGAGAAGAAAAGCAGTGCCGACTGGGTAATTGAAGGACCACGCAAAATTGAGTCTTACTCGGTTATCAACCAGAATCATTACCGGAATGTTGTCATTCCTTCCGTTATTAACCCGATAAAAGAAGAAATGGAGTAATTTATGGATATACAGTTTGTTATATATAAGTTGATCTTGTGCGTGGCTATTTTGTTGTTGAGCCTTGTGATTGCCATGTATGCCACGCTTTTTGAACGCAAGATTGCCGGATTTTTCCAGGATCGCCTCGGTCCGAACCGTGCCGGAACTTTCGGGTTGCTGCAACCGGTTGCCGATGGTTTAAAGCTTTTTATGAAAGAGGAATTTATGCCGGCCAATGCGGATAAAGTTCTTTATATAATGGGACCTTCGCTTACCATGTTAGTGGCATTGCTCAGTAGCGCGGTAATTCCATGGGGTGGTTCATTAATCATTGCAGGAAAAGAATTTGCCCTCCAGGTGGCCGATATCAACATTGGAGTGCTTTACGTGTTCGCGGTAGTTTCTATCGGAGTTTACGGAATTATGATTGGCGGATGGTCGTCAAACAATAAATATGCATTGATGGGTTCGGTGCGGGCTGCTTCGCAAATGATCAGTTACGAATTGGCCATGAGTATGTCTATCGTTACGATTGTAATGACAACCGGAAGCTTAAGCCTGAACGAGATAGTGAGCATGCAGCACGGTATGAACTGGAACGTGTTTACCCAGCCAATCGGTTTTGTGGTGTTCGTAATTTGTGCTTTTGCAGAAACCAACCGGGCTCCGTTCGACCTTCCGGAATGTGAAACCGAGTTGATTGGTGGTTACCACACCGAATACAGTTCGATGAAACTTGGTTTCTATCTTTTCTCGGAATATATCAATATGTTTATTTCTTCGGCCATGATCGCCTCGCTTTATTTTGGCGGATACAACTTCCCGTTCATGGATGATCTCGGGCTGTCGCACAATATGATAACCATTATCGGAACAATCGTACTGTTTGCCAAAATATCATTCTTCGGATTCCTGTTTATGTGGGTTCGCTGGACATTGCCACGTTTCCGCTACGACCAGTTGATGCGCTTCGGCTGGAAAGGACTGATGCCATGGGCAATAGCGAACATGATTATTACCGGATTTTTATATTTAGTGTTTAAGAAATAAGAAATGAATCAAAATAAGATATCTCTGACCAACCGCTCGAAAATGGTATCGAACAAAAAGATGACGCTTATTGAGCGTTTCTATTTGCCTGCCATTTTCAAAGGGATGTTAATCACATTCAGCCACTTTTTTAAAAGAGAAGTGACTATCCAATACCCCGAAGTAAAACGTCCGTTCTCGGATATTTACCGCGGGTTGCATGTACTGAAACTGGACGATGAAGGTCGTGAACGTTGCACTGCATGCGGATTGTGTGCTCTTGCATGTCCTGCCGAAGCAATTACCATGATTGCTGCCGAGCGCAAAGAAGACGAAAAGCATTTGTATCGTGAGGAAAAATATGCTTCGGTATATGAAATCAATATGCTGCGATGCATTTTTTGCGGCGATTGCGAAACTGCTTGCCCCAAAGAAGCCATTTTCCTGACAAATAGAATTGTACCGAGCGAATACAAACGGAATGATTTTATTTATGGAAAAGATGTATTGGTGGAAAAAATGGATGCCCGCGTGGATGTTTCGAAACGCCAGACACCCGAAGTGCTTGAGTTCAAAAAAGACAAAACGAAATCACATAATAAATAACGATAGTGAATTTACGATTTACGAATTTAAATTTTAGATTGAATAAACAGTCAATCAGCGCAATCGTAAATCTAAAATCGTAAATCAAAAATAAAAAAATATGCTTTCACAATATCTTTTTTTCTTCCTGAGTTTTGTAGCCATAGTTTCGGCTTTAATGGTGTTGCTCTCCAAGAAACCGATTCATAGTGTGTTGTACCTGACGCTTACTTTTTTCACGCTGGCAGGGCATTATATCATGCTGAATGCACAGTTTCTGGCGGTTGTGCATATTATTGTGTATGCCGGTGCTATCATGGTTCTTTTCCTTTTTACGGTGATGTTGCTAAACCTGAATATACAAGGAGAGTTCCAGAAATCGACGTTGATGAAGTTTGTAGCTGCGATAGCCGGTGGAATGATTTTCCTGGTGCTGATCGGTACCCTCAAATCTTTTGATGTTGCTACAGTTGGTACTCCGGAACTCACGCAGATAGGATTAGTCAGAAACCTGGGGAAAACCCTTTATAGCGAATATTTATTACCCTTCGAGTTGTCTTCCATTTTATTTTTGGCGGCAATGGTTGGTGCAGTAATGTTAGGTAAAAAAGATAAAAATTAGACTTATGGAAACTACAATTGCTCAAATGCAAGTGATCCCATTGCAATACTATATCCTCTTCTGCTCAGCTCTTTTCTCCATTGGAGTTATTGGGGTGCTGGCTAAACGAAACGCTTTGGTGATTTTTATGTCGGTAGAGTTGATGCTCAATTCGGCCAACCTGTTGCTCACCGCTTTTTCGGCATACCGTAACGACCCGGCCGGGCAGATATTCGTGTTCTTTATCATGGTGGTGGCTGCCGCAGAAGTTGCAATCGGACTGGCTCTGCTGGTAGTGGTTTACCGGTCGACTAAGACGATCGATATAAATGTATTAAACAGACTAAAATATTAATTGATAATTGACAATTGATAATTGACAGTTCACTCTGCATTATCAATTGTCAACTGTCAACTGTCAACTAATTATATGGGACTTATATCAATTTTACTACTTGTTTTCCCGCTACTGGGCTTTCTGGCAACCGGTTTGTTCCAAAAGCAAATGAACCGGAACTTGTCGGGACCCTTGGCTTCAGCGGCAATATTTATCAACCTGGTTTTGTCTGCAATTTTGTTTGGACAGGTAAGTTCATCCAATTCAACATTAGAAATTCCGCTTTTTGACTGGATCAGGTTTGCCGACATCTCAATTCCTTTTGCACTAACCATAGATCGTTTATCGGCGCTGATGCTTTTGATTATAAATGGTGTCGGGTTACTGATTCATATTTACTCCGTCGGGTATATGAAAGAAGATGAAGGCGTTAACCGCTTTTTCTCTTATATGAATTTATTTGTCTTCTTCATGCTTATCCTGGTGTTAAGTTCCAATTACTTAATGTTGTTTATTGGTTGGGAAGGCGTTGGTTTATGCTCATATCTGCTCATCGGGTTCTGGTTTAAAGACCACGCAAACAATGATGCCGCCAAAAAGGCATTTATCATGAACCGCATTGGTGACCTGGGATTCCTGATCGGGATTTTTATCCTGTTCATTAATTTCAAAACATTATCCATAAGCGAAATTGCCGCCAAGGCTAGCGTAATGCCTTCGGGTGATATGACTTTATTCTTCGTAACGTTGTGTTTGTTTATAGGAGCTACGGGTAAAAGTGCGCAAATACCTTTGTTTACCTGGTTGCCGGATGCTATGGCGGGTCCAACACCTGTTTCAGCGTTGATCCATGCGGCTACTATGGTTACAGCCGGTATTTACCTGATTGCCCGTTCGAGCGTCCTTTTTGTACTTTCGCCCGTTACAATGAATATTATTCTGGTAGTTGGTGCTGCCACGGCATTGGTAAGCGCGCTTATAGCTATTTATCAAAACGACATAAAAAAAGTACTGGCTTATTCTACCGTGAGCCAACTTGGATTTTTGTTTATGGCTCTTGGAATGGGTTCGTTTTCGGGTGCTATGTTCCATTTAACGACACATGCCTTTTTCAAAGCGCTTCTTTTCCTTGCTGCTGGTAGTGTAATCCATGCCTTGAGCAACGAACAGGATATCCGGAATATGGGTGGCTTGCGCAAGAAAATTCCATTCACTTTCGCTTTGTTTATCATAGGCACTATTGCTATTTCGGGTATTCCGCCATTTGCCGGGTTTTTCTCCAAAGAAATGATTCTGACTGCAGCTTACGAGCATGGTACGGGGATGGGACTTCTGGCTACGTTTATTTCATTGCTGACTACCATTTATATGTTCCGGTTGCTTTTCATTGTGTTCTACAAACCGGAAAGCAAGGCGCTTAAAGCCAATCATCACGTTCATGAATCGCCTAAAGTGATGCTTTACCCAATGGCTGTACTGGCTGTTCTGTCGGTTATTGCCGGCTTTGTGCAAATGCCGAAGCTTTTTTCCGAGACACAGGGCTTTGATAATTTCCTGTCACCGGTTTTTGAAAAATCGCATAGCTTGGTTGCTGTATCAGGACATGCACTTGATGTACCAACCGAATGGATGATTTTTGCTGTTCCATTGGTGTTGATTGCGCTCTTAGTATTCCTGAGCTACAAGCGTTTTGTAAACGACAAAGAATTCACCGAACCGAAAGGCTTGTCGAAAGTGCCTGCTGGTAAATTTTATTTTGATGAAATATATGATTTCTGTGTTGTGAAGCCGCTTGGATTTGTTTCCGACATTTTCCGCGAACTGGTTGATCAAAGCATTATCAATGGTTTTGTAAATGCTGTTGGAAACGGAACTTTGTTTGTCGGTAAAAAGCTACGGTTGCTCCAAACAGGAAACGTAGGATTCTATCTGGTTATCATGGTGCTCAGTATTATTGCCATTCTATTTTTTAATATTATACTATAAAAGAGATGATTATCATACTTTTACTTATTATTCCGCTATTTTCGTCGTTGCTCTTATTTACAGGCAAACTTGGGAAGCACAGTAGAAACTTCGCGCTGGTTGCTTCGCTGGTAGAATTTGCCGTTACCGTGGTGGCAGGTTATGCTTTTACTTTTGCCGATAATAAAATTCTGAATCTGAGCCTGAATCTGAAGCAGTTGCTGGATATTGATATTATCATATACATCGATGCGGTTTCGCTCATGATGGTTATGCTTACGTCATTACTCATCCCGGTTATTATTGCTTCCAATAACGACCGCGAAGTACGAAACCATAACTTTTATGCGCTTATCCTGTTGATGGAGATGGCTCTGATTGGCGTTTTTACCTCGTCAGAAATGGTTCTCTTTTATATTTTCTGGGAGCTTGCCATGATGCCAATTTTCCTGATTACGGCTATTTGGGGTGGCGAAAACAGAAAGAAAATAAGCGTAAAGTTTCTTATTTATACGGTGGTTGGTAGTTTTGCCATGTTGATAGCTATTCTTTATTTATATACGCTTACTACTCCGCACTCGTTTAGTTTCGAAAGTTTTTATCAGCTAAAGCTGCCTTACGAAGTGCAAGTTCCGGTCTTTCTCGCTTTTTTCCTGGCTTTTGCCATTAAAATACCGTTGTTTCCGTTTCATTCGTGGCAGGCCGAGACTTATAACGTCTCTCCGGTTCAGGGTTCAATGATACTGGCCGGTATCATGCTCAAAATGGGATTGTACGGTATTATCCGGTTTATACTCCCTATTTGTCCGGATGTAGTTGCAAATGGTTCGCTTATATTTTTACCGTTGATACTTTTTGGGGTTATTTACGGAGCCATTATTGCTATCCGCCAACCGAAACTGAAAAAGATGATTGCCTTCGTATCGCTTTCGCACGTGGGTATCATAGCTCTGGGCTTACTTTCTAACAATCACTACGGCGTTGAAGGAGCAATTTTGCAAATGTTCTCGCACGGGGTAAATGTGGTTGGTTTTTTCCTTTGCTACCAAATGATTGTAATCAGGACCGGAACAGACATGATAGACGATTTGGGAGGTATTGCCAGCAAAGCTCCAAGGTTTGCGGTGGTCTTTATGATAATTTTGCTGGCAAATGTGGCGCTTCCACTGACGAACAGTTTCGTGGGTGAATTTCTGATCCTTTTGGGGCTGTTCCAGTATAACGTAATCATTGCCATTATTGCCGGGCTGACCATTATTTTGGGAGCGGTTTATATGCTGAGAATGTATCAAAAGATTATGTATGGGCCTCAAAATGATACTACTGCAAAATTTGCCGATTTGACTTTTGGTGAGATGTTGCTTTTTGTGCCTATCATAGTATCTATTTTCTTAGTAGGTGTTTACCCATCGTTTGTATTACAGTTGCTTCAGGGAGCAGTAAAATAAAATTTATAATCCAACAGATTTATGTACGCCATAATTACCATTTCTATTGTTGCTATCATTGTTCTCTTCTTTGGTTCTATCCAAAAGAAAGGACCACTTTTACCTATTGTTTACGGTGGGTTAACGCTGGCTTTTATTCTCAATTTATTGGGTTGGAACCAATCGGTACATTATTACAACGAGATGTACATTGCCGATAATTTTAGTATTGCCTTCAATGCAGTGCTGATTTTCACCACCTTGTTGGTTTTTATTTTTGCTCCGGTTTATTACAAGCCGGTTAAGCGTCCGCTCGAGGATATTTACGCGTTGATACTTTTTGCATTGGTAGGAAGTCTGATTATGACTGCTTTTGGTAACTTACTGATGTTGTTTGTGGGTATCGAAACGCTTTCATTGTCGCTTTATATTCTGGCGGGAAGCAAAAAATTCGATCCAAACTCCAACGAAGCGGCTATGAAATACTTCCTCACCGGTTCGTTTGCCTCTGGCTTTCTTTTGTTTGGAATTGCCCTGATTTATGGTGCCAGCGGAAGCATGAACCTGGAAGCTATTAAGCAATACGTAATTGCAAATCAGGCCAATATGCCGGGTATGATGAACATTGGTTTGCTGTTGTTGGCTATCGGGATGACGTTTAAAATTGGTGCAGCACCGTTTCATTTTTGGGCACCTGATGTTTACGAAGGCTCGCCAACGTTGATTACCACTTTTATGGCTACTGTAGGTAAAGTGGCAGCTATTGCGGCATTTTTCCGCCTGATGCAGTCCAGCTTCGCCGAAGTAGATTCAATCTGGAAAACCACACTTACCATATTCTCAATAGCTACAATACTGATTGGTAACTTGTCGGCTTTTTATCAGGATAATGTGAAACGTATGTTTGCTTATTCGGGGGTAGCTCATGCAGGATATATGCTAATCGCGATTATTGCTATGAAACAGGAGGCTGCCGGCGTTTTGCTACTTTATTCCATGTCGTACACCATAGCTACAATCACTGCTTTTGCGGTGCTTATTCTGGTTCGTGAGGAAACAGGTACTTTTTCTATCAAAGCATTCAACGGGCTTTCAAAAAACAATCCGACCGAGGCTTTTGCCATGACCATTGCTATGCTTTCGCTGGCAGGTATTCCTCCGCTAATCGGGTTTGCTGCGAAGTATAATTTATTTGTGTCTGCTATTGAGCAGGGAAATCTACCGTTGGTTATCGTGGCCATTATTGGTTCTATGATCAGTGTATATTTTTATATTCGCCCGATAATTGCCATGTATGTTAATCAACCGACTGAAGGCGTTGCTATTGACTCAAGTAAAAACTATAAAAACCAGATTATACTCGCTGCTGTTTTAATGATTTTATTAGGATTGATTCCTGGAGTATTCGTCAATTTGATTTAATCACTTTCACTTCTTTTTAATCTTATCCGGATAGGAACTGATTCATTCAGTTTCTATCCGTTTTTTTTCTCCGCATTATCTTGTCAGATATCTTTCCCTTTTTTGTACTTGCAATTTTAATCGTATTGTAAATGCATGTATTTGATATATAGAAACTGGTTTAATTTTCATGGCCAACATGCTTTCTCTGAATTGTGGATTTATTCTGCAATGAAATTCAATGAAATGTAAATTTAGTTTAAAATTATATCATCCCAATAACCACTTTTTTTGTATTTTTCATTTTTATTGATATAAAACTTTTTTGATGTGAATAGTGTTTTAAATAAAAACATACATTCTTCTGCTCTGATTTTCTATACGGCATTGAAATTTAGGTAAATGCCATTAAATGATAACCAAATAGGGCAACTATGATACAAATACAGGCAAAAATACTTTAATATATTTTATAGAATTGTTTTTGCATTTGTTGTATCAATTTCTTTATTTATAGCAATAATCAGTGATGCTGATAGTCATTTTTTTGTGATTATGCTTTCTTGATTCTATTTGGCTATCGGCGAATTTTTTAGTTGTATATCGAGGCGTAATATATGATCGCCTACAATTATTTAACCTCTTAAATATTGAAAAAATGAAAACAATTTACACAATTAGACATGCACTTGCAACAGTCGGTTTTTTGCTCATTTCAACAGCAGGTTTACTTGCTCAAACTCCTCAGGGTATTATCTTTAGCCCATTGGCCCCCAGACAGTATGGTGCTGCTCCGTTTACGGTTTCGGCAATAGGAGGTGCATCGGGTAATCCGGTTGTTTTTACCTCTTCGGACAGTTCGGTTGCAACTTGTACCGGAACAAACGGCTCAACCATCACAATTCTAAAAAGTGGAAGCTGTATGATTTATGCCAATCAGGCTGGAAATGAAAATTACAGTGCGGCTGCTCAGGTAGCTCAGGAATTGGTAATCAATAAAATACCATTGACAATTACAGCTCACGATAAAACGAAAATTTACAATGGGTTGGTGTATAGCCCATTTACAGTGAAGTATTATGGCTTTGCCAATGGCGATACCGAGGCATCTTTAGGAGGCACACTGACATTCAGCGGCTCAGCAACAACGGCCGTGAATGTAGGTACAGGATATGTGATAACTCCAAGTGGCCTGACATCCGATAATTATTCAATTACTTTCGTAGATGGAAAGCTGGATATTACCAAGGCGCCATTAACCATTACAGCCCATGACAAAACAAAAAGCTATGATGGAACAGTTTACAACCCGTTTACAGTTAAATACTATGGATTCGTAAATGGTGAGACTCAATCTGTACTAACTGGTGATTTAGCTTTTAGTGGTACTGCCATTTCAGCAGTAGGAGCCGGCACCGGTTATGTAATTACCCCGGGTGGTCTTGCTTCTGATAATTATGCAATCACTTTTGTGGAT
The DNA here is from genome assembly GCA_964433885.1 of uncultured Paludibacter sp. Taxonomy (GTDB): domain Bacteria; phylum Bacteroidota; class Bacteroidia; order Bacteroidales; family Paludibacteraceae; genus Paludibacter. The sequence goes on along the minus strand of CAYSTC010000028.1, from coordinate 18,636 downwards.
GGTAAGTTAGATATCACCAAAGCTCCGTTGACTATTACAGCTGATAATAAATCCAAAACCTACAATGGAGCTGTATTTAGTCCGTTTTCAGTAAAGTATACCGGTTTCATTCGGGCAGAGGACCAAAATGTTTTGGGAGGTACGTTGACATTTAGCGGTTCTGCAATTACTGCTGTTGGTGCCGGTTCGGGCTATGTGATAACTCCGGGTGGATTGACTTCCGATAACTATGCTATTACTTTTGTAGATGGGAAACTGGATATAAATAAAGCTCCGTTGACAATTACTGCACACGATAAAACAAAAGTTTATAATGGTTTAGTGTACAGTCCATTTACTGTGAAGTATTACGGGTTTGTAAATGGAGAAGATCAAACTGTACTGGGAGGAACATTGGCATTCAGTGGTACAGCGGCAACAGCTGTTGGAGCAGGAGTGGGCTATGTAATAACTCCGGGTGGATTGACATCAGATAATTACGCGATCACTTTTGTAGATGGAAAACTGGATATTACCAAAGCGCCGTTAACTGTTACTGCTCATGATAAAACAAAAGTTTATAATGGGTTGGTATATAGTCCTTTTACTGTAAGATATGTCGGCTTTGTAAATGGTGAGGATCAAACTGTACTTGGCGGAACTCTCGCGTTTAGCGGTACAGCTGCAACGGCTGTTGGAGCGGGTACAGGTTATGTAATCACTCCGGGTGGATTGACCTCCGATAATTATGCGATTGCGTTTGTCGATGGAAAACTCGATATTACCAAAGCGCCTCTTACCATCACTGCACATGATAAATCCAAGGTTTATAACGGAGTTGTTTACAGTCCGTTCACTATAAGATATTCGGGTTTTGCAAATGGTGAAGATCAAACAGTGTTGGGCGGAACACTTACATTTAGTGGTACAGCTGCAACCGCAGTGAATGTCGGAACGGGTTACGTGATCACTCCGGGTGGTTTGACTTCCGATAATTATTCAATCACTTTCGTAGATGGAAAACTTGACAGAACCAAGGCACCGTTGACCATTACAGCCGAAAATAAATCCAAAGTATTTGATGGGGCAGTTTATAGTCCGTTTACAGTTAAATATTCTGGTTTTATAAGTGGTGAGGATCAAACCGTATTAGGTGGTACATTAGTATTCAGTGGTAGTGCAACCACTGCAACCAATATCGGTACTGGGTATGTGATAACTCCTGCAGGTTTGACTTCTAATAACTATAGTATTGCATTTGTGGATGGTGTACTCAATATCTTCCAACTGGGACAGTCTATCACTTTTGGTACATTGCCTGCCAAAACTTACGGTGATGCGGCGTTTAATCTGTCAGCCACAGCTACCTCAGGCTTAAGCGTAGGTTTTAGTAGCAGCAATACTTCTGTGGCTACTGTTTCCGGAAATACAGTTACTATAGTTGGAGCCGGAACAACAAACATAACAGCTACTCAGACTGGTGATGTGAATTATATGCCCGTTTCAAAAACTCAGGTGCTGACTGTAAATGGTAAGACTATAACAATTACAGGGGTAACCGCTGCCGATAAAGTTTATGATGGAACCACTACGGCGGTATTAAGTGGTGGGGTATTGAATGGTTTAATTAATTCGGATGTTGTTACAATAGTTGCCGGAACAGGCGCATTTGCCGATGCAACTGTTGGAATTGGCAAACCTGTAATAGCCACAGGTTATTCTTTGACTGGAGCGGGTTCTGTAAACTATATTTTAGCTGCTCAACCGACTGGCATTACGGCAAGCATATTTGATTTGGGAACGAATACAGAAACCGAACCAGAAGATGTGCCCAAAGTTTTTCCAACTTACACAACAGATAAAGTACAACTTCAGTTTGCAGGAGTTTCAAGAGTAGATGTCGTGGGCATCAACGGAGTCGTATTGCAAAATCTGGATGCTGTAAATCAGATCAAATTAACCCTGAGTTTGAGAGGCTATCCACAAGGGATATACCTTATAAGATTGACACTGAAAAATGGATCACAAATTGTGAAACGCGTAGTCCTTCATAATTGAAATAAACTGACAAAAAGCCTGTCCGCAAATAGGACGGGCTTTTTTGTGTTTTGTCGGATAAGTATCATATTACACATTTTATTTCCAGGTTGATTAGTTTTTCAGGATATATTAACTCTATTTTGTTCAAAAAACTTGTTTGGGAAGCTATTTTAACTCTGAATTAATAAAAAACAAAAATAATGTGTTGAAAATTTGGCTCGTACCTACATGTTTTTGTTATTTTGTAACTTATTTCAACCAATATACACTTAGCTAATTGATTTATGCCCAAAAATCTTGTCATAGTAGAGTCACCTGCCAAAGCAAAAACTATTGAAAAATTTCTAGGAAAAGACTATCATGTAATGTCCAGTTTCGGACACATACGCGATTTAGCTGAGAAAGGAATTGGTATTGATTTCGAACACAACTACCAACCACAATATGTGGTTTCTTCTGATAAGAAAAAACTGGTTTCAGAGTTGAAGAAGGCAACCAAAGAGTCAGAAATGATCTGGCTCGCTTCCGATGAAGACCGCGAAGGAGAAGCCATTGCATGGCACTTGTACGAAGAGCTCAAACTCAAAAAAGATAATACTCGCCGCATTGTTTTTCACGAAATTACTAAAGATGCTATTCTGCACGCTATTGAAAATCCGCGTGATATTGATGTGAATCTGGTCGATGCACAACAAGCCCGCAGAGTGTTGGACCGAATTGTAGGTTTTGAACTGTCACCTATTTTGTGGCGCAAAGTCCGTCCGTCGTTATCTGCAGGGCGGGTTCAATCGGTTGCTGTACGCCTGATTGTGGAACGCGAGCGCGAAATCAATCAGTTTGTTCCGGAAGCCAATTACCGTGTAAGCGCCATTTTTACCTCATTAGATGTTAATGGAAAGCCGGTAGAACTGAAGGCGGAACTGCAACAACGTTTTGCAACAAAAGCCGAAGCACAGGCGTTTTTGGAAACCTGCAAAGATGCTCAATTCAGCGTAGATAATATTGTTACAAAACCTGCTAAAAAATCGCCAGCACCACCGTTCACTACTTCCACGCTTCAGCAGGAAGCAGCCCGCAAGTTGGGTTATTCGGTTGCGCAAACCATGCAGGTGGCGCAACGGTTGTACGAAGCCGGAAAGATAACTTACATGCGTACCGACTCGGTAAACCTGTCGGATTTGGCACTGGGTACATCCAAGGCCGAAATTATTAATATGGCAGGCGAAAAATACGTTCATGTCCGTAAATTCAGCACCAAAACCAAAGGAGCACAGGAAGCACACGAGGCTATCCGTCCGACATATATGAATGCGCACACTGTGGAAGGAACAGCCCAGGAAAAACGCCTGTATGAACTGATTTGGAAGCGAACCATTGCATCGCAAATGGCAGATGCGGAGCTTGAAAAAACATCCATTTATATCAGTGTATCCGGCAGTCCGTTGCAATTCGTTTCTTCGGGTGAAGTAATTGTATTTGACGGTTTTTTGAAAGTATACCTGGAATCTACCGACGATGAAACGGATGCCGAAAACGAATCGCTATTGCCAACCATGAAAAATGGCGAAAAACTTCAGGCTGATGAAATTGTTGCGCAGGAGCGTTTTTCACAGAAACCTCCACGTTATGGCGAAGCCAGCCTTGTACGCAAAATGGAAGAACTGGGTATCGGGCGCCCATCTACTTATGCCCCAACAATATCTACTATCCAAAACCGTTCTTACGTAGAAAAGGGCGACCGTCCGGCCGAAAAGCGGCAATATAATGTGTTGAAACTGAAAGCCGGAAAAATTACCGATAAAATAAAAGAAGAAAATACCGGAGCCGAAAAATCGAAATTGTTTCCAACGGATATTGGCACAGTGGTAAATGACTTCCTGACTGAGTATTTTCCTGATATCCTGAATTATAACTTTACGGCGGAAGTTGAAAAGGAATTTGATAATATAGCAGATGGAGATGTGCAGTGGACTGTGGCTATTGATAATTTTTATAAGAAGTTTCATCCTGTCGTTGAGGATACTATGAAAAATTCGGAGCGCCAGGTAGGAGAACGGATTTTGGGTGTGGATCCGGCTACGGGACGCCAGCTTTCGGTGAAAATTGGAAAATACGGGCCTTTGGCGCAGATAGGAACTTCTGAGGAAGAGGAAAAACCGGTTTTTGCTTCTCTTCGGAAAGAGCAATCCATTGAAAGTATAACGCTGGAGGAAGCGTTGGATTTGTTTAAGTTGCCGCGTCAGGTGGGTGAGTTTGAAGGTAAGGTGATGACTGTGGCAATTGGCCGTTTCGGACCATATATCCGTCATGATTCCACGTTCTATTCGTTGCCGAAAACAGATGATCCCATGGAGGTTACAACCGAACGTGCTATAGAAATTATCGAAGAAAAACGAGAAGTTGAAAAGAACCGGATTATCAAAACCCTGGGAGAAAATAATGAAATACAGGTACTGAATGGTCGTTTCGGACCATATTTTACCTGCGATAATGTAAATTATAAGATTTTTCCGAAAGGAACTGATCCGCTGACGCTAACGTTGGAAAGATGCCAGGAGCTAATAGCTGCACAACCCGAAGCGGCCACTAAAAAGAAACCATTCGGACGAAAAACTGCAGTCGCCAAAGCCGAACCAAAAGCTAAAACCAAAACTGCGGCAAAGACAAAAGCAACTAAGGCTAAAGCCAAGAAATGAAATTGAATGTTCCGGTTTTATAACGATATACTCTAAAGAATTACAATGAAAAAGCTGATTTTATTTTCAATGCTTTTTGCAACTACTGTCTTGTTGTCGGCGCAAAAAGCTTTTGTGTTGTCAGAAGGGCAACCTTCATTAGTTTATTCTTTGCCCAAAACACAACTTTGTGTGGAGGTTGAAATAGAAAAAGTGAATCAAAAGCCGGGTGTGTTTTATCGTTACTCAGAACGTTATCTGGCTACGAGCAACGTTATTGTCGATAAAAAGACGACATACAGCCTCAAGTCGGTTGCAGTAAGGGCCGTAGCAGTACCCGATTCTACGCGGACTTATCAGATAATGCCGAATCCCAATTCTCAACTGTCTCATTTGGCTGTAAATGCTCAGGGAATTTTATGTGGTGTAAATGTTTCTGCCAAAACAGAGAGTGTGGTGGATGTAAAAAAGATCATTCATAAAGATAAAGTCCTAACTGGTAATCTGCTCCCGTTGGGTGAGGAATATATGATGGCGGGGTCTGAAGCCAAATTGGCCGAAGGAGCTGCCAAACAAATTTACCGCATCCGGGAAAGCCGGTTGAGCCTGCTTACGGCCGATGTTGAAAAATTACCGGCGGATGGTGCTTCCATGAAGTCCATGTTACAGGGGCTGGATGATATGGAGCAGCAACTTACCGAGTTGTTTGTTGGACGGACTGAGACCGAAGTTGAACTGAAAAAAATAATGATAACTCCTGCGACTGCCATAAATAATGAGGTTGTGTTTAGATTGTCGGCTTTAAGAGGCCTTGTGGCTGCCGATGACATGAGCGGTGCGCCGTATTATATCAGCATCAAGCCACAGGTGATAAATACAACTTCTGCTGATGCAAAGAACGTAGGTGCAGGTCTGAATTATATATTGCCAGCTGCTACCGGTGTTACTATTGGCGATGGGAAAAATACAAACTTCAGCGGGCAGTTTTATATGCCGCAGTTTGGCAAAGTTGTTTCGCTTCCCGAAAGTTTGTTTAAGCAACGCAACATGAAGGTGCGCATCGATCCGGAAACCGGCCGTTTGTTGAGTGTAGAATAAACTCGCTGGTTGTTACCTCAAAATCGTTTTTTTACGAGTACTTTCAGTCCGTCCGGAATAGTTTTTATGCTGATTTCCTTTCCTTCTTCGTAAGGTTCTCCATCATAATGGAAAGGCCCTGATTCGTCGCGCGTCAGTGTAATCTCATCCGAGCGCAGGGTGGTCATAAATAAATCCTTGTCAATAGTTTTGGTAAATAACTGCAAGGCCAGAGTTGGAATGGCAATAATGGGGAAGTTACTCATAATGGAAATATCCAGTTTGCCATCCTGCACACTTGCCTGCGGGGCAATGTAGGCATTGTTTCCCCATTGCGAGGCGTTGGCAAAGGTAAGAACAAAGGCTTTTGTCTGCAGGTCGATTCCGTTGCCCAGAATATGATAGTTTTGGGATTTGTAGCTAAAATATCCGGTGATAATTTTCTCGATATAACTCATAATTCCGCGCCTGTGCCCTTTAGCAAATTCGGTACTTACATAGGCGTCAAAGCCGGTTCCGCAGGTACAGAAAAAAGGCTTTCCGTTCACAATGCCATAGTCAATAAAAATCGGTTCGGACTGATTGAGTTGCTGAATGGCTTTCCGCGTATTCATTGGGATGCCCAAATGTCTTGCAAGCCCGTTTCCAGAACCAATCGGGATAATGCCAAGCGAGCAGTTGGTGTGGGTCAAGGCTTGTGCAATTTCGTTGACCGTACCATCGCCGCCCACAGCCACTATGTAATCGAATTTCTGTTCAATAAGAGACTTTGCAAGTATTGTTCCATGTCCGCGATATTCCGTAAATACAATTTCCGTTTCAAATAATTCTGCATTCAGCTCTTGTCGAATTAAGTCGGGCAGTGATTCTTTCCGGATTGTTCCCGAAATCGGGTTTATGATAAATGCAATTTTTTTTCTCATAATGTGTCTGTTATGCTCCATCAAAGTGGCTGCGAAAATACTAATAATTTATCAATAAACAATTTTGCAATTAAAGCGGGGCTTACATCCTATTTCTCTTTGAAGCTGAATGTAATTTTTACATGCTTATTTTTCAAATAAAAACTATTCGGGTTAACATTATGTTGTATATTTGCATAAAGTTACGTGTTCTGGATTAAGAATAGCTTACTCGTTACACAATTAAAATCTCCGAAGCCATGTCTAAAAGAAAACGCTCGTCTCAAAGTACCAAAATGAATAAGAAAGAATTGGTACGCAATATGATTAATGTATTTAACGAAAATCCTGAAAAAACGTTCAATTACAAACAAATCTCTACCTTGCTGAACATAAAATCCGAATCACAACGGGTGTTTATCAATCAATTACTCTACGAATTGCTGGATGAAGATTTTTTAGTCGAAATTTCCCGAGGTAAATTCAAGGTAAATTCCCGTGGTGGCTATCTTGAAGGGGTTATTGATCGTCAGGGCGTGAAAACGTATCTTATTCCCGATGATGGTGGCGAGCCGGTTTTTATTCCCGAACGCAAAACAAATCATGCGTTTCTGAACGATAAAGTGAAGGTTTTCCTGTACGCACACCGCCGGGGCCAAATGCCCGAAGGAGAAGTAGTGGAGATTATCAAACGGGCTAAAGATACGTTTGTGGGAATTTTGGAAGTGTCGGAAAACTTTGCTTTCCTGATTTCTGATAACAAAGTATTGACCAACGATATATTTATTCCTAAAAGCAAACTGAATGGTGGTAAGAACGGCCAGAAAGCTGTAGTAAAGCTGATGGCCTGGGAGCCGAACCTAAAAAACCCCGTTGGTGAAGTTATAGATGTGTTGGGCGAAAAAGGAAATAATACCACCGAAATGCATGCCATTCTGGCCGAATTTGGTTTGCCCTATAAATATCCGGCCGATGTCGAAGCTGCAGCGCTAAAAATTGATGCAGGCATTACTCCCGAAGAAGTTGCTAAGCGTATTGATATGCGCAATGTGGTTACATTTACCATCGACCCGCGCGATGCGAAAGATTTCGACGATGCACTGTCATTGCGCAAGCTGAATAACGGGCTGTGGGAAGTGGGTGTGCATATTGCCGATGTAACTCATTATGTTCGTCCGGAAAGCATTATAGAGCAGGAAGGCCGGGAGCGTGCTACTTCCGTTTATCTGGTTGACAGGACGATTCCTATGTTGCCGGAGCATTTGTCGAACGGTATCTGCTCGCTTCGTCCGAATGAAGATAAACTGACCTATTCGGTATTATTTCAAATGAATGATAATGCTGAAGTGCAACATTACGAAATTGCCAAAACGGTGACTTGCAGCAATCGCCGCTTTACTTACGAAGAAGCGCAGGCAATCATTGAAACTGGTGAAGGTGATTTTAAAGAAGAGATTCTGGTTTTGGATCGTTTGGCTAAGTTGCTTCGGGAAAAACGTTTCCAAAGTGGTGCGATTGCCTTCGACAGGGTGGAAGTGAGGTTTGATATCGATTCGGCAGGAAAACCTGTTTTCGTATTCTTTAAAGAACAAAAAGACTCCAATAAACTGATAGAGGAATTTATGTTGCTTGCCAATAAAACGGTGGCAACTCATATTGGAAAACCAGGCAAAGGACAAAAAGCCAAGACTTTTGTTTATCGTATTCACGATGTGCCGAATCCGGATAAACTGAACAATTTTGCGGCGTTTATCAAACGTTTCGGGTATAATCTTAAAACGACAGGCAAGCAAGCTTCGGTTTCGAGCTCCATCAACCATTTGTTGGATGAGGTTCAGGGCAAGAAAGAGCAAAACCTGATTGAAACACTGGCTATCCGCTCTATGGCAAAAGCTGTATATTCAACGGCTAACATGGGGCACTACGGGCTGGCTTTCGATTTTTATACGCATTTTACATCGCCCATTCGCCGCTATCCTGACATGATGGTGCACCGTTTGCTTGAAAAATATGCCAATGGTGGCCGCAGTGTGAATGCTTCGGAATATGAAGAATACTGCCAGCACAGTTCGGATATGGAGCAATTGGCTGCCAATGCCGAACGGGCTTCCATTAAATACAAGCAGGTTGAATTTATGGCCGACCGCATTGGGCAAGTGTTCGATGGCGTTATTTCTGGCGTTACCGAATGGGGAATTTATGTAGAGTTGATCGAAAATAAATGTGAGGGTATGGTTCCAATCCGCGATTTGGACGATGATTTCTACACGCTGGATGATAAAAACTACTGTTTAGTGGGCCGTCGATACCATAAAAAGTTCCAATTGGGTGATGAAATAACGGTAAAAGTGGCTAAAGCTAATCTGGACAGGAAGCAACTGGACTTTACGATTGCTTAAAAATGCATTCTTTTGGCTGATGTTACTGTCTCATAATATGTGACTTGCGATTTGATGCATGTGCCGGATATAACTTTTTGTCATTTTTCCTTTGCGGAATTGAAAAATAGCGCTATCTTTGCACTCGCAAAACAAAGCAATGGCTGCGTAGCTCAACTGAATAGAGTACCACACTACGGATGTGGGGGTTACAGGTTTGAATCCTGTCGCGGTCACTTAGTTAGATAAATTAATCTCTTGATAATCAATGTGTTATCAAGAGATTTTTGTTTTGAAAAGGTTAATTTCCCCATGGTTTCCCCACATTTTCCCCATCTTGCTCGAAAATTGATTATTTTATATATATATGACTATATTTTGGGTTAAAACAATGAATATTGTAATGAATCGAAAGCTGTTGCTGGAGTGCCTGTGAGATTCAAACAAAATAATAAATCCCCCGACAATCATTATTATCGGGGATTGAAATTCATTTCAGAGTTTGGTGATAGTGAAGATAGTGCTTCTTTATTCCTTGAGAGTATTCTTGACTACTTTTTCTTCAATCAAAATCCCATTTTCAAATCTCATGAAAATGTTTGTCTCATAGACGGACTCATATCCCATATGAATGTGTTCTAAAAAGCTCACCAGATTGAATTTTAAGCGTTCCATTGATCCAGTGAGCAAACACCTCAGGGCCTCCGGGAAAGAGCTTTTGCATGGTTGAAATTGGATCGTTTGAATTATATCCTTTTCCACTTCTTATTTGAAGTGGAGATTTTATGTCTGTCAGATAAATTCGTCCTTTCTCGACTTTCCAAGTTGCACAATAACCTATAACATGCTGTATTTCCAATTTGGGATTTAAACTCATTTCAGAGTTTAGTTGTGATAGTGACCTAACATCTGTTTATATTCCTGAATAGCTATCAGCATTGACTTCTTTCAAAAATCCCCAAAAGTATTTGTAAAATTATTATTCCTTTCGTTTGTGATTAACTCTTAATCCTTTATCAATCTCAGAATAGCTAGATATATATTTAAGTTTAATGAGGTTTTCAAGTAATTCGCGATTTAATGAGTTATTTTCCAATGTTGCTTTCTTGCTCGAATTCGTAATTACTTCATAAGAACCACCAATTGATGTCAGAATGTCATCTACCATTTCTATTAGGACAAGATTTATATATCGATTAAATAGAATAAGTCTGTTAGTTTGAGAAAGACTCTTATTTTTAATCAAGCTCAATTTCAAATTATCTGCTACTGAAAGTGTTTCATTATCAACTAGCGATTGCGCAATGATTCTCAAATTTTCTAATTTCTCAACTACGATATCATCATCGCAATTATTTATAAAATAGAATTTATGTTTATCGACAATCCTTAATGATTTAAGTATAAGACTTAAATCAGAACTATCGATGGTGATTTCATTGAGTTTACCATCAAACTTATCAAAATATTTTTCAAGAAGCAATATGTTTGTACCATCAAAATTATCTTTTAGATATTGATAGCTGGATATGGTAGGATTAACTTTGCTGACTTCTATTAAGGTGGCTATTCTGTCTCTAGATAATTTCTCAGTATCAAATTCCTCATACCACCAAGGAATCGATTTTAATAACAGTTGATATGAATTAGTTTGAATCCTGTTTTCATATATAATTGCGTCACACAAAGTACTATATTTTGATTTTTCTCCGACTTTCCCTGTTGTCATTCTAGCTTTGGATAGAATCTCTGCATTAGACAATGTATTGAGATATTCAATTAATCCACTACAAAATTTATTTTCCTCAATATCAAAAGAATGTAAGACATTATCCCAGGTTGCTTTTGCTTTAGAGTGTTTGTAAATTAAATCTATAACATCATTATGTTTAATTTCACTTACATTCTCTATAATAGTATCAACTTTAATAATAACTTTTTCTTTTAGAACAATATCTAAATCAGGTATATTAAGCAATTGTATGTAATGTTCTAATTTTTCTTCTTTGTTATTTTCAAGTTTGAGATATACAAATTCGATATATTCGTCAATGTTAGATTCTATGTATTCAATTTGATAATCATACCCTTTTGATAGTATATATCCATAATTGGCTTTTTCAAATTCCTCCCATTCAAAAACCTTATTGAATGACATAAGTGTTCGGAACATTTCAATATTTATATTATAATGATTTTTTTTGAAAATATACTCCAAATATGATTCTGGAGAATCAATAGCAATAGTATTGAATTTCAAATCTAACTTTTCGATAATTTGTTCCCGTTTACCTTTTTTAGTTGATATATTCAAGAAGTCACTATAAGAATTTAAATACTCATGCTCTTTTTCAAATATCTTTTCTATATCTTCCACATTTGCATGTTGAATAACTAGTCTAAAGTATTTATCTATTCTTTCGCTTGAATATTGTGTCTTATGGTTTATGTAATACCACATATTGAGCCAAAAATGACACATTTTATTGATAAATAGTTCAACATTAATGCTATTGTCCAAATGCGCATCAATAAACCTTATACTAACATTTTCTTCATTACTTATCTGCCTTAGAAAGAATTCTGTCTTTCTCTCATTAGTTTTTGATTTCAAAAGATAATCAATCAGATCATGATTAAGAATATATGGTTTCTCAAATGTATATACATCTATTTTCTTGATTAATTCTTCTGTTTTGTTTAATTTGTAGCTAAATTCAGTGGATTCTTCTTTTTTTACATTGATGAGGAATTGATAATCAGATTTGGTCAGTGCACCTTCGTGGAAGATTGAAATATAATCAGAGTAGTTTTCATCAATATATCCATTTCTTAGTAAGATATTAATCAGGTCATTTTTCTTTATTGTTTCTGTATCATTTTTGTCAGACTCAATTCTAATGTTTATTTGCTTGTTCGAAAGCAGGTCTTTTAATTTACTTTTTTGAATTTCATTTCTTTCATTATTGAGCTTCTCAACACTTATTCTTATATTATTTACTTCTGACTTATCTAATATTATTTCTTCTCTCCTTTTATAACTGATATTTGGATTAACTTTCTTCTCAATGTCTACAAATTTAAAGTTATATGTATTATTATAATTGGAACTATAATCTCTATAGTAATAATCTATGCTACCACTAATGGCATTCTTAAAGTTTGAATCATTACAGTATTGTGAAATTGGTGTTATTGTGCGATTAACATTAAATCCAACAAATGGATGCTGAATATTTTCAACAATTGCTACTAAATATATTGTTCTTAGCTCATTTAGATCGAGTAATCTCTGTCCTTCAATATCCGTAATTTGTTTCTTCTTCAAGGATATTTTATTTTCAATCTCAGAGATTGTAGATTTTATAAATTCTTGCTTTTTTTGAATTGCATCATATAAATCCCCTTCATTCTGACTAAGCTTTGTAAAATCATTTGGAAAGATATTCTTATATACAATCATTGCTAAGATTTGATCCTGAAAATTTTGCCCTAATTTATTTGAATAAATATAGAATTCATTCATTATGTTGTAGAGCAATCGCATATCGTCAATAAACATGGATATGTCCTCAATTAAATTATTAGAAATGCTGTAATTATTCTGCTGTATTATTTTTAGCAATTTGTTTCCTGAGTTTGAATAGTCAATCACAGGAATGATTGGTATCATAAAATCAAAAAACTTTGCTCTATCTTTATCTAAAAACATATCGTCTTTTATGGCGTAAATAAAGACAATATCCCGCTTAATCTTTTTGGAGTTATTGATTAAAAGATTAATCTCCCGTAGTTTTGTGAATACTTCGGTTTGCTCGAAGCGATCTAAATCTTCTATAATAATTACATTATATTTTGTTGCTTCAAAAAAGTAGATAATTTCATCAAGATGATTGTTGAGTATGGATTTACTGATTCCGTTATCTATTTCAATTTCTGCATTATTTATGTTCAATTTTTTGATTGAGGCGTTCAACAAACTTCTTGAAGATTTAAATATTAGAAGAAATATACTAATCACAAGTATTGCAGAAGCAATATAACCTGCTATAGCAGGCTCTTTGCTGATAAATCCAAAAATTGGGATCTTTTGAAAGGTTTCTGGAAAGAACAATAATAAAGTGGAAAACAATGAAATAAGAGTAAGGATTGAATAAATAACTAACTTCCAACGACTCTCTTTTTTGATTTTCTTGAACCTTGAATCTGGCGTTATGTGATTCTTCTCATGAAAGAAAAGTTGTTGTAATATACTTAGCTCTATTAAACGAAGAAGATCTTTATCATCAGATGACTGTGGCACTTTACCCGCCTCTTTAAATGTGGCAAGAGAGATATTTAAAAACTTATAGGTTGGTTTAATTCTCCGTTTTAGATAGCATTCTGAATCTGTTATTCTCTTAATGAAAGTTTTAATTATACTACTCTTACCCGAACCATAAGTCCCGGAGATAGCAATATTCTTGATTGTTTTCTTGTTCTTGAGTGCCCATTCGATAGACCCTAAATAAATCTCGCAATCTTCTGCATTATCAGTAGGTGTTAGGGGATTGAAATGTTTTGCCGAGAATGTTTCTTTCTTTTTTATTATTTCTAAAACCCAATTATAACCTCTTTCAATAAAACAACGGATTTTGCTAAAAAAGCTATAAGCTTTGCTAATATAATAAGTTAGTTTCTGCATTTATCTTGTGTTTTGTTTTATTGTTTTCTATTGTACAGATTATTACTGTCATTGTGTAAAATTAAGTCATGCAATCTTCACCCTCTTATACTCACTCAAATACTCTTTCACTCTATCATTATACACCAGTTTGCTTTTTGTGTGTCGAGGGCGATACGATGTTTGTTTCTCAATTCATTGATTAGCCGGCGGGTGATAATTTTTTTGCAGATATTCTTTGTAATACAAACTTAGCGGTACCTTTATCTAATAGCCACTGTAAATCGGATTCGTATAGTTCCGGATTTATATGGCTTATATTTTTTAGACAATATCTATGAAGATATTCTCAACTCATCCCATCAGTCATAGTTCAACGACAGAAAACTGTAGCCCAAGCTGCACAAATGCAGAATGCATAGTCCCTTTTACACATATCCTTTATTAAAGTGCATAGTTTTTGCTTTATTCTATTAAAGCCCTCAAAACTACAAATAAATCCTCACAATAACTTAAATTTCACATGAAAATTATTGATAATATTAAATATTTTGTTTGAAAAAAGTTGCGAGTCAGAATATCAATTGTTGTACAATCAGATTTAATTTATATTTCTTCTGCAACAATTAATAAAAAACATAAATAATGATTTAATAGCAAACTCTTATTAATTCTGTTCAAACAACTCTATCAAATTAAAAAACTTCCGTTCATTCAATTTTCCTCGTAATCGATAAAGGTGTCCGACAAACTCTTTTCTTGTCAAGAGAGTCTTATCTTTCGCAGTTTTGCCAATAGTATGTGTTAGTTTACAACTACCTGATTCACGTAATGTCTGCTTAAAGTCATCATTCGTGTATAAAGCATCGAAAGCAGCAGTAATAAGATCGTCATATTCCTGAGAATGACGACTAATTGCTTTGCCCTTATAATAGACTTCTTGTTTTTCATACCAAGAGAATTTGTGTCCCACATACCATGACTCCATTCCATGTGTTGAATATAATTTTTGCTTCTCAATCAATCGGGGAGTTCGTAACGAACCAATAAATGCTTCCATTGATGAGTAAGTAATCCCATCGAGAGTAAATTGATAAGGATAAAGGTTTGATAATCTTTTCCCAAGGTTTTCACCATTAAATCTGATATTTATTATTTCCATTTTATGACTTTTTATTTTAAACTCACTGAGCTATAATCTTTTAGTGAAATTTAAGAGAAAAGTTTGTTTTTAGGAACAATAAATTATTAATTCGAGATAGCCAATTACAATAATTTAGATCTGAGAAGTTATTTTGAGTGGATGATCTGCTTTTAAATCGTACATATATAACATTTTATTAAAAAACTGATAGAACATATTATAGTAAAACAGGCAAATTAAATCAATAGTGCTAAAAGGGATATTGTAATTAAGCTTAATGACATTTGAAATCTACGATATTCTTTTAATATACCTCTGAACCTGAGATTTACTAATACCAGATAACTCTGATAACCTTCTAACAGATAATCCCCTATTTTCTTCATTAGAATAAATTTCAATGAACTGTTCAAAATTCACATCTACCTTATCAAATAAAACACCTTCATTATCGAGATACTTCTTAACGGTCCTGGGATGCAGTTGAAGTAGTTCTGCATTCTGATTCAAAGACAGACTAGAATTATATTCATTCAATACATAATAACTCATTACCTCACTCCTCACCTTATGCAGTTCTTTAATTTTTTGAGATTTTGTAAGGTGATTGAATGCAGGGTTCAATACATAATACTTCTTACCAGCATCATTCTGTTGAGTCATATTTACGGTACTATTTGCTAAACGTCTTATCCAATCATTTGTCAAATCACCCGGTTGCTCAATGTATTTAATAACAAAGTTTTTCAATAGATCAAACATATCAGTTTCAGTTATTTCAGGATATAGATTTCTAAACACAAGTGCAGTATATTCAACAGTCCTTCTACGAAAACCCTTCTTTTGCTTACCACCCACAAAGTAAGTATTCACCGAATAGATATTCTGATCACCTACATAATAATATACCTTATCATATTGGTTATCCGAAATAGTAATAGTATGGTAGTTATTGTATTGAGATTTAATAAAATAAACTTCATTATTAATCCCCATATCAAACAGTTCATTCTTAACTGTCCCAAGAATTGGAAAACAAGACAAATCTTGGGGTAGTATATGTATTATTCTTGTTTTCCTTTTTTTGGGACACTTTTTCAAACCCTTTGATTTGATTTTACCCTTTGAATTTTTATTGGTTTTACTGTTTGATTCGGGTTTAAAATCTGATGGTATATTCAAATAATCAAATACTTCTTCATAGTTTTGGAAATCATTTGATTTGTCTTGAATGGTTTGATTGATTAAATCAACTGTTATGATGGTATCTGATATTTCAATTTGCTTTGAATGATTAGTCCCATAGAACATTTGATTTGCTCTATAACAGGTTGTATCTAATGAATCCTTTACAATGGTTTTATCTGTTTCATTGAATGCAATATTAAATACCATTTCAGTCATTCGTTGGTATCCTTGAATGTCTTTTACAGGGTTATCTAATAGGTAAATCAATTTGAATCTAAAGTCATTTGATTGGTTGGATAAGGTTTCAAATGCAATAGAAGGTTTGATCAATAGATTATCTAATACGTATTGTAGGTTCAAAGGAGAATGGTCAAAATCCAATACAATAATATTTGCTTCTTTGAAGTTTTTATTGGATTTGTGGGTGGAAAGGAAGTTCTTTCGGTTAAATACATGACAAGTGGAATGTCCATTTGCAATCAGTTCGGATAACTCCTTTATATCTAATTCTCTATTTGCAAATAGCATCTCATTTAATTCATTATCAGTAGGTTTGGTTGGGTATGCATCGATTGATACACTTACATTGAATCTTTTCATTTATATATAAATCATTTTTTTACTGTCAGAGTAATCAGTTCTACAGTTTGATTTATATATTAAATTTTAAGGGTTTAGTTTGAAATTTGACTTGAATATTTTTATATATACTATTGAATATTTCAAAAGAAGAGTAATCAACCGAAATCCCCGATCTATTAAGAAAGGGGATTTTATTTATGATATATCATACTATAATATATCATATAATTGTTTCGTATATGAAGTCCTTTTCTCTCGTTTTAAGGAGTTATTTTGATAAAATTGAGAGGAAGAGTTGGTTTATTATATCAGAACCTTGTATGAAGAACTAAAGGGGTTTAGAGTGGATTAAATACTATGTACTTTGAATTGATTATTAAATACAAATAATATGATTGGAATTGGGATTTCAATCATATTTGATTCATTCTTAACTGTAGATATCCTGATGATAATGTTATTAAAAGACAATAGAAATCACAAGGGTTGTATTCAAATGGATTCTTATAAATTAGTTATAGAAAGTTGGTGTATAAAGCATTGTTTATAGGTCAGATATAGTAGTGTCTACACTTCAGAACAATTGGTAAGGGGGTACATTGACGGTTTTATAATTGTAAATAATTATGGGTGTGTCGAAGTGATAATTGTTGATTTGAATTTCTGCATCTCATATTGAGTGTTGTAGTTATTTGATATCAGAAAAATATATTAGAGATTAGGTATTTGCATGAGAAACATGATTTTTTTAATATAAAAGTGATTTTATCGTAAAATTCATATATATTTGCATTTCATTTATAAATCTCGTCCGCTGTAGCGATAGCGGCATTACATATTATCAAAAGCGTTAGCTTTTAATTCTTGCTCCTAGAAACCGCCAATTTTAATAGTGCAAACAGAATTAAGTTATACGCTCATGCCAATCGGCGTGGGCTATTCTTATTCGTTTGCATAGGTGCTTGGCGGTACCTTAGGAGCGGGGAAGTTTAGTTCCACGCTTTTTTTATGCCCATGAATGAACATGTTAATAAATGCTTGATTTATTGACTTATTCTGATTAGAATCAATACTGTGAAGTTTAAAGCTGATTATTACTGCTAATATTGAATTGTGTGAAAGTTATAAAGTATTATTTGCCAACGAATCCTGCGAATCATTTACCAATTAAAAATATCTATTATGAAAAAACAAAAAATCATTTCAAAGAAATACCTATTCATATTTGTAGGTATCTGTTTTGTATTAGCAGGTTGTTCAAAGGGTGTAAAAATGAATGAATTAGAATCCCAAAATGGTGTATTTCACTTGAAGAATAACCCGGAACCATATACAGGGGAAATTCAGGAGAAATATGCATCAGGAAAGGATTCAATGGTGGCACAGGTAGACACTGGGTTGTATAATGGAAATTATACTATTTATTATGAAAAAGGAACGGTTAAGGATTCTATCGTATATCGTAAGGGTGTAATAATAAAATACAAAAGATTTCTCTCAAATGGTTTAGAGCTGAAAGTATCTGATAAGTTATTATTTCAGTCAAAACAAGGACTAACTTGTATCGTTGAAAACAAAGACACTCTCCTTTTTTCGGGTTTGAGTATTAAATATAATAATGATAAGTCCTTTGACGAAACAGCATACTTAAACGGAGAATTGAATGGTGTAAGTAATAGTTATTTTCAGAATGGAAAAATATTTTTAACCAGGATATTTCAAAATGGGAAATTGCAGGGTAAGTCAACTGAATATCTTACAAATGGGAATTTAAAAGAAGTTGGATTTTGGTCAGATGGTTTAAAAACAGGCAAATGGACAACTTATCACCCAAATAACAAAATACATGAAGTTGGAATCTACAGAAATGGAGACAGGGATAGCACGTGGAATGAGTTTTATGAAAGTGGCAAAATTGAATTGACTTCAAATTATTCAAATGGAATAAAAAATGGAAAGTATATAGCCTATTATGAAAATGGGAAGGTTGAAGCAAAAGGAACTTTTC
>CAYSTC010000027.1:0-54172 GCA_964433885.1 uncultured Paludibacter sp. | reverse complement strand
AAAGAACTGCTGTCAGATCAACTGACTATTAATTTTTTTTAGTGGACACTAATGAGAAATTATAATTGAACGATTATCACAATTCTGTTCAGAAAATTAAATAATATGAAGAATAAAAAAAATCGGAATTCACTGGTCCCTATTGCATCGATGTTCTTAATGATTGGGTTGACATTTGACCAAATGAAGTGGCTAAAATATATTTTTCTGATTATTTCAGTAGTTTTAAGTCTAATCGCACTTCAGCAAGCCCTTAAAGCTAAAAGTGACAAACAAGAGTTTTAGTATATAATAACGGCCCCCAAATATATAATATGCCTGAAATTCAATTATTAAGAGATCCCGAAATTATCCCCACCGGGGAGGTTTTAGAAAATGCCCTTGGCAAAGAGGTTTATGCCGTTTACGCAGAACTCATAAAAACAATAACCGGTACTGAGTTTGAATTGGCGCCCGAATGGAATTATTATAAAGACGGGAAAGCATGGTTGTGTAAAGTAGTTTATAAGAAGAAAACCGTTTTCTGGCTTTCAGCCTGGGAAAATCATTTAAAAACGAGTTTTTATTTTACAGAAAAAACAAGGGCAGGGATTTTTGATTTACCTATTGACGAAAAAATAAAGCAGGATTTCGATGAAACCAAAGTCGTTGGAAAACTCAACCCGCTTACCTTATGCATTGACAGTCCTGAAAAACTGGAAGATCTGAAAGAGATAATCAAGTATAAAAAGGGGTTGAAATAATTATTTTTAGAAATTCAGAAAGCCTATTTACCTAAAACAATTATATATTTTGAAAAAATATAGTTTCTTCCTACTCATCATTCAATTATTCTTTACAATTGGAGCTCGGGCATCTCACAAAGTTTACCTGATCCATGGATATGGAGGACCCGGATTTGAAATGAACAGCATATACAAGGCCATTCAGAAAGAAAAATACAATTGCGAAATTTACACCTATCCAAGTTTGGTAAAAGATGTCGATTCTGTTGGTTCCGAAGCCTTTAATAAAATCCAGAAAGAAAATTACGATACCGTTTCCTTTATAACCCATTCAATGGGTGCTTTGGTGGTACGGTCGATGTATGAACATCTTGATTCACTGACAACTTTCCCTTATATTTACCGGATCATCATGATAGCCCCACCCAATAATGGCTCTCCTGTAGCTGATTTTTTTGCTCAATTTTCCTTTTTGAAATTTATAGTTGGCCCAAATGTAAACAATTTGACGACAAATCCGGTAACGGGTGCGGGCAAATATCCAATTCCCACCTGCGAGGTCGGACTCATAGCCGGAAGCTTTGGAAATGAACGAGGATTCAATATATTTGTAAAAGGAGATAATGATGGGGTACTCATTCCGGAAAAGACAAAACTTGGAATAGAAAAAGACGTTGTCTTTGTAAAATCGTGGCACATAGGCCTTTTGTTTAACAAAAAGGTGATTGAACACGTTATTTCATTTCTACATGCCGGAAAGTTTTCTAACTGAAAAACAAAACAGAAATAAAAACTTACAAATGAAAACACAAACACATGAATTCAGCACTTTTGCGAGGCGTATAGCCGCTATTCACACCATCACCTACTTTTTAGTCGGTATTTTGGTTATGAATGTATTTAACTACAGGGAAATGTTTGCGTCCGACAATTTAAACGGTTTTATGAAACCAACCGACTCGCCCTGGGTGGCTTTGGGACCGGGATTGCAACTTCTCAGAGGACTTGTATTTGCACTGGTTCTTTGGCCGTTCCGACAGGTTTTCCTTTCGGAGAAATGCGGTTGGTGCAAGCTTTGGTTTCTTTTTATCGGGTTGTCTATCCTCTCAACCTTCGGACCGGCTTTAGGCTCCATCGACGGAATGATTTATACCACCGTTCCGGTAAAACAGCAGCTTATGTTTCTTCCGGAATTAATTCTCCAGTCGTTCCTGTTATCGTTTACCGTTTCATACTGGTATCGTAAACCGGCAAAGACACTTAACGTAATATCCGTCATTTTTGTGGTGCTTATTCTGTTTATGAGTATTGCCGGGTTTATGTCGTTGGGGAAATAAAAAACTGAGGGACATTGTAGCCAATCATTTGTTGAAGCACACACATATTAAAACAAAACCCCAAAAGTTCATTTCAAATTTTGGGGTTTTGTTTTAATTTTCTATCATCGCTAATCCGAACTTGTAACAAACTCATATTAATTAAAAAAATATCTTAAAAGAATATATCTAAGTTAATAAGGTTTGTATCTTTGAGCCAGCCAATGCTTAACAGAATTGATAATCCCGGAAAACAACCCACTATAAAGTTGATAATTGTATCAGAATACGTGGATTTAAGCGATTAATTGTAAGTCTTACAATACTAACGAAAACCGAAAAATATGGAAAAACTCACTTTTCATTGGGAGTATTTTAAAAGCACATTGGTTTTAAACCTCTCGTCTTCAGTTCTGATTTCATTTATTGTTTTTAAGGCATTAGAAAATTTCCCGGATTCTCCTCCCCCGTTATACATTGTATATATCAAGTGTTGTATGTTCGGCGGACCTCTGTTATGCCTCTTCTACAAAGAAATGTCGAGAAAAAATGAATATTATTTCTATTACAACCGGGGAATTTCAAAGTTAAGTCTTTACATCACAACATTATCGACATATATTTTGGTTGGTTACTCACTCATAAATATCCTACACTATGTCAAACTTACTTGAAATTGACAGCGTTGTCAAATCATTCGACATGCATGTTGTGTTGACTGACATTTATCTGAAATGCCAAACAGGCGATATTATAGGTATGCTCGGACGAAACGGAACCGGCAAATCCACTCTCATGAAAATACTTTTCGGGACTTTAAATGCCGACCGGAAATTTATTCGGATTGATGGTAAGGTCTACGATCAACCCTATAAAACAATAAATGAAATATGTTATCTTCCTCAGGATCCATTCCTACCGAAACATATGAGTATTGAGAAAACGATTGAATTATACCTGGGTAAAAATCAGGTTCAAAATTTCTTAGCAGACTCAATATTGCAAAAACTAAATGCAAATAAAATATCACATTTATCCGGTGGAGAACTTAGATACCTTGAAATAAAACTATTGTTACATACCAATTGTAAATTTATATTACTAGATGAACCATTCAATGGTGTTTCACCGATTTTGGTTGGAGAAATAAAGAAACTTATTCTGAAAGCAGCTGAAAATAAAGGGATAATACTGACAGACCATGACTATCGTAATGTATTGGATGTGGCAAATCAGTTTTGCCTGATTTATGACGGCGGAATAAAAAGAATTAATGATAAACAGGAATTAGTACGCTGGGGATATATTCCGGAATCAAGAATTGAGTGAAATTTAATGTTCCTGAAAGCTTATCTTTCATCCCGGCAGTTTTGGCTATTAGTCTTCACATCTATTGTAAGCAAAGGAAAAAAAATCAGAAACCAGCATTCGTTCGAAAGCTAATTAAAAAAATTATATACAAATAAAAATGAGCAACGAGAAACAATTCTTTTCATTTCGACAACCCATAAAACAATGGATCAAGTGCTTAATATGGTGTATTATCTATATTTTATTTATTGCCTGGGTAGGTAACTTTTGGTGGATTTTGGCTTTACCAATTATATTTGATGCTTTTATTACCCGGTTTATACCATGGACATGGTGGAAAAAATCTAAAAACAAAACTTTGGTTACCCTTATGGGTTGGGTAGACGCCATTGTTTTTGCATTGGTTGCAGTATATTTTATCAACACTTTTCTATTTCAAAACTATCAGATACCAAGTTCTTCCCTCGAAAAAAGCTTGTTGGTAGGCGATTTCTTATTCGTCAGCAAAGCCAGTTATGGACCACGCATACCAAATACCCCACTTTCGTTTCCTTTAGTCCAACATACTTTACCCGTGTTGAATTGCAAGTCATTCATTGAAAATCCTCAATGGGAATATAAACGGTTAAAAGGTTTCGATCAGATTAAACACGATGATATTGTTGTCTTTAATTTCCCAACAGGAGATACTGTGCCACTTAAAATCTCAAATCCGGATTATTACACATTATGCCACTTGTATGGCAGAGATATGGTGAACAGCCGTAAAGATATTTTTGGTGATATTGTTTATCGTCCGGTCGACCGTCGTGAGAACTATGTAAAACGCTGTGTTGGTGTTGCAGGCGACTGGTTGCAGATTAAAGATAACCAGGTTTACGTAAATGGCAAAAAACAACAGAAAATTCCCGGAATTCAGTTTAATTATTATGTTCAAACTGATGGTACTTTATTTACGAGAGAAGTGTTGGATAACTTGGGCATTAGTGTTGAGGACGATTCGTTGATGATAAAACCGCAACAAAGTCCTGAAATAAATGAATATAATGCAAGCCAAATTATCAAATCCGGATTAGACCCCAAACTACCGGTTTACCTCTTTCCTTTGACAGAAGAAAGCTATAATAAAATACTCAAAGTTGCAGGTGTTACCTATGTAAAAATAGAACAGTCACTCACTAGTTCTGAGATATTCCCATTAGGTGGACATAAAACCTGGACACGCGATAATTACGGTCCGATTTGGATACCGAAACGAGGAGTTACCATTACCCTGAATACATATAATTTACCAATTTACGAGCGAATTATTCGGGTATATGAACATAATAAACTGGAAGTCAGAAATGGAGTATATTTCATTAACGGCAAGCCCGAAAAAACTTACACATTTAAAATGGATTACTACTGGATGTTAGGCGATAACCGCCATAAATCAGCTGATTCACGTTATTGGGGTTTTGTTCCGGAAGATCATATAGTTGGGCGTCCCGTTAGAGTCTGGTTGTCGTTAGACAAAGACAAAGGTTGGTTTAGTGGTAAAATCCGTTGGGATAGATTCTTCAAAAATGCTGAGAGATAATCTGTTTACATCTCAGGAGTAGAATAAAATCCTACTTAACGTGAGTTCAAGATAAGATATATAATGAAAAACGTGTAAGATACTAACAATTAATACTCATATGCAACATCGTTCGGTGCGCTGCACCTTTAATTTTACATTCCCGAAATCATCCTACAAATAGGACGGTACGCTGTACCTTAATTAAGGTGCAGAGCACCGAAGTATTTGTAGAATTTTTATTAAGCCGGGCAAGAAGGTGCAGAGCACCAAACTATTTATACAATATAACAGAAACCCGCTTATATCGAACTCACGTTACTTAGTATTTAAATTCTGAAAAAACGAAACAGGCTGGCCAAAAATTTGGCCAGCCTGTTTTATAAATTCTAAAATCTATTCTCACTTAGCTTGTAACCCGTTCCAATCGTTTCATGATTGAGAAAATGAATGTAGCCGACAGCAAACAGCACACAATAAAAATCAACCACAACTGCCACAAATCCAGTTTTTCCCAAAAGAAACTTCCTACAAACAACAGTTTATTTCCAACAGCCGTTGCCAGCAACCAACCGCCTTGCATTAAACCCTGGAAGCGTTGTGGTGCAACTTTTGAAACAAACGATAATCCCATTGGACTCAGAAAAAGTTCGGCCACTGTAAGAACCAGATAACTGCTTATCAACCAATAAGGACTTACCCGGGAAGAATCTGGCACTGCTTCGCCATTCAATTCGTGAGGCGAAATCAGGCTCATGGAACCTACAAGTACTACCAGAAAGCCGATGGCCGCTATAATCATACCGATACCGATTTTGCGTGGAGTAGAAGGTTCTTTTCCAATTTTATTAAGCCATGTAAAAAAGCCCATAACCATTGGAGTGAGGAAAACAATAAACAAGGGGTTGAACGACTGGAACACTTCGGGGGAAATAGAATTCTTGGCTCCATTGTTCGAAATAAAATAGTAACACAAAGCACCACCCGCAACAACCATAGCTGCCCCAATCAAGCGGTTTGTAAGTTTATTTTTCCCAAACAGAAGGAACAACCCTCCTACTCCGGCAATAAACGAAAGAATAGAAGGCAGCGTGAAGAACAGATTCGTAAACGGCCCAACTTCCTTAACGATATAATCGCGGGCAAACACGGTGAGCGTAAGGCCATTTTGGTGGAACGACATCCAGAAGAAAATAACTACAAAAAACACCAACACAAGCGAGGTTACCCTGGCTTTTTCCTCTTTGGAGGACGACATGATAATCCACGTCACAAATGTTCCGAACAACCCGATAGCCATACCGGTTTTGTAATCCTTCAGCAGGCTAACCAGGAAGGTAACCAAACCACCAACCAGCAAAGCTACCACCAGCGTAACCAGACTCGATTTATTTTCAGATTTGGCTTTTGATTCTTTTGCAACTGCAACCTGTTTGTTGGGCAGATGTTTATTGAAAATAATGTACACCAACAATGAAATAACCATAGCTACTGCAGCAATTCCAAAGGCATAATTGTATCCTTTTGAAAAAACATCAAGGTAAGAAGTGGCAAAAGCATGCAAATCGGTAACAGGGCCCGTAAGGCTCACTTTGTTGGCCAACGTGGCAAGTTGGGTTGTATCAGTCAGTTTTCCTTCCAGCATTTGGTGGCAAAGTGCCGGAACGCTGCCATCGTGAAGAAAACCATTCGTTTTGAGCCACCAGTCACGTACGCCGGTTGCTGCAAAAGGTGCGAAAAACGCACCGACATTGATTCCCATATAGAAAATCATGAAAGCCGAGTCGCGCAGTTTCCCGTATTGTTCATTGTCGTAAAGCTGTCCCACCACAGCCTGTAGGTTGCCTTTAAACAACCCGTTGCCAAGGGCAATGACAAACAAACTCAACAAGGTAACATTTAAACTTGCGCCGGGCATGGCCATCATAGCATAGCCTGTAAGCATCACCACAATACCAACCAGAATAACCAGTTTGTACTTTTTGGAATAATCGGCCAGAATTCCGCCAATCAATGCCAGAGCATAAATACCAAAATAAAACCAGCTGTAATAATCGCCGGCAACTTCTACAGATAGTCCGAACTTAACCTGTAAGAACAGAACTAAAATAGCCATCATGGTGTAGAAACCGAAACGTTCCCCCATATTGGCAAAAAAAGCAACTAATAATCCTCTTGGATGATCCTTTAACATGTTTTTCTTTTTTAATGTGCCCCTACCCCATAAAAGAGGATTAAGAGGCGGATTTATGTTTAATTGTTATTTAATTACTAATGATTATTATTCCCTTTAGGGGTTGGGGGCTATACCATTTCCGGTTTCATCACCACTCCACGGTTCTTTCGCCCATCCACTTTCATGATAATGGGATTTTCAAAATGCACATGCCTGATAAACTCCGACTCATAAACAGCCGGTTGTGCATTGAGATAGCCGGTATCGTACGTCCCATCATTCTGGTATGGATTAATGGTAAAATAAGCCACACCAAACGAAGTCAGGTTTTGGAAAAAGTGTGTGCCCTGGCTCGGGTCAATCCGGTAATTCGACAAACCCGATTCCACAATCAACCTTGCATTGCTTATATGCGACCACTTTACAGGAATTCCCAACCATGGATCGGCCGAACCCCAACGTCCCGGACCAACCAACACGTAATGCCGGTTTTCGGAGATCAGTTTCCGGTTCAATTTATCTATTTCAGCCATGATGAGCTGATTTTTGGCCGCGTTGAAAGCTTCGGGCTTTACATAAACAATGTCGTAAATATCGTTGGTGATTCCATGTCCCAAAGCACTGTTACAGGTAATGATTGCATTCTCTTCGGGAATGGAACCAATATCTTCGTTTACCATTTCGCGACTATCCACAATGGGGCGGATTTGCAACAGGTAAAAAACATGCTGTTTGGCCGGAGAATAATCCAGCTTAACGGCAAATTCAATTTCCACAGGGCGCCCCATTTCAGCTTGTGCAATATGCAGCACTTCTTTCAAAATGTCTGCCAACGGAAAAACATTGTGCTGCAATATATTGGCAAACGTGATTATTTTCCGTCCGCCTTCGTAAAGACCTTGTAAAATGACATTATCGCGCGGATTGAAGGTAGAAGCAATAAATTTCAACGTTCCATCCTTTTCGGCTTCGCTTACCGGAATTCGCAGCAAATTAAAACCATCGTCTACCTGAGGTACAAAATGAGTTTGCTTCAAATCCAACGCATTAAAAAATGTCTGTGTTTCGTGCAAAGCCAGTTCAAGCGTGCTGGTTTGCAAAATATTGTTTGGGTATGCCGGCGAAAAACGCAGGCTCATGCCGCCATCCATAATGTGTTTACCCAATCCCATGGCGATATTGGCAATACCATCTTCGGGGCGTTCGGCTCCAATAGGATAATAATTCAGCGAACGCGCCACTCCCGAAAACGAAGGATAAAAACGATCTTCGTAAGCACTTCCACAAATTTCCTGCAACACGATAGCCATTTTTTCCTCATCGATAATATTCTTGGTGGCAGTCATATATGCCTTGCTATCGCGATAAAACACCGATGCATAAACAGCCTTAATGGCTTCGGTAACCTTTTCGAGCATATGTGTGCGGCTATTGGCCGAAAAAGGAACCATATAAGTACTGTAAATGCCCGCAAAAGGCTGGTAATGAGAATCCTCAAGCAAGCTGGACGAACGCACGGCAATTGGCGAACTCACTGCACCCAAAAACACCATCAGATCAGCAATTAAATGTTGTGGAATGCGGGCTTTGAGAAAATGAGCCAGAATTTCTTCATCGCTTATATCCGACAGTGCTACCGGATAAAGCTGGTTGTGCTCCATAAATTCCGTAAAGTTATCGGTACAAAGTACTACGGTCTTTGGAATCACAATTTGCGTATTGGCAAAATGTTCAAGGCTTTCGTTGCGCTTAATCATGGCATCGATAAAAGCTAAACCACGCCCTTTACCTCCCAACGATCCGTCACCTATTCGTGCAAAATTGGAATACTGGTCAAAACGGTCGCGCTGGAAAAGTGCCACCACACCGCGGTTTTTCACCTTCCGGTATTGTACAATGGCTTCGAAAATAATTTGGCGCACTTTTCCCAAATCACTATAAACATCATTGTCGACACTTATATTTTTCAAAAATTCCGCCAACGGAAACATAGCCCGCGAATACAACCACCGGGAAATATTATTTCGGGAAACGTGATAATAAAGAGATGCATCGCTAACGCCAAAAATGCTTTCCTGCAAGCCGCGTAGATTTTCTACCCTTGCTTCTTCTACTCCTGTTTCCGGATTGATAAACACGAAATCGCCGAATCCAAAATTATTGGTAATTTTCTCACGTAACTCCAAAAGCAGTGTTTTGGACATTTTATTCAGAAAAGCAGCTTTTACCTGGTCGGCAGCCGTGTGGTTTTCTTCTTCAGTAGATTCCACAATCAGCGGAATGTGCTTATCAAACTTCCGTATTTCAGCACAAAGATTAATCCCGGCCTTTTTATTTTTCTGACCGTTTTGCATGTAACTCACGTCCGTAATCACGCCCAGCATATTGTTTTTGTATTTTTCCCAAATGGCCAATCCTTCCTCGTAAGAGCGTGCTAACAGAATTTTGGGACGCCCGCGCATACGCAACATTTGCTCATGTTCGTTCAGAGCCTCAGTCATAAACGAGCGGCTCTGCTTAAACACGAATTTATATAAATGAGGTACAATGGACGAATACCACCGAATGGAATCTTCTACAAACAAAATAACCTGTACTCCCACCGACCTTACATCCTCCTCCACGTTCATCCGGTCCTCAATCAACTTGATAATGGCCAGCAGAATATCTGAATTTCCCAACCAGCTGAATACGTAATCAATAGCACTCAGATCCTCATTGGCAATCCGCTGAGAGACGGACTTTGAAAAAGGCGTGAGTACCACAATGGGAATGTCCGGAAATTGTTTTTTGACACGCTTGGCCCATTCAAATGGATTAATGCTATCGCCGCTGGGCATGGAAATGATCAGCTCTAATTTGCGTTCCCGAAGTAGCGCATTGGCTTCTTCCTCAGTATAAACCAGTGTAAAACGGGGAGGATAACGCAGGTTCAGCGAAGTATATTCATTGAAAATAAGCTCATCAATACGCCCATCTTCCTCCAGCACAAAAGCATCGTACTTACTGGCATACAACAACACGTTGTAAATCCGATGCGTCATCAGATTCGCAAAAGAAGTATCCTTGAAGTAAAGTTTTGTTATACTGGGAGTATTCATCAATTGTTGTGCGTAGACGGTTATTGTTTTATAAAAAAACGTCAGAACAAAAGTAATAAAAGAGTTGAATTTTTTGACATAAAAACGAATAAATATTTAACCTCAAGCCAGCTAAAGTCGGGATTATTTGTTTCAAAACCTATTTCAGCAATAAGATAAATATTATTGACTGCATTAACTCTAATGCAAATTGACGTGAATTGCTCCAAAAACAAATAATTCGGTTCATTGTTATAGTAAAAATTGATTTCATAATATAATACAAAATAATATCGGAGAACAATGGAAAAAACAACAATAACAATTCAAACAACTATTAACGCTCCTGTAAAAAAAGTCTGGAAATACTTTACAACTCCTGAAGACATCGTAAACTGGAACACCGCTTCAGACGACTGGCACACAACTTCGGCCAGCAATGAACTGCATGTAGGTGGTAAATACAACTCCCGAATGGAAGCCAAAGACGGAAGTTTCGGATTTGACTTTTGGGGTATTTACGATGAAATAATACCGCACGAAAAACTGGCATCGACTATGGGAGATGGACGAAAACTGGAAACCAAATTTCTGTCGGTAGATGTCAATACGACTGAAATTATTGAATCATTTGAAACAGAAACGGAAAACCCCATAGAAATGCAACGGACTGGCTGGCAAGCCATTCTGGATAATTTCAAAAAATACGTTGAAAAACAAAACTAACCCGCATACCATTATTTTTATGAATCATAGTATCACACCTTGCCTTTGGTTTGACAATCAGGCCGAAGAAGCAGCCAACTTTTACACAAGTATTTTTAAAGACTCCAAAATTGAAAGCATCAGCCGGTACGGAAAAGAAGGCTTTGAATTTCACGGGCAACCGGAAGGAACTGCAATGACAGTGGTATTTCAGATTAACGGCCAACAATTCACTGCACTGAATGGCGGACCTATATTCAAATTTACCGAAGCTATTTCGTTTCAAGTGTTTTGCGATACGCAGGAAGAAATTGACTATTACTGGGAAAAACTTACTGCGGACGGAAACGAAAGCCAATGCGGCTGGCTGACTGATAAATATGGCTTATCATGGCAAATAATTCCAAGCATACTACCACAATTGTTAGCAGATCCGGCGAAAGCCGGTAAAGTAACAATGGCCTTTATGCAAATGAAAAAGTTTGATATTGCAAAATTGCTGGAGTGTTGAGTTCCCAAACCAATTCAAAACCAATTCAAACCGGCCCTGTAAAGTTTAAAGCTTTTCGGGGCCGGCTGCTTTTAAAGCAACCTGTTTTAAACGAAAAAACAAAGCTCAACCAACAGCCTCCTGCTGGACATAAGAAGCCTTTACTTTGCTCAGTTTCATCATTTCCGGGTTTTCAAGAATATACTTTGTTGTAGCTTTATAACCATGTTGATAAATAGCCTGATAAGCGTCAAAATTAAACTCATGAAATTCTTCAATAGACTGTGGTTCTATCAGATACCGACATAAATCCCTACCCTCTTTAGAATTCTGATGCTGCATAGCTCTCACAGCAAAAGCAAGCGTATCAATGGGTTTCTTTAACTGTTTGGGTGCTTTATGAGGTATTACATCCACGCCGATAATGGTTTGGCAAAATTCCTTGATTCCCTGCGCAGGCATGTTATTCAGTACGCCTCCATCAATATAATCTATTCCGTCTTGCCTGATAGTTTCAAAAAGACCGGGAATACTGGAAGAAGCCGCCACCCATTTGTCCAGCTCATTTCCACTGCTAATAATTTCGAATTCACCGGTATTCAGGTTTACCACACAAACATGCATTTTCCTTTTAAGCTGCTCGAAACTGTTATGCGGAATCAGTTCCCTGATTAATGCACGCAACATAGTATGGGCTGATAATCCGGATTTCAGAAACCCTGGCCGAAAAGTCATTAAAGTGGTGATTTTATAGAGCTTATCATCCTTAATCATTTGCAACATTTCTTTGGGGGTGTATCCTGCCGCATAAAGCGTACCTACAATAGCCCCCATACTCGACCCAGCAATATGCGTTGGATAAATACCATGATCTTCAAGCGACTGCAAAACACCGATGTGAGCAAAACCCAATGCAGCTCCACCACCCAAACAGATTCCAAGCGTGTCATCGTTGCGGGAAGAAAAGTTAAACAAATCTCTGATCATTTTCATTTTACTACCAATTTTAGACATGAATACAAACTAATTACAGATTATTATTTGTAAACAGAATTTAAAACTTTAGGAATATAAACCACAAAAACGATAAAATGAGTTATTTTTGTCAGGAAAAAACTGAAAAAGCAACTTTACAGTTATTACATACAACAAAATTAGTAAAATTTCAACTGCTCTTAGCATAAAATAAAGAATAATGAAACGTATCTCGATTATTTTTCTCCTAACACTTTGTGTCAATTTCTTATTTGCCAATTTGCTCTATGACATAACCGATGGAAAGTTCAGACCCCGTAATGTAAACATGCCCCGATCTATGAACGATGGTGAGAATTACACTTTGATGGTAGACAACAAAGCCGTAGTTAAATACAACTACAAAACAGGTGCAACCATCGATACTATATTCAGCATCACCAAAGTAAAAAAATCGCCATTAAAGCAGATTTCGGGATACGAATTTAGTCCTAACGAAAATAAACTGCTCGTTTACACCAATGTAAAATACCGCTACCGTCGCACATTTACAGCCGATTATTACGTGTACGACATCAAACGGAACGAGATTTCTACACTTTCGGACAACGGGGCTCAGGAAGTGCCGCTTTTTTCACCTGACAGCCGCTACATTGCCTTTGCCCGCGAAAACAACTTGTTTCTGAAAAAACTGGATTTCAATACCGAAAGCCCGATCACAACAGACGGGGCCGTTGGAAGTATCATAAACGGTACACCCGATTGGGTTTACGAAGAAGAATTTGAGCAAACCCGCTATTTTGAGTTTAGTCCCGATAGCAAAATGGTGGCTTTCGTAAAGTTTAACGAATCGAAAGTTCCCCAATACTCATTTCCGGTTTACAAATCCGGCGAAAACAATGAGTTAACCCTGTACCCGACCTTTAACCAGTTCAAATACCCTAAAGCCGGTGAAAACAATTCTATCGTTAGCGTTTGCGTGTACGATGATTATTACAAAAACATTAAAACCATGAAACTGGGCGATACTGACCAGGATTTCTATATCCCTCGTATCAAATGGACCAATGCGGTTGACCAACTGGCTATTTTCAAACTGAACCGCAACCAAAACAAACTGGATATGCTGCTGGCAAATCCGAAGTCAACCTTATCAAAACTCACATTGCGTCAGGAAGACAAATGCTATGTGGATTATGAAAATATTGATTTTATCCGTTTTGCAAGTGACAACCAAACCTTTATCGGCGTAAGCGAAAAAGATGGATATCGCCATGTATATCAATATGGTATAAACGGCAACGTGATAAAACAACTAACCAAAGGCAACTGGGATGTTACCGAAGTTTATGGTTTCGATGAAAAGAAACAGGTGCTTTATTATCAGTCGGCCGAAGCCTCTCCTATGCAACGTGACGTTTATGCCATCGACCTGAAAGGCAAAAAAATCCGCCTGACTGATGGAAAAGGAACGCATAATGCGAGTTTTAACTCCACGTTAAGCTATTTCGTGGATAATGCTTCGAGCCTCGAGATGCCCAATGTAGTGAGCCTGCGTACTAATACAGGCACATCGGTGAGAGTACTTGCCAACAACAATGCGCTGACGGAACAATTCAAATCGCTGAATCTTCCGAAAAAAGAATTCTTTAGCTTCACTACCTCAGAAAACGTAAAATTAAACGGTTGGATGCTGAAACCCACCAATTTTGACCCTAACAAAAAATATCCAGTGCTACAGGTTCAGTATAGCGGGCCAAATTCGCAACAGGTTGTGGACAGTTGGAAAATTGACTGGGAATACTATCTGGCTACTCAGGGTTACGTAGTAGTTTGCGTGGATGGGCGTGGAACCGGTGCCCGCGGTGCTGAATTCAGAAAATGCACTTATCAACAACTGGCTATTTTGGAGACAAAAGACCAGGTTGAAACTGCCCGCTACCTGGGAAAACAATCTTTTATCGACAAAGACCGAATAGGTATTTGGGGCTGGAGCTTTGGTGGAACCATGACTTTGTTTTGCATGACAACCGGTGAAAAAGTTTTCAAAGCCGGTATTTCGGTAGCTCCGGTAACTGATTTCAGACTTTACGACTCGGCTTATACAGAACGTTATATGCGTCGTCCTCAGGAAAATTTCAACGGATACGATCTGTCATCCGCACTGCTTCGAGCCGACAAGCTGGAGGGAAATCTGTTGATTGTACATGGTACTGCCGACGATAACGTGCATGTTCAAAACACCATGTTGTACATAGACAAGCTGGTAGCTGCCAATAAGCAATTTGAAATGCAGTTGTACACAGATAAAAACCATAGCATTCTGGGGCAACAAACACGCCGCCATCTCTACACACGCATGAGCAACTTCCTCTTGAAAAATTTGTAATTAAAAAAATCAGATCCCGACAAGCAATTATATGTTGTAAAACACCATTTACACAGCATTTCTTGATAATTTTACTATTTATTCTGTGATAAAATGTATTAACTTTGCGAGTCGTTTTAAATAAAAAAAAACAAAATCTATTTATTAATTAAAAATTTTTATATGAACACAGAAAAGAAAAATTATGCCTTGCCGATTGCAATGATGTTTGCTCTATTCGCAATGATTTCGTTTGTAACGGGGCTATCCAATCCACTTGGAGTAATCGTAAAAAATCAACCGGGCATTCAGAACTGGATGTCGCAATTAGGAAACTTTGCAAATTTCTTTGCATATCTGTTTATGGGTCTTCCTGCCGGAATGATTCTTAAACGCAAAGGTTACAAATTCACCGCTCTTACAGCTATTGCAGTAGGTTTTGTCGGTGTTGGTGTTCAACTTTTATCAGGAATGATGCCTTATGAAAAGGGTGGAGATTTTGTTCCTGTATTTTCTGTGTATTTGGGTGGAGCCTTCATTTCAGGTTTCTCAATGTGTATGCTTAACACAGTGGTAAACCCAATGTTGAACACACTTGGTGGTGGTGGTAACAAAGGTAACCAGCTGATTCAGTTTGGTGGTTCACTCAATTCATTGGCAGCTACAATCGTTCCAATTCTGGGTGGTTATCTTATTGCTGATGCGGCTAAATCTACATTGAAAGACGCAATCCCTGCGTTACTTATCGCAATGGGTATTTTTGCTTGTGCATTTATTGTTCTTGCATTCGTTAAAATCCCTGAACCGCACATGGAAAAAGGTGCTAAAGGCACTCAGCCAAAAGAAAAACACAGCGCCATGTCGTTCCGTCACTTCGTATTTGGTACAATTGCCATTTTCTTATATGTAGGTATCGAAGTTGGTATTCCTAATTTTATCAACTTATTCCTTACCGCCAAACAATCGGTTATTGATGGAGCATCCGGAGTAGGTATCGATGCTGGAGCTGCCGGAACTGTTGTTGGAACATACTGGTTCTTAATGCTTATCGGACGTTTGCTGGGTGGAGCTTTAGGTGGCAAATTTTCTGCTAAAACTCAGTTAACTTTTGTTAGTTCATTAGCGCTTATCCTTGTTGTTACAGGAATTTTCATGCCTGCTTCAATCTCTGTAAGTATGCCGGTATTTAAAGCTGACATTAGCTTTGGCATGCAGGTAGTACCATTGTCTGTAGTATTGTTTGTGCTTTGCGGACTTTGCACTTCTATCATGTGGGGAGGTATTTTCAACCTGGCTGTTGAAGGTATCGGAAAATACACTGCAATGGGTTCAGGTATATTTATGGTAATGGTAGTAGGTGGTGGAGTATTGCCTTTGCTGCAAGGTGTGGTTGCCGACTTGACAGTTAGCTATCTCGCTTCATACTGGGTTATTGTTGCTGCATTGATTTATATGCTTTACTATGCTTTAGTAGGTTGCAAAAATGTAAACAAAGATATTCCTGTTGAATAATTTTATTTTATAATCTCAAATTTATAGTCAAAAATGGATAAACCATATGTTATAGGCATGGATATGGGCGGAACAAACACTGTTTTTGGTGTTGTTGACAGCCGTGGAAATGTTATCGCAAAAAGTGCTATTAAAACAGGAACTCACTCGGATGTAAATCTTTATATTCAGGATTTATATGATGAATTGATCAAACTGATTAATGCTGCCGGTGGAGTGGACAAATTTAAAGGAATTGGCGTTGGTGCGCCTAACGGAAACTATTATACCGGGAACATTGAATTCGCTCCAAACCTTCCGTGGAAAGGAGTTATTCCTTTTGCAAAATTGATGACCGAAAAATTTGGAATTCCTGCAGCCCTGACCAATGATGCCAATGCAGCTGCATTTGGCGAAATGACTTACGGTGCTGCCCGTGGAATGAAAAACTTTATCATGATTACCCTCGGAACCGGAGTTGGTAGTGGTATTATTATCGATGGTAAAGTTCTTTACGGACACGATGGTTTTGCTGGTGAGTTAGGTCACACAACTGCTATCCGCGAAGAGGGCCGTTTGTGTGGTTGTGGTAAAACCGGCTGTTTGGAGACTTACTGCTCTGCAACCGGAGTAGCTCGTTCTGCACGCGAAATTTTAGGTTCTTCTACCAAAGACAGCTTATTGCGCAACATTCCTGTTGACGATATTACTTCAAAAGATGTATTTGACGCTGCTATGGAAGGCGACGAAATTGCAAAGGAAATTTTCGAATTCACAGGAAAAATCCTTGGACAAAGCTTGGCTGATTTCGTAGCATTCAGTGCTCCGGAAGCAATCGTTTTGTTTGGCGGACTATCGAAAGCCGGCGACTTGATCATGAACCCAATTCGTGAAAACATGGAAAAAAACCTGCTTCCATTGTGGAGAGGTAAAATCAAATTGTTATTCTCCGACCTGAAAGAAGCAGATGCAGCCGTATTGGGTGCAAGCGCTTTGGCCTGGGAGTTGTAGACCCCCAACCCCTAAAGGGGAGTAAAATAGAAAATCCCTTCGCGATTAAATTCGTGAAGGGATTTTTTTGTTTTAAAGAATTTTGCAAACCACTTTTCAAGTCCCCTTTAGGGGATTAGGGGTTTTCTCAATGAAAAATACTCAAAAAATTTCTCGGCACAGGAGTTTCAAAACTTACTACTTCGGTGCTTATCGGGTGGTAAAAAGCCAACAGGCGCGCATGAAGCCCCACCCGGCCTATAGGACTGGTGCCAGCGCCATATTTCTTATCGCCCACAATAGGATGTCCGATTCCCTGCATGTGAACACGAATTTGGTTTTTACGTCCGGTTTCCAGCTCTATCTCAAGCAACGAATAATCCTCGTTCGACTTCACACAACGGTAATGCGTAATAGCTTGCTGTCCTCCATTGTCGGTTTCGCTTGAGTGTATTTTCAACGATTTCTCATTTTCGGTAAGCCAGGTAACAATCGTATCTTCCTGTTTTTCCACTTGCCCTTCTACCAACGCCACATAAATCCGGCGGGTAACGATGCGGTGCCAGTTTTCCTGTAAAATAAGCTGAACTTCTTTTGTTTTTGCAAACATAATCACTCCCGAAGTTTCACGATCGAGTCGATGAACAACATAAATCCGGTTCTGTGGCGAGCTCTTTTTCACATGCGTTTTCAGAATGGAGAAGACAGTTGTTTCATCGGTATTTCCGGTACTGACAGTAAGTAAACCTTCCTTCTTCTCCACCACAATCAAATACTGATCTTCAAAGAGAATTCTCAGTTTAGGATGATTTAGCTCCACATTGCCACGACCGCTTGTTACCGTTACAAGGTCGTTCGGCTGAAGTGGCAGGTTGAATTGCGTAGTCACTTTGTTATTTACCATTACCAGACGGTGAGCCAGCAACGATTTTATAGAATTGCGGCTCATACCACCCATTTTGGCTAACAGAAAAGTCATCAGTTCTGCAGGTTCTGCAACTTTCAACTTTGTTTCTTTGGGAGCAGGAGCTTGTTTTCGTTTATTTCTCATTTTTAATTTTTAGGGAGTCCGGAATTACAATTCCATTATTATTTAAAATTTCAGTTCAATCAATTCGTCATTTATTCAACCAACTAATAACAGCAACCGCCGCATTTTCGCCATCAATGGCCGAGGATGTGATTCCACCAGAGTAACCGGAACCTTCGCCGGCAGGAAAAAGCCCGGCAATTACCGGATGTTGTCCCGTTGCCAAATCCCGTGGAATGCGAACTGCTGAAGAAGAACGCGACTCAACTCCTACCACTACCGCGTCGTTGGTCAAGTATCCGCGCATTTTCCGGTCGAACTTTTTGAACCCTTCACGTAATCTGGTAGAGATATGCTCAGGTAGCCAAAAGTGCAAAGGCGACGATATTAAACCCGGCAAATACGAACATTCGGGCAAATCGGACGAAAGACGTCCTCTTACAAAATCGCCCAACCTTTGGGCCGGCGCAACCTGCCCTAATCCTCCATTATTTTTCCATGCCAGATTTTCTACATATTGTTGAAATTTCAATCCTGCAAGAACGCCATATTCATGAAAGTCTACCGGAATATCTTCAGGACGAATCTCAACCACAATACCTGAATTAGCAAAAGGCGAATTGCGCTGCGAAGCCGACATTCCGTTGACCACAATTTCATTCAACCCACTGCCGGCCGGCACAATATGACCGCCTGGGCACATGCAAAACGAATATACGCCGCGTCCTTCCACCTGATCCACCAGATTGTAGCTGGCAGGAGGCAAATAAGGACCGCGCTCTTTGCTATGATACTGAATGCTGTCAATCAGCGCTTGCGGATGTTCCACACGTACACCCATGGCAAAACCTTTAGGCTCAAGAACAATTCCCTGCGCATGAAGCATCTCATAAATATCATGCGCCGAATGCCCGGTAGCCAGAATCAAAGCTTTTGCTTCGAAAATGCTTCCATCTGCCGTTTTACATCCTTTCACGTGGCTATCTTCAATCAGAATTTCAGTCAGTTTTTGTTCAAAATGAATTTCGCCGCCACAATCTTTGATGGTTTTACTTATATTACCAATAACAACAGGCAGTTTATCGGAACCAATATGCGGATGAGCATCATACAGAATTTCCTCTGCAGCTCCATGATAGTGAAATATCTCAAAGATCCGGTCTGTATTCCCCTTTTTTTTCGACCGGGTATAAAGCTTTCCATCGGAGAAAGTCCCCGCTCCTCCTTCACCGAAGCAATAATTGGATTCAGCATCCATTCCCTTATTTCGGTTTAGCTGAGCAATATCCACTTTTCGGTCATGGGCATTTTTACCCCGCTCCAGAATGATCGGTCTGAAACCGGATTCAATTAGTTTCAATGCCGCGAAAAGCCCGGCTGGTCCTGCGCCAATAATCAACACCGGAGTTTTCCCTTCAACAGATCTATATTCGAAAACGACTTTTTCTCGTACCGGAGCCGGCTCGTCCCAATAGACTTCTACGGTAATGTTCACCTTTGGTAAAAACGAACGTGCATCGATTGATTTTCGGACTGTTCGCAATCGGGTGATGCGAGAGGGTGAAATTACAAGCTTGTCGGCCACCTGCTTGGTGAGTAATTCTTGCTTTTCGGCCATTTCCGGGGCAAGTATCAGTTGGAGTTCTTGATGCATAAATACATTTCAAATTATTAGAATGCAAAGATACGCAAATTCCGTGGAAGAATGACGGGCTGCCTGTTTCCAGAGAACCACCCACCAAACAAGTTTCGCTCACCCAACAAAATGGCATTTGAAACTTCTAAACCGGATAAGCAGGCACAAAAGTGAAAAGATCTTCTTCATTAAAATAGCTGTACGATTCCCATTTCAAAAGAAATGCAAAACTTTTCAAGTTTCAGACTTGTTCTATAACCAATAACGTCTAAAACTTAAGGTATCAAAAAACATAACTCTATATCAGACATTTCTTTAAAAGTAACTAAATCTGCAGTAAAATTTGCTCCTTTGTGGTTTTTCCTGTTCTTTATTTCTACGGTTGCAAATACGCAGAATTTTGTTACTTCCAAATCCGGTTTCCAATATGAAACGAGCGGATTAAAAAGCATTACACCCGCTGCAACGGGTATGTCGAGAACAAGATTCCATAATAATCAGACAGATTCAGTGTTGGCAATAGCTAATTCGTTGATTGAAACTGATTACACCATTCCCTCCTGGACATTATTACGAAGAGCTATAGTTACTGCCACAATTTTAAAAGATTCGGCATCAACCTTTTCCCTGCAAACAGCCATACACAGCCTAAAAGACAAAGAAACGCCTTACAATATAGTTGCCACCATTAACAAAGCCCCTAAAACCTGCATGGGTTTTGCCTGGTTTACAAATATAGGAATTACCGGAGGTAAAGTTGAGATTGTAGAAGGCATGGCAACCCATCAGGATGCATTTGTCACACCGGCTTTTTGTTTTTTTGCCAAATGCGATTCTGTTACAAACCTGAATTACTGCAATTCACTAAACGACCTTTCTATTCTGACAGGAATACCGGATAACACAAAAAAATGCTATATGTCGAACAAAGCACTGGCCACCGGACTAACCCCAAACACAACTTACTCGTACCGGGTAGGCCAACCCGGCGCCTGGAGTCCAATAGGCACTTTTACGACAGCCAAAGATAACAAAGATCAGTTTTCGTTTATTTACATAACCGACCCACAGGCAAACAACGACGAAATGTTTAACGTTGCTCAAACAAATGCACATGCGGCACAAAATATGTATCCCGATGCCAGTTTTTGGATAAACTGCGGAGATTTGGTTGAATCTACCGGCGAAAACAACTCCGAGTGGGAATACGAACAATTTTTTGAAACCCAACAGGACATTTTTCTAAAGAAACCATTAGCTCCCATTGGTGGCAATCATGATGACTCACCGAACAGAAATTTCACCCACCACTTTAACACTGACAGCATTGATTTCGATTATGAAAGATCGCCTGTGCCGGGCAGTGTATATTCTTTTGTCTATGGAGATGCATTGTTTATGGCACTAAATCTGGAAACCTATTATTCGAGAACATATATACGGTACCTTTCCAACTGGATGCGAAGTGAGGTTAGTGCACACCCGGACACCAAATGGAGAATTGCACTAATTCACCGCCCGGTGTATACCGGAGGAAGCCATCAGCCCGAGCCTGACTTAACAATAATTCGGAATGCAATGGCTCCCGTATTCGACGAACTTAAAATCGATTTGGTACTTCAGGGTCATGACCATATTTATGAAGTAATCGGGCCGGTAAAGGGCAATAAACTTGTGCCTAATGCTGTCACCAAGCAGCAATCGGTGCCCGTTAACCGTTGGACAAACCTGACAGGAAAATCGGGTGGAATTTTCAATGTAAAAGAAGGTACGCTTTATTTCCTCAACGGACATGGAGGCACAAAAGAATATGGCCCATTTAGCAAAGAAGAAATGGATTCAGCAGAAATTGAATTGGGTGTTACAAATTATTTCGGCTTATTCAGCGGCCGTTTCGGACAAACCTACAATCCGGCCTTTAGCCATATCAGCGTAAGCTCCGATACCATTAGTATAAAAACCTTTGTTGTGAGCGGACCAAACTCAGTAACGCCCTACGACAGCATTAAAATCATCAAATTTTCCCGGCTAACCTATGCTGCAGATTCGCTCCTCAGCATTGCCAACTCGCTCATCGAGGCTGATTACACTGTTCCTTCGTGGACTTCTTTAAAAATTGCTATCAAAACTGCAACTTTACTAAAAGATTCTGTTTCAACCCTGGCTCTTCAAACCGCTATCAACAAATTGAAGGGTAAAGAAATGCCATATAGTATCAACACTACATTACACAAAAATCCTCAAACCGACTTAGGCTTTGCATGGTTTACCAACAAGGGGATCAACGGAGGAAGGGTTGAGATTGCAGAAGGAACGGCCACAAACTACACCGCGTTCAGCAATCCGGCTTTTATTTTCACTGCAAAGTGCGATTCGGCGATGAATCTGAACTACAACGTTCCCGAAAATGGCCTTGCCAGTTTAGCCGGGATTGCCGACAACACCCGAAAAAACTATACTGTAAACAAAGCCCTTGCAACCGGATTAACACCGAATACAACCTACTCGTACCGTGTGGGTAAACCCGGTGCATGGAGCGATATCGGAACTTTCACTACAGCTAAAAACACAACCGAAAAATTCTCATTCATCTACACAACCGATTATCAGGGTAACACAAATGAGATGTTTGATGTTTGTCAAAAAACGGCACATACGGCCGACAACCTGTTTCCCAATGCCTGCTTCTGGCTGAATTCAGGCAATCTGGTTCAAACCAGCGGCATATACAACTCCGAATGGGAATATGAACAGTTATTTGAAACCCAACAGGATATTTTCCTGAAAAAACCGTGGGTGCCGGTAGTTGGCAATCATGATATTTCGGGAAACAGAAATTTCACTCACCACTTTAATACCCAGGGCAACAGTTTTGATTCTGCGATGTCCGAAGTGCCCGGCAGCATCTATTCTTTTGTGTATGGAGACGCACTATTTATGGCATTAAACTTTGAAAGCTACAGCAGGACCTATTTCGACTCTATTGCTGACTGGATGAGAAAAAAAGTGGCGGCCACTCCCAATACAAAATGGAGAATTGTGTTTTTCCACAAAGCAATTTATACCGGCGCTCACCATCAAACCGATCTCGATGCAATGGATGTACGCAACGCAATGTCTCCGGTTTTTGATGAACTAAAAATAGACCTTGCGTTACAAGGTCACGATCGGGTTTATGAAGTCATTGGCCCTGTCTACGAAAAAGAATTGATCCCAAATGCAGTTACCCAGCAACTTGCAGTCGATTTTAATGATCATACCAACATAACCGGGAAATGGGGCGGCACTTTCAATGCAAAAAAGGGAACTCTTTATTTTTTAAATGGAAGAGCCGGCCCCAGAGAATATTCACCTAACAGCGAAGCTACAATGATAACAAATGAATCGCAATTAGGGATTGTGAACTACTTTGGCCTCTTCAGCGGCCGTCTTGGACAAACGGGCAACCCAACTTTCAGCCATATCAGTGTAGATCCTGACACCATAAACATAAGGACATACACCGTTAGCGATTTAAATGTTAGCCAACTGTACGACAACATCAAAATTGTAAAATTCACCGACATTGGAACCCACATCAACAATACAAAAACCTCTGCAGATGAAGTAAATATTTACCCCTCACCTGT
Organism: uncultured Paludibacter sp.; assembly: GCA_964433885.1. Lineage (GTDB taxonomy): Bacteria > Bacteroidota > Bacteroidia > Bacteroidales > Paludibacteraceae > Paludibacter. Next base: position 30,689 of record CAYSTC010000027.1, on the reverse strand, counting down.
GAGAAATTTTGCGACAATCAGCATGAAAACCCCTCTCGGGTCGGCAATTTCAATATACACTTCTGAGGGTAGTCTGATTAAATCCGGTCGTATCAAAGGCACGACAACGATCGACTTACACGACTTACCCAAAAGTATTTATATTCTCAGAATCAGCAATCTGAACGAAACTTACAGCGTGAAGTTCATTAAAGAGTAAGGCTGTCATCAAGAACTCAGATAAACAAAAAAAACCATTCGAAAAAAATGTCGAATGGTGTTTTTCGTTTCGTGATCCGGATGAGATTCGAACTCATGACCCACGCCTTAGAAGGGCGTTGCTCTATCCAGCTGAGCTACCAGACCAATCCTTGCTTTCATTTCTAAAGCGGTGCAAAAGTAGTTCAAATTTCGGAAAGATGCAACAGTTTTGCCTAAAATTGGGGAAAAGCACCGATATTTGGCGAAAAATCGCTAATTTTGCCTTCCGTAAAACAACCAGAACAATTTAACATTACTCGTAACGATGAAGGTATTAAAATTCGGCGGAACATCCGTAGGTTCAGTCAATGGTATTCTTAGTGTAAAAAAAATAGTTGAGGCAGAGCAGGAACCGGTGATTGTTGTTGTATCGGCACTTTCAGGAATAACCGATCAATTATATAAGGTTTCAAAATTAGCTTCCGAAGGAGATGATGCCTATCTTACTGAATATCAATCAATGCTTACCAGACATTTGGAAGTGATTGAAGCCGTAGTGTTGCCCGAAAAAGTTACAACAGTTGTCGAACAGGTAAAAATCCAGTTCGGCGATATGTCCAATATCCTTCGCGGAATTTATCTGATTAAAGACTCTTCAGCTAAAATTATCGATACCATTGTCAGCTATGGAGAAGGAATTTCTTCTATCATTGTTGCCAACGCCATAAACGGTGCTATCCACGTTGATGCGAAAAGTTTTATCAAAACCATCAATCAGTTCGACAAACACATTGTTGATTTCGAAAAAACAAATGCATTAATCAACGAAAAATTCCATAACGCCCACCAAATCTGCGTTTGTGGTGGTTTCATTTCTACCGACAGCAAAACAAACTTCGTGACCAATCTCGGCCGGGGCGGCTCCGATTATACGGCAGCTATTCTTGCAGCAGCGCTAAACGCACGTTTACTGGAAATCTGGACCGATGTGGATGGTTTCATGACTGCCGACCCGCGCATTATCAGCAACACGTATGTGATTGATAAACTCAGTTTCAGCGAAGCCATGGAGCTTTGCAATTTCGGAGCTAAAGTGATCTATCCGCCCACCATATTCCCGGTTTTTCATAAAAACATTCCGGTTGTAATCAAAAACACATTCAATCCGGAAGCTGCCGGAACATATATTTCGCAGGAAAAAGTAGGCGAAGCTTCCAAAGCCATTAAGGGAATTTCGTCCATCAACGACACTTCACTTATCACCATCCAGGGATTGGGTATGGTAGGTGTTATTGGTGTTAACTACCGTATTTTCCGCGTTTTAGCTAAAAACGGGATCAGTGTATTCCTTGTTTCGCAGGCTTCGTCGGAAAACACCACCTCTATCGGGGTGCGAAACGCCGATAGCGAACTGGCCGTGAAAGTATTGCGCGAAGAATTTGCCGCTGAAATTGCCATGGGCGAAATCGACAACATTTTCTCCGAAGACGATCTGGCAACTGTAGCAATAGTTGGCGATAACATGAAACGCACTCCGGGGATTGCCGGAAAACTATTCGGCACGTTAGGAAAAAACGGGATTAACGTTGTGGCATGCGCACAGGGAGCTTCTGAAACCAACATTTCATTTGTAACCGATCGCAAATCCTTACGCAAAGCATTGAACGTAATTCACGACTCATTCTTCCTGTCGGAATATCAGGTGCTGAATATATTTGTTGTTGGCGTTGGAACCGTTGGTAGCAGCCTGCTCGACCAAATCAAAAAGCAGCAACAAAAACTGATGGCTCAAAACGGCCTTAAACTGAACGTGGTTGGTATCGCTTCAAGTAAAAAAATGCTGTTTACCCGCGAAGGAATTAATCTTGATAATTTCAAAGAAGAATTATACGCCAACGGAATAGACGCCACCTCAAAGCAAATTTGCCAGGAGGTTATCAACATGAATATTTTCAACTCGGTATTTGTTGATTGCACGGCAAATCATGAAGTGGCCGATTTGTATAAAACACTGCTCGAAAACAACGTATCAGTAGTTACGGCTAATAAACTGGCTGCCTCTTCTGCTTACGAAAACTACTCTAATCTGAAAGAAACAGCCCGCCGCCGTGGTGTAAAATTCTTATTTGAAACCAACGTGGGCGCAGGTTTACCTATCATAAATACTATCAACAACCTGATAAACAGTGGTGACCACATTGAAAAAATGGAAGCCGTATTATCCGGCACCCTGAACTTCATTTTCAACACCATCAGCTCTGAAATCCCTTTAAGCAAAGCCATCCTCATGGCCAAAGAAGCCGGTTTTGCCGAACCTGATCCGCGCATCGACCTGAGCGGCAAAGATGTGATCCGCAAATTGGTGATTCTGGCCCGTGAAGCCGGTTATAAAGTGGAACAAGCAGATGTTGAGAAAAATCTGTTTATCCCCGACAAGTATTTTGCCGGAAGCCTGGAAGATTTCTGGAAAACAGTACCAGAACTGGATGCAGAATTTGAAACAAAACGGCTTACATTGGCCTCAGAAGATAAACGCTGGCGCTTTGTTGCCAAAATGGAAAATGGAAAATGTAGCGTCGGGCTCCAGGAAGTGGACAGCATGCATCCGTTTTACGACTTGCAGGGCAGCAACAATATCATCCTGATCACAACCGAACGCTACAACGAGTTCCCAATGATGATAAAAGGTTACGGTGCAGGTGCGGGAGTTACTGCTGCCGGAGTTTTCTCCGACATTATGAGCATAGCCAACATCAGATAAATCCATTTTGGAATAAACGGTTGATTGCAAATGAACAGAATAGGTTTCGCTCTAATAATACTCTTGTTTGCTGCATTTTCGTCGTGCAAAAAACAAATACCACAGCTTCCGTCCAACAAAATTGAAATGGATAACAGTGAGGCCATTGCATTGCTTGATATCAATCAGAATCTGACAGTTAAAGAAGACAGCCTTCTTGAAGTGTTTGCCAAAAAGCAAAATAAGACATACGTAAAACACGAACTTGGTTTTTGGTATGCGATAGAACAAGCCGGTACGGGCAAGAAAGTAAACGGAAAGGCAACCTGCAATTTCTCGTACGAATTGACTCTCCTGAACGGAGATAAAATTGAGGTAGGCAGAAAACAAATTACTATCGGCAAAAAACAAGTGGTACCCGGACTTGAAGAAGGGATAAAACTATTGCACTACGGCGATAGTGCAACATTTATAATTCCGTGGTATCTGGGCTATGGAATGAAAGGAAACAAACCAAAGGTTTTACCCTATACGTCTGTTATTTACAGGATAAAACTCAACAACTAACAAGCAATAAAGGATTGAATACGGATCTTAAATCTTTATTATTTTTTCTTAACTTTTTAATCCCATAATTTAATCGGATATTTGCAATAAAAACAACCATACTGATATGAAACAAATTTCTTATCTTATCATTCTCGCTTTCGCTACCTCTGTTATCTTTTCGTCTTGTAACGACACAAGTTATGCTAAAGAATTAAAACAAGAGAAATTATTAATAGCCGAATACATTAAACGAAATAATATCAAAGTATTATCAGATTTCCCCAAGGATAAGAAATGGAGTGAAAACGATCAAGAATTTTATGTATTAACTAAAAGTGGTTTATACTTTCATCTGGTAGATTCAGGAGATGTGGCCAGCAATGACACCGTGGAAGCAAATAATACTGTTATTCCCCGATACAAAGAATATAATCTTTACGAAAATGCCGACACACTAACAAGCAATTGGTCAACAATAGATTATCCACACCCTGACTCATTTAAATTTGGCGATCTGACGCAATCATGCCAGGCATTTCACGAGGCTGTTTCTTATATGAAAAAAAACAACTCCAGAGCAAAAATAATTGTCAAATCAAAAATTGGTTTCAGCAAATATTGGACTCCTGCCACTCCATTGGCCTACGATATCAAAATCAAGTTTTTGAAATAAAATCAAAATCAAACTACCCAACAACTTAACAGTACTTACTGCTTAAGTTGTTGTTTTCATTTTAAGGAGTAGACACTTTTGTCTTTTATTGAAATAACAGAACAATAAACTCAACTAAACATGACACTTATCAAATCAATTTCCGGAATTCGCGGAACTATCGGCGGACCGGTTGGTGATGGACTAAATCCCCTTGACATTGTACGTTTTACAGCTGCTTATGCCACACAAATCGAAGCAAGCAAACAAACAAAATCAGACAAAATAGTTGTTGGCCGTGATGCTCGCATCTCCGGTGAAATGGTAAATCAGCTGGTCATCGGAACTTTGCTGGGCATGGGCTTCGACGTTGTCAATATCGGACTTGCCACAACTCCCACTACCGAATTGGCAGTAACCATGGAACAGGCAGCCGGTGGTATTATCCTCACTGCCAGCCACAATCCGAAACAATGGAACGCGCTGAAACTTTTGAACGAAAAGGGAGAATTCCTGAATGCAGTAGAAGGTGAAAATGTATTAAAAATTGCCGCCGATGAAAGTTTTGAGTTTTCTCCGGTTGACGAACTCGGCAAGCTTACTGAGAATTTTTCCTATACACAAAAACATATCGAAAGTGTACTGGCTCTTGAACTTGTAGATGTGGAAGCAATCAAAGCAGCAGGTTTCAGCGTAGCCATTGACTGTGTAAACTCTGTTGGCGGTATTGCCATTCCCGCATTGCTGGAAGCATTGGGCGTAAAAAAAATCGAAAAACTCTACTGCGAACCTAATGGTCAATTCCCTCACAACCCGGAGCCACTTTCTGAGCATTTAACAGAGATTTCTGAAGTAATGAAGCAAGGCAAAGCCGATGTCGGTTTTGTTGTTGACCCAGACGTCGACCGTTTAGCAATTATCTGCGAAGATGGAAGCATGTTTGGCGAAGAATACACTCTGGTTTCTATTTCAGACTACGTACTGCAACACACTCCCGGAAATACCGTTTCCAACCTGAGTTCAACACGTGCTTTGCGTGATGTAACCAACAACCGCGGTGGAAAATATACAGCAGCTGCCGTTGGCGAAGTAAACGTAGTAACAGCCATGAAAGCTACCAATGCAATTATTGGAGGCGAAGGTAATGGCGGAGTTATTTACCCTGCCAGCCACTACGGACGCGATGCTCTTGTTGGTATTGCCCTGTTCCTGACTCATCTTGCAAAATCAAAACAGACTGTTTCTGCATTGCGAAAGACTTATCCGGAATACTACATTTCAAAAAATAAAATTGAGTTGACACCTTCAATTGATGTTGATGCTATTTTGGCGACTATCAAAAACAGCTACAACCAATATGAGGTAAATGACATTGATGGAGTTAAAATTGACTTCCCAACCGGCTGGGTACATTTGCGTAAATCAAACACAGAACCCATTATTCGCATTTATTCTGAATCCGGAACTCCTGAACAGGCTGATGCTTTTGCAAAAGCCATTATTGAAGAAATAAAAAGAATTGCCAATATCTAAGAGCAATTGCACTATAATTTAAAACGCCTCATTCCATTATTTTGTGAATGAGGCCTTTTTTATGTGTGCTATTTCGTACACCTTCTACTCTTTAACAGGGAACACACCCTGATTTTTCCGGATACTGTACTTCGTCATATTCTGATTCGACTCAAACCCAATACCTTTAATAATATGAGTGGCATCGGTTATTTTAATAGCACTATCCGAATAGAATCGTTCTTCGCGTTGATTCCAGAACAACTGGCTGGTTTCAAATAACTGACCTTGAATATTGGTAATTTTCACATTTTTCCTTAGTTCCCAAAGTTGTTCATTTTCGTTGAACTTCGCATATTCACTATGAATATTAGCATCTACTTTCAGGTTCTGGTCAAATCGTTCGAAATGAATACCCTGAGGAAATTCCCAATAAGGTTGGTTAGCCCGGTCGTATATATTCCAGGTGGGAGCAGATATGCGGTAACGCGTAATGCCGGAATCGGAAATTACTGTAGTAATATCTGTAGCATGAAGCCTGGGCATTGCCGAACGGTCAACAACGGCTGCAATCTTTTCAGGTTTGTCTTCCTTTTGGCACGACAGCAGGCAAAAAAAAGCGAACAGACTCCCTGCAATTATTTTGCTAACGGATATATATTTTTTTGACTTCAAAACTTCCTGAGAGTTAATTACGAAGAACCTGATTACAATTTGCGTTTAAAGAACCAGTGTTCATTAAAGGCAACGTTCAGAGTGAATTTAAAATAATCTTCACGCAACAAATCAGAAGAACCCAATTTACCGTATTCTACAGAAGCATTCAGCATTGTAACTGTGTTGGTAGCATTATTGTAGAGCGGCAAACCAAGACCAAGCGAAACACCAATGTTCTTTGGTGGAGTTACAGCATTCACTTTATAATAAGGATCGCTTAAACTCAATCCTGCACGATAACGCATTCTTTCGGTAAATTTACGTCCCCTCGGGTTAGACAGGTATTCAACCCCCAGAGCGATTTTTGAACGATTGCTCAAGTCGTAGTTTCCTTTGAATTTAGCATTGCCCCACTCCTGCATAATATAATCCAAACCGATCGACAAGCGCTTGTCGTATGTATAATACAAACCAACTCCATACATGGTTGGCAACTCAAAGTCATTATCACCTGTCCCAGTTACTGTTGTGTCGTTCAAAACCCCGTAGGTAGCTTGCGAAAAACTTCCATTCAATTTTGCCTTTTGTTCGTAAATCAAGCCTAATGTCACATCATGCTTCTTAGCAAATGTGTTATACAACTGAACCCCATAGCGGAATCGGAAGTTGCTGGCACTAATTATATTGTATTGAAAGGTAGAATCTGAAGTGCCAAGAAAACGCAGGCTCCGATTGTTGTTTATGCTTCCGTACATGTAATATGCATTTGCACCAAGCGATATGTGGTTAAACAAACTCGCAGACAATCCGGCATATACCTGACTAAAGCCGCCATTGCCATTGAAAGTGGTGCGGTATGATATTTTATCAAAATCATCCAATCCCAGCCCGGTATCAGCTGAATCAACCTTGTAATAATTATATCCTACAAACGAATATGGCAACAAACCGGCGCTAAATCCAATATTTTTAGCCAACGGAAATTGCATCGTAATGTATTCAAGATTACCATTGAAAGTATTTGTAGCTCCCGAATTGTTCGAAAATCTTGACATCAATGCCGATGCCCCAAGATCAAACATAAACGTCATGGTATCTACACTGCTGTACGAAGCAGGATTCACGGTATTAATATTAAAATTTGAACGTGCACCTAAAGCAACCCCACCCATGGCACGTTGTTCACCTGAATTCGTTTCACTTATATCACCATATCCGAAACGGGTATAAGGTGAATTTGTATTATTCTGTCCGATAGCAAATTGTACGAGAAGGAATGAACCGAGAGCGAGAAGAAATGCTTTATTTTTGTACATTGTATTGAAGAATACGGTTGAGACCGATTAACACTAAATTTTTTTCTGCAAAGATGGCATTTTTTAGTTTTGTAGCAAAGTAAAAAGTGCTACCTCCCGTTAAAAAAGCTAAAAGTCCGGGATATTTAATTTTTAAATGATCAATATAGCCATCTATTTCATAGACAATACCATATAAAGCACCCGAAATTATTGCTGACTGAGTATCTGTGCCCAACTCAGGAGTTTCAATCCGGGCCTCAACCAGAGGCAATTTTTGGGTAAATTCGTGCAATGCCCTCAATCTTAAATTCAATCCCGGCGCGATATTTCCACCCCAATAATTATTATTAGCGTCAATAAAGTCGTAAGTAATTGCAGTTCCTGCATCTACAACCAACAAATCACTACCGGGTTTCAGAAATGAAGCACCTATCACTGCTGCCAATCTATCTTTACCCAAAGTTTCGGGAGTTTGATAGCGATTTTCAATCGGTACAGCAGTTTGATGAGATAATTCGATAAATTCGCAACACCGGCTTCTTAGCTGAACAAGAAGTTCGTTGTTTTCACGGATTACACTTGATAATATGCAGGCAGTAATTGAATATTTTTCAAACAATCCTGAAATTTCATCAAAGCCAAATTCTTCAAAAACTGCCGTTTCAATCATTTCATTCTGATTAAAAACACCAATTTTAGTACTTGAATTTCCCTGATCAATACACAGATTCATAATAATTTAGGTTTAAAACATCCAATATCTGTAATCAATCAACAACCACCCGGCTAAAGAATCATTTTCTCGATTGGGATAACCAAAATGCCCTCAGCACCTAACGTTTTCAATTTTCCGATAATATCCCAAAATCTCTTTTCATCAATTACCACATGTAATGAATTCCAGCCGTCTTTTGCCAATGGCATAATGGTAGGGCTTTTCATTCCGGGCAGAACTTCAATAATTTTATCGATATTTTCAGTCGGAACATTCATTAACACATATTTTTTACCTTCTGCCATCTGAACTGACTCAATTCTGAATAGAAGCTCATCAAGAATAGCCTGCTTTTCTTCAGTCAGATTTGGGTTAGCAATAAGCAGAGCTTCCGATTTCATCAAAACTTCCACTTCTTTCAGATGATTTGTCACCAAAGTGCTTCCGGAACTCACTATATCAAAAATTGCATCGGCCAATCCGATATTCGGAGCTATTTCTACAGAACCTGTTATCACATGGATATCAGCAGCGACGTTTTTTTCTTTCAAAAAGTCGCCTAATATCTCCGGATAAGAGGTTGCAATTACTTTTCCATTAAACCACGATATATCTTTGTAATCGATTTCTTTAGGAATTGCTAATGACAACCGGCATTTGCTAAAGCCCAGTCGCTTAACTATTGAAGCATTTTTCTTTTTTTCGGCATATTCGTTTTCGCCTACAATTCCAACATCAGCCACTCCATCTGCTACAGATTGTGGAATATCATCGTCGCGAAGGAACAAAACTTCCAAAGGGAAATTACGGGCAGGCAAAAGTAGCAGACGTTTACCGGATTCAAGTTTAATACCTGATTCGGTAAGCAACGACATAGTTTCTTCATATAACCTTCCCTTGGCTTGTACAGCAATTCGTAACATAATTTTCTTTTTGTGTTTTTATAAATTGGTTTGCAAAGGTACAAAAAATGCTCGGAATAGGCATTTTTTCAAAAAAAAAGTCCGTTATCGAAATAACGGACTTTAATGCTTGCAAGAATTTCTTTTTGCGATAGCTTTTTTTTACTTAACTGAATCAACAGCAGCAGTATCAGCAGCGGTTGTGTCAACAGCAGTAGTATCAACAGCAACAACTGTAGAATCAGCAGCAGGAGTAGTTTCAGCTGCTTTAGGAGCGCAAGATGCGAAAGCCATAGCTACCACAAAAAACAAAAATACTTTTTTCATTTCTTCTAAACTTTTAAAATTTAACATGTTTGTTTTGCAATTCAAAATCGATGCAAAGGTACATCATTTTTTTATTCTGCATTAATAAATATCGTTTTTTTTTAAATTATTTTTTGGTTTTGCTCATTTTTATGAATAAATGAGTAAAAAAAACTATAATAGAGCGATCCACCACCATTCTGCAACCGCTCAATATTTAAAAAGTCCATTAGAAATACTTCTAACGGACTTTTTGCTTCGTAAAATTTACGTTAGCTTCGATTACTTTACTGAATCAACAGCAGCAGTATCAACAGCAGCAGTGTCAACAGCAGCAGTGTCAACAGTAACAGCAGTAGAATCAGTTGCAGGAGCTTGTTCAGCTGCTTTAGGAGCGCAAGATGCGAAAGCCAAAGCTACAACGCAAAACAAAAATACTTTTTTCATTTCTTTTTAACCTTTAGAATTTAACATGTTAATTTTGCTATTCAAAATCGGTGCAAAGATACACCAAATTTTTATTATGCATTAATAATCGGGTTCTTTTTTTGAAATATTTTTCCTGCAGCTCTATCTGGAGTGCAAATAATTGATTTACTGGCTACTTACAATCTTAATTATTATTAGAATATAAATAACGTTTGATACTCTTTTTAGGTGTTTTCTCAAATTCGTGTGGATAAAGTTGGATTTTTGTTACTCCTTCATAAGCCGCGACCATCGAATTAAGTAATTTTCGATTTTCTTCCATGGTTTCTTCCAGTTGTTTCTGATCAATCCCTTCGGCATCCACTGCCTCATAATCGGGACAAACCAAAGCCACCAATTTTCCATTGCTTTCTATCACCAGACTTTCCATCACATAAGGCATATTATTGAGCTTGGCTTCAATTTCTTCCGGATATATATTTTGGCCACTTCCACTAAGGATCATTGTCTTGTTGCGTCCGCGTATAAATACATTACCTTCAGCATCAATTGTCCCCAAATCACCTGTATGCAACCAACCGTCCTTATCAATTATCAGAGCCGTTGCCTCCGGATTTTTATAATAGCCGGACATCAGATTCTCGCCACGGACACAAATCTCTCCCACCCCGGTTTCTTCATCCTGCTGCAAAAGTTTTGCTTCCATAATATCAAGCAACTTCCCTGCCGATTTTGGAACAAATTCCCTCCAATCGGCATAACTGATAAGCGGAGCACACTCAGTCATTCCATAACCTACCGTATAAGGAAATTTTATTTTTGCAAAAAACTCTTCTACCTCTGCGTTCAGTGGCGCACCACCAACAACAATTTGCGAAAATTCGCCACCAAAAGCATCGATCAGTTTTTTCCGAACCTGCGAAAGGATTGTTTGATCCAAAAAAGGAATGCTTAACACCCAACGCATTGAAGGACGAGCCAACAGAGGCTGAATTTGCTTTTTATAAATTTTTTCTATAATAAGCGGAACCAGAAAAACAACATTAGGCTTTATTTCAGCAAAAGCAGTCAATAAAATCTTTGGTGAAGGAATTTTTCCTATAAAATGAATATGACAACCGGCACAGGTTGATGTCAAAAATTCAAAGGCACAGCCATAAGCATGAGCAAGGGGTAGGAATGAGATAACGCGGAACTGTTGTGCCACTAACCCGGTACGAAGACCAAAAGTTATATTCCCCGCCAACGCATTTCCGCTAGTAAGAACACCCTTACTGAAACCGGTTGTACCTGATGTATAATTTATGGAGACAATTTCGGAATTCGGCTTATCGATATACCGAACGTGATCGCGGAAAAAACCTTGCGGGTATTTGGCATGAAACAAACTGTTGATATAATCGGGTTGCAGGTATTTTTTCACCAGCTGCTCATGTACCTCAGCTTCCTGCAATTCAGGCTTTGGCTCTTTATTCAGCAAAGTAATGCAATTAAATCCTGTAAGCGAAAACACCGCTTTTACAGTGGTTAAATTCTCTTCATCCAGATTTTCCCAGATATTATCGCCCACAAACAGCAAAGTCGATTCGGAATGATTGGTGATATGATGCACATCATTGGGGTTGAAATCCTGCAAAATGGGAACTATAACGGCACCATAGGTAACCGTTGCCAGATAGGTTATCGCCCAGTTGGCATTATTCCGGCCAATTAAAGCTACTTTATCGTTAGGCTTCAGCTTGCATTGCTCGAATAATATATGAATCCGGGCTACTCTTTTGGCAACGTCGGCATAAGTCATTGTCAGGTCTTCGCCATAATTGCTGTATGCAGGTAGTTCCCAGTTGTTTCGAAAAGAATCTTCAAAAAGACGGATAAAATTTTCCTGAATCATTTTCTGTGTGTTTTTTTATTTAAGACGACGCAAAAATAATGAATAATTACACAAATCATTCCGAAATGAGCACAATATTGGCACCAAATTAGCATTGATTAAGCAATATCAACCTATTGTTCAATTGTAAATATCCCGCAAAACGTTTTAAAAAGCCTGAGCAGGAATCATTTTAGTAAGTTCCGGATTCAATAACTCTAAAAATAATCGTATCTTTGTGGCTTCAAAAAATTTACAACTAAAAATCGTTATGAATATATCGTATAACTGGCTGAAACAATACATTAATATTGATGTAACACCCGATGAATTATCAAAAGCATTGACTTCGATTGGTTTGGAAGTTGGTGGCGTGGAAGAAGTTCAAACCGTAAAAGGCGGACTGGAAGGTCTGGTCATAGGTGAAGTTCTGACTTGTGCCGAACACGAAAACTCAGACCATTTGCATGTAACAACAGTGAATGTAGGCGGCAACGAGCCACTGCAAATCGTATGCGGAGCACCTAACGTGGCAGCCGGACAAAAAGTAGTGGTTGCAACTGTTGGCACTAAACTTTACTCAGGCGATGAGACTTTCACCATTAAACGTTCAAAAATACGTGGAGTAGAATCATTTGGAATGATTTGCGCTGAAGATGAAATCGGTATCGGAACCAGCCACGATGGCATCATTGTTTTGCCAGCTGAGGCTGTGGTTGGAACTTTAGCCAAAGATTATTATGGTATCAAAAGCGACTATTTGCTGGAAGTAGACATTACGCCCAACCGCGTGGATGCCGCTTCTCACTTTGGTGTAGCCCGCGATTTAGCCGCATTTTTTGCATTGAAAGACAAATCGGTAAAACTCACCAAACCTTCAGTAGATGCTTTTGCCGTTCAAAACTCAAATCTGACCATTCCCGTAACAGTTGAAAACACGGATGCTTGTCCGCGTTATTCTGCTGTAACAATTTCAGGCGTAAAAGTAACCGAATCGCCAGCATGGTTGAAAAATTACCTGCTTATTATCGGACTTCGTCCTATCAATAATATTGTGGATGTCACCAATTTCGTATTGCACGAACTTGGACAACCGCTTCACGCATTCGATGCCGACAAAATAAAAGGCGGTGAAGTGCGCGTAAAAACATTGGCTGAAGGAACGCCGTTTACCACATTGGAAGGCACAGAACGAAAACTGAATGCAGCCGACCTGATGATTTGCAACGCCGAAGCGCCGATGTGTATCGGAGGAGTATTTGGCGGTCTGGATTCGGGAGTAACCGAAACAACTCAAAACGTATTTCTGGAAAGCGCTTATTTCAATCCGGTTTCTATTCGCAAAACGGCTCGCCGCCATGGTTTGAACACCGATGCTTCGTTCCGTTTCGAACGTGGTTGCGATCCGACCAACACAATTTATGTTTTGAAACGTTGCGCTTTGCTGATTCAGGAAGTGGCCGGCGGACAAATTTCGAGCGAAATCGTAGATGTTTATCCGCAAGAAGTAAAACCATTCGAAGTTTCTGTTTCTTTGCGCAAAATCAACACGCTTATTGGCAAAGCAATCGGGAAAGAAAATATCGAAACCATTCTTGCTGCTCTCGAAATGAAAATTGTGAGCGAAAACGAAGAAGGTTACGTACTTCACGTTCCGGCATACCGTGTGGATGTACAACGCGATGTGGATGTGATTGAAGACATCCTGCGTATTTACGGCTACAACAATGTGGAAATTGGAGAAACATTGAAATCGACGTTGAGCTACAGCTCTAAACCGGATAGTTACAAGCTTCAGAACCTGATTTCGGAGCAACTAACCGCGCAAGGATTTAACGAAATATTGAATAACTCGCTGACCAAAGGCGGATATTATACCGATCTGACTTCATATCCGGCGGCCCACAGTGTCAAAATCATCAATTCGCTCAGCTCGGATTTGAACGTTATGCGCCAGACTTTGCTTTTCGGAGGATTGGAAAATATCAACCGCAATGTAAATCGCAAAAATGCCGACCTGAAATTCTACGAATTCGGGAACTGCTATTATTATGATGCCGACAACAAAAAAGAAGGCGAAACGCTGGCTGCTTATTCCGAAGATTTTCACCTTGGATTGTGGCTTACGGGCAACAAACGCAGCCAATCATGGACAGCCGCCGATGAAAAATCGAGTATTTATGAACTGAAAGCTTATATCGAAAATATTTTCCGCCGTCTTGGCTTCAACCTGCGCAAACTGGTTACAGGCGAATATGCCGATGATTTATTGAGCGAAGCGTTGACCATTTATAGTGCTGCCGGACGGAAACTGGCTGTTTACGGTATTGTTCATCCTAAAATTCGCAAAATAACGGATATCGATCAGGAAGTTTATTTTGCAGATTTGAACTGGAACTCCATTCTTGCCGAACTTGGCGACCACAAAGTGCAATATGCAGAATTATCAAAATTCCCTGAAGTGAAACGCGATTTGGCTTTATTGCTGGATAAAAATATCACTTTTGCGGAAATTGAGAAAATAGCTTTCGAAACTGAGCGCAAGTTGCTGAAAAAGGTAAACCTGTTTGATGTGTATGAAGGTAAAAACCTGGAAGCCGGCAAAAAATCATACGCAGTGAGCTTCTTGTTGCAAGACGACAGCAAAACTCTTACCGACTCTCAAATTGACGGTATCATGAAAAAGCTGCAAAACAACTACGAAACAAAACTGGGAGCAAAACTCAGATAAAAACAGAGGCAAAAACGTAGAAATTTATTTTTACCATTCAGTGCACACCTACCAGGTTTTAAAAACCTGGTAGGTGTTTATAAGCGATAACAAATTTCTTACCTCTTACTCCTCACCCTTACTATTATGGACAAAGATTTATCATTCGACGGAAAAATACTGCATACGCCCTATGCCAAACCCGATGCATACAACGCATTGAGCATGCCTGTGTACAATTCGGCGGCTTACGAATTTGAAACTGCAGAAGAGATGGAAGCTGCATTTACCGGGCGTTCTGCCAATCACACATACTCACGGATTACAAATCCGACGGTTCAATATTTTGAAGACCGCGTGAGAACCATTACCGGTGCGTTTAACGTTACGGCTCTGAATTCCGGAATGGCAGCCATAACCAATGCCATCATTACCGTGGCTCAAGCTGGCAGCAACATCGTTACTTCGCGCCATTTGTTTGGAAATACGTATTCATTCTTCGCCTCTACCCTTGCGGCTTTTGGTGTGGAAATCCGTTTCTGCGACCTGACGAATCCTGACGAAGTAGAATCGCACATCAATGAAAATACGTGTGCACTTTTTCTGGAAATAATCACTAATCCGCAGTTGGAAGTGGCTGATTTGAAAGCCATTTCAAAAATTGCCAAACAAAAAGGCATACCGGTTATTGCTGACACCACCATTGTTCCTTTCTGCGCTTTCAAAGCAAAAGATTTTGGAGTGAATATAGAAATTGTGTCGAGCACTAAATATATCTCGGGCGGTGCAACCGGCCTAGGTGGATTGATTATCGACTACGGTAATTTCGATTGGCTTTCGTCACCAAAACTACACGTTATGGCCAAAGAATTCGGATCGGCAGCGTTTACAACCAAACTGCGCAAAGAAATTCATCGGAACATGGGCGCATACATGACCCCACAGGCCGCTTACATGCAAACCCTTGGATTGGAAACGCTGACTATACGTTATGAGCGCGCAACCGACACCTGCCTTAAACTGGTTGAAAAACTGGCAGCGCTTCCCGAAGTGGAATCGGTGAATTATACCGGCCTACCAACTAATAAGTATTACGAGTTAAGCCGGACACAGTTTGGCGAAAAACCAGGTGCCATGTTTACGTTCAATCTGGAATCGCGCGAAGCCTGCTTCAGCTTCATGAACAAGCTCAAACTGGTAAAACGTGCGACCAACCTGTTCGACAATAAAACGCTGGCTATCCATCCGGCAAGCACCATTTACGGAACATTTACTGCCGAAATACGGAAAGAAATGAATGTCTCGGACAAAACGATTCGTATTTCCGTAGGACTTGAAGACGTGGAGGACTTGTTCAAAGACTTTGTGCAGGCACTGTCGTAGTTTATGCTTGACAATCAAAATAAAAACCCGCAAATCAAGGTAATTGATTTGCGGGTTTTTATTATTCAGCTTTAATTATTCTGTTTGTTCTGGATTTTTATACCAAATAATTTTTCTGGAAAAAAACATGATAAATCCTAGAATCATAAACAAACCAATACTACCAATAAGTAACGCAATATCCTCCAGCTGAAGCACTACATATAAAAACACATAAAGTATACTCAAAATTGAAGTTAGAATAGTTGTTTGCATTTTATTTTTAAAAATACTATGAGCATAAACAGTTATCAACCCTATAGTTGCAACACTTGCAATCAAATAAGCTGTAGCAAAGTTGATTTGTTCAGAAATAGATAACAATAAGCTGTAGAACAAAATCAATGCAATACCTACTAACAGATATTGAACAAGATGAATTTTTTTACGTGTAAGCACTTCAACAAAAAAGAAAACAACGAATGTAAGTGCTATGAACATGAATGCATACTTTGCCGATCGCATATTTTGCTGATAGTGATTCACAGTGTCGACCAGATTTACCCCAAAAGAGGCATCTCCAAATGACTGTTGTTGATTATCAACCCAAGACTCTGGAATATTTCTATTAAAGTGGAGAATATTCCATTTAGCATCAAATCCAGACTCGGTCATTTTGTATTCTGGTGTAAAGCTACCGATGAATCCAGGTGATTTCCATGCACCTTGCATTTGTACGTGGGTAGTTTTACCTATTGGAATAAAATTAATATCACTGCTTCCATTAAGTTTCATAGTACATTTGAATGATAATGCACCTCCTTGCATTAAATCAAAATCTTTCAGGGCAATAACCAATCCCTGTCCTATACTATCCTGTTCTCCTCCTGCTTCAGCTGTAAAATGTGCATTATTCATCATAAAATCCAGATTATTAGTCATTCCTCGTAAATCTGAAATACCAATCCGAACATAGGCTTCGCCTTTATTCATTTGACTATTTAAAGGTAACGGAAAATCTATTTTCTTAAAGTTACCGGTAATTTCAAGTTCACTTTTATATAGAATTGATTTATATATTCCGTAATGGCGCTCCTCGGGGATTAGTTTAGCCTTGATAACCAACATTTCAGGTGTAAACTTTACAGTATGTTGTATGTTCACCACCTTGTTTTTATCATCCGTTTCTGTAGTTGTATAAGGAAGTACTAACACAGGGCCATTAATTGTTTGTGCGTTACTCCATTTTGAATTAATTTTACCAATAGTTTCTTCGCTGCGTTTTTGTCTTTCATCAATTAAGTTTTGAATCATTTGTCCGGGTATAAGCAGTAACAATGTCATTATTCCAATAATAATTGCCTTAAGTGTAATTGATTGGCTGAACCTTTCAACGTGTTGCATGTTTGTTTCCATAATTTCTTGAATTAATTATTAATTTATATTTAAAAGTACTTTGTTTTTCAAAGTAAAGTGATAAAAAAATTACTTAATGAGATTTTCAAGGGCATTTAAATGCTCACGAAAGCTTTGACGTCCGAGTTCTGTAATCAGAAATCTTGTGTTAGGCTTGCGACCAATAAACTGTTTGCTTGATTGAATATACTCCAATCCTTCAAGCGCCTTAATATGGCTGGCCAGGTTGCCATCGGTTAGTTCCAACAGTTCCTTCATTGTGTTGAAATCTACTGAGTCGTTCACCATCAATATCGACATAATACCTAACCGGATACGACTATCGAAGGCTTTATTCAGATTTGCGATTATATTTGCCATCTGACTAATTCAAATCGTATTTTTTATACATAATTGATCCGTACACAATATGGCAGAGGCCAAAGCCAATGGTCCAAAATAATATGCCATGGTATAAGAAAATAGCGGCACATATTCCGAGCACTATTTCAGTCAAGCCAAGATAATGAATTTCATCAAGGGTGTATTTTGATGCGTTGATTAAACCTAGTCCGTAGAAAATTAGGGTTATTGCCGCAACAAGTTCAATTTGGTCACGATATATTAATATCAGTGAGAGTATCCCTCCTGTCATCAATGGAACGGCTAGATTATAAACAATTTTCAGGGTAACTGAATTTACAAGTTTAAGCTTACGTTTTTTAGCTTTTCTAGCCGAAAACAAAATTCCAAAACTTATAGAAATTATGAGTGTCAGCAAAGCATCAATCATCAACAAAGGTACAGCAACAGCCCGTGATTGTTCGAGAATATAGAAATAAGCCACCGCAGCTCCGGCAATAGCTGTAACACCTGCCATCACACCAGACAAACCACTCAATGACAAAAACTTGGATGATTTTTCCATCATCTCGCGTATTGCTTTTAAATCTTCTATTTGTTTCTCCATTTTTTCCAAACGCATTAAAAGTACTTTGAATTGCAAAGTTATTGGAATTATTTATACAAACAAAGCAATTTTGATTATTTTTTTATTTACAGCAAAAAAAAACGCAAATCATTAAAATTGATTTGCGTTTTTAAAATTAGTTTTATGCCTTTAATACGGCAATGCATCGCTCCAGACTCTCCTCCCAATGTGGAATTGCAATTCCGTATGTAGCTTTGATTTTAGCTTTATTCAGCACGCTGTAGTGCGGGCGCGGTGTGCGAGCCGGATAATCTTTTGTTTCGATAGGCCGGACGTCGCATTTAATACCGGCAATGCGGTGGATGGTTTTCGTAAAATCGTACCATGAACAAACACCTTCGTCGGAAAAATGATAAATGCCCGGCACAAATGTTTCGTGACTCAACAGGCTAAGAATAGCATCAGCCAGGTCGGCCGCATAAGTAGGCGTACCTACCTGATCGAAAATCACATTAAGAGAATCGCGCTCTACTCCAAGCTTGATCATTGTTTTCACAAAGTTGTTGCCGAAAGCTGAATACAACCACGCTGTGCGCAAAATTACCGATTGCGGGCAAACATCCAACAACGCCTGTTCTCCAGCCAGTTTGGATTTTCCATAAACTGTGGCCGGACAAACATCCTGATTTTCCGAATAAGGTACGTGATTTGTGCCGTCAAACACATAATCGGTGGAAACATGAACCACTTTTGCTTTGTTGGCAACAGCTACCTCACCGATATTCCGAACGGCATCGGCATTTATTTTATAGCAAAGCTCCACATCGTCCTCGGCCTTATCCACAGCCGTATAAGCCGCACAATTCACTATAACATCAACAGCATTGGCTTTCACAAAGGCGTCCAATGCATTTTTATCGCAAATATCCAGATCTTCTACATCGGTATAGATAAATCTAAAAGCAGAAAAATGGACTGCTGCCTGCCGCATTTCGTTGCCAAGCTGGCCTTTACTACCGGTTATTAATATGGTTTGCATGGTATATCGTATTTCTCTATGACCTTCAAACCCCCAAATGGGGGCTTAAGACATGGTCTTTGAAATTAAACAAATAAAAGGTTTAATTTAGCGTTTTACTGCCAAAGCCCCCATTAGGGGGTTGGGGGTCTTAAAAATTCATTTCAGCATCTTTGAAAAGCGGATGTTTCATGTCTTTATCTGAAACAATGGCTTTGTCCGCAGGAATCTTCCAGTCGATGCCCAGAGCCGGATCGTTGTACATCAAACCGCGCTCAAGCGTTGGGCTGTAGAAATTATCGCATTTATACGAAAAAACAGCCGTTTCGCTGATTACCGAAAAACCATGAGCAAAACCCTGTGGAATCAGAAACTGCAGGTGGTTTTCTTCAGTAAGTTCAATGCCATACCATTGTCCAAACGTTGGTGAATCTTTGCGCAAATCCACGGCCACATCCCACACTGCTCCCTGAACCACCGAAACCAGTTTGGACTGGCTTTGCGGATTAAGTTGGTAATGCAACCCGCGAATCACACCATACGACGATTTAGACTGATTGTCCTGGCAAAATTCCAGGTCAATTCCGGCTTGGTGAAAGGTTCTTTTATTGTATGTTTCACAGAAAAAGCCCCGTGCATCTGCAAATACACGAGGTTTTATAATAATAAGATCTTTAATGGGGGTTTCTATAATTTCCATATTTTTTATTGAAACTTTTCCAAAGTTTATAACTTTGGAAAAGTTATTTATAAAAACGAGAAGCAATTAATCAAATAGCTTCGTTAGCAATTTTAATCAGATATTGGCCGTAATGATTCTTTTTTAGAGGCTCTGCCAGTAAAAGCAACTGCTCGCGCGAAATATAACCATTGCGGAAAGCAATCTCTTCCAAACAGGCAATTTTCAGTCCCTGACGGTTTTCGATAGTGGCAATAAAATTCGAAGCTTCGAGCAAGCTGTCGTGCGTTCCGGTATCCAACCAGGCCATGCCACGCCCCATCATTTTCAGGCTCAGGCGCCCTTCTTCAAGATATAAACGGTTGAGGTCGGTAATTTCCAGTTCACCACGTTTCGATGGTTTCAGGCCTTTCGATTTTTTCACCACATCATTGCTGTAAAAATACAAGCCTGTGACAGCATAGTTTGATTTGGGCTGCAATGGCTTTTCTTCGAGGCTCAACACTTTACCGTTTGTATCAAATTCTGCTACTCCATAACGTTCCGGATCATTTACATAATATCCAAACACCGTAGCGCCATCTTTCAATTTCGCTGCTTCACGCAAGGTGCGCGAAAAATCGAATCCATAGAAAATATTATCACCCAAAACCATGCAAACACTATCATCACCGATAAATTCGTCTCCAATAATAAATGCTTGTGCCAATCCATCGGGCGAAGGTTGAATGGCATATTCCAGTTTAACACCCAGGTCTTCACCCGTTCCAAGCAGATTTTTATACAAATGAATATCCTGAGGAGTAGAAATAATCAGAATTTCCGTAATTCCCGCCAGCATCAAAACCGACAACGGATAATAAATCATCGGCTTATCGTAAACCGGAATAATTTGCTTGGAAATACTCTTGGTAATCGGATACAAACGGGTTCCGGAGCCTCCGGCTAAAACAATGCCTTTCATATGTAAATAATTGTTTTTAGTTGTTATATGGAACTCGCCCGCCAAAACGAACTCGTCACATACAATTAGATATTTTAGGTATTACTTATTTAAATTTCACGGCTCAAAAATAGCCATTATTTAGCAAATAATCGTTCGATCAATCTACTTTTATTCTTCAATATCCAATTCTCCTGATTTGTAAAGCTGGTAGTTTTTTGATAATAACACCATGTATTTACTTATTTCGGTTTGTATCTGTTGCGTCTGAGGAGTTATTTCAGCCTTTTTCATTCTCAGCATCATGATGCCATATTGAAAATTAAAGCACAGTTCAATATCACTCAAGCCTGCTTCACCTTTTTGTCGCAACTGATTGATAAAGGGCAAAATAAAAAGAAATTTTGCGTTATACGAAGGAACTTTGCCCGATTTCATCAGCAGCGCATGAAACTCATCGAGTTCGATAATCACATTTTTGTTCAATTGCAAATGTCCCGATTCCTGAACCCCTTCGAGCCTTATCATTTCAATCAGGCTTTCGTACCATTCATATAGCGATTTTCGTTCGCTATCCACTTTCACCGGAAATGGCTTTATAATCCTGTCATTTATCGCGTCAATATCCAACCCGAAAGCACGGATCAGATCTTCGATCTGCCACATGTAAAGCAGATATTCGCAGATATTTTCTTTTTTGAGTTTGTGGGCTATAAACATGAATTTTCAGAGATAACCCCTAGCCCCTAAAGTGGGACTAAGTCAGCTGTATATTTGTAATTAAAAAGTGTAAACGAAAGTAATTCAGTTCCCCTTCAGGGGTTATGGGTTTCAAAATCCCAGTCTCCATCTTCATCCATAAATACGGGCTCGATAAAGTCATCGAGTTCACGGCGTTCCTTTTTGGTAGGCCTTCCCGTTCCACGATCACGGCCGGTTTGCCCAGCCAATTTCCCAAGTTCAATCAGCTCCAGTTGATCAGGCGTGGTTACGTTTTCCATAAAACCCGGAACGAGTTTTGCATTCATCCGGTTTTCCGAAAGCGCCAGCACTTTGAACGAAAACAAAATCGGGTTGCGTTTCACACAAACCACATCACCCACTTTTACATTACGGGATGGTTTAACCTGAACGCCCTGGATTATAATTTTACCTTTCTTACAAGCTTCGGCAGCCAGCGAGCGGGTTTTGAACAAGCGTACCGCCCACAACCATTTATCGATACGAACTTCTGTTTTCATTATTTTCCATTAAACTGTGTCATGGTCAATTGCATACCGGCCAGACAGAAACTTTGGATAATTTCCGCACAACGCTCGGCACGTTCAGGAATAGCAGCTGCTTGCTCGGCACTCCATTTTCCCAACACATACTCCACTTGCCGCCCCTTGGCAAAATCATTACCAATTCCAAACCGCAATCGTGGATAATTATTGTGCCCCAGAATTTCCTGTATATTTCTCAACCCGTTATGCCCTGCATCAGAGCCCTGGGGTTTCAACCGAAGCGTTCCGAAAGGCAGAGCAAGATCATCCACAATTACCAATACGTTTTCGATAGCAATTTTTTCCTTTTGCATCCAGTAACGCAAAGCGTTTCCGCTCAGGTTCATAAACGTAGATGGCTTGAGCAAAATCAGAGTACGACCTTTCAACTTCACTTCACACGTGGAGCCGTAACGGTTTTCTGTAAAAAAAACATTGGACGCCTTAGCAAAAGCGTCCAATATTGTAAAACCTATGTTGTGGCGGGTATCCTGGTACTCGTTACCAATATTGCCCAATCCGACAATTAAGTATTTCATCTGTTCAAAAATTATTTGCCAGCATTTGCAGCAGCACCACGGGCAGCTCTTGTCAATTTAACCTGAGCAACTACAGCGTTTTTAGCATTCAGGATTTCCAAATTTGGAACTGAAACTTTTGCAACCTGGATAGTTTTTCCCAATCCTAATTCAGTAACATCAATAACGATGTTTTCTGGAATTTGAGTATATAAACCTTTTACTTTCAAATTACGCATTTCAAGAGCCAATTTACCCCCGGCTTTCACACCTTCTGCCAAACCTTCAAGTTTAACAGGCAGATTTACAACTACTGGTTTATCTTCGCTGATAGCAAGGAAGTCCATGTGTAATACTTTATCGGTTACAGGGTGAAATTGCAACGCTTTCATAATAGCTTTGGTTTCCTTACCATCGATATTCAGATTTACAACAAATACTTCAGGAGTGTAAACCAATTTGCGGATTTCACTTACAGTAGTAGTAAAGTGTACGTTTTCAGCAGTTCCATACAATACACAAGGCACATTGTCAGCAACTCTTTCTGCTTTTGTGGCTTTTTTGCCAAGGCCAGTTCTCACTGTTCCTTTCAAATCAAATGATTTCATTTTGTTTTTTTTAATGTGTTACTCAAAATTTAAGCGGTTATTTTAAAGTGATTTGTCGCTTAATTTCCCATCACACTTTCTTTTTCAAAAAAGTGGGACAAAGGTAGTTATATTTTCGCAAATATGCAATATCACCATAAAGAGAAAATGTAACTGATCATTCCTCTCTATTTTTCCTGCGAAACATGCAATCACCTTAGTCATTTTAAGTACTTTTGCAATTAGTTTTTACCCATATATAAAAATGAATCAAACTATTGAACGCATGACATCCTTTATTGTCATGGATGTACTGGAGCGAGCCAACGAGTTACAACGCCAGGGAATAGACATTATCCACCTTGAGGTTGGGGAGCCCGACTTTGACATGCCCAACTGCATTGCTCAAGCCTCGATTGAGGCACACCACAACGGCCAGACTCATTATACACATTCGCTGGGCGACCCACAACTACGTGAAGCAATCAGTGACTTTTACAAATCAGAATACAACGTTACAGTAGATCCCGATTGTATTATTGTAACTTCAGGATCATCACCTGCTATCCTTATGGCTCTAATGCTGCTTTGCGAAGCCGGCGACGAGGTTATTATGTCAGATCCGGGCTATCCCTGCTACCGGAATTTCACCCTGGCTTGCCATGCCGAACCAATAACAGTGCCATTGCATGCCGAATGCGACTTTCAATACGATATCGCTGAAATCAGGACGAAAATTACAGATAAAACACGTGCAATATTTGTAAACTCCCCCATGAATCCAACAGGTACGCTTGTTGCCGACAATGTTTACAAAGAGCTAACCAAACTAAACATTCCGATTATATCCGACGAAATATATCACGGCCTTGTTTACAAAGGAAAAGCCCGCTCAATCCTTGAATTCACCGATAAAGCATTTGTAATAAATGGCTTTTCCAAACGATTTGCCATGACTGGCCTCCGGCTGGGTTACCTGATTGCGCCAAAAGAGTATATGCGCTCCTTGCAAATTCTTCAGCAAAACCTATTCATCTGCGCTCCGAGCACAGCACAAAAAGCCGGAATTGCTGCACTTCGGAAAGCAAAAACCGATGTTGACTCCATGCGATCGGTTTATAATGAACGACGACTATATATTATACATCGATTAAAAAACATGGGATTTATAATCCACACTGAACCTCAGGGCGCCTTCTACGTCTTCTGCGACGCCCGCAAATTCACTTCCGATTCCTACCGTTTTGCCTTTGACGTATTGGAAAAAGCACATGTAGGCATCACACCCGGCGTTGATTTCGGGAAAAGAGGCGAAGGTTTCGTAAGGTTCTCCTATGCCAATTCGCTTGAGAATATCCGAATTGCTATGGACAGACTGGAAGCCTATTTGCAAAACACAACCCAACATGCAGATTGATTGAAGATTATAAAAAGCGAAGCTCGCGATTTGTTTTAAATATTTTCTATTACACGAATAGTAATTCAAAAAAAAGTATTATATTTGCGGGCTCAAAATGCAAAACAATCATTTATTCATTTTTTAAAGTTAGGGAGGAAACAAGCAATAGCTAAGCAATTAACCATCAGACCTCAAAAGGGTAAGATAAAAGAGCAACCCAATCGTATTAACGAAAAAATCAGAGGGTTAAAAGAAGTTCGTTTGGTTGGCGACAATGTAGAACAGGGCGTTTATTCGTACGAAGAAGCAATGCGCATTGCAGACCAACTTGAATTAGATTTGGTAGAAATATCTCCAAATGCAGTTCCGCCGGTTTGTAAAGTTGTTGATTATCAAAAGTTTTTATACCAACTTAAAAAACGGGAAAAGGAAGCTAAGGCAAAAACAGCTAAAGTTGTTTTGAAAGAAATTCGTTTCGGACCTCAAACTGATGATCATGACTACAATTTCAAATTGAAGCATGCTCAGGAGTTTTTGAAAGAGGGCTGCAAAGTGAAGGCGTATGTATTTTTCAAAGGACGTTCGATTCTTTTCAAAGAACAGGGCGAAGTATTATTGCTTCGTTTTGCAAACGACCTGGAAGAGTACGCAAAAGTAGACCAACTGCCACAATTGGAAGGAAAGCGTATGATTATCATGTTTTCGCCCAAAGTAAAAAAATAAAAACAGCAGTTGCCAAATTCGGATTACATAACTAAAAATAAGTAACAATGCCAAAAATGAAAACTAACTCCGGTGCAAAAAAAAGGTTCACCCTTACCGGATCAGGAAAGATTAAAAGAAAACATGCATTTAAAAGTCACATTTTGACTAAAAAGACAACAAAACAAAAACGTAACCTGACTCATTCAGCTCTTGTTCACAAAACTGACATGACCAACGTTAAAGAAATGCTTTGTTTGAAATAGTCAATTTCAATTTTAAATTCACATTTTTTCTTAGTCAAAAACAGAATGCTTTAGCCTGAAGTTCGCAGTGAAATGCGACGCTAACATTCACAAATCATTTAATTATGCCAAGATCAGTAAACCACGTTGCTTCACGTAAAAGAAGAAAAAGAATTTTAAGCCTCACCAGAGGTTACATTGGTGGCCGTCGTAATGTATGGACTGTAGCCAAAAACACATGGGAAAAAGGTTTGCAATATGCTTACCGTGACCGCAAAAACAAAAAACGTAATTTCCGCGCATTGTGGATTCAACGTATTAACGCTGCCGCCCGTTTGGAAGGCATGTCATATTCAAAATTGATGGGTGCCTTGCACAAATCAGGAATTGAAATGAACCGTAAAGTTTTGGCCGATTTAGCCATGAACCACCCAGAAGCATTTAAAGCCATCGTATTGAAAGCTAAAAACGCTTAAGAAAGTATAAACTCATTAAAAGGCCGTTGAATAAAATTCAACGGCCTTTTTTTATGCTTAAAACCTAATTATTACTACCCTCTATATTATTCAAAAAATGTTTAAAATATTTTCATACAAATAAGTAAATTTACATACAATTTCACTAAACTATCAAAAAATATTTTTAAATTTGTCAATCAAATTCAGTTAACCTTCATTCAATCATCAAACAAAACAATAAAAATGAGAAAACTATTCATTTTATCGGTATATTGTATAGCAGCAAATACCTTAATTTTAGCTCAGGATTTAAGTGTGAAATTTGGAAAAATTACAAACTACGAACTTAGCATGAAAAGTTACGAAAAAGACACCACCGCAGAGGCTGTTGTCCTGTATGACGATGGCTACACATCCTACGAATGGATAAGTGACGGTTTTAAAGTCAATTTGGATCTGAAGCAAAAAGTCAAAATCCTCAAACAAGAAGGAGTTAACAGGGCAACTATATCGATTCCATATTTCTACAAGTCAAACGGCGACAGAGAAAACATTAGTAATCTCGAAGCCTACTCATATAATCTGGAAAACGGAAAAATTATCAAAACAAAGCTCGACAAAAAATATATATTCGATGAAGAATTGAACAATCGGTACCGGCAACTAAAGTTTTCAATTCCGAACGTCAGGGTTGGTTCTGTCATCGAATTTAAATACAGAAAGAGTTCAGACCATATTTTCGAGATTCCAAACTGGTACATTCAAAGTGACATACCTGTTTTGTACAGCAACTACGAAGTTTTGATCCCGGAATATTTTATCTTCAACAACGAAACCAAAGGCTATGAATCCATCAAAGTTGTTGAAACAGCAGAAAACCAACAATTCAATTTAGGGTTATCTACGAACGGATCTAACAACTTAGTTACATGCCAAAGCAGGGACATCAAATTCACAGCCAATAATGTTCCAGCATTAAAAAATGAGCCTTATGTTTGGTGCAAAAGCGATTTCAGCTCCGGAGTACAATTTGAGTTGAATGGAACCCGATTCCCAAACAGTTTTTATAAATCATACTCGCAAACATGGGAAAATCTGGAAGAAACAATAAAGAAAGAAACTGATTTTGGATTGAACATTAAAATGACAAATCCATTCAAAAATGAAATAAAGGCATTGATAGATACTGTGAAAAATGAAAAAAATAAAATTGAATTAATTTATGCCTTTATTAAAAAGAAAATCAGTTGGAATGAAACCTACTCATTTTACGGAAACAAAGCGAAAGAAGCAATTAAAAACAAAACCGGTGATAACGGACAAATAAATATGATTTTGCTAAGCGCATTAAAAGATGCAGGTGTAAATGCGTATCCAGTCCTGATAAGTCGACGTTCACATGGAAGAATCCCATACACTTATCCATCATTTGACAAACTTAACACATTTATTGTTGCCGCAAAAACAACCAATGGGAATATATATTATATGGATGGATCGGCAGTATATGGCGGATTAAATATGCTACCAACTGATCTGCTAGTTGACCGGGCTCGGGTTTTTGAAGAAACAATTGCTGACAAATGGGTTGATCTTACTAAAATTGCAAAAAATCAAACGATATACTTAATAAATTCGAGTATTGACAAAAATGGAACAGTGTCCGGAACAGTGAACTCAGGTTACACCAATCAGTTTGCCTACAGATACAAATCACAATTCTATAACGCTAAAGATTCTGCCGATTTTATTGAAAAATTGGAGAATAATGCTCATATAAAAATCAACAATTTCAGTCTTGAAGGAAAAGACACAATATCAAATATCATTAACGAAAAGATTAATTTCACGAAAGAAACCAGCGGACAGGCCGACTATTTATATATTAATCCGATGATACTTACACACATAGAGAGCAATCCATTTACCCAATCAGAACGTAAGCTACCTATCGAATTTGATTATCCACACGGTTTTCAAATCAGTAGCACGATCGAAATTCCGACCAATTACAAAGTTGAAGAAATTCCGAAATCTGTAAAAATAAGCTTACCTGAAAATGCCGGTAGATGCTTATATCAAATAACCCAAGCAGACAATACAGTACAATTAAACTATCGGTTTGATTTAAACCAAACTATCTTTCCACAAACCTCATATGAGGCAATCAGAGAATTTTACGCTCAAGTGGCTACTAAAAATGCTGAATTAATAGTTCTGAAGAAAATAAACTAACTAATATATTTTCAAACATGAAGAAATTATTTTTATCATATGGATTATTAATGCTTTCAATCCTCTGTTTTCCGGCCAACGACAAGCCAGAGTTGAGCATACTACAAATCCCGGATTCCCTAAAAAAAAATGCTTATGCTGTAATAAGATATTCAAACACCGAGTTTGAATACAAATCTGAAATAAATGGAATAGAAAGACGAGAAATATCCATATCTGTTCTGAATAAGAAAGGAGCAGATTTTGCTGCTTTCAGATGTTCCTGCGATAAATTCCGAGAACTAAAAGGATTTAGTGGCAAATTATTCGATGCAGAAGGCAAGCTTCTTCGTAAGTTTAAAATATCAGACGTCAGCAGTACCGAATACTCTCAAGAGTTAGCATCGGATGCAAAACTGTATTATCTCGACTGTGATTTACCAACTTATCCAGTGACAATTGTTTATGAATATGAAATTGCATGGAAAAACGGGATTCTGGTTTTCCCTCCTTTTCACCCTCAATATGCTCATAACTTGTCAGTTGAAAAAGCAGACTACAAACTCTATTTGCCCGACAATACGAGTTACCGGAAAAAAGAAATTAATTTCGCAACTAATCCGAAACAATTGAGCTTAAAAGGAACATCGTGTTATGAGTGGGAAGTAAAAAACCTGTCAGCAATTGAGCAAGAAGATTTAGATCCGGATATAGATACTTATGTTCCCTTACTTTATTTAAGTCCTGAAAAATTCGTATATGATGGAGTACCGGGAATAATTACCGACTGGAAATCGATGGGGCAATGGGAAAAAACTCTATTAGAAGGAAGAAACATCCTTCCCGAGAATATAAAAAATCAGATAATCGAAATAACAAAGCATGCGACCTCAGACCGTGAAAAGGTTCGGATATTATATGATTATCTTGGCAAAACCACTCGCTATGTAAGCATTCAACTAGGGATTGGCGGTTATCAACCAATACCTGCGGCAGAAGTGTGTAAAACCGGATTTGGCGATTGTAAAGCCCTATCAAACTATATGCAATCGATGTTAGCTGTCATAGGCATAAAATCAAATTACACTTGCATCAGAATGGATCGACAAGATAAAAAGCTATATCCTGATTATGCAAATTTCAATCAAATGAACCATGTGATTTTGCAAGTACCATTGACTAACGACACTTTATGGCTTGAGTGTACTAACCCCAGGGTTCCATTTGGTTTTATTCACAACGGAATATCCGGCCACGAAGCACTTGTTAACTATGCAGATGGCGGAAAAATTGAGAAACTTCCGGATTATCCGGATTCTCTGAATGTAGAAAAAAATTGCATAAATGTATCTCTTGATGAGAGCGGAAGCGCTTCTGTCACCATGAATAAAAAATGTGAAGCAAAAATATATGATAATTATGACTGGTTACCATTAGCAAAAAGCAATGAGCAAGCAGACAAACTCCGTGAAGAGATAAAATTGCCGAGCGTCGGTATAGGATCGATTCAGATAAAAGAAAACAAATCAACCCAACCAAATCTGGCTATTGACTATTCCTGGACAACTCCGATATATGGCACAAAAACAGGGAATCGATTATTCGTTCCTGTAAATCCATACAGAAGTATTTATGATGGCTTAAAGAAAGGGAAACGCAGTCATGACATTAGTATTATTTCCGGATACAAAGACATAGACAGTATTATAATCACTCTTCCCAAAGGATATGAAATTGAAAGTATACCAGCTTCAATACAGCTAAAAACGCAATTTGGCAATTTTGAATCTACTCTGAAATCGGATTCAACAAAAATTTTTATCACACACTCTCTATTTATCCTTTCAGGCGATTATAATGTTTCTGTCTATACAGATTTGGTTTCATTCTTTGAAAAAATCAGTTCAACCTACAAATCAAAAATAATACTTCGTAAACAGACAACATAAAATAGAGAGTCTCAATCAAGAATAAGAAAAATATATTTCTGGTTCAGATACAACAAGTCCCCGTCCAGACTATTCTTTCGACGGGGATTTGTTGTATCTGTATTGTACATATTTGTAAGTAAAATCCTCTATGTATTTTATCGCATTAAATTTCAGGCTATGTATCTGTTGACACTTAAGTCTCAATGAGTAAGTCAGTTTGATCATCCAACACTATTGCCAGAACAATCCACGAACATTATGATGAGAGACTAAACTTCTTTGTAAATCGCGTTCAATCCTCGCTTCTGCTGATTTCAATGCCAAAATTGAAACTTTCAGAGTCTCATTTAGAGGAGTGGTTGATCTTAAGTTCTTTCTATTTTAAACAACTAACGCACACTTAATATAGTTCAACTCTGTTTCTATATTTTTGGCAGAGTTTGAATTTCAGTCATCCGGATGATACAAAAAAAGCCCCACATACACATGTATGCAGGGCTTTAAAAACGGCGGCTATCT
>CAYSTC010000026.1:0-54180 GCA_964433885.1 uncultured Paludibacter sp. | reverse complement strand
AAGATGGAATATCAATTAATTATCCTTTCTGACACAGTTTATTGAATAGACCCTTATTTTAGAGCAAATGTAATTGGAAAAGATATAGAACAAACCGGGATTGAAATAAAAATAATTAGCATTATGTCAATTCTAATTGGAAAAGATATAAATCAAATTGGAGTAAGGTAGATTCTAATTGGAAAGGATATAAAACTAATTGGAGTAAGGTAGATTCTATTTGAAAAGGATATAAAACTAATTGGAATTATGTCAATTCTATTTGAAAAGGATTTAAAACTAATTGGAATAAGGTAGATTCTAATTGAAAAAGATATAAAACTAATTGGAATTATGTCAATTCTAATTAGAAGAGATATAAAACGAATTGTAATAAGAACAATTGTAATAAGAACAGACATAATTACAATTAGAACCTTCCCAATTCCAATTGTAACAGGTCGGATTCTAATAAGAACAGGTAATATTCCAGTTGGAATAAGTAAGATTCCATTTTTTTTTAATAAATGACAATGAATTAACGACCTCCTAAAACCTTTATTATCGAATACTATGTTACGCCACACAATAAACAAATACTTATTTATTCTTCTTTCAATAGTCGTTTCGTTTCAGGTTAACGGGCAAAACGCTACTGATAAATGGTGGAAAGAAACCGTTTTCTACCAAATATACATGCCTTCGTTTCAGGATAGCAATGGAGACGGAATAAGCGACTTTACAGGCATGACCTCCCGCCTGGATTATCTTCAGTCGCTCGGGATTAAAGGGATTTGGCTCACTCCGTTTCTCAAATCGCCCAAAGTGGATAACGGCTACGATGTAGCCGATTATTATCAGATTGATCATGTTTACGGACAGATGGACGACTTTACCCATTTTCTGAATGAAGCACATAAGCGTGGAATAAAAGTTATCATGGATATGGTGCTCAACCATACCTCCACCGATTGCAAATGGTTTCAGGAATCCCGCAAATCAAAAGACAATCCGTATCGCAACTATTATATCTGGAAAGATAAACCCAACAACTGGGAATCGTTTTTCGGTGGCGGTGCCTGGCAGCTTGATTCGCTTACCAACCAGTATTACCTCCACAAATTTGCTGTACGCATGGCCGACCTGAACTGGTCGAATCCGGCCGTTGTAAAAGAAGTTCAAAAAGTTTTACGCTTTTGGCTCGATATGGGTGTGGATGGTTTCCGGTTCGATGTCATTAATTTCCTCAATACCGATGATATTACCACCGATAATCCGGTAAAAGACGGTAAGCAACAACATATTTACAACATCAATCAGCCCGGAGTAAAAGTTGCTATCTCTGTCATCAAAGCCACTGTCAACGAATATCCTAACCGTTTTACAGTAGGCGAAGTTGGCAATGATCAGATTGACATACTCAAACAATACCAATCGCCGCAACTGCTGGACGTGGTGTTTAATTTCAATTTCGGCAGCGTGCCCAACTTTTCGGTCAAACGTCTGTTTGCAGAATTGCAAAGCATGGAAAAGAACATGAGCGATTACCCGACCTTGTTCTTCGGAAGTCACGATAACCCAAGATTAATGAACCGGTTGGCCGACGGAAACATTGAACGTGCCGAAGCATTGGCAGCGCTTATTCTTACCGCTAAAGGAGTGCCGTTTGTATATTATGGAGAAGAAATTGGTATGCAAAACATCACAGCCAACAATTATGACGAGATTATGGATGTTCAGGGAAAAACATTCTACAAGCTGGCTATTGAAGCAGGTAAAACACCTGCTGAAGCACTTGCCGAAGGTAATAATCATAACCGCGATAAATCCCGTAGTCCCATGCAATGGGATGGCAGTACGAATGCCGGCTTTACAACCGGACAGCCCTGGATAAAAGTAAATGAAGATTATACGAAAGTCAATGTTCAGGCGGCTTTAAAACAAAAGGGCTCAATACTGAATATCTACAAAGCATTGCTTGAACTGAGGAATCATGAAAAAACACTTCAATACGGAAGTTATGAAAAACTGGAGCGGGACGGAGATATTATACAATTTACCCGAGCGTATAAAGGTGATAAAATAACAGTGATCCTGAATTTCGGAAAACAAATGCGAGCTGAACTTCCTAAAGGGGCAAAAATCTTGATGGGAACCAATGCTTTAAAGCCCAATGGATTTTTAATATATCGGCATTGAAACTTTTCCAAAGTTTTAAACTTTGGAAAAGTTATTGTCTTAAATTGAAATTGAAAATATGAAACGAGTACTCTTTTTATCCATCCTCATGGGAAGTGTATTGTTGGCTTTGGCGCAGCAAATCCACATTCCGCGTATCGACCAAATGCCCAATTTGCCCGCTCCATACTCTATGCGCGACTGGAAGCAGGTAGCTATTGATTATGATAATCTGGTTTTCGATACAAGCAAAACCGGAACTTATCTGCCGATTTCAAAAATCAGTACGGCCAGCGGAGTAAACTATCCGGAGTTGAGAACCATTCGGATGGATACCTACGTTGGGCAAAATGGTCATGGGAATGTAGCAGAAGCTATCAATATCTTGCCAGCCGTGGTTGGAGCTTCGTTGGTAGGTGTAGATAAAACTGCACACCTGAATACAAACTGGGTAGTGAAACTCAAAGACTTTTTTAATTTGAGCAACGGGCAAAATGTCTATCTGAATAACTATTCCACAACTACAGGGAATGACTGGTGGTACGAGATAATGCCAAATGTCTTTTTCTACCAGCTTTATGCTTTGTATCCAAATGCCGATGCAGATTTCAATACACAATTTACTA
This sequence comes from uncultured Paludibacter sp., assembly GCA_964433885.1. Taxonomy (GTDB): domain Bacteria; phylum Bacteroidota; class Bacteroidia; order Bacteroidales; family Paludibacteraceae; genus Paludibacter. The sequence goes on along the minus strand of CAYSTC010000026.1, from coordinate 51,397 downwards.
CCATTGCCAATCGGGAACTGAAGGTGCTCAATCAGCTTGGAGGAACAGTGCAACCATGGGTTGCTCCTTCCATGAATTACCGCGCGTTCAATTTAATTACCGGAAAGCCGAACTCAACAAGTGTTCCTGAACCTGAAACTGCCGGTTCCATTGCCTGGATTCTCTACCAGGCTTATGTTCAAACAGGCAATTTCAACTATTTGCAGGGAGCGGAGCTGGCGTTGGATTTCCTTCAGGGCTGGACAACAAATCCTTCGTACGAGATACAGTTGCCTTATGGAATTGCTACGGCGACCCGAATGAATGCCGTGGAAGGAACCAATTACAATGTCGATAAAATGTTGAACTGGACTTTCTCGTCAGGACTGAATACCTTAAGGGGGTGGGGGTGCATTAAAGGCAACTGGAACGGATATGATGTTAGCGGGTTAATTGGTGAGGCAAATGATGCCGGCAATGATTATGCTTTCTGTATGAATGGTTTCCAGCATGCTGCGGCTTTGGCTCCGGTTGCCAAATATGACAAACGGTATGCACGGGCCATCGGGAAATGGATGCTGAACATGGCAAACGCGAGCCGGCTTTTTTATGCTAATGCTCTTCCGCAAGCTAATCAGGAGGCTGCCAGTTATGCATGGTCGAAAGTTTATGACCCAAATGCCTGCATTCCTTTTGAATCGATGAAACAAAATTGGAATGGTACAAAGCCAATGGCTATGGGCGATGCCGTAGCAGGTGGCTGGGCTGCAACGGATCTGTCGTTGTATAGTGGCTCCAGTGTTGGGTACATGGCAGGAATAATTGAAAAAACGAACGTAGATGGTATTCTTCAAATTGATTTAAATAAGACAGATTTCAGGGGAGATAATGCATTTCCGAACTATTTATATTTTAACCCTACAACTCAGACGCAAACCATTGGCATTAATCTGCCTGCCGGAAATTTTGATATCTACGATGCCATTTCGGAATCTGTTTTAAACTCAAATGTAAGCGGGACAACAAATTTTACTGTTGAAGCAGATAGTGTGCGTTTGTTGGTTGTTTATCCCACAGGGGAAATGCCTGTTTTGAAAAACCGCCTGAAATTGGTTGACGGACATGTCATTGATTATCATGTTGGTTATAATTATTCGAATTCGTTGCGGATTAAAGCTTTTTCTGCAACGGATACGCTTGTTCAAAAATCAGGCACAGTCACATTGAACTGCCTGCCCGAAAATGCAAAAAGTTCAAACCTTTCGTTTCAGTGGTATCAGAACAATGTGCTGATTGCCATCACCAATTCAGGAAATTACGCCTGGACAGCGCCGGCTACACCTGCTTTGTATCAATTGAAATGCAAAGTTTTAGAAAATAATGACACAGTCACTTCCAATTCAATTTCCATTCGTGTTGTTGATAAATTAACGGTAGTGCCGATAATAAGTGCAATTACCTTTCAATCTTCGATGCCTTTTGAAACAAATTCAGTTCAAACTACCGGGGCAACAATCAATACTTCGGATGTTCAGTATAATTGGACTTGCGTGGGCGGAACTCTTACAAACAGCCAATCTGCTACACCAATCTGGAATTTACCTGATTCTCCGGGCATTTATTCTGTTACGCTTACCGTGACTAACTCTGCCGGAACAGATACATTTACCAAGCAGGTGTTGGTAAAAGACTTCAGCACAGTAGCTGAGCCAACTCCTCTTATTTATTATCCGTTCAATGGAGATACAAAAAATGCTGCACATGATGCTTTGAATGGGATCAATATCAATGCAATTGCAACTGCAGGCGCCAATGCCGCTCTTAATGCCGCCTATGATTTCCCGTCAAGTGCCTCATATATTTATACTCCCAACGAGGCAGCGCTTAATTTTCAGGATAAAATAGCTATTTCATTTTGGGTAAAACCGGATCAGCTAATTTCCACCGAACAGTTCATTTTGTCGCACGGCAGCTGGGAAGAGCGATATAAAGTATCCATAATTCCGGAAAAAAAGGTCCGCTGGACGGTAAAGACCACCAATTCGGTTGTGGATGTAGACGCCGATACAATTCTCGAAATTGGTAAATATTGCCACTTTACGGCAGTTTATACCGGCTATTCGCTGGAACTATACCGAAACGGAAAACTTTCCGGATTCAAAGCGTTGTCAGGAGCAATGAGAACAACAGGCAAAAGCCTCACTATTGCCCGAAAAGATGAAGGAACAACTGATTATTCTTTTAAAGGTTCTGTGGATGAAGTGCGTATTTATGATGCTGAACTTCCTCCTCAACTAATTCAGCTTTTACCCAAAACCTTCAAATTAAAAGCCGGAGTTGATGACACCACGGCAACTGCTTTTAAAGTCTATCCAAATCCATTTACTTCTGAATTTACAATAAGCCTTCCTGATGGTGAAAAACCAATTGAAATACAAATTTATGATTTAGTAGGGAAAACAGTTATTCAGGAAACAACCTCTACTGTTGCCATTCAGCCTGCTATTCCTGACGGTTTTTACCTCTTGAAAATTACCACAGAGACAGGTAATAGATATAAAATGAAATTGATTAAAAAAAACTGAGTAAATACTTGCCAGAAACTCTATACTCATGAGATACTTATATTGTTATTTGATTATTATTGCACTTTTTGGGTTTTCCAATCTTTCGGCAAACAAATTGAATCTGGAAATTAAAGGAGATTCTGTTTCCGGCTTTTATGTTGATTTGTATTACGATGGTATTTTGGTTTCAACTCAGGAGAAGTCTGGTGAGTTGAATCTGTTTGTGGAGAATGAAGATTATTCAATCCGGGAAAATGTGAATAATTGGAAAGCTGTAAAAGCTGTGCAATCTGGAAATACAATCACCCTTTCGGGAGTAGCAAAATTACAAAAGCTGGAAGCCGATTTACATATATCGGTCATTTACGAGGTTATAAATAATCAGGTGGTAGAAAAGAGGATAGAACTATATCAGACTAATTTATCATTGCTTTATTACTTGGTTAATACTTCTTTATTTTCAAATGATAAACCTTCCCGGTTCTGGAGTTTCGATAATGCGGATAACAAAGGCGGTGTGGCACACGAATCTTATCCGGCTGCCGGTTATATGGTTGGTGATTCTTTGGCAGTGGGGCTACTGACTGATGCAGGCAATCGAAATCTGTGGACACGCAATATACGTCGTCGGCCTTCAACGGGTGGAATTGGTTTTCGGGCTCTTCAGGAAATTTGCGATGCTAATTTGTATCGTATTGCTTCAAAAGCTGATCGGGAGGTTGGAAATAATTTTGTGAAACTAACTTTTGGTGAACTTTCAGATTTTAATCATCCCCAAGATAAAATTCAATATCAAACACCAGAAACAACCGATTGGAAATCATTTAACGGAGCAATAGTTTCGGTTGAAAATCAGATTTATACCATTAGTGGAAAAAAGGCAACTGCTGATATGGCTGGTTTCCGGTTGCCTTATAATTTGCCCGATGGCTTTTATACAGTCCGCTTTAAACATCGTTCTGCTTTCCCGGTTTCTTTACGATTGTGGAAAAATGATGGTACTACTGCCAACGATGTTCAGGGATTTCATTATCAAACTAATATTTCTTCGTCAGAAACAGAATGGATCAATCAGGAAGAAACCGTTTTTCTGGCAAATACAGAGGGTGGAACTACTAATCTGCTTATAGCTGCTTCTAACCTTAAAGCCGCAAAACCATATCAGTTACAAATCAAAGATCTAGAAGTGATTCAATCGGTAGCTAATGATCGGGCATATCATCAACTTCGGGCTGGAATACAAAATACGAAACGAACATTTATATTCGTAGCCCCTGCTAAACCAACACTTCACGATGTACGGCTTGCTTCACAGGTTTATCTGGCCGATGGACTTAAATTTAAAGGTACGACAGAGGAAAAATGCTTGTATTCCTGCTATCAAATGCTTATGTGGATAACCAGTGCTAATAACTTTACGCCACTGAGTGTGCCAAGCATTAATTATGCTCCCGATATGTATAACCGCGATTCATTCTGGAGTCAGATGGGCGTTTACGACAAAGAAAGCAGTGAGGGTATTTTTAATGCCTGGGCTGCAACACAAAATGAAGCTGGTGCTATCGGAACAATTATTACACCTTCAATGGGAAGCAAAGAACTGAAAGGAAACGATGCTACATTCGAGTTTCTCTGGTTTGCTTTGGTCAACAAGCGACAATATGGAATTTTGCCGCCTATGGATAAAATTACCAAAGCATTCAACTATATTTTGAATGAAATTGATTCTGATAGAGATGGTATTTGTAGTGCGCGCTTTGTACTGGGTCAAAATGATTGTGTGGAATATCCCAACCGAACCTCAGATTTAGCCGTAAATCAGGGAATGTTTGCTGTTACACTCCGGGTAGCTCAGGAATTGGGAATGGCAGTAAAAAATGAATATATTGAAAAGGCCAATGCAGCTTATCGGGCCTTTTATGATAAGAAAAAAGGATATTTGGTTGATAATAAAGCGTATCCGTATGTCATCACATTTAATTCTCTGTTGCCGGAATTTGTTTCGTGGTGGTTATTTAATCAGCCTGTTTTGACTTCCGAAATGGTGAATGGCACATTAGATAAAGTCCCGGTACACGACGGATATTCTCCACTGATCTTTCATGTGAAGGATGTTTATTTCACGATGAAAAACAAACCATTTTCTCCGAACCTATTTTGGGACAATGGGATTTATTATAATGCAGGAAGTTGGATGCGGGAAGAGATCTGTGGATATGTAGCCGGTATGAAACATGGCTGGAAACCTGCGGAGCAGCGCATAAAAGATAGATTGAAAGCTGAAATAGCACTAAATCCCGACGAGCCGTTTAGCCATGAATTCTTACCATATAATCTTTCAGTTGCAAATTGTTGGTGGCCAAGTACCCGGGTTTTTTCATGGAATGTATTTGTATTGAAAGCTTTAGAAGTAGGTGGTATGCGAAAATCGGAACAAAATTCATCTCCGGCACGTTAAATTCCCTTTCAAATTTGTTTTCATTTTTATAAGGTGTGATAAATCTTTTACTGATGGTTAGACTCAATTTATCTTTTTTGAGAAGAAAAAAGCCCCGTCATTTCATTAACGGGGCTTAGTAAATTGGTGGCCTGAAACAATGTAAATACGTATTTCAAGACTTTCCTGGGTATCAATTTTTATCTCTTTAGTTGATTGAGTAACTGGTAATGATTTTGCAGCATTAGGGATGCCGGATTGAATATCTGTTTTGACTGAAATGCTAATCATTTTGATGTTCCCTGTCAGGTTATCTGTTTAATGTCAAAAAAATGTCAATATCTGAGTTTTTGAAAACAAAAGCTATGCTCGCGGTGTTATGTTGTCGCGATTAAAGGGGCGAAAATTATGCTCAAAAACACATTTTTTTGTACCTTTGCAGTTTGAAATTTATTTATAATTCAGAATGTTATTCAATTTTGGGTTGTAAATAGTTAAATAAGAATTTGAAATTATGTCAGCAGATATATTACACGAAGTTACCCAGGGAGATTACAAATACGGATTCACGACTGATATTGAAACCGATATTATTCCTGTCGGGCTCAACGAAGATATTGTGCGTCTGATCTCGGCCAAGAAAAATGAGCCGGAATGGATGCTCGAATTTCGTTTGAAAGCTTACCGGCATTGGATGACGATGAAAATGCCTGAATGGGCGCACCTGAACATCCCTGAGATTGATTACCAGAATATTGCTTATTATGCTGCACCACGCAAAAATGCCCCGAAAAGCATGGATGAGGTGGATCCCGAGTTGCTCAAAACGTTTGAGAAACTGGGTATCCCGCTTCACGAACGGATGGCTTTGTCCGGAATTGCTGTGGATGCAGTTATGGATAGTGTTTCGGTAAAAACTACATTCAAGGAAAGTTTGTCGGAATTGGGCATTATTTTCTGTTCCTTCAGCGAAGCTGTTGAACATCACCCGGATCTTGTGCAAAAGTATATGAGCTCGGTGGTACCTTATACCGATAATTTCTTTGCCACACTGAACTGCGCCGTGTTTTCCGACGGCTCATTTGTATACATTCCAAAAGGCGTTCGTTGCCCCATGGAACTCTCTACCTATTTCCGTATCAATGCTATGAATACCGGGCAGTTTGAACGTACACTGATTATTGCCGACGAGGATAGTTATGTTTCCTATCTCGAGGGCTGTACGGCTCCTATGCGCGACGAGAATCAGCTTCACGCCGCCATTGTGGAAATTGTAGCCATGAAAAATGCCGAAGTAAAATACTCCACTGTTCAAAACTGGTATCCCGGCGACAAAGATGGTAAAGGAGGTATTTACAACTTCGTAACAAAACGTGGTATTTGCAAGGGCGAAAGTTCAAAAATTTCGTGGACGCAGGTGGAAACCGGTTCGGCTATTACCTGGAAATATCCAAGTTGTATCTTGTTGGGCGATAACTCTTCCGCGGAGTTTTATTCAGTGGCGGTAACTAACCATCACCAACAAGCCGACACCGGAACCAAAATGCTTCATATCGGTAAAAATACCAGCAGCCATATTCTTTCGAAAGGTATTTCGGCAGGTTTGAGCCAGAATAGTTACCGTGGTTTGGTGAAAGTAAATGCTGCAGCCGAAAATGCCAGGAATTTCTCTCAATGCGACAGTTTGTTGCTCGGCGATAAATGCGGAGCACATACATTCCCATACATGGAAGTGAATAACGATTCGGCTATTGTGGAACACGAAGCAACTACTTCAAAAATCAACGAAGATCAGATATTTTATTGCAATCAGCGCGGTATTTCGACAGAAGACGCCGTGGGGTTAATTGTAAACGGCTATGCCAAAGAGGTGCTGAACCAACTGCCAATGGAGTTTGCCGTGGAAGCACAAAAACTACTGCAAATAACGTTGGAAGGCTCGGTTGGATAAATTATATTATACAACTTTTCCAAAGTTTAAAATTTTGGGAAAGTTATACAATGCAAAATAAAAATATGTTAGAAATAAAAAACTTACACGCCAACATTAATGGCAAGGAAATATTAAAAGGTTTGAACCTCGTTGTTCGCCCCGGAGAAATACACGCAATCATGGGACCTAACGGTGCCGGAAAATCTACATTAGCTTCTGTGCTTACGGGCAATCAGGCGTTTGACGTTACGCATGGCGATGTAACATTCTACGGAAAAAACCTGTTGGAATTAAGTCCGGAAGATCGATCCCGCGAAGGAATTTTTCTCAGTTTCCAATATCCCGTTGAAATTCCGGGTGTAAGTATGGTGAACTTTATGCGGGCTGCCGTAAATGAGCACCGCAAATATAAAAATCTGGAGCCAATTTCGGCAACTGACTTTTTGCGTCTGATGCGTGAAAAGAAAGAGTTGGTGGAAATGGATAACAAACTGACCAACCGTTCGGTGAACGAAGGTTTTTCGGGTGGTGAAAAGAAACGTAACGAAATTTTCCAAATGGCAATGCTCGACCCGCGCTTATCCATTCTGGATGAAACGGATTCCGGACTTGACATTGATGCCCTGCGTATTGTGGCAAGTGGCGTAAATAAATTGAAACGTCCGGATAATGCCAGCATTGTGATTACGCATTATCAGCGCTTACTGGATTACATCGTTCCTGATTTTGTGCATGTATTGTACGACGGACGCATTGTAAAATCAGGAGGAAAAGAACTTGCTCTGGATCTTGAAGTACGTGGTTACGACTGGATCAAAAAAGAAGTAGACGGGGAATAAATAGCGAACTGGTTCATTGGTTTATCAGTTTATTGGTGTGCAAACTCAGCTTACCTCTTACTGCTTACCTCTTACTGCTAAAATATTATGGAACAACAATATATAGATTTATATAAAGATCATCACGAAAGCATCAAGAAGCATTCGGCGGCAGTGATGAACGAATCGCGCGACGCTTCCTTTGCGTTGTTCGAAGAATTGCGTTTCCCAACTTCAGCGTTGGAAAACTACAAATATTCTGATCTTAAAGCGCCATTGGCTATTGATTACGGATTGAATATCAATCGGCTTCCTATTCCGGTGAACCCGTATGAAGTATTCAAATGCGATGTGCCCGGCATTCATTCATACCTTTACTTTGTGGTAAATGATGGGTTTTATCCGGTGAATGATCCACGTAACTCGCAATTGCCCGAAGGGGTGATTATTGGAAGTGTGAAGGAAGTGGCCACTTCGCATCCTGAATTGCTCAGGGACTATTTCGGAAAACTCAGTACGACAAAGAAAGACGGTTTGGTGGCTTTCAACGGGGCTTTTGCCCAGGATGGCTTTTTTATGTATGTGCCTAAAAATGTGGTGCTTGACAAACCGGTTCAGTTGGTGAATATTATGCGGTCTGATGTTGATTTTATGGCTAACAGCCATAACCTCATTATTTTGGAAGAAGGCTCGCATGCACAATTGCTGGTTTGCGACCACACCATGGATGATGTTCATTTCCTTTCGAATCGTGTAACTGAAGTTTTTGTTGGTGAAAATGCCAAATACGAGCATTATAAGCTGGAGAATACGCATGTAAAAACCACCAATCTTTCTACATTGTTGATTGATCAGCGTGAATCATCTACTGTTTTGGGGAATGTGATTACGCTTCACAACGGCGTGACCCGCAATACCATTGAAATTGATTTGGATGGCGAAAGTTGCGAAACATTGCTTTGCGGCATGGTCATTGGTGATAAAAACCAACAGGTGGATAATTTTACGTCAATCATTCACAATAAGCCCAATTGCAATAGCCGGGAGCTGTTTAAATACGTGCTTGACGATATGGCAAAAGGAGGATTTACAGGTAAGTTGTATGTGGCAAAAAATGCGCAGAAAACATCTGCATTCCAGACTAACCGGAATATATTGCTGAATAAAACAGCCAAAATGCGTACCAAACCGCAATTGGAAATTTATGCCGACGATGTGAAATGTTCCCATGGAGCTACAGTTGGTTCACTGGATGAAACAGCCAAATTCTACATGCAATCCCGTGGTATTTCTGAGTCTGAAGCCCGTTTGTTGTTGATGTTTGCTTTCACCAACGATGTTATCGAAAATATTGGTATTCTGGCTTTACAGGATCGAATCAAAATGCTGGTTGAAAAACGTCTTCGCGGCGAACTGTCGAAATGCGAAGGTTGTGTGATTTGTCAGTAACGTTTTTTATTTCCCGCAGATTACGCTAATTTTGCAGATCAAACAGTCTGCGTAAATCAGCGTAATCTGTGGGAAATTTATTAATACAAAATCATGTTTCTCTCGAAAACAGAATTAGAACAGAAACTTTCCAACCCCTTGCCGGGCAAGGTTGCGCACCTGAAAATGGCGCCGGCCAGTCGTGCTCAGGAACTTGCAGAAAGCAAAGATAATGTGCCGAATGCAAAAAAGAGTGCGGTGATGATTCTCTTTTTTCATGATGACGATGCGCTGAAAATGATTGTTATCCGGCGAAGCGTGTATGTCGGTATTCATTCCGGACAAATAGCTTTTCCGGGTGGAAGATTCGAGGAGGAAGATGAAAATGTGCAAACGACTGCTTTGCGGGAAATTGAAGAAGAAATAGGAATTCCTGCAGATAAAATAGAAGTATTGGGTCGGTTGTCTGACATTTACGTGCCGCCAAGCAATTTTTTGATTAGTGTTTTCGTGGGATATCTGGCTCAAAAACCAGTATATAAAATAGACGAACGGGAGGTTGATGAGGTGATCGAAATTCCTTTCTCCGATTTCTTTAAATCCGATCTTGTTAAGGAAAAAGACTTCTATGTAGGATCATTGAAAGCTGTCAAAAATGCTCTGTATTATGATGTTACCAATGCAGAAATATGGGGTGCAAGTGCTATGGTTATCAGCGAATTGTTGGAAATGTTAGCTTGTTAAAATGATCTCAGTCTTATTAATTTTAATCGCTTTTAAAAATCAATACATTATCACATCTGTATATCATCACATCAATCAATTATGGCCGAAAAAATCCGTCTTAATAAATTTATCAGTGACAGTGGCACTTGCTCGCGTCGCGAAGCCGACAAATATATCGAACAGGGGCATGTGTTTGTAAACGGGCGTAGGGCTACCGTCGGAACGCTGGTTTCTGTACACGATAAAGTAACGCTGAACGGCAATTTGATTGAAGCCAAAGAAGGAACTGATTTTGCATTTATCGCTTTTAATAAGCCGGTTGGTATTGTCAGTACCACCGAGATTGGTGTGAAAGATTCAATTATTGACTATATCGGTTATCATGAACGGATTTTTCCTATCGGGCGATTGGATAAAGACTCGCAGGGTTTGATTTTCCTGACTAACAATGGCGATATTGTCAATAAAATTCTTCGTGCGGGTAACAGGCACGAGAAAGAATACCTCGTAACGGTAAATAAACCCGTTACAGACGACTTTATACTGAAGCTGGGTAATGGGGTGCCGATTCTTGGCGAAATGACCAAAAAATGTAAAGTCTCCAAAGAGTCGGTTTATAGTTTCCGGATTACGCTGATTCAGGGCTTGAACCGCCAAATCCGTCGTATGTGCGAATATTTCGATTACGAAGTGGTGAAACTGGAACGTGTCCGCATTATGAACATTAGCCTGAAAGGAATTCCATTGGGCGAATGGCGTCAGCTGGAGCCTGCTGAAATGGAGCAAATTATGGCTGCAATTGCAACTTCTTCATCAGAGGCAAGAAGTAAGAGGCAAGAGGTAAACAATATAAGCCAAGAACCAAGAATAAAAAAAACGGCTCAACGCGCGCCATCTTCAGGTTCAACAAAAAAAACTGATCGTTCCTCCAATCCAAATCCAAAATCGAGGGAACTCCGAAGTCAATCGAGTAACTCCAACGGTAAGAAAACCGGCTCTACAAAATATGCAAAGCCATCTTCAGGTGGTTTGGGAAACCGGAAATCGGGTAGGAGATAAGTTGCTCCTTCTCCTTCAGCCGCTTTTCGATACGTTTGTCGGGAGCTAACCAAAGCACAGCAATTGCCAAAATAAAAATCAGTGAAACTTCCCTTAGAATAAAGGCAAACGCGACTGCCAATTCGTATGCGACAACGGAAACGATCCCTTTAAAATCTTTGCCGATAGCAACCGGCAGAAATGATTCTTTTCCATGAACCGAAACAATCGTTTTAGATAGAATATAATAAGCAACAGATGCCATCAAGAGCACCAGCGAATGTGTTTCAACGGCTAGTTGCGGGGTGTGTTTATTGTTGTCACAAGTCTTTTGTGATCAAAGGAATAACAAACTTCTTTCTGTCAATATTTGTTTATATAGAAGCGATATTTTCTGATAAAAATGGTAAGAAACAAAACAATCCATTATTTCTGAATATAAGTGCGAAATGTTGTTTTTGGCTTATTTTAGAATGTTTTCTGTTGTGGAAAGATAGCTATCTTCTTAAAATTTATACCTGGAAATATCAATATTCGCTTGTCGGCTATTATGCCTCTACACTGATAATTACATCTACTCTACTCATGAGAAGTCAGATTTGGATACTATCAGGAGAGATGATTTTACAGGAAAATGATCATTCCCCTCCTACCTCTCCATAAGAGACTGAATATCCATATTAAACAATTAATTACTATCAATTCAAATCAATCAATAATTCCAATAATTGAATTTACTGTTATGAAATTTAAACGACCTAAAATAAAAACCAATGAAAAGAATAAATTTTATTTTAATAATGTTCATTGCATCATCTTTGATGGTTAATGCACAAAAGCAAAGTGGTATTGTTTATTCAGAACATGAAGGCATTACAAAGACCAGAGCCGCATGGACTGCATTTTTGAAAGGTGATAAGGATACTTTCCTTAGTTTTTTTGCAGATTCGGTTTGGAATGGCAATAACGGAGCAGTTGTAAAAAAGGCCAGAGAGCAGTTTGTAAAAACAATTGAATGGTGGAATAAAGAGTTTAAGAATTTAACCGTCGCCGATGATAAACCTGCATTCCCTGACGCTTTTCAATACAAAGGAGGCGAGTTATTTGTACAGGACTGGTTAAAAATTACTGGTGTTCATGAAAAAACGGGGATTAACCTGAACTGGGCTATCCATAATGTTTATAGGTTTAACAAAAACGGTAAGATTGATGTTTTTCTTCAATACTACGATAACAGCATATTTACCGAAATCAACAATAGCAGTCGTACCATTGAAAATGGCACAGTTTATATTAATCATCCCTACATTGTTACCGTTAGAAAATTTGTCAATGCCTATTCTGCGGAAGATATTGAAGCATTGAAGACTTTCTACTCACCGAAAGCAATATTCATGAAGTCGGATTTCAAGGCAGGAAAGACTATCAATCTGGAAGCAAAAATGAAAGAAGACAAAGAGGTTTTCGCCAATTGCGACAATATTGTATTTCAACAGGTAGGTTATCCGGATTGTATCTACTATGCCAAAGACGACATTTATACGGTTTACTCCTGGTGGAAATTATCTTTTACAACTAAAGACGGCAAAATGAAAAAGGATATACCTGTTATGATGTCGCATTCTTTTGATAAAGAGGGGAAAATTAGCGCCGAATTTGTTTATACCAGTAGTAATCACTTTCAATGAGTTTCTTCTTTTATATGATACAGATCGTTCAAGCGATCTGTATCATATAATCTCTTCCGTCGCATCAAAATTTCTTAAAAACAAAGTTTTGTGTATAAGGCGTTAGTTTTCAGGAATAATTTGCAGAGATGTTCAGGAAGGTACGTGTTTGGTAAAAGGTAGTTATCAATTTTTTTCGTTCAGTTTCTTTTCAATTCTGCTATCCGGAACCAGCCAGAGCACAGCAATTGCCAAAATAAGAATCAGGGACATTTCCTTCAGGATGAAAGCAAATATAACCGCGAGTGCATAAGCAATTACAGAAACGATTCCTTTAAAATCTTTGCCGATAGCAGCCGACAGAACCGATTCTTTTCCATGAATGGAGACAATCGTTTTGGAAAGAATATAATAGGCAACAGCTGCCATCAAAAGAACCAATGAATAAGCTGCGACAGGTAGTTCCGAGAAATGGTTTTCGCCGGCCCATGCAGTTACAAAGGGTACTAACGATAACCAAAAAAGAAGATGGGTATTTGCCCAAAGAATTGACCCGGTAACATGTTTTACAGTGTGAATCAAGTGATGATGATTGTTCCAGTAAATGGCAACATAAATAAAACTTATTATGTAGCTGATAAATTTAGGGGCCAGGTTTCGGAGTGTGTTCCAATCGTCGCCATGCGGAATTTTTAGCTCCAGCACCATGATAGTTATGATGATAGCCATTACTCCATCGCTAAAAGCTTCCAGTCTGTTTTTATTCATCTGTTTTTCTTTTTGGATATACATTGATTAACAGATTTTGTGTTGTAATTGTTTATCAACCAAAATAAACAAACCCTTTCGTTCCACGAATTTGGAGCAAAAGGGTTTGTAATTTTAATGTTCAACGGAATTATTTCTTTATTGAATCCGTTTCCACGATTTCTTTGACAATAATCACTTTGTCGGCATGTATTTCTTTGGGTTCATCGCAGCAATGCCTGTGATGGTCTTCTATTGCGCAGCAATGTTCACGTTCGCAGAATTTATGTCCGCGGTTGAAGTTGTCTGCGCCCATGGTGAACCACAAACAACCGAATGTAATGGCGGCAGTGGTCAATCCTACTAAAAATCTTGATCTTCTATGCATTTTGTTCTTTTTTTTGATTGAATACATTTATCATAATGAATTTAAACTGCATCTAATGCATGCATGTGCAATTGTAAATCGTAAATGAATTAATTACTTAGTTGTTTCTTTCTTAGAATTGCAGCACTCTTTGCCTTCTGCTTTAGACCCACCACAACAATGTCTGTGATGATGGTATCCGTTGTTGCAACATCCACCGCCCATATTGGTTTTAAACTCTGCGTATTCTTCTTCGCTCATGCTGCGAATTTTGTCGGCCATATAAAACATACGTTGACGTTTGTGTCCGTGTCCGCAGCAGTGCATGGCTCTAAGGATGAAACCTAAAATAAAGAGTCCGAGTAGCAGCTTTGGCACAAAAAATGCCAGTGCTCCCAAAATTACACCGCATAAAACGGTTCTTAAAATTGATCTTGTCATGTTGTTTATTTTAAAAATAGTTTTTGTCGTATACTTTGTATGACGGATAACTATTGTTTTTACTTTAAACTTTATAGTTTTTTTTCGAAGAATGCATATTTAAACGACAATAGGAACAAAAGAAAATCAGATTTCTATTGTTCCTATTGTGTCTTAAAGGTCTGTATTTAAGGTGCTGGCGGTTTGCAACACCGTTGTTTCCATTGGCTTTTGAATTGCTGACGTTCTTCGTCGTTCATCTCCATAAATCTGTTTTTATAAGCTTCGCCTGTAAATGGTGGCCGATGCCTGTGGTGGTTTCGTGCAAAATGGCAGCCTCCGAAAAGTATCCGGCACAATACCAATAATCCCATGGCTTGCCAGTATGTGATGGGAGATAAAGACGATATGCCGGGAATGATCCAGTTCCAGAGGTACATAACCACCGCGCTTACTGCAAAAATCCCAATAATGATTATCGGAAACATAAAGCAAAACCTTGTTCTGCAAAAATGTCGTTTTGGTGTATCCATATTTGATATTTTCTTTTCTTATTATTTTCTATAAACTATTTACTATGAACTATTGATTAACTATTCAGTTCTTCGTACAGATAATTCAGTTTGTTGCGTAAATGTTTGACTGCATAACCTTTCCGGCTGATAATAGTTTTCAGGTTTTCGCCTTTCATGTCTGCAATTTGTTGCAAGGTTATATCTTCCATCTCGTTGAGCAGAAATACTTCCCGTTGATTCTCGGGTAGCTCGTCCAAAGCCGTCTGAAATTCTTTCCAGAATAATTCTTTGAAAAATCCAAGCTCTGGGTTGTTGCTGTCGTCCAGCAGCAGAATTTCTTTAAAGTTGAATTCGCCCTCTTCGTTCTCGTAGCTGTAGTCCTCCAGTGCCAGATTGGTTTTCTTCCGCGATTTGTCGGTTATCTTGTTTCGGGCTACTTCATACAGCCAGGCACTTACGTTTTCCAAAGCCCCAACATCGCTGAGGTTGCTTAGTTGCACCCATACATCCTGCAAAATATCTTCGGCATCTTCGGTAGACTTCACCTTGTCGCGCACAAAGCTAAACAATTTTTGTCGGAATTGTTTGATGGTTTGCGTAATAGAACGTGCTTTATGCTCACTCATTTGTAGTTGGGCTGCTGTCTCCATACCTATGAAGACGAATGAAGTGTGGTTTTACTTTAAACTGAAACAAAAAAATCTCAGCTAAGTTTTTTAGTAGACCAACGTTTGAATAGCGTGTGGAAGAATTTTTAGCTTTGCTTCCGAAGAATTTACAATTAAATTGTAGGTTATTGCTTTGTTGCTGGTATTCATCACAATCGTTGCAATTGAGCCATCTTCATTGATAAACGAGGTGCTAAGCAGTTGGCTTCGACTTGCCGCAGTATTTATTCTTTTTGCACCAGGTTTAATGAACTTTGAAAAATGACCAATGTAATAGTATGTGGGAGTATAGATCAATTGCCCCGTTTTGGTGTTGGCATGAACCGGTGCAAAGCAAAAATTGCCAACATGGTTCGGGCCACCTTTTTCGTCGAGCAGGATGTTCCAGTCGGTCCAGCCAACAGCTCCATTGTTGAAGTCGTTGACCATTGACCGTCCATATTTCTCTGCGTTGGGCCAGTAGTTGTATCTCGCTGACGAGAATTTTTCGACACAGCCTTCTGTAAAAAGGATGTTTTTCGAAGGATAAGCTTCGTGTACTTTACCTACGTTTTCGAACATAGGCTCGCCTCCTGCCCATGTTTCGTACCAGTGGAATCCTATGCCCCAGGCAAATTTAGATGCTGCAGGATCATCAAAAATTGTATTTGCCCGCTGGTTGATTAAATCCCGGTTATGATCCCAAACAATGATTTTCTTGTCACCCAATCCTTGTTCGAGCATTACAGGACCAAGATGATTTTTCAAAAAATCCCGCTCTTCTTCAGCTGTATATATGCACGATTCCCAGCGCTGGGTGGCCATGGCTTCGTTCTGAACGGAAATGCCCCAAACGGGTATTCCTTCTTGTTCGTATGCCTTGATAAATTTGGTGTAATAATGAGCCCATGCATCATAATATTCAGGAAGCAATTTCCCTCCACGCAACATTGATTTATTGTCTTTCATAAATGCCGGTGGACTCCACGGGCTGGCGTATAGTACAAAGTCGCTGCCAATGGCTTTCCGGGCTTCTTTTATGAGTGGAATGCGGTATCTTTTATCGTGATCAATGCTGAATGTTTTTAGTTCTTTATCGCCTTCGGCAATGTAGGTGTAGGAAGCACTGCTGAAATCGCAGCTGTTGATGTTGGTGCGCGCCAATGTGTAGCCAATTCCTTTTGTTTTGCTGTAATAGGCTTCAATAAATTCCTGTTTTTTGTCTTCCGGCAATTTGGCAAATGTTTCGGCGCTGGCGTCGGTTATGGCGCCGCCTATGCCAAGGAAAGACTGAAATGTTTTTGTCGGATTTACGAAAACTGAAAATTCGGTTTCTAAAGGTTGTATCGCTTTTTCAAATATAGTTTTTTCAATAACGGTTAATCTTTGGTCTGTGTTTTTGGCAGTCGAATATACGGTTAGCTGTTCAATGTTCGCATAAGGTCTCCCCTCGGGTTGCGCAAATGCGTATGCCGATAAAAATACGGCTAAAATGGCGAAGTTTCTCGTTTTCATTTTTCATTGTTGGTTTTAGTTGGACGCACAAAAAGGTGTAATTGATTGACGGATATCGGTGTTTTGTAGGTCAATGCAAAGATAAAACATATTTTCCGATTAAGTGTCGTAAAGACAATATGTTTTTCCTGGGTAGAATAAATATGGTCAGGTTTCTTTAGTTGGGAGCACAAAAAATCCCCTCAAGAAACTAAATCTTGAGGGGATTTCAGAAAACGTACCCGAAGCGGGACTTGAACCCGCACAGCCGTGAAGCCAAAGGATTTTAAGTCCTTCGTGTCTACCATTCCACCATCCGGGCAGAATACGTTTTAATTTTGAGCGAAAAACGGGACTCGAACCCGCGACCCCGACCTTGGCAAGGTCGTGCTCTACCAACTGAGCTATTTTCGCAATTGTTTTTGATTTCAACTCTAAATTGTGAATTATCAATTCTGAATTGAATGTCACTTTTCTCTCAAAGCGGCTGCAAAGATAGGTTATTTATTTTAATCTCCGAAATTTTTTGCCGGAAAAAATAGCCCTAACGACATTTTGCTGCAACAAAAAAGCGAGAAATGAATTGTTCCATTCTCGCTTTTTCGTTATTCTTTCTGCAATTAAGCTAATGTGATAAATAATTCACCTTCCATTTCATTGAATTTTACTTTGCCTTCGCGGGCTAACCAGCCAAGAGCCAGATTCAAGTCTTTTTCGGTAAGCTTGGTTGCTTTCTTAACTGCTTTCACATTTAATTCACCCCCTTGCAAGGCTGTCCACACAAGACCGGCGTTTTCTCCAATTTTTTTTGATAGCATGATAGTTTGGTTTATAAAAGTTGTTATTCGTAAACAATATCGATGCAAAAATATAAAAAATATGTTATAAAACACCAGATTATTATAAAATATCTATCCGCATACTTTTTTTATGCTATTAAGCATACATTTCATCAATTTGTGTCTTGTATTTTTGCATGACCACTGCTCTGCGGATTTTTAGTGTATTGGTTAGTTCGCCGGTATCTATGCCAAAACTTTTATTGATGAGCGTAAAACGCTTAATCAGTTCGTAATTAGCCATTCCTTTCTGCTGAATACCAACCCTTTCTTCGATAAGTCGGTAAATAGCCGGATTTTTCAACAAGTCGTCTGTATTCTCGTATTTTATATTATTCTTTTTGGCATAGCTTTCCAGCGCCGGAATAGCCGGATGGATAATTGCAGTTACGTAATTCCGGTTGTCGCCTATAGCTGCCACTTGTTCAATGTATTTGTCCATTGCCAGGCGCGTTTCTATTTCCTGAGGTGCAACATACTTGCCATTCGAAGTCTTGAACAGGTCTTTGATGCGCTCAGTCATAACCAGATCATTGTCTTTTATATAGCCTGCATCGCCGGTTTTGAACCAGCCATCTTCCGTAAATGCAGCTTTTGTAGCTTCGGGGTTGTTGTAATATCCGGGGAAAATCGTTTTTCCTTTAAGTTGAATTTCATTGTCGTCGCCAATTCGTACTTCCAGATCGGGCACGATAGTTCCTACTGTGCCAATTCCATAATTTGAATAGTCGTAGCAGGCCACTGTGGCTGTACTTTCTGTAAGCCCATATCCGTAAACAATTGGTATACCGATACTTTTAAAGAATGTGGCAATTTCATCCGAAAGCCTGGCACCTGCCGTAGGCAGCATATTGGCATTTTCTATACCCAAAGTTTGTTTTAATTTCGAGAATATCAGTTTGTCGGCCAGATTATATTTTAATTTCAAATAGAAATTCGGCCTTTTGCTCAGGCGCAGGTAGTCGAGGTTGTATTCCTTTCCGGTGGCTATTGCCCAGGTTACCACGCCTTGCATAAAAGGAGAAAATTTGGAAATGTTCTCGTTTACTCCGGCATATACTTTTTCCCAAAAGCGTGGAACAGCACACATTAGCGTCGGGCGGACTTCTTTGATGGTTTGCTGAATTTCAGTTGGATACTGATTGATGTAAATGGTAACTCCCTTGAAGAAGCAGAAATAACACCAGGTACGTTCAAAAACGTGTGAAAGGGGCAGAAATGCAATAGAAGTATCTTTGTCGGTAATGCTGGTCAATCGTATGGTGTGGGTGCGCATGGCTTCTTTAAAACAGGAATGCGGTAGCATGACGCCTTTCGGATTTCCGGTAGTTCCTGAGGTGTAAAGGATGCACGACAGATCTTTTCCGATAGCTTCGTTCTGGCGTTGTTGAACCTCAAAGTGTTTGGTCGATTTTTCTCCGATTTTCAACAGATCGGAGTAATACATACTGTGTTCTTTGTCTGTAAAAACCACTTTTGGATCGAAAACAATGATTCTTTTCAGAAATTTAGAATTTTCAAGTACTTCCAACGCAATATTGTATTGGTTCTGGTCTCCAACAAAAATGATTTCGATCTCAGCATCATTCACAATGTACTCAACTTGCGAGGCAGTAGAAGTGGCATACATGGGAACCAAAACAGCACGGTCTGCAAACAGTGCAAAATCAACGATTAGATTTTCGGCTTTGTTTTGTGAGAATTGGGCAACACGTTGTTGTTCGCTAACGCCAAGTTCTACAAATGCTTTTGCCAGTGCCAAAACCTGTGCGGCCATAGCATTCCACGAAAGTTTTTTCCATTCCTCGCCGGCTTTGTCGCGATAGCATAAAGCAGTTCTTTCTCCATATTTTTTCGCTTGTGCAAATACCAATTGAGCAAAATGAAGTTTTTCCATAATTTCTTATTTTTTGTGATTTTATATTTTTTAAGAAGACAAAGGTACAAAAAAACGCGAGAAAGATGCACGAATATCATTAAAACGTGCAGGCTATGACAACAGACTTGTTGACAATTATAAAACAACAGATTCTGTTGTTTGTTCCGGGGTTTGTGGAATATTTTCAGTGAAAACTTCCGGGTTGGCTGTCAGTTCTTTCAGAAAGTCCGGGTTGGATGATATTAGTTGAAGCCCAATGCGGGATACATTTTGCTGTGATTCTTTTTTGCTGGCACCGGTGGCCCTGCAAATGGTTTTATCACAGATGTTTAGTTCGGTTTCGAAAATATGTTTGTTGCTGTTGCTCAATGTCTCGCTAATCAAAACAAATTCAGGTGCAATCCTGTTTTTCTGGCACCATTCAATGAGTTTGGATTTGAAGTTTACTTCATTTTCGGCCACTTTGTCCAGATCGCCAAACGACCGGATCAAGCGCTGTTCCACGAAGAATTTGCATTTTTTGTAGCCGTAATCCAGATAGATGGCACCCATCAACGCTTCGAGTGCATTTCCGTAGATATTGTTATTGGTATGGGCATTGACGTATTTGGTGACTTTCACCATTTTGTCGAGCCCAATTTCAATGGCGAATTGGTTTAGCGAATCGCGTTTGACTATTTTTGACCGCGTGTTGGTCAGAAAGCCTTCGCGTTGATTCTCGTAGCGGTGGTAAAGAATGTCTGTTACTACGGAGTTTAATACGGCATCGCCCAAAAACTCAAGGCGCTCGTTGCTTAGCAGGTGCCCTTTTTCGGTGGGAATGGATACCGATTTGTGGCGAACGGCTAACTGGTAGTATTCAATTTTGTCGGGATAAAACCCGAGTACTTTGTGGAATAAAAAATAAGGCTCTTTTCGAGCATTCGAAATGAGCCTTATTTTTCGAAGGATATTCTTAATCACGAACTCTTATTTTGAGTATTTTTTTACAATTACACTCGCATTGTGTCCGCCAAACCCAAAGGTGTTGGATAATGCGGCATTAACAGTTCGTTTTTGAGCCTTATTGAAGGTGAAATTAAGATTGTAATCAATGTCTTCGTCTTCGTCGCCTTCAGTATGGTTGATTGTTGGAGGAACGATATCGTTTACAACAGACAGTACTGAAATAATAGCTTCAATAGCACCTGCTGCTCCCAATAGGTGACCAGTCATCGATTTGGTTGAGCTGATATTGAGTTTATATGCATGGTCACCAAACACTTCCTTAATGGCTTTCGATTCGGAGATGTCTCCAACCGGTGTAGATGTTCCGTGAACATTAATATAATCAATAGCATCAGGGCTCAAACCAGCATCTTTCAATGCGCGTTTCATAACCAGAATGGCACCAAGGCCTTCGGGATGAGTAGCTGTCAGGTGATAAGCATCCGCCGACATACCGCCTCCTACAACTTCGCAAAGAATGTTGGCTCCACGCGCGATGGCATGTTCCATTTCTTCCAGGATCAAACAACCGGCTCCTTCACCCATTACAAAGCCATCGCGGCTTTTGCTGAACGGACGTGAAGCTTTGGTTGGTTCATCGTTGCGGGTTGATAAAGCAGTCAGTGCATTAAAACCGCCAACACCACCAGGGGTAATAGCAGCTTCGGCACCACCTGCCACAATCATGTTTGCTTTACCCATACGGATATAGTTGAAAGCATCAATGATAGCGTTGGTTGACGATGCACAAGCCGAAGCGGTAGAATAGTTTGGTCCGCGGAATCCATACTGGATGGAAATCTGACCGGCAGCAATATCCGAAATCATTTTAGGAATGAAAAACGGATTGAATTTGGGTCCTTGCTCTTTGTTTGTGTAGTAATAAGCAATTTCCTGCTCGAAAGTCAGAATACCGCCAATACCTGCTGCAAAAATTACTCCTACTTCGTCTTTATCAATGGTTTCCAGATCTACCCCACAGTTTTCTATTGCTTCTTTAGCAGCTGCAATGGCATACTGCGCGTACATATCCAGCTTGCGTGCTTCTTTGCGGTCAAAATATTTCGAAGGATCGAAACCTTTAACTTCACAAGCAAACTGGGTTTTAAACGGAGAAGCATCGAAATGAGTAATAGGTCCGGCTCCACTTACACCATTCTGGATATTTTCCCACAATTCGGGGATAGAATTTCCTAACGGAGAAATAGCTCCTAAACCTGTTACTACAACTCTTTTCAATTCCATAATAAATTATTCTGGAATAAGATTATTTTTGTAAAGCTTCGATGTGTGAGATAGCGTCGCCTACTGTACCAATTTTTTCAGCTTGTTCATCTGGAATAGAGATACCGAATTCTTTTTCGAATTCCATGATCAATTCTACAGTGTCCAATGAATCAGCTCCAAGATCGTTAGTGAAACTTGCAGTTGATACTACGTCTGCTTCTTCTACGCCTAATTTGTCTACGATAATTGCTTTTACTTTAGCTTCTACTTCTGACATAATTTTTGTTTTTAAATTTATAAATTGAAATTGTTTTATAATTTTGCGGTGCAAAGGAAACAAAATTTATCGACATGACAGCGTTTTTGTTGATAAAAATTGTTATTTTTGCACAAAATCACCCTGAATGTGCAAGTTTAAATCAGCTTCAATGTCTTTAAAAATAGCTATTTTGGCCTCCGGCTCCGGTTCGAATGCTGAGAATATAATCAGGTACTTTTCAGCAAGCGAAAAATTTGTTTTTCCTGTTATTATTTCCAACAAACCGGATGCTTTTGTACATGAAAGAGTACGAAAACTTGGGATACCCTCCGTTACTTTTTCACGTGAAGATTTCCAAAGCGGAGAGCCTGTTCTGAATTTTTTGAAAGAAAAAGAAATTGATTGCATTGTTCTGGCCGGATTCTTAATGAAAGTGTCCGACGTACTTATAAGTGCCTATCCCGACAGAATTATTAATGTCCATCCGGCTTTATTGCCTAAATATGGTGGAAAAGGAATGTACGGGCGGTATGTGCACGAAGCGGTAGCTGCTGCCGGCGAAACCGAAACAGGCATTACCATTCATTATGTAAACTCGCATTACGACGAAGGGAATGTTATTTTTCAGGCTAAATGCCCTGTTTTGCCTACCGATACTCCGGAAATGATTGCCGAAAAAGTGCATGCGCTTGAATATGAGTATTTCCCAAAGGTTATTGAAGAACTTTGGAGCAAATAATTTTAGATATACGAATTTAGATTTACGATTGGGGGTTTTAAATTTCTCGTTGCCCAATCGTAAATCGTACATCTAAAAATCGTAAGTTCTCTCTTGTTTTTCCCTCCGATTTTTTATCGTATCTTTGCAGCCGCTAAAAAACAGTGTATAAAACGCTTATTCTTCAAACATTAAACTTACAAATTAAAATAATATGGCTCTTCAATGTGGTATCGTGGGTTTGCCC
This sequence comes from uncultured Paludibacter sp., assembly GCA_964433885.1. GTDB lineage: Bacteria > Bacteroidota > Bacteroidia > Bacteroidales > Paludibacteraceae > Paludibacter. The sequence goes on along the minus strand of CAYSTC010000026.1, from coordinate 28,458 downwards.
AATGTAGGTAAATCTACTTTATTCAACTGTCTTTCAAATGCTAAAGCGCAGGCTGCGAACTTTCCTTTTTGTACTATAGAACCTAACGTAGGCGTTATTACCGTTCCGGACGAGCGGTTGAACAAACTGTCTGAACTGGTTCACCCGCAACGTATCGTGCCAACTACTGTGGAAATTGTTGATATTGCCGGCCTGGTAAAAGGTGCCAGCAAAGGCGAAGGTCTTGGGAATAAGTTTTTGGCCAATATACGTGAGACTGATGCTATTCTGCACGTATTGCGTTGTTTCGACAACGATAATATTACACACGTGGATGGAAGCATTAATCCGGTTCGCGATAAGGAAATTATCGACTACGAGTTGCAACTCAAAGACCTCGAAACGATTGAGAGCCGTATCAGTAAAGTACATAAACAAGCTGCCGTGGGCGATAAACAAGCCAAAGCAGTTTATGATATTTATATACAGTATAAAGAAGCTTTGATGCAGGGAAAATCGGCCCGTACCGTAAAACTGGATCCGCTGGACAAAAAGCTGGTGAAAGATTTGTATTTGCTTACCGACAAACCCGTAATGTATATTTGCAATGTTGATGAGGCTTCTGCCAAAAACGGAAATGCATATGTTGATGCGTTGCGCGAAGCGGTAAAAGAGGAAGATGCAGAAATTCTGGTGGTAGCTGCGGCTACCGAGGCGGATATCGCTGAATTGGAAACTTACGAAGAACGCCAAATGTTTCTGGAGGAAGTTGGACTGACCGAATCAGGTGTTGCGCGGTTGATTCGTGCGGCTTATCATTTATTGGATCTGCAAACTTATTTCACCTGCGGTGTGCAGGAAGTGCGTGCCTGGACATTTGGCCGTGGCTGGAAGGCTCCGCAATGCGCCGGCGTTATCCATACCGATTTCGAAAAAGGATTTATCCGTGCCGAAGTTATCAAATATGCTGATTTTATTGCTCTGGGATCGGAAGCTGCTTGCAAAGAAGCCGGAAAAATGAACGTGGAAGGAAAAGAATACGTGGTGCATGATGGTGATATTATGCATTTCAGGTTTAATGTGTAATTGAACAAAACTACCCCCAACCCCTAAAGGGGAGTAATAAAGTTGCCAATAGTCTATAAGTTATTGGCAACTTTTTTTATGAATGTCTTGATTTAAGCCCCTTTAGGGGTTTGGGGTCTGTCTAGAATTTATACGCAAAACCAACTCCGAGAATTTCTTTAAACTGAACTTTTGCCACATTATCAACCGGATCTTTCACGTCAGCATCATATACAATATTGGTGTTTAAACTGATAACGATGTATTTATTTACTTTCATGAAAATGATATTCTCCCAACTGACATCCACATTCTGAGGGTCTTTCAGGTAGTTTGAGAATAAATCCAATTTGGAAGTAATGCTCACATTCTTGAGCAATTCTCCTTTAAAATCCTGTTTTGTGAAAATAATCCGGGCATATCCACCGAATTCCGATCGTAAACTTTTTCCAGGGTCAACACCAAATGCGCCATAATTAGATAGTGCTGTGTCTTTTACAATGGTCAAACGGCCTGTGATAGGCGCAAGAAATGCATTGAAATAGCTGTTGGGTTGGTAATTCATACCGATGGCACCTACCAGATAACCGGGAGCCAGAAAGTTGGATATTTTTTTGTTGACGGTGTAATTGTAGCCGGGAGCAAACTGTGTTTTGAAGTTCAATAATCCGGCGTAAAAGAAGTTTGAAAAAGCTTTTCGTCCGTACTTTGAATTTAATTCAATCCGGTCGTCGGTTTTTCTCATTCCTGTAGTGCCTTGCTTTAAAAGTCCGTAGCCGATATCCAGCGAATTGTCCCACGCATTTACGGGGTCTTTGTAGTTGGCAAACAGTCCGAGCAGTCCATTTAGTGCATACGAGCTTTCGCCTCCGGCGGCCCAGTTCGACAACGCAGTCTGGGCGAAATTGATACTTGTTGTGCCTCCTTTCTTCCAACCGGTGATGGTGTCGGTGGCAACGCTTTTGAGTTTGGCTTCTCCTTCGGTAATTTGTGCGTTGGCTGCAATAAACAAATTGCAGATAAATACTGCAAAAATGGTGATTTTCGTTTTCATAAGCCTGAATGATTTGGTTTTTAATATGTTGAGTAATCAGATTAATACAAAATCCAAACAAAGAATAACAAGAAAACCGACCTTCACAGGTCTCAACTATCCGAACATTTCCACATCCTCCAAAGTAATTGTATTTCCACTTAAAATTATTAAACGCTCCACTACATTCCTAAGTTCACGGATGTTGCCGGTCCACGATCGTTGTTGTAGTGCTTCGACGGCTTCTCCGTTGAAATTTTTGGGTTGAATGCCTTGCTCGGCACATATCAACTCGCAAAAATGTTTTATCAGCAACGGAATATCCTCTTTGCGTTCGTCCAGGCTTGGAACGTGGATAGGAATCACATTAAGCCGGTGGAAAAGATCTTCGCGGAAATTGCCGGCTTCAATTTCTTTTTTCAGGTTTTTGTTGGTGGCTGCCAACACGCGCACATTTACCTTGATACTCTTATCGCTGCCCACACGGGTCAATTCATTTTCCTGCAATACACGCAGTACTTTGGTTTGGGCCGAAAGGCTCATATCGCCAATTTCGTCCAGAAAAATGGTACCACCGTCGGCCTGCTCAAACTTGCCAATCCGTTGTTTGATGGCCGATGTAAATGCTCCTTTCTCGTGTCCGAATAACTCACTTTCAATTAGTTCGGAAGGAATGGCGGCACAGTTTACCTCTACGAAAGGTGCATCGGTGCGGTTACTGCCTTCGTAAAGCAGGCGGGCTACCACTTCCTTACCTGTTCCGTTTTCGCCGGTAATCAGCACGCGGGCATCGGTGGGGGCTACACGATTTATCATCATCCGAACTTTTTCTATAGCCGGCGATTCACCAATCATCTGGTGGCGTTTGGCCACTTTCTTTTTCAGCGTTTTAGTCTCTACTACCAATGTATTTCTTTCCAATGCATTCCGAACGGTTATCAACAACCGGTTCAGGTCTATTGGTTTTACGATAAAGTCAAATGCCCCTTTTTTGATGCATTCCACCGCAGTTTCTATATTCCCGTGGCCTGAAATCATAACAATGGGTGCTTCAATATTTGATTCGATAAGGTGGCCGAGTAATTCGATACCATCCATTTCGGGCATTTTGATATCCGAAAAAATCAAATCGAAAATGCCGTTTTGGGCGGCTTCCAGTCCTTGTTTGCCATTTTCGGCCAATGTAACCTGATGTTTTTCAAATTCCAGAATGTCTTTCAAGGTGTTACGAATGCTCCGTTCGTCGTCAATAACCAGTATTTTAGCCATAAGAATATTTTTATCGTGTGGGTTTATTTGCAAAAATAGTTTTTTAATGATCAATAAGCAAGAATTTTTGAATGAAACAAATAGGGTGCCATAAATCCCGAACCAAATTGTTATGTGACTGCATACAGGTATTTGGTAGATTATACAGAAGTACATATTCAGGTTTGATTTAAAAGAAAGTGATTTAGCATTGTGGTTTCATTAAAATCATCTATCTTTGATAGTATCAAATGATAGTATTAAATAAATATCAATATGAAGCCTCCCTATGAAATAACCAATGAAATATTAAAATTAACGTCTTTCATTTCTGAAAAAATAGGGGAGGTGAAATCTGCAAAACTCATTCAACCTCCAACAGAATTACGAAAACGGAATAGAATCAAATCGATTCAATCATCGCTTGAGATTGAAGGAAATACACTTACTGTTGAACAAATTACGGATTTGATAAATAATAAAAGAGTTCTTGCTCCGAAGAAAGACATTGTTGAAGTTAAAAATGCAATTGAATTGTATTCCCAAATAAATGAGTTTAATCCGTATGAACTGGAATCATTGTGCAGGGCTCATGGTATTTTAATGAGTTCTTTAATTGAAAATTCAGGGCAGTTTAGAACAACGTCAGTTGGAATATTGAAAGGTGAAAACATAACACATATTGCACCTCCCGGTGACATTGTTTTGGCGTTAATGAAAGATTTGTTTGATTATTTGAAAAATGACGATGACTTGCTGTTAATAAAAAGCTGTGTGTTTCATTATGAATTTGAATTTATACACCCTTTTTTAGATGGCAATGGAAGGATGGGAAGATTTTGGCAAACAGTAATACTAAAGGATTATTCTCCGGTATTTGAATTCTTACCTATCGAATCTTTGATAAAAGAACGTCAACAGGAGTATTACGATATCCTTGGAAAGTCTGATAATCAGGGGGATTCTACCGGATTTATTGAATTTATGCTGAAAATAATCAATATTGCGTTAGAAGAGTTGTTGAAAAGCCAAAATTATACTGTTACAGGTGTTGATAGAATAAGCTTGTTTAGCCATTTTGTTGGCAACGTGTTGTTTACACGACAAGATTATTTAAGACAGAACAAGGATATTTCAACGGCAACCGCCAGCAGGGATTTAAAAGAAGCCGTTGATAAGAGTATTGTAGAAAAAATAGGTGAAAAACGAATGACAAAATACAGATTCAAAAACCAAAAGTAACAGGCTTTGCCAGCTTTCCGTGTTCATTATATGATGACTGCGTTAAATCAGTGTTTGCATAGTGGAAAGATAAAGTGTATTTATGTGTTTGTTAAATAATAGAAACCCGCTTTGCTATTCAGCAAAGCGGGTTTCCAGATTCGTAAAAATTCGTTTCTTATTCGTTTAATTCTCAGATTATAGATCAAACCCGATATCTCCTCTGAAATACTTCTTTTCGTACGAAATTTTCTGGGCGTTTGCAAACGAAGTTGCCAGTGCTTCAGCTTTGTTTGCCCCGTATGAGCTGATGGCCATAACCCGTCCACCACTGGTTACAATATCGTCTTCTTTTTGAGAAGTACCGGCGTGGAATACAATGCTTCCTTCCACCTGGTCGAATCCGCTGATTACTTTGCCTTTTTCAAATTCTTCAGGATATCCGCCAGAAACCAGTACAACTGTAACGGCAGCACGCTCGTCAAATTCAACTGTTTTTTCGTTCAGATTGCCTTGCGCAACACCTTCAAACAAATCCACGAGGTCCGATTTCAAACGAAGCATAACCACTTCAGTTTCCGGATCACCCATGCGGGCGTTATATTCGATGGTGTAAGGCTCGCCGTTTACTTTTATCAACCCAAAGAATATAAATCCTTTGTAGATAATGCCTTCGCTGTAAAGACCTTCAACCGTTGGGCGGATAATGCGGTCTTCCACTTTTTGCATAAACTCTGCATTGGCAAACGGAACGGGTGAAACGGCACCCATGCCGCCTGTGTTCAGACCTTTGTCGCCTTCGCCGATACGTTTGTAGTCTTTGGCTTCCGGCAGGATTTTATAGTTTTTTCCATCGGTAATCACGAAAACCGAACATTCGATGCCGTCCAGAAATTCTTCGATAACCACCGTTTTGCTGGCAGCACCGAATTTCCCGCCGAGCATGGCTTTTAGCTCCGAAATGGTTTCGTCCAGATCGTTCAGAATCAAAACGCCTTTTCCGGCAGCCAAACCATCAGCTTTCAGCACGTAAGGTGCTTTCAGGCTTTTCAGGAACTCAACGCCTTCGGCAGTATTTTCGGAAGTCACGCTCAGGTATCCGGCTGTCGGGATATTATGGCGGAACATAAATTGTTTCGAGAAATCTTTACTACCTTCGAGTTGTGCACCCACTTTGTCCGGGCCAACAACGGGAATATTTTTCAATTCGGCATCTTCGGCAAAGAAGTTAACCACGCCTTTTACCAGCGGATCTTCGGGGCCAACCACCACAATGTCGATATTGTTTTCAAGGACAGCAACTTTCAATGCAGGGAAGTTATCGGCAGCTATCGGAAGGTTTGTGCCAACGGAAGCTGTTCCGGGATTTCCGGGAGCAATGAAAAGTTTTGTGAGTTTGGGACTTTGCGCTATTTTCCAGGCCATTGCATGTTCGCGTCCGCCCGAACCGAGAAGAAGGATGTTCATATTTAGTTTTTATAGATTTTTCGAACTGCAAAAGTATGGAAATTTGAGCGGTTTTCAAAATGAAAGATTTCTGTGTCTTCAATCACAGGGTTGTCAAGGGTGCTCATCGGCAGTGTTGTTTGTCGGTTTGATGTGAATATATGATAAATGCCACCAATGCGTCAAGCGGACTGTAGCAGTTGGACGCAAAGATGAAAAAAGCCCTATTCAACTGTTTTAAGTTTGAACAGGGCTTTTAGGTAAAACAACAGAGGTAGATTTATAACCTCACTAAACTGGAATTAAGCCCTTGTGAAGTTTGTGTTTTTACAACATAAACTCCTGTTGGAATACTGCAATCAGTTGAAAGCATTGTACTACCCGCAGAAATCTGTTGGTCATTAAATAGTGTTTGTACTTTCTGTCCATTCAATGCATATAATTCTACAGTTATTCTATCATTATCTATAGAGTTTATCTCAAAATTTATAGAATTTGCAGATTGACGATATAGTTTTACCAGTAAATCAGAAGTGTTATTGACTGCTCCATAGGTATTTGCTGTAATTACACGATTTACATATAGCCCTGTAATATTATAAGCAATTACCCATGGGTTCTCATTATCTTCACACATTTTAGCGCCTCCCTTTAGCTTTTCAGCCCTTAGTGCCGGGTAGTAATAGTTATCAACTTGCGTGTTCCCTTTAGTTAGCAGCATTGCATTACATTTGAATGAAACATTATTGTATTGTGGAAATTTGTAACGTGATAATGGTGTTAATTCTAGTTCCAGACTTTCGTTTATTGCATTCGAATGACTCTTTGTGATTTTATAGGAGCTTGAAGCCTTAATGTCTAGGAAGCTGAAAAATTTCGCCTCTACAGTTACTGTAACTTCATTACTATTTTCAGTCACTATTTCAGTAGCAACATTAATAGCTTGTTTGCTTTGTATCGACGAAAAATCGAAGTCGGAACTAGCATATAGAGAATTTGTGGAGTTTGACACAAAGTTTGAGAACATTGGGCGTTCAGACCATTTTGTAAAATCGCGAGGGTTTGTAATATTAAACGGTGCTAGCTGCAGTGATCGGTTTATTTTTACAATATTTTGCGCGTCAGTTATTGAAATGTCATTCACAATAGGTTCTTCTATTACTTTTGTGAATTTTGACAAATTGCTTTGTGGCGTACAAAGATAAAATGAGTTAAACATAATACCAGGAACAGTATATAGCAGCGTTGCACTGTCGCGATGTGCAATTTCTCTATCGGCACAGGTCATGGTGTTTGTAACAGTGACTGTCTTTTTTTGGCTACGCTCATTAGATCGTTTGTATTCAACCGCAACTGAACAGAAGTCATTTCCAATTTTGGCCTCAGCTCCGCCTGTAAATGATTGGCTAGTTTTATTTTCTTTTGTTGTGCCTTTTGCTTTTACGAGCTTGGCAGAACTCACCCAATCGTTGTTTATATAATCTTGTTCTGTTTCAAAAATCGTTGGTGGTGTACCTTCAATAACACCAAATAGCGTTGCTAAAGGTCGTAGTGATGGTGTATTTACAATTAGTTTTGGGTCAGTGTTCGTTTTCGAAACACAAAATAAGGTATTCGATTTATAGGTATCTACATCGGTATTGCTCGTTAAATCTCCCGTAATGATACTAATGTATTGTTTGTAGTAAGTATTACCAGGATTAGCATCCAGCACATTGATACAAGCTGCAAAGTTACCATCGTGCAACGTTAATTGGTGTTCGCCTACAAACTTACGTTCATCAATATCGAAAGCCTCAGTTAGTGTAATATTATCATTTTTTCCTATACATTGTAAGGTGTTTTTGTTTTCAATTGCACCACTTCCCTCAAATGCACCCTGTACCATTCTAAAGCATTTAGATACATCATCGTTCACCGGTTTCTCATAGGTTGCCCAGTTATTTACTCCTCTGAACAAATGCAGTGTGATTTTATTTTTTGAAGATCTACCCACAACCAAACTGTCAGTTCCGTTTGTTCCTTTCATTGTAGTAATGTCGTACGAATCGGTATTGTTTGTAAATGAAGGACTGACGCTTATTTCAGTGCCTTTTTCGTCTTTTACAACATCTACAAACTCCCAATTGATAGAAGTGATTAATGGGTTTAGTCTTTGGGGCTTACCTTTTATCAAATATAATCTTTTGTCATTGGCGTCATCCCGTTGCACCAGCATATAAATTTCGTTATTAAAAACTGTGCTTGAAATAAATGTACCAAAGTTATTCGTATTTGGATGATTTGGCAGATCAACAGTCACATTCTCGTATATCCAGAAAATGACTGAATTGGTTTTTACTAACTTCCCGGTTGCGTCTGCTAAAAATGGCTCACACAAAATATAATTACTATTATTATCTCGATAGATGGCAAACAGGGTATCGTTACGAACAGCAATAGAACCACTGGTGTAGCTGTTTCCAGCAGATACGTCAGAGTGATTTTCTTGTGAAATATTTAAACCGGTGTAATCCGAATTGTTAGCAACGCTTAGGTCACCAATATTTAAATTGTCGTTGGTGTCTACTGTGTATATGCTATAAGCTCTACCTCTGTAATATCCTGCTGCCAGTACATTGTGTTTGTAGGCAAAATTTTTTGTGTCGTAATGCGGAATTGCACTTAATGCACTTCCGCTTGTGAATGTTATTTGCTCTTGACCATAGGTTGTTACTGAGCCACTTGTAAGGTAAGCTCTTGCGTAATAGGTTGTATTCGGGGTTAGGTTTTTTAGGTATGCTTTAAATGTGCCTTCAGAAGTGCTTGATTCGGAAGTAGCTTTGAAATTTTCGATTGTTGGGTTTTCTGTTGTCGCCCAGCAAATTCCAATTTCGGTTGGTGTCGGAGAGCCAGATATGGTTACAGTTCCGTTGCCTATTGCAGTAGTATTGATGATGTTGGTAACTGCTTGTGTACTTATTGCAGGATTTATGACTGTGCCGGCTGTTCCGCTTATGGCTAAAGCATTTGTTGATGTTGAGGCAGGAGTTAATCCAATGGCAAATGTTCCGGTTGTTGCAATTGCATCCCAGGCGTAGAGCCGGAGCGTGATTGTTTTGGAGTTCTGCACATTTTGTAAGGCCCTAATATCAGACAGGTCTATTTGTGTTTGTACTACTCCTTCCTCCGCTTCCGAGGTAAAAGATTTGTAAGTGCCTATGTCAGTAAAATTTTCGCCATCAGTGCTATATCTCCAAATGTATTTTCTGGGTCCGTAGGGTGATCGTCTGAGTATGGCATCTATTTTCGAAAGCGAGACAAAACGTCCGGTATTCGCCTGTATTTTTAATTCATAGTATTCTTTATCTGTAATTGCACCTGATAAGGATGTTGCATTCCAATTGATAGATGAAAATCCACGCACCAATCCGTAATTTGGGATACCCGAGCCACGCAAAAGCGGTGTAACTGTTACATTAGAGTTGACTGTTGTGGGATTGTATGTAATTTCATTTCCCACGGATGCCGGCGTGCCAAATTGCCAGGCTGCAATCTGACCCCAACTGCCAGTTGAGACATACATGAAAATTACCAAAACCGCTAATCTGAATGCGGTAAACCTGAGGTTTGTCGTGTACTTTTTTTTCATTTTCATTAAATATTATATGTTGTTTGATGGAATTGACCAACGGCGATTACGGGAACTACAGATTTTTTTTACCTTTGTGAAATTAATTGGGCAAAAGTAAGTTTGTCGGTTTGAATGCATAATTCAAAAGATAAATTAATCTGCCAAAAGGTAAAAAAATGCTTAAAAACAAAGGAAATTCTGCATGATTCGAACATTGATTCTATTGTCTCCCGTATATGTGTCGCTTTTCTGGATCATTGCGCTTCAAAACAATAAAAAGAATCATGGCACACCTACGAGGTTTCTAAGTGTGTTTATGCTCATTGGTGTTATCTGTTTTTTTGGCCAATATCTTTTCTTTGCTCCCTATCCAGATATTTTCCCATATTGGGAACCTTTGCTGGCTTATTTCGGCAGTTTGGCATTCCCGGTTTATTATATTTATTTCAGGTTGCTTACTGTCGATGATAAATTGTCTTTTCGAAAGCACTTTAAATATCTTGTTGTTCCACTGCTGATAGCAACTGTTTACACGGTGGGTATTCTGCTTACACCTTTTGACCAATATAAAGCATGGCTGTATAATGACGGTCTTTTCCCCGGTTCTCCCTACATTCAGTTTTTGGGCGTAATGCGTAAAATCGTCAAGCTTACATTTGTGGTGTTGCTTGTCATAACTTATCTATTAAACCGGGGCTTGCTTAAAAAGTATGCCCATAAAGCGGAGCAATATTATTCGGATATTCAGGATGGTAAGTATAATAATGCTAAAATGCTGAACTACTTTTTGATATTTATAACCCTGAGTTGCTTAATCGCTCACATAGTAGGTCGTAAACTATTATTGCCCAATGATAGTATTGTAGATATTATCTGGCTGATATTTGCAGTTTCGTTGTATGGCATTGGTTATATGGGGTTTAAGCAAAAGTCAGTGAACCCGACTTTCGAAGCGTCAGAAGATGAAGCTGAAGAAATTATTCCTGCGGGAATGGAGCTTAATCTGTCGCAACAAATTATCTTAGATAAGCTTTTGGCAGAATTTGAAAAGGAGAAAATATACCTGAATAGTAATTTGAATATTACCGATGTAGTGCAGAAAGTAGGAACTAACCGTACTTATGTTTCGGCAATTATTAACCAGCAATACAATCTGAATTTTTGTTCGTTTGTAAACAATTACCGGCTGGATGAAGTAGAACGGATTTTTATTGAGACCCCATCGTTAAGCAACGAATTGTTGGCCGAGCAAAGTGGTTTTGGGTCATTTAATTCCATGAAACGGGCTATAGCTTCACGCACCGGCTGCACAGTCTCCGAATGGAAAAGCCAACTTCTGAAAGGCAATTTGTCTGTTGGCTGATAACAAAGGAATTCTTGCGTTGGCGTTATCTCTTGTGCCGGAATGTAAAGTTGTGGATATTCTTGCAGCCGGGTATTTTCAGCGCGAAAACTCTCGTAGTAAAGCATTGTGAAATATCCAGCCAATAGAGTTTATATAAATCAATGTGAGTTCGATATTGACAAACCTGGGATGGACTGATATTTAAAAATGCTAAACAATTGAAGCTTGTCTGATTCCAAATAAATCTCATACTTAGACTTCATACTGTGTAGTGTAAATCGATCCAAAACAGCATTTATAAACATATGAATCCTTGTGGATTCAATCAATTTGCTTTTGTCATTATATCGAACTCAGGTTGAATTAATGTTTTATCTTAGGTAAGGCATCCATAATTTATAAGCATTCCCGGGCTTTTGGTTCCCAATGGCATAATAAGGGATGGCAGTAAATGCCACTTCTTTATTCAAATCATTCTTTGCTATACCGGTAATGACATTTACGCCGTTGAGTAGCTCTTTATGAAACTTCAAAGTGGCAGGGACTTCAGTATTAATTTTAAGTTTAGCCAAATCCGGATTGTTGCCTTCTTCAAGGCAATAAACAATAGGGCCTGAGGCTATTGCAACGAGTCCTTTCAAATCGTTCACCGAATCATTGGCAAAAACAAAACGGGGTTCCATGGGCAACGAAAGTTCTACCTGATCGCCTTTTTTCCATACGCGATTTATAGTGACATAACCCTCAGTTGGAATCGCCTTTACTTTTTTACCATTCACTTGGATGCTTACCGGTGTTTTCACCTGAGAATTATAAAGATTCAATGGATTTTCTTTATTTACCGCCCAACCGGGTATGCGCACTTTCAATGCAAACTTGCTTTTCTTTTCAGGCGAAACGACTATCGAAACTTTACCATCCCAGGGGTATTCGGTTTTCTGCTTGACAACCACCTGCTGTTTTTCACTGAGTTTCAATTTCGCTTCACTGCCAGCAAAAAGGTTTACATAGATTTCATTGGCTGAATAGGAATAAATGAAACCCGGAAAGGCCGACATCATTTTCAGGAACATGGGTGGGCAACACGGGCAGTCGTGCCAGCCCCAGCGCTGATGTTGATCTGCATTCGGTGGGTTTTGGTAGGTATAATTAGTCCCGGATTCCGAAATAGTGGTCAGTACCCCGTTGTAAAGCGAGCGCTCAAATTCATCCATATATTTGGCATTGCCAGTCAATTGATTCATGCGTTGGCTGAAAAAGCCGGCACCAACAGCAGCACAAGTTTCTAAATAGGCATCGTTTGGCAGGAAGTAGTCGGGTCCGAATTTTTCATCTTCAGCAATTGCTCCAACACCTCCTGTGATGAGCATGCGTTTGCCGGCCATGTTATCCCACAAGGCAGCAAGGGTTTCCAGATATTGAGGCGACCTGTTTTCCTCGGCCACAGCTGCTGCTCCGGTTGTAAACAAAGTGGCGCGAACGGCATGACCCTCCATGGTTTTCTGTTCGAAAAAAGGCACTTTATCCTGAGCATAAGAACCATATGATGGACGACTGTGGTTGCCATACTGAGGTTCGGTGTATTTGGCATCGCGTATCCATTGCTCTGCCGCAGGATTACCCATTGCACCCCAATCGGGCATGCCGCAATTTACTCCACGGTTTTCCACCCAGAATTTGGCCAGTTGATAGTAATGATCAGCATTGACAGGCACATCCATTTTTGCTTTGAGTTCAGGTTCATTTTTGAAAAGCCAGTACATTTTCATGGCAGCTTCCTCAGGTCCTGAATGTGCAGGCACAATATTCAGTTTAGGTGCAGGCCCCATGGTGTTATACATGTAATTGGCAAATTTTGCAGCCACATTGAGGAGTTTTGTTTTTCCGGTAGCTTTGTAATAATGTACCCCGGCTTCGAGCAACATTCCGGCATTGTAAACATCGTGCTGCCAACGTAGCATACCACCGTTTAAACCCCAACGGTGCGTTGGCTCAATCAGATCGGTATAGGTGTTGATATATCCGTCCGGATTCGACTTTTGAGCGGCATCAATTCGAACGATATAATCGTTCATTCGTTTCTCAAGTTTTGCATCGGGATATTGAGCCAGAAAATCAGCCACTCCACGAATGGATTCGTAGATCAGACCGTCGTACCAGGGTGGACCGTAATGCAAGCCTATGCCTCTTTTGCCCTGGGCAACCAAGTCAAAGTTTTTGAACGCATCACGGGTTTGTCCAAGCTGCTTCATTTCGTTTTCAAGCCCACCAATCGGATCATAATGCCCTTCAAACTTGTCAAGGACATCCGTAATTGTTGTTTTCCGCCACTGATCAAATTTCGGGCTCCAGAATTTATCGGTTATTTTTACCTCTTTGACTTCAGGCTGTATCAAAGGCTGGCGTGTTTGGGTCTGCGAGAATGCTCTTGAGACTGAAAAGATTAGCAATAAGGCTATTGACAAAAAAATAGTGAGTTTTCTCATGTTGTTTTTTACGGATGAAAATAAGGGTGGATTGCAATTCATTTTTTTTAGTTGCAAATATATTACTTTTAATTTTAACTGGTACGAACTGATACGGTTATTTTATATGTTTCATAACATATATTAGTTCGTGCCAGTTGTGTATTCTAAAGTGAACAAATATCTTTGCATCAGGAATTCTAATGGAAGCTAAATGAGAATAAACGAATCGAAGTATAAATTGGTTGTAAACCATGTGGTAGATGGGTTGAATAGCGGGCTGTATAAAAAAGGCGACTGGATACCATCAATCAACGAATTTCGTAAAACCTACAACCTGTCGCGGGATACTGTCTTTGCTGGTTTAAGCGAACTGAAGTCAAGAGGCATTATTGATTCATCACACGGAATCGGCTATTTTATTAGTAATGCCCGAACCCCTTCCGAAAAGAATATATTCCTGTTGTTTAATGAATTCAATGAGTTTAAGGAGGAGCTCTACAAATCATTCGTCAAATCCTTGAATAAGGAAGATTCGGTTGATTTATGCTTTCATAACTACAACAGGAAAGTGTTTGAATCCATGATTCATAATGCTAATGGGAAGTATACAACTTATGTGATCATGTCGGGTAAGTTTCAGGGCATTGAACCTCTTTTGGAATCAATAACCGGCCGCGTCTTTTTGCTGGACCATTATCATTCCGAGCTCACGGGCAAGTATTCGTCTGTTGCTCAAAATTTTGAGAAAGATACGTATGAGGCCTTAAACTATGGGTTGGAAAATATCCGGAAATACAAAAGGATATTTATGGTGCAAAGCGAAGAGAAAGAACCCTATGAGCGTTATTACGGTCTGCAACGGTTTGCCGACGAACAGGGTTTTGAACATAAGTACTTAAATCAGATTAAAGAACGGAAAATAAAAGCAGGTGATTTGTTTATTCTTGTCAACGACAGGGATTTGGTGGATGTTTTAAAGTTGGCTGCTAAACAAGGATTTACTCCTGGAAATGAATTTGGCGTTATATCTTATAATGATACTCCCCTAAAGGAGATATTGGCAGGGGGAATTACCACACTTTCTACTGATTTTAAAAAAATGGGACGTACGATGGCTTCGTTGATTGATAAAAAGAATATTATTACAATAGAAAACCCCTGGAAGTTGGATATACGCAAGTCGCTTTAAACAATAGGAAGAATAAAATATCACGCATTTAATTTTTATATTTTCAATGAGTTTTTTCGCAAGCTAATCCCTGTTTTCTTTGTTTTGTGAACAAAATTCGCTCTTTATTGTACAATTCTGCTATCGGGCTGGTGGACTATTGACTAATTTTGTTGTGTCAGAATGAATCTGTCGCAATAAGCATTATAAAATATCCGATCATGAAACGAGTCCCGGAAAACGGGATGAGTTCCATACGACCTTTTAAAAACAATTATTATCGTATGAAATTTACTCATTTTTGTGCAGCTGCCCTCATGCTGCTTTGTGCGGGTCATACAGTGGCCCAACAAGCCGATATTTATCTGGCCGACCCTACTATTTATAGCGAAAAAGGAACTTATTACTTGTACGGTACTGCCGGCGGGCCGGGACAGGGATTTCCGGTATACACGTCTAACGATTTGCATCAATGGACAAAAATCTCGACAGAACCGGCTAAAAACGCCTTGCTCAAGGGCAATCACACTTTTGGCACCAAAGGGTTTTGGGCGCCGCAAATCCTGAAACGCAACGGGACTTATTACATGGCTTACACGGCCGACGAGAACATTGCTATCGCCAAATCATCATCGCCACTCGGTCCGTTTACCCAAACTACCGTTGGCCCTATCGACGATAAAGTGAAAAAGATTGACCCGTTCTTGTTTTTCGACGACAATGGCAAGGTGTATCTGTATCATGTTCGGTTTACCAAAGGAAATGTAATCTGGGTTGCCGAAATGAAACCTGATCTTTCAGCCATTGTGGATAGTACGCTTAAACCGTGTATTTATTCCGAAGAAGCGTGGGAACATACCCGCCCTGATCTCTACGGACCGGTAGCCGAAGGCCCTACGGTGGTGAAACACAAAGGGACTTACTACCTGTTCTATTCGTCAAACCATTTCATGTTGCCCGATTATGCGGTAGGATATGCAACTGCCCCAAGCCCTGTGGGCCCGTGGACCAAATATGCAGGTAACCCGATTATCAGCCGTAAAATTGTTGGTGAAAATGGTAGTGGACATGGCGACTTATTTGCGGGTCCGAAAGGAAAATTATTCTATGTTTTTCATACCCATAAAAACGATAGCACTGTTCAGAACCGCAAAACCCGCATTGTTCCAATACGTTTTGTGAAGGATAAATCAGGTATCGACAAAGTGGTGGTCGACCCAAAGGGAATTATTAAGCCGGTAGTGGTAAAGTAAATAAACTTCTTGATTTTTAGTGATAGGGTGACTTTGAGTCACCCTATCACTAAAATAAACTAAATCAAAGTTGCCCCCCTTAGTAAGCGAAATAACCTATTTGATATCCCACGGAACTTCAACCCGAACGCAAGATCCCTTGCCGATTTCGCTTATAATATCCAATTCTCCTTTCAGTAAAACTACCCGTTCCTTCATTCCTATCATTCCGTAAGAGTCCTGCCTGCCACTGCTATTCTTGTCGAAGCCTATCCCGTTGTCAATAATTTCCAGTATAAGTTTGTTGGGCTCATTCCGGAAATGAATTTTCACCCGGGTGGCTTTGGAGTGTTTGGCCACATTGCTAAGCGACTCCTGAAGGATCCTGAAAAATACAAGGGATTGTTGAGGATTCATCTCAATATTCATAACGTCAGAGATAAACTCACAGCTTATCTGGTGCCTGTCCTCAAATTCTTGAAGGTACGATGATGCAGCACCGGCAAAACCATTCATTTCGAGTAATTCTGGTCGTAATCCGCTCATAATCCTTCGGGCGGTTTTAATGGTTTTATCTACCAGTCTTACGATATTATCGAATCCCTCTGATATGTCATTCAATTCATTGGAACTGCCTGATTTGATAATCCTGTTTTTCAGTAGACCCATATCAATCTTAAGAGCTACTAATGTTTGTCCCAGATCATCATGAATTTCGCGGGCTAATCCTACCTTTTCTTCTTCCCGTACGTTTTGAAGGTGCGACGCAAATTTTCGTAACAGTTCCTCTGATTTATTCAGGGCTATTTCGGCACGTTTCCGGTCGGTAATATCTTCCTTTATGGCCAGGAAATGAGTTATTTGCCCGGCGGTATCAAAAATAGGAGAAATGGTGGCCGATTCCCAGTAAAGTTCTCCGTTTTTTTTCTTGTTGTGAAATTCGCCGCTCCAGATATTTCCCGATTTTATGGTTTCCCACAGGTCAGCATATTCCTGTTCCTGTTTTTCGCCTGAACCAAATATCCGGGTGTTTTCGTGTATTAGTTCTTCTGCCGAAAAGCCGGTCAGTTGAGTAACCTTCGGATTGACGTATTCAATGATTCCATCCGTGTTGGTAATATATATGGCAACGGGGCTTTGTTCTACTGCTTTGGAAAGTTTCCGGAGTTCGGCCTCTGCGTTTCGTTGTTCGGTGATATCGATATTGATTATCTGAAAATGCTTTGTTCCATTCCACAAAATCTCTTTACGTGAAACTTTTACATGGCGGATATTGCCATTTTTGCAGACTATGCTTATTTCGTAGTCCAATAATTCATTCCCGTTTTTTCGGAGTTCTTTTCTTTTTTGATGTTCAATATAACTTTCAGTTGTATAGCGTTTTATTGCCGGAGTACTTGTAAATTCTTCCAGACTGTCGAAATCATAAATATCAAGAAATGCTTTATTGGCATAAATGGTTTTACCTTCCACACTGACAATGCGTATACCCACGGGAGATTCAGAAATGGACCGGTGAAAGTTTAATTGTGATTCAAAGAATTCATTTTCAATTCGTTTGCGCTCGGTGATATCTGTGTCGACGCCCCGGTATCCGATTAAATTACCATTTTCATCAAGAATCGGACTTCCGCTTGTTGTCAGAATTTTTACCTGCCCGTTCTTATGAAGGTTTGGGTTTTCAAAATGACTAAATGATTCTTTGCGCGAAAAAACTTCAAAGGCTGCATTCTTTAATTCTTCTTTTTTTTCCGGAACAAAGAAATCGTAAAAGTGTTTTTGTCCTACAATTTCATCTTCTGTATAGCCAAGCAACGAGTAACAAACAGGGCTTGTGTAGGTGTATAATCCATCAATATCTACTTCCCATATCCATTCCTGTGCTTCTTCGGCCACCTGTTTAAACCTGTATTCGCTCTCCTGCAATGCTTTTGCCGCTTTTATATGTGCGGCATTCTCTTTGGCTTCATCCAGTGCCCGCTTTACCGAAAACGGTAGTCTTTCCGGCCTGTCCTTCAGTACATAATCCACAGCGCCAACTTTAAGTAACTCAATGGCTGTTACTTCTCCGATGGAACCCGATATACAAATAAACGGAACCTCCGGGCAAATCTTTTTACAAATCTGAAGTGCTTCAAAGGCATCAAAAGCCGGCAAATTATAATCCGACAGGATGATATTAAAACTATTTTCGAGCAGAGCAGAAGTAAATTCTTCTCTGTTTATGGAATGCGTTACATTCAGGTTGTAACCCGCATCAGACAATAGTTCGGTTATCAGTTCAAAGTCTTGCTGCGAATCTTCCAGAATAAGAATCCTGAGCTCAACCCCCGAAATTTCGTTGTTCCCACTCATAAGTTCACACGCATTTGGGTTGTTCATTTAAAATTGCCCAAAATACTCCCAGATGTTTTACTGCATCCAGAAAATCCTTGAAATTCACAGGCTTTACAACATAGGCATTCACACCCAGATCATAACACCTTTTCAGGTCGGGCTCTTCTCGGGATGAGGTTAACATAACCACCGGAATATGTTTTAATCTTACATCATTCCGGATAGCTGCCAATACTTCAATGCCATCCATGCGGGGCATCTTAATATCCAGTAGTATAACGGCTGGATTACCACTTTTCCGGTTTTTGAACCGACCTTCGTAGTTCAAATATTCCAGTGCTTCGACCCCATCACTGACAGCTATAACACTATTTGCCAGATTATATTCAGCCAGAGCCTCCAGGGTTAATTCCACATCTTGTGGATTATCTTCGACTAATAAAATAGTTTTTAATTCAATCATAGTTAAATGCTTTATTTCTTAATACTAAAATAAAATGTTGCGCCTTTGTTTAGTTCGGCTTCGGCCCACACTTTTCCATTGTGTTTGTGAATAATGCGCTGGACATTGGCGAGTCCGATTCCTGTTCCTTCAAATTGCTCTTTTGAGTGTAAACGTTGGAATACACCAAATAACTTATGTGCATATTTCATATCAAATCCAACCCCGTTGTCCTGAACAGAAAAAACATAATTGTTCCGTTCTACTCTGAAGGCTATTTTTATTTCGGCCAAATCATTGGGTCTGGTATATTTAACGGCATTGTCAATCAGGTTTACCCACACTTGACGCATCATGGAAACATCGCCAACCACCTCCGGCAACTCCTGCACCGACCATTTGATATTCCGTTTGTTTATATCCTGTTTGATTTTGGCAATCACTTCGCTTACCAACAAATTCATATCAAGATTAACCTTGTTCAGGTCCTGTCGACTTGTTCTTGAAAACTGGAGAAGATCATCAATCAGCATTCCCATTTCTTTAGTCGAATTTGCTATTGTAGTCAGATAATGAATGGCTTTTTCAGGCAAATTGTCTCTAAACCTGTTATTTAGTAAATCTACATATCCATTAATGTGGCGTAATGGCGCCCTCAGATCGTGCGATACCGAATAGCTGAAAGCCTCAAGTTCTTTATTGGCTGCTTCGAGCTGAATAGTTCGGTCATAAACCCGTTGTTCAAGTTCATTGTTAAGCTTCTGGATTGTCTTTTCTATTTGTTTGCGCTCAGTAATGTCCTGAAAGAAACCATATACTCTTTTGTTTTCAGGGTCTGTTTTTCCAATGGAGTGTACCGACCGCAAATTACCTTTGGCAGTGATGATTTCAAGTTCCAGGTCAAAAGCTTCGCCGAACTCTATGGCCCGTTTTACAGCTTCTTCAATAATTGGTTTCGATTCGGGGGTAAAGAAACTGATCCCGGTATTTACATCGTGTTTAAAATCAACATCTACTTCATGAATCCGGTATACTTCATCTGTCCAGGTAGTTATCAGCGTGTCAGTATCAAATTCCCAACCTCCTACTTTCCCGATCGACTCTGTTTCGGCGAGCAACTTCTTGCTTTTTCTCAGTTCCTCTTCTGCTTGTTTTCTCCTTGAAATATCTTCAACGACTGCCAGATTATACAGAAAACTTCCATCATTATTATAGCTGGCAGTTACAGTTAGTGCCGACCAGAATTCCTCACCATTTTTTCGGATATAACGTTTTTCTGTTTTAAATACAGTGATTTCCTTATTAATAAGTTTAAGTACATTATGAATATCGTTATGTGCATCATCCGGATGTGTAATTTGCTTAAAGTTCATCTGTTGGAGTTCTTTTTCGGTATATCCCATCATCGACGAAAAAGCAGGATTCACATTCATAAACTGGAATGAAGTATCGACCATGGCCATGCCAAACGGACCATTCTCATATAATTTACTAAAGCGCAGTTCGCTTTCGTAAAGTTGTTGTTCTTGTTGTTTGCGTTCGGTGATATCAAACGAAAGGATAAATACCCCTTCCTCCGCTGGTTGAATACTCAGATCGAACCAACCCCGGCTACCATCCGGAAACTCAAATTCGTTTTCAAGATGTGTGGGAACTCTTTTCAGGAGTACCTGTTCAATTACTTTAAATACATTGGTGTTTTCAATACCGGGCCAAATATCCATATAACGTTTTCCAATCAGTTCTTTGTTCGGTTTACGGTTATGAATTTCGGCAGTTCGGTTCAGATAGATATATTCCCAGTCGAAACCGATAATCTGACAGCCTTCAAGCATTTGGTCGAGCGTGTTGCGGTATCGTTCTTCGCTTTTTTTGATTATTTCTGCTGTTTTCTTTTGTTCCGTGATGTCATTTATAGTTGAATACAGCATGGTTCTATTCCCAATATGTATGGGGTTTGAGAATACTTCCACATCCCGTATTTCGCCACTGGCCAGGCGGTGTTGACCAACAAAGTAATTCAGTGTTTTAGCTTTTACTGCCTGCAACCTGGCATCCACCTTTTCTTTATCTATGGGATTAAAATCATACACATTTTTGCTACACAATTCGGCATGCGTCCAACCATAGTAACGACAGGCAGCCGGGTTTGCATCCTCAATTCTGGCACTATCGGGATTTATAAGAATAATTACGGAATGATTATTATCGAACAGGGCTTTGTAATGGCATTCGCTTTCAATAAGTTTAGATTCGGCAAGCCTCAGGTGCTCCAGATGTTTTTTTGCAAGCAAATACAGGAATAGGGCAGTCGCTAAAATAAAGAAAGCGCCTTTATATGTTTGAAAATGAGTTAACAGACTGTCATCTGTTACAAGAAAATCAAGCAGTTTGTCTGAAAATAAAATCCAAAGCAGCCCCAAAATTAAATAATTGAGCGTAATTCTGAATTCGAATTTCAGGTTCCGGAATAATTTGAATTTATCAGGCTTCATGCGTAAATTGATTTTTTCGTTGCAGGATTTGTAGGCCTTTTTCTATCTCTGTTTGCCGCTGATAAACGGGTTTGCATGCAAAATGTAATGAATAGCACGCAGATTTTCATGTAGTTGCGATTGCAAATATACACATTCATTTGAAATTTGCTTAACAGGGGTGTATTTATTTTCAAACGATGCTATAATTTCTCAACTCTCAATCAACTTGTTTTTGTTTACATTGTGGAGGAGAGTCTTTGGTGGAAGGAAGTGCGGGCGAGTGTGTAGTAGGCTCGGTAGAGAAGAAGGTATTGCTTAATTTTTGTGATAAGTTTCCGGGAAGAAGGTTTTCTAGCAAATAAAAAACAAAAACAGATTTGTTTGAATGACCATTAACTAAGATATCATGAATAGGCGTTAGCCCTGATATCTACAAATGTTTTTGCATAAGATAGTTTAAAGCTATATTTGGATTTTTCCGCATTTGTATGATTCCTTATTGGTAGGATTTTGCTTTCTGATTAAAAATAATTTCCTGACGTTCAGAATGATAGTCTGCAAATATAATTGATTTTGATTAATGAAGTCTGAAGGATGGATTTTTATTAGCGGAAATGCCTGTGGTAAGTAGTTTTAGTTCTGTGGGATGACTGTAAATGACAGACCGGAAACCATGAATGCCACTAATTTAGTGGCATTCATGCTATATCAACTGGTTTTTATCATAGTGATCTTGCGAGATCCCAACGATTAGTTTTTAATCATTTTTCTCGTCACAACCGAGCCCTTTGTATATATCCTGATAAAATATATTCCCTTTTGCAAAGTAGAAATATTGACTTTTGGCTCGTTGTCTGAGGTTATTGATATCTTTCCAAACGGGTCGTATATTTCAACTTTATCAACTTCCTGAGCAGAACTAATTGTTAGGTAGTTGCTGGCCGGATTTGGATATATAGTAACTTTTGAGCTGTCTGCTAAATTGTCGTTTCCGGCAGATGATATCATGAACTGAAATGAGTTGGAATAATATCGGGTTGTTCCATTTACAGCCGTTAATCTGGCATAGTATCTGACTGAAGGAGATATCTGTTTGAGAGTAGAAGATATTATAGAGGTTCCGTAGTTATAATAAATATAATAGGGCATTCCTATAATTGAATCACCATAATTTTCAGTTCGTCCGTACTGAAACTGGATATTTGTCAGGAAGTTACCGTTAGAATTTACCAAGCCTTGCAATAGAACAGAACTGTCTGACAATTGCTTAAATTCAATTGGAATCATTACAATGTCTTTTTTTAGTTTTAGTATGTTTTCAGTACTGTAAATAACTTCATCACCCATGTTTGCACGAATCCGATAGTAATACACAGTAGCCGAATCCAGTCCGGTTAACTGTGTTGAAACATAATTGTATGCTCCTTTTGGTATTTGCCCGGAAATGTCAACTTTATTTTTGTATTCGCGGGTTATTCCATATTCCATAGCAATATTCCGGATAGTATCTTTATTGGCTCTGATAAAAATATCAAACTTTGCATTATTCCCGGTTACAACCGGATCATATATATTTATCGAATATGTATTTATGGTAGTAAAATCCGTTATAGAACTGTAAACGGTTTTACCTTTATAATTGGCTTTTACTCTTGCAAGATAGTGGGTCAGGGGCTTAAGTGAACTAATGTGAGCCAAAATTGTCTGACTCATACCGGTGGATATTTTTGCCGGTTGTGCTGTAACTTTGAATGTAAATGTTGTGTCGGTACCATATTGAAATTCAATATTGGTTATGTCTCCCGAATTTGAAACAACATTTCCGGTTAGGTCAGCATCGTTCGATCCAACATTATAAACATAGCTCATGTTTATGCTATAATCAGGTAAAGTTGTGAACTGAAGTATATCGCTCGAGTACTGAATACCGTTGGCTGTAGCCGTCAATCTGAAATTATAGGTTTGATTAGGCTTAAGGTCTTTCAGATCTACGCTTTGATTTACACTTGTATTGGGTTGTACTGAATCGGATTGAACTTTTACGATACTTGTAATAGCTCCCGGTCCGTATTCAAATTGGATATCTTTAATTAACTGATTATTGGATGTCACATTGCCTGTAAGTGTAACACTATTGTTTGTAACCGAATTTGCCGGATTTACAAGCAATACTGCCGGTTTAAAATCAACTTTCTTTTTCATGATTATACCGTTTCCACCAAAAGCATAAATTTCATCAGCATATAATTCTAAACTTGTAACGCTATAAGGTTTAGTTAGCTGAGTCCAACTTAGCCCACCATTACTTGTTTGATATGTTTTCCCATAATCTTCTGTGATAAAGCCAATATTGGGGGAATAAAATTTCATATTGACGTAATAGTTGTAAGGTACGGTTAGCGTCTGCCATGTCGTTCCTCCATCCGTTGTTTTAAATACTTCGCCATAACTGCTACCGGCAAGATATCCGTTATTTACATCTGTAAAGTCGAATGATGCAGTGCTATTAAGCGATTTGGGTGTCGTTAAAATAGTCCATGTATTTCCACCGTCAATCGTTTTGCAAATTTTATTATATGAACGACCGTAACCCACAAGCGGGCTTAAAAACTTCATTTGAGTGAAACTATAATCATTGACTTTTGTCCATGTATTACCTCCATCTGTTGTCTTAAAGGTTTTGGTATTGTTGTACCCGCCACTTACAAAACCTGTTTTATCATCAATAAAATCAATTGTATACAGGTTGTCGTACATTATATCTTTTTCTCCGTATGTACCTATCCATGTTTTTCCACCATCGGTGGTTTTAAATACTTTTGACACATTTGAAGATGTGCCTGAAACACCCCCTGCAATACAATATCCGACATTTTCGTCAACAAAATCAAATTGAGTCGTACTTCCTGTCGGAAACGGAGCCCCTAAATTTATCCATGTTTTAGATCCATCAGTCGATTTTATAAACGAATTCCCTACTAATCCATAAGTAGTAGTATTGGACATAAATTTTAATTGTTTGATAGTATTATAGGTTGGAGCATACCCTTTCCAGGTCTTTCCGCCATCAGTAGTTTTCATGATACGTCCACCTAAGCCAACGGCAAAGCCGGTCATACTATCAACGAAATAAACTCCATAGATGGTTGTTCCGCTATATCTTCCATTCTGAAAACTAAGCCATTCCCAGGTAGTTCCACCATTGGTCGTTTTAAATATAACGCCATCTTCGCCGGCGCAAAAACCATTTTGTGAATCGAGAAAATGGAAAGAATAGATTTCATCAAATGAGGATTTGCTTATTTTCCACGTTTCGCCGGCATCAGTTGTTTTTAATATTTCTGCCATATAACCCCGTGAAATGAATCCTGTGTTTGCATCGGCGAAATACATTTTATTGATGTTGCTTGATGATGTGTTATTTGAACTTTTTAAAATCCATGTTTTACCTCCATCTACTGTTTTGAAAACACTACCACTCGAACAGCCGACATGTCCTACTGTCGAACTTGTAAAACATGAACTTGTAATGGCCTGATCTGTAATATTTGATGTGTTCCAGTGTTGACCTCCATCGAAAGTGGAATACAATTTGTTGCTGCCGGTCACAAAAACGGTGTCTTTACTTATAACGCTAACCCCGGTCAGATTATCGGTAAAAGTGGTGTTCAGTTTGTTCCATCCGGCTCCCATATAGGTTGATTTATAGACTGC
Organism: uncultured Paludibacter sp.; assembly: GCA_964433885.1. Taxonomy (GTDB): domain Bacteria; phylum Bacteroidota; class Bacteroidia; order Bacteroidales; family Paludibacteraceae; genus Paludibacter. The sequence goes on along the minus strand of CAYSTC010000026.1, from coordinate 3,670 downwards.
ACCAGAATTTCCAATAATATAACCGTAATTGTTTTTAAATGCCATTAGTTTTGCTGAATTTACTTTCATCAGAACTTTCCAGGTAGTTCCACCATCCGAAGTTCCCAAAATCTGACTTCCATTCAGGATATAGCCAACCTGACTATTCAGAAAGCAAATATCCAAACCGGCTAATGCCGATGGTTGCGGATTTAATAATGTCCAGTCGTTTGGATCACCAGCTGATGGTTTGTTAATGTATACGTAAAATGATTTTGTCGAGGAGCAACCTGTTTCGTTTTGAACAGTTACCGAGTACCAACCTTCTTTTTTGATGTAAATTGTCGAAGTTGTTTCTCCTGTATTCCAGAAGTAAGACTTGAAATTGCCTGCACTTACCGGTATTGAATCAAGCGTTCCCAATTGTATCGAATCCGGTAAATCTATTTCAGGTAGAGCCGCAACATTTAAATACACTGAATCTGTAGTTTGGCATCCAAAGTCATTTTCCACTGTCAGTTTATAGCTTCCCGGTTTTGTTATAATTATTGATCGTGTATTAGCCCCGGTGTTCCAGCGATACGATTTAAACCCTCCGGCTACAGATAATTCATACCCATAGCAAACAGTAGTGTCATTACCCAAATCGAATGCAGGTGATGGGTTAATGGTTATCTGCTTTCGGATGGTATCTGTTTTCGCCGGATAGTGAGCAAATAACGTTACGGTATACTTTCCTGGTAATGCATAGCTACACTGGGGATGCCGCGAAACCGATTTACTCCCCTGTCCGAAATCCCAACTGACTGAATCTAACCCAGCTTCGTTGGTAATCTGGAAATCGGAGAGGTTTCCACTACATGCATTGCTGAATGTGAAACTGGTTTTGAAAAAATTATTCTGAATGAAAGTGGGGGTCAGGGCTACAAAAGCAGAAGCACCATCCAAATACAATCCAAGTTCCTTTACAATACAACTTGTACCTAAGTCATTCGGATTTTGAACTACACCCAGGTATTTTGTTCCACTGTCCTGTCCTCCTCCCTTAGTGAAATAAATCTTCCCGTTGGGAGCCAATTGCATTTCTAACAGCCCATTATACATATCCTGGAATAGTTTTGTCCTCGAATTGTTGATATAATCATAAGTCACAGTACTAATGTCGTATTGATACAATGCACTTTCTCCGGTACTTCCACTCTGGTAAACGTAAAGTTTTTTAGCATCGGGCGAAAATTCCATTCCACCACACCCACGGTAAGTGACAGGCATACTGAATGATAGGGGGCTGGTTAACGATCCTGTAGAATTATCGAATTTAAACAACGAAAAACCTTCAGCAGTGGAGCCTGTATCATAACTGCATGCAATTTTACTACCATCGGGCGAAGCTTTAAGTTGTCCCGCAAAAGTAGATGAGAATGATTTGCCAACTGAACTTACTACGGGAGTTTCAGTTAAGCCTGTGTCAGTCAACAAATAAGCATAATAACTGTTGGTTTCATGTTGGTGCGTAATTATCCACACATCATGTCCGTTTTTGTGGTAAATGGCCGTAATTTTATTGTCGGTTTTATCCAATATCTTTTTCCCTTTAAGGGTTACATCGCCAAATCCATTGTTTTTTGTCAAATCAACGATTGAGTAATATAGTCCGGCTGCACTTTGTCCATTGTAGGGGTGTACTGTAAATGTGTAACAGATTGAATTTGAACTGGGCCTTGGTACAATGACAGATGACTGAACTAAAGTTCCGCTTTGTGTAGTTGACATATTCTGTCCGTTGGGCATTATTGAGTGATTCCTACCCCAAATACTTAATCCATCGGTGTAACAAAGTAGCTGGCCATTAGTGTCGCTTATAATTCCCATACCTCTGTTTTCATGCACAGCATAATCTTTACGAATAATGACTGTATCGGACTTGAATTCCAATCCAAAATTGCCAAATAACCAGTTGTTTGCAACTTTTTGAGAATATGTCAATGTGCTGGTCAGTAAACTAAAAGCAATAATTAGTATGATGTTGTAATGTGAATGCTTCATGGATGTTATGTTTTTTTCTATCTTTTTTCTCAACCCTAATATTAGTTATGTGTATTCGAAAGAGAACCAAGGATACAACGAACGGCGTTAAAATAAAATTTTACGTAATTTTTGTTGCAAAAATACATATTTATCTTTAATTTACTTAATCCAAAAGCGTTTTGTTGTAAAATTTCTCCTTGTTTGCCAGTTTATCAATCATCTTGCTTACATTTTTACTGTTTAGGGGAGACTTTTCTTTATAAGCAACCTAAAGTTTCTCAATCGTTTGTTTTGAAAAAATGCTGAATGGATTTTTACGCCTGAACCTGTTGCCAAAAGGCTTATCGGCTATACGCTATTTTACCTGAAATCTGTTTCGGTTACCCGTTCTATCAGTTGAAACGTAAAACCGTCAAACTCGGTTTTCGAATCCGTTCATGTCACGTTGATTGAAATAGTAAAGGGAAGAATTCACAACGATACAGTATTTAACGATGAAATAGCTCACAATTCTGACGTTAAATGTCTGTAACATTTTAAAGAGTCACCCTACCTTTAGTACTTTCCCGCATCCCGCGTATTTCACTTCCTGCGGTTGTCCGGTAAAGCCCACATTGCCAAACTCCACGGCCATGCTTACCAGCACGGTTACGTGTTCGTTGAGTTGTGCGGTTTCTTCTTCGGTGAGTGCTACGCTCATTACCTGCTCCGGTACTATCGTTTGGGTGGAATACCAGTCACTGGTAAGCGTTTCACTTACGCCGTGAAGTTCAGGTACCAACGGCGTATAGTCATTTCCCGTCTCGTTGAACGCTATGTCTGAAACCGTACCAATAGCCACGATCAGGCGGAAGAAGGGCAGCCGCTGTATGTTCAGCAAATCTATGTCGGTGTTTATGCGGGGGACGTTTACCTGGGCCGTCAGCGTTTCGCGGTTGAGCGTTACCACCGGAGCCACCCGAAGCACGGTATTAAACGGGTAGTTTCGGTTGAAATTAAAACCTTCCAGCGACTGAGGGTAGGCCGACAGGTAAAGTTTTCGCCGACCGGTTTCCGTCTCCGTGTCCAGTTTCATCAGATTTTTACCAATGCCGTTGAGCACCGGTGTGAGGTTATAATCGGCCAGGCGGTGTAGTCCGCCAAACGCATAGCGGGTGATAGAGCCGAATTTGGCACATCCGCTCCATTCCTTTTGCTGCTTCCGCAAGCCCTCGAACTTTGGTGAACTTTTAATTTTCTCTTTCGAGGCACCGCCTTTGGTACGCATTATCACCTTGTCGCTCCCCCGAACCGTGTAGAAGGAAACACCCTTGATGCTTCACGTCATTTGAAATGCTCCTTTGATTATTGCCATGATTTAGTTTGTAGTTTATGGTTAATAGTTTATAATTCCTGGCTTGTAGTCAGTAGTTTGGGTCTGTCCCCTTTTATAAACTATAAACTACCTACTATAAACTATTCATTCTCTTTCACCTTGCAAATCTACTAAAATTAAATAATAAACAAAATAAAATCAGTAATAAAACATAGCTTTTAAATATGTATTTATTAAGTGTTTAATATGATTCAGATAAGTATTATATATATTATCTAATAACTATAGATGAACATTAGTGTCCACTTAAAATGTTGAAAAGTTCTTTGAAGTCATTAAATGTCTGCA
>CAYSTC010000025.1:0-54989 GCA_964433885.1 uncultured Paludibacter sp. | reverse complement strand
TTTAAAGCTTTATAAGTTTAAAACTATTGCCGCCCACCGTAAGGATATACATACCCCGTTGCAGGTATCCTGCCGGAAGGGTTTCCCGGTCGTCGGTACATATTTTCCGCAACAGCGTTTTTCCTGTCAGATCGGTAAGGACAATCAACTTCCCGGCTGCGTTATTTACTACAAAGCTTTCCTTTACCAGCGTAGGATAAACCAGCACTTCGGACAGAGGGAAATTGACCGCAGAAATCACACCGTTGGTGGCATTAAACGTAGTGCCGCGCACCAGCCAGTTAGCATCTCCATCCGGAACACGGGAATAAGTCAGATTATAGTCCAATGCCGGGAAAGTCACCGAATCCACAATCTGTATCATGTTCAGCGCATTCTTTTTGGAAAGAATGAGGGTTTCCCCATCTTTGCTGAGTTTAAGTCCGGCATGCAACACACCCTGTGCCGGTTCGCCATCGGCCCAGATCACAATCCGGCCTTTGGCAGGGATATTGGTTTTTACTGAATCGGTATCGGGGATGCGGAAAAACATTTTATTCACAGGCGTATCGGTCAGGTACCATCCGGCCACATTCACGGGAGTGTCGCCAGAATTGTACAATTCCACGTAATCGTCCATGTTGCCATACTCATCGGCAATAAGGGTATTGCCCGGCAGCACTTCGTTAATGGTTACCGTTGGCCGGTCATCCTCATTTACCGACGATGTTTCGTAAACAGCTTTCAACTGGATATTCTGGTTAAGCGTGGTGGTGTAAACCGGTGCAGTGGTAACAACCGGCGACGATTCCAGATCGCAGGTCAGTTGCAGGTTAAACGTCAGGTCGGAGCTGCTAACAGAATTTTGATGAACCTCCACTGCAATTAAGTTATCACCCTCCTTCAGCAAATTCCGGGGCACGCTGAAACTGAAATTCTCCCCGTTATTATACGTTATGGCCACCGTGCCGAAGCCCAGCGTTCCGGCAGGAAGATTAAAGCGTCCCACTTCGGTGCCGTTCACATATACAGCCGCGCCATCATCTACAAAACCGGCTACCGTAAAATTGGTTTTTTCATTCATGTTCGTAATATTTACTGTTTTCCGGAAATAAGCCGCTGTGTATTTGTTGGTCGCAACACCTCCATATCCTATTGTTGTTACAATGCCTGCACTCGTGTAACCCAGGGGAGCATATCCCCCTTTCCAGGCGGCATCACTGTAATCGGGCGAATACCAGTTTGCTGCCGGAATTGCACTTCCGTCGGAATACTTCCAGTAACTTCCCATAGACAACAGGGTTAATGTTCCCGGGACTGAAGCCTCCCATTGCTTGAATTTATATCCTTTCACAGGGCGGGCTTCCAGCATCACGGTTTTTCCTTTGAAGTATTTCAACAAGGCATTGGAATCCAATACCGGTTCGTTATTCATTTTATACGATGCTCCGGCTATGTTGGCGCTTACTTTTACGGTTTGTACGGCTGCCGAATTGGCAAAACGGCTGCCCAACAGCCCCAACATGACTGCCGGCCTGTTGGCCGAGAACACTTTCATATTCACAATGTCTTCGGCAAAGCCCCGGTTAGAACCCCATTTGGCTTTGTGGTATACTATTTCGTTCTGAATCTTTGCAGCCATGCTATCCAGGATATGGTTTACGCGGTTGGTTTCGAATGTAGTGGAAAGTTGCACACAAAACCGGTCGACAAACTTATTCCGGAACGTTTCGTTCAGCACCAGCCGGCGTAACAGTAATGTAGACCAGGCGGGCAATACATCATCTGCCTTTTCGCCCAAAGCCATCGACAAAGTATTATGGTTATGCAGGTTAGTATCTGTAAAATTAAATCCAAAATCGGTATCAAACAGAATCCAGCGCCATTTGCCACCGGCTTTTTTCTTCCATATTTTAATGTTATTATCCGGCCAATCGGTATTTCCATAATAAATTTCGGAAATCATATAGTTCGCAAAATTATCCACATCCATCATCTCACAAACCCGGCTATAAACTTCCGGTTTGCTAATGTCATTGCTGCTTATGTAATTGCTCAACGGCGTATAACTGCTATCGTAAGGAATTTCTATATTCTCGGCCAAATGCACTTCATCTTCATCGTAGCCATAGTTCGAAAAAATATATTCCTTGCTGCTCCGCTCCCGAAGATTCTGGATTCCGTAGTATACACCGTTCATAAAACACACCGCTGGCTCATAGGCCAGATAATCCACATCCATCCGGTTTATCACCAACGATTCCATAAAGGCATCGCGCAGCATGGTATTCAAAAAATCATTCCCTGAATTCCGAAGTTGGATGTCTTTGTATTTCAGGTTGGGCTTATTTACAGGAAAAATATCATATTGCAGGCGATTATTCCCGAATTTATTGCGTGGCGATATTTTCAACGACTTCTGGGCGTTCAACCGCGACCAACCACCGGAAATGGAAATATCCAGTTCCTGGTTCAGCCGGCACACTTTCGCCGTGTCGAAGAGTTCAAAGTTAGACGGACGGTCCCAATCTTGGTTCCAATTGACGGGAGTGTTCGATCCCAGCCCGGTAATACCGTTGGTTCCGGCTACATAAATACCGATGGTGTTATCGGTGAGGTTTGCCTGGGTGGTAACTAATGAAACCACCGGAAGCCTGAAATTCCGCTCGCCAACAAAGTAGGTGGAAGTTACCACATTGCCCGACAGTTTGCCTGCCGACATACATCGGGCCCGGACAGCCATTGTCCGGGTTATGGAAATTGCATTGCCCGGCACATAGCGGATTCCCGTTTGTTTCGTCGGTTCCGCATTAGTAAGTGTGTAGTAGATAGTATCTCCGGCAGCCGGTGTGGCAAACTTCACGCTAACGGCAGACGGGTAGAATCCGCCCGGCGTGGCAAAAACGGGATTGGAACAACGCTCCGCAGCATGCTTTTTACCTTTGTTAGACGTCCCCGGGCTGTATTCATCAAAATAAGCCCAATCGGCACCACCATCAGTCAATCGCCCGTAAGATACATTCCTGTATTGTGACGGATAAATAACGCTATCGACAAGTTGCGCCGACAAATTATACATATACAGCTTGCCACCCGCCGGGTCCAGTTTGAAAGTGGAGTGTCCTGCCCGCTCATCACGTTCGAACCACAGCACGCTGAATCCACCCGGAGCGATTAACTTCGACTGGGGTTTCCATTTTGTGGGTTGACTTTTTTTATCGGTAAAATAATAGGCTGCCTGATTGTAACTGGATGTTGTGCCGGAGTTATACACTTCCACCCACATGCTGTAGTTGTAAGCATCGTCCATGACCGCCGAAACGTTGTTGGACATTATCTCGTTTATTTTCAGTTGTGCAGTCGAAAAAACAGATAGAAACAATAAACTTATCAAAAGAAACTTCTTCATTGCGGCGAGTAATTTTTTACAATTGCATTAATTTATCAGATTTACCTTTCAAAGATAATTCAATTTATGGATATTTATTCAGAAATACCTGTTAATCAATCTCCGGCAATTCAAAACAGAGAGTTAATCAGAATTCAGATAACCTCATTATAACAAATTCTAATTTTATATTTTTTTCCTACCTTTGCAAAGCTTGAAAATAAACAGTTAGCAAGCTCTGGCAAAACTACATTGTTACTGCTCAGCATCCCTGTGTCTTAGTTGACAATTATTCATTGGATTGATTTAAAGCTGTATAAGCTCTTTGCCACGGAGTGGCTAAATATGCATACCCCCCGGCAAGCGAAGCGTAGCCGGGGGATATTGGAAATAAATGACTCTACATTTGATTTTCAATTCGACTAGTCGAATTGAAAATCAAACAATTGCCAAAATCAGGAAGTGATGAGTAGTTACACAATATTAAACCCGGTTATCTAATGAAAAATACCAGCCTGTTTCTTGTTTGGATACTTTCGTGGAGCTTCTGTTTGGCGCAACAAACCGAGAAGCAGAATTTCAAAATCATGTGTTACAATGTCGAGAATTATTTCGACTGCGTAGATGATTCGCTTACCGACGACAGCGAATTTCTTCCCGGAGGCATGCGTGGCTGGAATTACAATAAATACCTGACCAAACAAGCGCATATCGCTAAAGTAATTACCGCCATTGGAGGCTGGGAAGCACCGGCGTTGGTGGGAATGTGCGAGGTTGAAACCGAGAAATGCCTGACGGACCTCACCCGTTTTTCCGGTTTGAAGAATCTTCGTTATAAATTCCTGCACCACGAATCTCCCGATGCCCGTGGCATCGACGTGGCTTTGCTTTATCAGCCGGCTCAATTTAAACCGATTCACGACCAGGCAATCCGCATCAATTTCCCTACAGCACCCAATAGCAAAACCAGGGATATCCTCTTTGCAAGCGGAATAATCCCAACCGGCGACACGCTTCACGTGTTTGTATGCCATTTCCCCTCGCGGCTGGGTGGCGAACTGGAGTCGGAAGAAAGGCGCATGTTTGTAGCTTCGGTTGTGCGCGGCAAAGTCGACAGCCTTTTTGCTGCCAATAGCCGCGCAAACATTGTTATCATGGGCGATTTCAATGATTTTCCTACCAACAAAAGCCTGCTGGACGTACTCGGCGCAAAACCTGTTACCGATTCCGTTTCTTCCGGCAATTTGTACAACTTAATGTATAAAATGCATACCGAAGGGAAAGGCACCAACAAGCACGAAGGCGACTGGGGCGCATTGGACCAGATGATTGTTTCCGGAAATTTACTGCTGCAAAACGGACGCATTTCTACCCGGCAAAGCGATGCGCATATTTTTGATGCTGCTTTCCTGCTCGAAAATGACAAAACGTATCTGGGAACACAACCTTTTAGGACTTACGTAGGATTCAAATACCAGGAAGGATACTCCGACCACCTACCGGTCTATACCGATTTTTGGTATTGAATAATGTGATAATAAATTGATGTGATGATGTGATAATGATATAAATACTACTTTTCTTTTTCCATACTTATAACTCAAAACTCGCAACTAAAAAATGGATATTCAACTTTTTATTCCCTGCTATATTGATCAGCTATATCCCGAAACGGCATTCAACACCATAAAGATTCTGGAGAAAGCGGGCTGCACCGTACACTACAACCCGGAACAAACCTGCTGCGGGCAACCTGCGTTCAACAGTGGCTACTGGAAAGAAGCCGGAAGCTTGGCCGAGAAATTCCTGACCGATTTCAATACCGACATGCCTATCGTTTCTCCTTCGGGCTCGTGCTCCAGTTTTGTGATCCACCATTATCACAAAATCCTGGCCGACAAACCGGAATTATTGACTAAACATGCCGAATTGAAAAGTTCCGTTTTCGAGCTTTCCGATTTCCTTGTTAATGTGCTGAAAGTGGAAAATCTGGGAGCTAAGTTTCCTCACAAAGTGACTTTCCACGATTCCTGCTCGGCCTTGCGCGAATATGGCATTAAAGATGAGCCCCGTAAATTGGTATCGCAGGTAGAAGGATTGGAGTTGATTGAAATGGAAGAAAGTGACACCTGCTGTGGTTTTGGCGGAACATTTGCTATAAAAAACACGGCCATTTCTGCCTCAATGGCCGAAAAGAAAGTTTTAAACGCTTTAGCAACCGGAGCGAAGTATATTATCAGTACCGAAGCTTCATGCCTGATGAATATCAATGGATTTTGCAAAAAAAACAAACTGGATGTAAAAGGAGTCCATTTGGCAGATATTCTGGCCAGTGGGTATTAAACATATTAGAACGCAAATCACGCAAATTTTCGCTAGTCAAAACAAGGAGTTATTCTTCCTTATTAGCGAAAATTTGCGTGATTTGCGTTGTTTGCTTTCAAAAGGTTATTTCCACCGAACCGACTTTCCTTTTTTGCCGAAAAGCATTATATATAAATTCACCAATGGCAGATAAATATCCAAAACCGGCAAACTCAATATATACTTTCGCCCACCGAAATGTTTGGAAGAGCCATTTATAATGGATAGTTGCACCACGTACCGGATTATAAATAACAAAACAGTGGCAAGTTGGGTGATAACATTTCCGAAAATCAGCGCCAGAATCATAGTCAGGTAAAACAACCCGCGCGTAAATGGTTCGAAAAACAACCGGAGTTTACTCGAAGTTTTATAGTACGACGACACCGACAAATGACGTGCCTTCTGAAACAACCAACCTTTGTAGGTGGTGTTCGGTTCCGACCAGGTTATACTATCCGGAGCTATTTCAGCACGGGTATTCCAATGATTACACGCTTTGTTTACCATCAAATCGTCATCGCCTGAGCTAAGCCCCAACGTGGAGGCAAAACCTTTCTGAGCATAAAACGTTTCCTTGCGGTAAGCCAGGTTACGCCCAACTCCCATATACGGTCGGCGTACAGCCGCCATACCCAGATATTGCAACGCGATAAACAATGTATCGTAAGTAATCACCCTATTCAAAAATCCTTTTTTCTGAAAGTATGCCCCATAGCCCAGCACGAAATCGGTCTCGCGGGTGAAGTTGCGCATCATCCGCGCAATCCACGTCTTATCCTCCGGCATACAATCAGCATCGGTAAACAATAAAATATCGTATTTCGAAGCCTTAATCCCGAGTGTCAGACCCAGTTTTTTGGTACTAAGATTATTAGCGCCAACCGGCACAAAAGTCGTTTTCAGATTGGGATATTCTACACACAAATCGCGTAGCAAATGATCCGTTTCGTCGGTAGAACCATCATTGATAACCACTACTTCGAACACGGGATAATCCTGCTGAAGCACAAACGGCAGAAATTTACGGAGATTCTCAGCTTCGTCTTTTGAGCAAATAATCACCGAAACGGGTGGTTGTTCATCTATAAAGCTAACTTTACCTTTTTTAATTTTCGTACGAAGATGTAAAACTCCGTTCAGATACCGAAAATAAAAATAAAGTTGGTAAATGAATGTCAGAAGCAGAACTCCAAAAACAATCAGTTCCAACAAGGAAAACGATAAACCGTAAATATCCATGTCTAAATTTTCAATAAGCAGTTATCAATGAGCTAATTCGTCAGAAGTATATGCCTTGGGTAATTTGCGGAGATTGTATTGCGAAGCCATTATCTCGCCGTAAGCACCAGCCGAACGCAATGCAATCAAATCACCACGTTTGGTTTGATTCAGCTGAAAGCCTTTAGCAAAAGTATCAGACGATTCGCAAATAGGTCCAACTACATCGTAAGCTTCCGTTGGCAATTCCGAGCTGATATTTTCAATCAGGTGAAAAGCCTGATACAAAGCAGGGCGGATTAAATCAGTGAAACCGGCATCCAGAATAGCAAATTTCTTAGAAGTTCCCTGTTTTACATACAACACTTTAGAAATCAGCGTTCCGCATTGCGCAACCACAGCACGCCCCAACTCAAAATGAAGTGTTTGCCCGGGTTTCAATTCCAAATGATCGCGGAACACTTTGAAGTAAGCTTCAAATTCGGGAACCGGGAAATGATTCGGGTGTTCGTAGTTTATTCCCAAACCGCCACCTACATTGATATGCTCAAGTGTCACACCATTAGCCACAAATTGCTCTTGCAATTCATTCACGCGAACACACAAATTGTGAAACGCGGTCATATCGGTAATTTGCGAGCCAATGTGGAAGTGAATTCCAATCAGTTTTATATTTTCCAGTGTCTTAATCAGGTCAACAACCCGATCCAGATCTTCCATATTAATACCGAACTTATTTTCATTCGTTCCGGTAGTAATATAATGGTGGGTGTGAGCATCCACATTTGGATTGATACGCAATGCCACACGGGCAGTTTTGCCTTTGGCAGCAGCCAGTTCGTTAATCACTTCCAGCTCGGGAACCGACTCTACGTTGAAGCAGAAAATATCATTTTCCAAACCAAGGTTAATTTCCCAGTCGGCCTTACCAACACCGGCGAATACCACTTTTGAAGCAGGAATCCCTGCATTAAGCGCAGCTTCCACTTCGCCACCGCTTACACAGTCGGCACCCAGTCCGGCATTTTTGATTACAGCCAACACACTTGGGTTGACATTCGCTTTCATGGCATAGTGCACATGAAAATCAGATTTTTGTGATTCTGAATTAATTTCTTCCAACGTTTTGCGCAACACATCCAAATCATAATAATAAAATGGAGTTTGCAGTTCGTTGAACTTATCTATTGGAAATTTTCCTTTGATCATAATTGTATGAATAGTCCCAAATCTCCAAAGAGACTCAGGACCATGTTTTAGTAAATAAAATTATTTTTATCGATACTCCAGACCCTGAAAATTTCCGGGCCGGGCATCAATTTAGTTGAAAAGTGCAGCGCTTAAAGCGTTCAAAGCTTTTTTCTTATCTTCCGCTTTTACCAGGAATGAAATGTTGTAGTTGCTACCTCCGTACGAAATCATACGAACCGGTATTTCGCTCATAGCACCAACTACTTTTGCCTGGAAACCAACGTTTTCGAATGGCATATCGCCCACCACGCAAATAATAACCATGTCTTTATCAACAGTAACTGTTCCGAATTTTTTCAACTCGTTTACAATTTCGTCCAGTTTCTTGGCATTATCAATTGACACCGAAACGCCCACTTCCGAAGTAGTAACCATATCAATCGGGGTTTGGTGCGATTCAAAAATTTCGAACACTTTGCGTAAGAATCCGTGAGCCAACAACATACGGCCAGATTTGATTTTGATGGCAGTAATACCATCTTTCGCAGCAACCGCTTCGATTTTACCCTTTTTACTTTGTGTAGAAATTAACGTTCCAAAAGCATCAGGTTCCATCGTATTCAGCAAGCGAACCGGGATATTAGCCAGTTTAGCTGGTAAAATACAGGTTGGGTGAAGGATTTTTGCTCCAAAATAAGCCAATTCGGCAGCTTCTTCGAAATGCAATACAGGAACTGGTTTAGTGCCTTCCACAAAACGTGGGTCATTATTATGCATTCCGTCAATATCAGTCCAAATCTGAATTTCAGACGCTTTTATTGCAGCACCAACCAGCGAAGCAGTGTAGTCGCTACCACCGCGTTGCAGGTTGTCAATTTCACCGTAGAAATTACGGCAAATGAAACCCTGAGTGATATAAATCATTTTATCCGGCTGAAGAGCCAGCTGTTTTGCCAGATTTTCGGCAATGTAAGTGGTGTCAGGTTCTGAATTTTTGTCAATTCGCATATACTCCAGTGCAGGCAGCAATGCGCTGTTTTCACCAATTTCCAGCAAATACAACTGGAACATGGTTGTTGACAGCATTTCGCCTTCAGCCAGAATTGCTTTTTCTTCAAACAGCGTAAAAACAGATTTAGAGAATGAACGAAGGTATTCAAAATGCGACTTCAACACCGTCTTTGCTTCCGTTTTACATGCTTCAGTCTGATACAATTCCTCTACCACATCAGCATATTTTTGCTCCAACGCGTTGATGCGCTCCAACGCACCTGCTGTGTTATTTTTATACAGGTAATCGGAGATTTCTACCAAGCTGTTTGTGGTACCAGACATAGCAGATAAAACCACTATTTTTTGATCTCCATCGCAAATCAACTTAGCAACGTCTTTCATACGAGCGGCTGAACCTACGGATGTTCCGCCGAATTTTAATACTTTCATTTCTTTCGTGTTATATTGTAATTTGACAAAATAAAATTAGCGACAAAAATAATGTTTTTTTCTCAATAATTGCCCATTGGGTAATCCGATTATTTCCGTTACATTTGCAAAAAAATGCATTCATAACATGAGAAAAAGGATAATTTTACTATTATTGTCAATTTTCTGCATAAGTATGCTCACTTATGGCATCGACGCCTGGATTCGGATAAACCAATTGGGCTATTTGCCAAATGCTCAAAAAAAAGCAATCCTCTTAAGTGAGCCTTCCCGGCAAGTTAATCAATTCAGCATTCACGACGCACTCACCAACAAGGAATTAGGAGTTTTTACCACCATTACCGACAAGGGCAAATTCCAATCATTCAGAAGCACTTACGTTCTGGATTTTTCAAATTTCAAAACACAGGGAGCATTCTACATCAAAGCTGGTTTAATCTATTCCCCCACCATCTACATCAACAAAAATGCATACCTGGGAACGGCAGACTTCCTGCTGAATTACCTTCGGCAACGACGTTACAAACCAAATCAGCAAAACAGTTCTGAGACAAACCAATACACGGATTATGTGGCTACAGATCCGGAACAAAATTTGGCGGCCGATAAATCTGCAGATGAAAAAAACACAAAAAGCAAGGATGAATTAATTTCCGGCACCAAAACTCCGACTAAAAAGGTAAAGCCCTCCAAAAAGAACGACAACATAACGGAGCAAAACAAACCCAAGCAGATTGACGTAAAAGGAGGCTGGTACGACGGCGAAAACAGCATGCAGTCAGGCATCACATCGGCTACTGCTATTCATCAAATGCTGTTCGCTTACCAGCTAAATCCCACTTCATTCACCGATCAATACGATGCCAACGGCAATTCCCCTGCAAATGGTATTCCTGACATTCTGGATGAAGCCAAATGGGGCTTAGACTGGCTTTTAAAAATGTACCCCGACAAAAATATCTTATATCATCAGATACTCAACACCAAACCCGTTTCATTGTCCGGCGAAAACAAACCGGACAATGAAGCTGAATCAGAACGCCTTGTTTTCCCGGCCACCGGAAAAGCTCAGGGCTTATCAACGGACAAAAATCAATCAACTGGCATAGCGTCCATTGCCGGAAAATACTCATCTGCATTTGGACTGGGATCGGAAATATTCTCAAAATACGATCAAAAATATGCAGATACATTAAAAGCAAAAGCACTTGAAGCCTTCCGACTTGGAAAGCAACATCCCGGAGCCTGCCAATCAGTACCTGATAAACCAACCGGATTTTACGAAGAGAATAACTGGACAGACGACATGGAACTTGCAGCCACTCAGCTCTACCGGTTAACCTACGACGGCAGCTACCTGAAAGACGCAGCAGGTTTCGGACGCATGGAACCCATCACACCCTGGATGTGCTCCGACACCGCATGCCATTATCAATGGTATCCGTTTATTAATCTTGGACATTATATGCTGGCCAACGTCGAAAACCCGCGATATCAGAAAGAATTTGAATTAAATATGCTCAATGGAATTCAACGAATGAATCTATATGCTAACACCAACCCATTCAACGTAGGAATTCCGTTTATAACTTGCTCAAACAATCTGGTGGTAGCTCTGGCAACACAGTGCCGCCTGTATCGCACCCTTACCAATGACTCCGCTTACATCGATATGGAAAACGGACTCATCGACTGGCTGTTTGGTAGAAATCCGTGGGGAACAAGTATGATTGTGGGCTTACCACGAATTGGGTCCACTCCCTCCAACCCATATAATACACTGGGGCAAAACAATTACAGCCCGGCGGCCGGCGGCCTGGTAAACGGACCTGTGCAGGCAAAGGTTTTCAAATCCGCAAAAGAAATACAACTATCAAAAACAGACAGCTACGACCGACTTCAATCTGACTGGGCAGTTTACCACGACGACAAGGCAGACTACCTGACTAACGAACCAACCCTTGATGGAACGGCTTCGCTTACCTATTTGCTATCCGGCAAGCAACAGGAAGGTGTTTCTGCAAAAACGGCCGATAACAACACATATAGCCGCGGTGGAATTATTCGCACTAACAATGTAAAAAAACAAATTTCCCTGTTGTTTTGCGGTCACGAGTTTGCCGATGGGTACAAAACCATTCGTAAAACATTGAAAAAGCTCAACATAAAGGCTTCTTTCTTTTTCACCGGCGATTTTTATCGCAACCGAAAATTTAAAAGTATAATCAAAGGCTTGATAGACGACCAGCATTATCTGGGAGGAAACTCCGACAAACAATTGCAATATTGCTCATGGAGAAACCGCGACTCGCTCCTCGTTTCAAAAAATGAATTTTTGAACGACCTGAGATCCAATTATGCAGCTATGGAAAAATTTGGCATTTACAAAGATCAAACACCTTTTTTCCTACCTCCAAACGAATGGTACAACGACAGCATTAGCCTTTGGTGTAAAGAAATTGGCGTACAACTAATAAGCGCAACCCCCGGCACACTTTCTGGCATGGACAATACCCTGCCTGAAATGCGCGACAGATATTTTTCAACGAACGAAATTTACAACAAGATTTTGCAATTCGGAACGAAACAAGATGGGCTGAACGGAAGTATTTTGGTATTCCACATAGGAAGCGACAAGCGCAGACAGGATAAATTTTATCCGCGCTTGCAAAACCTGCTAGTGGAATTATCGAAAGCCGGATACAATTTTGTGGATTTATATAACGCAACAGATGTTACAGACAAAAACCTTATTCCCACTGACAAAAAACAAAAAAGGAAGAACTAAAAATTGTTCTTCCTTTTTTGAGCTTTTACTAATGGGTGGAAGACGGGGCTCGAACCCGCGACCTTCGGAACCACAACCCGACGCTCTAACCAACTGAGCTACAACCACCGTGTTTTGCGAGTGCAAAGATAATACAGCAATTGATTTTGTGCAACTTTTTTTCAAAAAAAACAAGCTATTTTTTCAACACATTAATTACCAACAGATAAACAACCAGCCAAAATGAAATTTCTCATAAAAAATCCTGAATTAGACGATAAAATTGCCGAGATAAGACGTACAATCCGCCTTTCGATGAACGGAATTGTGTCCGAAAAAATGACCAATAGCGGGATTATTTACAAACAAAATTATGGAGTTTCCATTCCGCGCATTAAAGAAATTGCAAAAAAATATACTCCCAGCCACGATTTAGCCCAAAGATTATGGTTGCTTCAAATCAGGGAAACTATGATTATGGCAACCTTACTTGAGCCAACCGACAAGTTCACCCCGGAATTAGCTCAGAATTGGGTGGAAGGCTTCAATCAAATCGAGATAATTGAGCAAACCTGTATGAACCTTTTTTGCAAACTGCCATTTGCCACAAAATTAGCCTGCGAATGGATAAAATCTGAAAAAAAATGGACTCAAATAACCGGCTATATCCTAGCCACGCGCATCATCGATAAATTAAGCAGTACTGAAATTACTGAAATCATTGACACGGCAATTAAATCATCCGCTACCGAGGAACTGCATTTATACAAATCAATTGCGCTTTGTTTAAGTCGCCTGTGCAGAAAAAACGGACAAACAGCCACTTACATTATGACAGAAACAGAGCGGTTTTCGCAGGAATCTTCAACCGGACAACAGTATATTTACAACGAAGTGAAACATGAAATGTTATTTTTGAACGAGCAGTAATGAAAAACAGCGTAAAAGTTGTACTTTTGTTGGTCACTTTTCTGCCTCAATGAAAGAAGAAAATTCATACGAATCCATAAAAGAGATTTTCACAGAATATCTCATAAAGCATAAACATCGGAAAACCCCCGAACGCTATGCTATTTTGGAACATATATATTCGTATAACGGACATTTCAACGCCGACGTATTGTACAAGAAAATGAAAAGTGAGTACCGGGTAAGTCTGGCCACTGTTTATAATACGCTCGACCTGCTACTGGAAGCCAAACTTATAATCAAACACCAGCTTGGTGGGCAGTTTGCTCAATACGAGAAGGCCTTTGGGAACAACACCCACCATCATTTGGTGTGCACTGGCTGTGGAAAAGTAAAGGAATTTTCCGACAAACAAATTCGAACAGGCATTCAGGAACGCACTTTTGCAAATTTTCAGATGTCTCATTACTCATTGTATTTGTTCGGACTTTGCAACAAATGCAGAGATGGAGCTAAAAATCCGGGATAAAACCGAGAGCAATATAAATCAACAATTTTATCATGCTCCGAATAACCAAAAACAATATTAAATACACTATAAATAAATGAAAGTAGATGTTTTATTAGGTCTCCAGTGGGGGGATGAAGGCAAAGGAAAAGTAGTTGACGTACTTACACCGAATTACGATCTTATTACCCGTTTTCAGGGCGGACCTAATGCCGGTCACACATTAGAGTTTGAAGGAAAGAAATTTGTTTTGCGCTCTATTCCCTCAGGAATTTTCCAGGGTGACAAAATAAACGTAATTGGCAACGGCGTTGTACTTGATCCTGCCTTATTCAAAGACGAAGTAGATGCTTTGGAAAAATCCGGACATCCGCTCACCGAACGCCTGAAAATATCAAAAAAAGCTCATCTTATTCTACCAACACATCGATTGCTCGATGCCGCTTACGAATCAGCAAAAGGAAGCGGAAAAATTGGCACCACCGGCAAAGGAATCGGACCTACATACACCGATAAAATTAGCCGTAACGGAGTACGTGTAGGCGACATTTTGCACAACTTCGAAGAAAAATATACAGCAGCCGTAAATCGCCACAAAGAGATTTTGAACCAATATAACTTTGAGTACGATCTGACAGCTTTGGAAAAAACATGGTTCGAAGGAATCGAATGCATTAAACGCTTCCAGCTAATTGACAGCGAACACGTTGTAAACGATGCCTTAAAAACAGACAAACGGGTTTTAGCTGAAGGTGCTCAGGGAACAATGCTCGATATTGACTTCGGTTCTTACCCTTTTGTTACGTCATCCAACACCATTTGCGCCGGAGCCTGTACCGGACTGGGAGTTGCTCCCCGAAATATCGGCGAAGTATTTGGTATTTTCAAAGCCTATTGTACCCGCGTGGGCAGCGGCCCTTTCCCTACCGAATTGTTTGACGAAACCGGCGAACAAATGCGCAAAATCGGGTTTGAATTTGGTTCAGTTACCGGACGTCCGCGTCGTTGCGGCTGGGTGGATCTGGTAGCACTAAAGTATGCTGTTATGATTAATGGTGTCACTCAGCTTATTATGATGAAAAGTGATGTAATGGACACTTTTGAAACCATCAAAGCTTGTGTGGCATATAAAATTGATGGAGAAGAAGTGGAGCAATTCCCATTCGACCTCAACGATGGAGTTGAACCCGTTTACGTTGAACTTCCGGGTTGGAAAACCGACATGACAAAAATGCAAAGTGAAAATGAATTCCCGGAAGAATTCAATGCATACCTCAACTTTTTGGAAGAAGAACTGGAAGTTCCGATCAAAATCGTTTCCGTAGGCCCTGACCGAGCGCAAACAATTATCAGATAAAAGGAATAAATCAACAGTCCGCTTAATTCAGAACAACACATTTAAAGATCATCTTTCGACTTGGATCGGAAGATGATCTTGTTTTTTCACACAACCCGAACCTTCATCTGACAAAAAGTCTTCTGGCAAGGATTTTGCTGCATTTCAAGCTCAAACCAATAAAAAAATGAATTATGTATATCGGTTATATTATCTTCGGTATTTTTGCATTAATTAGCTGGCTGATTTCAAACAATCTAAAATCCAAGTTTGAACGCTATTCCAGAATCCCCATTCCCAGAGGAATGACAGGAAAAGAAGTGGCTCAAAAAATGCTACGCGACAATGGCATTTTTGATGTTCAGGTTATATCCACCAACGGACACCTGACAGACCATTACAACCCGGCTACAAAAACTGTGAACCTGAGCGAAAACGTTTATTCATCAAGCAGTGTTGCCGCTGCAGCGATAGCAGCGCACGAATGCGGGCACGCCGTACAACACGCCTATGCTTACGCTCCTCTGACACTTCGCTCCAAGCTGGTACCGGTAGTTAGTTTTGCCTCCACGTGGGTACAATGGATATTACTTGCCGGAATTTTACTGATCAAAGTTTTTCCTGAACTAATGTTATTTGGAATAGGATTATTTGCAGCAACAACCCTTTTCAGTTTCATCACCCTACCGGTGGAAATCAACGCCAGTTCACGAGCATTGGTGTGGCTTAACACAGCTGGTATCACGAATTACGAAACACACGACCAGGCAAAAGATGCATTGAAAACGGCTGCCTACACATACGTAGTTGCAGCTTTAGGTTCGCTGGCTACGCTGGTATATTACATTTTACTTTTCATGAATGGCAACAGACGATAACTCATTGAAACAAGTAACATTCAGATAAATTCAAAAGGGAAAATATAAAATTATTTTCCCTTTTCTTTTGTTTTTGTTGCATTTCAACCCAAAATCGATTTTCTGAATTAGAATAATTTGTTACCTTTGCATCCACAAAATCGGCCCCGTAGTTCAGCTGTATAGAACGTCAGATTCCGGTTCTGAAGGTCACAGGTTAGAATCCTGTCGGGGTCACACGGTTAACGCAATTGTCATTAATTGACAGTTGCGTTTTTTGTTATAAAAAACAACGAAACTCTTAAATAAATTTGGATTTCATTAAATTTTCAACTACATTTGGGCTTGATTTCGGTGGAGTTTTTCTTTTAAAACACACAAGACATTTAATTTTACATCTAACAAAAATATGATTGACGAAAAATCGAAAATTTTATTGTGCGAAGAAAATGAAAATCTTGGCGTAATAATAAGCGAATATCTGAAGAGTAAAAATTACATCCTTGATTTCTTTTCCAACAAAGAAAAAGCCTTTGAATGCTTTGTGGAAATCAAACATACGCTGTGTATATTAGATCTAACGCTATTTCATGACGATGGATTTGAAACTGCCGATAAAATTCACGAAATCAATCCTCAGTCATATATTATTTTCCTTGTTCCTAAGGGTTTGAAAATAGAAAGAAGCTTTGTGCCAAACGAAACATTTATCCCAATGCCATTCAGCATTAACGATCTTATGAGCGTTATTAAATTCAAAAGCCGGAAATTTCAAAAACCAGTAGCTAATACAAGAAAACCGTACGAACCTGTCAATATAACTGTTTACAACATTGGGGATTATGTTTTCGAGGTACAACGAAGAAAACTTATTTTAAATGACCAAACTATACAGCTGACAACTAAAGAATCGGCACTACTGACCATGCTTTGCGAAAACACGAATACAATTATTGATCGCAATTTTATTATAGATAAAATATGGAATTACGAAGGCGAATTTTACGGCAAGTCGAGAACAATGGACGTATACATCTGCAAATTACGCAGTTACCTATCAAACGACGAAAGAGTACACCTGATTAACATCCACAACAAAGGATACAAATTCATTATACCTGCCAATAAACAGAACCAAGCGGTATAATATCCACGAAAATAACTCTGTCATTTTCCGACCAGTTAACTGCGCGGCAGCCCTTTGATTAAGTGGACAAGCAATCAATAGCCAATTAACACGAATTAATATTTCACGTAAACTATGTTTAATCCGCAAACGCAACTGTCGAACTCAGTTGCGCTTGCGGATTTATACCAAATAATTATTGTATTTTTGCAGCCCGAAATCAATCACAACCCACCAGGTTGTAATCTATTAACTTTCAAGAACCAAAAATGGCTAAAAATAAGAAACCACATCCTATTCTCACAAACGTAACTATCACTGACATTGCTGCTGAAGGTAAAGCCATTGCCAAAGTAAATGACGTTGTGGTTTTTGTTCCATTCGTAGTTCCGGGCGATGTGGTCGATTTGCAGGTTACCCGCAAGAAAAGTCACTTCATGGAAGCCCGCCCCATCCTTTTTCACAGTTATGGAGAGCAAAGAACCGGGGCAGTTTGCGAGCATTATGGCATTTGTGGAGGGTGCAAATGGCAAATCCTACCCTACACCGAACAAATCCGCTATAAACAAAAACAGGTAGTCGACAATCTGACTCGTATCGGAAAAATAGAACTCCCTGAGATTACACCAATTTTGGGTTCTGCACGTACAGAATTCTACCGGAATAAACTGGAGTTCACATTTTCCAACAAACGTTGGCGCACCAACGAAGAAATAGCCGAGGGGAAAGTTTTCGAAACGATGAATGCAGTAGGATTCCACATTCCCGGACAATTCGACAAAGTGCTGGATATCAACAAATGTTGGTTGCAAACTGAAGATTCGAACGAGATTCGAAACGAAATTCGCCGATATGCTCTGGAGAATAGCCTTACTTTTTTCGATCTACGGAATCAGGACGGATTTTTGCGAACCATGATGATACGCACCACTTCTACCGGCGAGCTAATGGTAATCGTGATTTTCTTTTACGAAGACAAAGAAGCACAAGATGCTTTGTTGCAACATATTGCTGATAAATTTCCGCAAATCACCTCCTTGCTTTATGTAATTAACTCCAAAGCCAACGACACCATCACCGATCAGGAAGTATTGGTATTCAAGGGCAATGAGTGTATTTATGAAGAAATGGAAGGACTGAAATTCAAAATCGGGCCAAAATCTTTTTATCAGACGAACTCCGAACAAGCCTACGAACTATACAAAATTACCCGTAATCTGGCCGGACTCACCGGAAACGAACTGGTCTACGACCTTTACACCGGAACAGGAACCATTGCGAACTTTGTTGCTCATCAGGCCCGGGAGGTAATTGGGATTGAATATGTGCCGGAAGCAATTGAAGATGCTGTGGTAAACTCAAAACTGAACAATATCGAAAACACGCTGTTTTACGCCGGGGACATGAAGGATATTCTGAATGCCGCTTTTATTGAAAAACACGGCAAACCGGACGTGATTATCACCGATCCTCCACGGGCCGGAATGCACGAAGATGTAATCGATGCGATTCTTTTTGCCGAACCTAAGCGCATTGTGTATGTAAGCTGCAATCCGGCAACGCAGGCTCGCGACCTAAGCCTGTTGGACGCTGCCTATAAAGTAGCTGCTGTTCAACCTGTTGATATGTTTCCACACACACATCATGTTGAAAATGTGGTTCTTTTACAAAAACGATAAAAACCTATAACTTTATTTACGATCAGCAAGAATTCAAGTTAATTTTAGCCAAATTCTGCCGTGAATAATTAATTTTTCGCAAGTATTTGACGAAAAAGCCTTGAATTTTCTCCTGTGAACGTATTTTTGCTCAAAATTTCTAAACTTTAAAGTTTATATCAATATGCAGAAACAGGTTTTTCAGACCAATTCAGCTACCCGCTGGAAAAGTTTCGTATGGTTCATACGCATTCTCGCTGTTTTTTTAATTGTCACAATCACATCGGTAATTATATCGCTTATCCATAAGCATAATTACGATTTAAAAGTACTCACCTACAACTCTAAGAAGCTCCCCGACCTCAACACCGACAAATCAAAAACCTACATTTCGAAGGCTGAAGAGATTGAATTTGCCCGGCAAATTGAACTTTATCGAAAAAAACACCGAAAATCATTTTACAAAGAAGAGCAAAACTTACCTCAGGAAATAAAAAAATATCTTCCGGTAAGAGCCGGGTTTTATGTAAACTGGGATATGAACTCCGGATATTCGCTGAAAAAGAATATCAGCAAAATGAATATGGTAATACCTGAATGGTATTTTCTGGCTGATTCAAAAGGGAAACTTGATGCCCGGGTTGAAGAAGAAACACTGAATTTTATTCATAAAAATAAAGTTGCTGTTATTCCCATGCTGAGTAATTTCAAGCAATGGGACACAGACAGCACCCTGATTTTATTGAAAAATGAAAAATATCGCAACCGTTTAATCAAGGAAATTGAAACGGTTTTAGACACCAATGACTTCCAGGGAATTAACATCGATTTCGAGAACTTCCCGTTGGCAATAAAACCATATTTAATTCAGTTTTCCAAAGATTTATACGAAACTCTGCACCCGGCCGGATATCTGACTACCATCGACCTCAACCCAACCGACGAACATGTTTGGTACAAAGAACTTGCACCTTATTACGACTTTATTTTCTCAATGGCATACAACGAACATTATCCTGACGGCGAGCCCGGCAGTATTTCCTCTCTCATGTTTGTTGAAAAAGCATTGGATGATGCCATGAAGGATATACCTTCGGAAAAAGTAGTACTTTGTGTTGGTGGTTATGGTTTCGATTGGCCGAAAAAGGGGACAGCACAAAAAGTCACCTATCAGAATTTAATTTCGCTGGCCAAAGAATATCAGGAAGATGTATATTTTAATCTGAGCCAATCGGACATATCCATGTATTACACTGATGATGAAGGCATAGAACACGAAGCACACTGCAACGATGCTGCGGGAACATTCAACATTATCCGTACTGCCGAAGATTATAGTGCTGCCGGTGTTGCACTTTGGTACCTTGGTTCTGAAGACCAACGCATTTGGGATTTTTACACAGCTAATTTAAATGAAGATTATTTAAAGAAACACCCGTATAACTACAAGAAACTGGAGCGCATAAATCCTATTGACGCAGTCAATTACGAGGGAAAAGGTGAAATTCTGGAGATTATAAATACTCCGGATCGGGGTCTGACAAAATTTTCGTTTGACCACACCGACCAGCTTATCACGGATGAGCAATACAAATCGCTCCCAAGTTCGTACATGCTTAAACGATATGGCGCAAACGACCCTAAAAAAATAGCAATTACTTTCGACGATGGTCCTAATGGAGAATTTACGCCTCAGATTCTGGATATTTTAAAACAGAAGAAAGTTCCGGCTACATTTTTTGTCACCGGAGTAAATATCGAAAATAATATTCCACTTATTCGCCGCATTTATCGCGAAGGTCATGAAATAGGGAATCACACATTTACACATCCAAATCTGGAGATAACTTCCGACAACAGAGAACGCGTGGAACTCCGCTCAACCCGATTATTACTCGAAAGTATATTGGGCTATTCAACGCTTTTGTTCCGTCCACCTTACAACACTGATGCAGAACCGAAAAACCTTTTCCAGATAAAATCACTGGCTGTGGCTCACGATGAAGGTTTTATAAGCGTCACATCGTATATCGACCCGAACGACTGGCAGGAAGATATCAGTTCCGACACTATCGTTGCCAGAGCAAAAGCAGCTTTGGCATTGAGTCCTGACAAAAGAGGAAATATCATATTGCTGCACGATGCCGGAGGCGAACGAACTCAAACCATCAAGGCATTGCCTCAGATAATAGACTATTATATAAAACAGGGCTATCAGTTCGTAACCGTTTCGGCCTTAATGGGAAAAACACGTGACCAGGTTATGCCTGCAGTTCAAAGTAAATTTAAAGTTACCGAAACGCTGGATATGCTTTTCTTTTCCCTGACTTATGCCTGGGATCACTTTTTGCATGGGTTCTTTATTGTCGCTATTTCGTTGATTATATTCAGACTACTGGCAATTGCCTTTTTAGCTATTTTCCAACGAATTAAAGAAAAAAGAAAAAAGACAGAGGAAATCAACTACACGCCTAAAGTCAGCATCATTGTTCCGGCATACAACGAAGAACTGAATGCAGAAAGAACTGTGCACAACCTGCTCAAAACCAACTACGCCGATCTTGAAGTGATTTTTGTAGACGATGGATCAAAAGATGCAACTTACAGTAGAGTAAAAGCAACTTTTGAAAACAATCCGAAGGTTACTGTGCTCACCAAACCTAATGGAGGAAAAGCAGCAGCGTTGAATTTTGGTATTGAACACGCCAAAGGGGAAATTTTGGTGTGCATCGATGCAGACACCATTTTACCATCCGATGCTATTCCAAAAATGATCCCGTATTTTGCTGATCCGGAAGTGGGAGCCGTAGCTGGAAACGTACGCGTTGGAAACACCCTGAATTTGCTAACAAACTGGCAATCTATTGAATATACCACAAGCCAGAATTTTGACCGCCGTGCCTTCGATGCTGTAAACGCCATTTTGGTTGTTCCCGGAGCCATTGGTGCTTTCCGCAAAACAGCTATGGAGGATATTGACGGCTTTACTACAGACACACTGGCCGAAGATTGCGACCTGACCTTACGGTTACTTAGAGCCGGATACAGGATACGCACATGCAACGAAGCCCTTGCACTTACCGAAGCCCCGGAAACATTGAATATGTTTTTAAAACAACGCTCACGCTGGACATTCGGAATGATGCAAAGTTTCTGGAAACACAGAGATTTGTTATTTATTTCAAAAAAATTGAACATCAGTTGGGTCGCACTCCCCAACCTTCTGATTTTCAATTTCATTATCCCATTCTTTTCGCCAATAGTGGATATATTATTCGTAGCCGGACTGTTCACCTATGCAGCTCCGGAGTACATATTCTTCTATTTGCTTTATTATGTTATTGATTGTATTATTGCGTTTATGGCATATAGATTTGACAATCAGAAATTCACGATAAAAACTGCCATTTTCCTATTCATACAGCGGTTTATTTATCGTCAGCTATTGTTCTATGTATTGTTTAAATCATACAAAAAAGCAATCAAAGGAGAATTAGTGAGCTGGGGTGTATTGAAACGTACAGGCAACGTTATTGAATAATTGCATAAAAATCCGGAAGAATTATTCGTTTATGGTTCTTCCGGAGTATACAGCCGGCTATATCCTCTCAGAAGAAACATATAAAAGCCAGTCAACAAATTACAAAACAACTGATTATGCACAAAAAAGGCAAAAACAGCGCTAAATCGTTGTCAGTTGCATTTTTTTTGCTTTATTTTACATGTTTTTTCGAATAGATATTTAAACTTTGATGAATTTATGTCCATAATAATTAAAGAGGTTACCACAAAAAAAGAATTAAAAAAATTCATTCGGTTTGGAATTAATCTTTACAAAGACTGCGAATTTGCAGCCCCACCATTATTAATGGACGATTTACTAAATCTGAGTAAAGGAAAAAATCCGGCATTAGACTTTTGCGAAACGGTTTTTTACATTGCCCTGAAAAACAACGAGATCGTAGGTCGCATCGCCGGTATTATCAATCCGGTATCAAACAAAACCTGGAATCAAAAACACGCCCGCTTTGGTTGGATAGATTTCATTGACGATCTGGAGGTTTCAAAAGCTCTGTTTGACACTGCCACCGACTGGGCTAAATCGAAAGGCATGACAGCCATTCACGGCCCTCTGGGATTTACTGATTTCGACCACGAAGGAACGCTCATCGAAGGATACGATAAGCCCGGCACACTGGCAACCATTTACAACTACCCTTATTACCCAAAACACATTGAACACCATGGGTTTGTAAAAGACGTTGATTACAAAGAATATCTCATCACCGTACCTGATGAATATCCTGAGAAATACTTTCGCATAGCAGACATTGTCAAACAAAAATACAATCTAAAATCGAAATACTTCAAAACAAGAAAAGAAGTAGTTGACAATTATGCATTAAAGATTTTTGATTTACTCAACCTGTGCTACAAAGATCTTTACGGGTTCACCAAACTGAATGAAAAGCAAATTGAGTTTTATATCAAATTGTATTTCAGCTTTTTCCGATTAGACACAGTTTCCATTGTTGTCGATGAAAAAGATGATGTAATAGCACTCGGTATTGCAATGCCCAGTTTCACAAAAGCACTACAAAAAGCCAAAGGCAATCTACTGCCATTAGGTTGGTTTTACATGCTGAGAGCTTTACAAAAGAACGACGTGGTTGATCTTTATCTAATGGCTGTACACCCCGACTATCAAAACAAAGGAGTAAACTCCATTATGTTTGCAGACATAATGCCAAACAGTACTAAAAACGGATACAAATTTGCCGAATCCAACCCGGAGCTGGAGACAAACACTAAAATGTCATCGCAATGGGGTAATTTCGAGCATGTAAACCACAAAAGGAGACGGGTTTACATAAAAAAAATACATCATAGCTAAGCAAATTGGGCAGTAATAAAACTACTGCTCAAATTTTTTTCAACATAATCATCCGGTCAATTGTTAGTTGAATGCTCGTCATTCAATTCAGTACCGATTGTACAATAAAGCTCATTTTCAACCAACCGGTTTTTGGGTCTTGATTCTAAAAAATAAAAAAATGACACGCAGATTTGATTTTTTAGTCATTGGTGCAGGCATAGCAGGTATTAGCTTTGCCCTGAAAGCCGCTAAATACGGTAAGGTCGCCCTATTGTGTAAAACTACTTTGGATGAATCCAACACATCCTACGCACAAGGAGGTATAGCATCTGTTATGTACGAACCAGACAGTTTTGAGAAACATATTAAAGACACTCTGATTGCCGGAGATGGCCATTGCAACATGGAAGCGGTAAAAAAAGTCATTACCGAAGCACCGGTGCAAATTCAGGAATTAATTAACTGGGGAGTTGAATTCGACAAAAATGAAAACGGACTTTTCGATCTGCACCGCGAAGGCGGTCATTCCGAACATCGCATTTTACATCACAAGGACAATACCGGATACGAAATTCAACAAAGTCTGATACGCCAGGTAAAATCTCATCCTGAAATTGAAGTTTTTGAGCATTATTTTGCTATCGAAATTCTGACACAACATCATTTGGGACAAATTGTAACACACCATACTCCCGATATTGAATGTTACGGTGCCTATGTATTGAATCAAAGCTCAAACCACATACATACTTTTTTATCCAAGGTAACATTGCTTGCCACCGGAGGCATTGGCAACGTATATTCAACCACTACTAATCCCGAAATTTCAACCGGAGATGGAATTGCCATGGTTCACAGAGCCCGGGGAGTGATTAAAGACATGGAATTTGTCCAGTTCCACCCCACCGGACTATACCAGCCCGGCGAACGTCCGACCTACCTGATAACAGAGGCAATCAGGGGCTATGGAGCCATATTGCGCAACAAAGATGGCAAAGAATTCATGCAAAAATACGATGAGCGTGGATCATTAGCTCCTCGTGACATTGTGGCAAGAGCAATAGACAACGAAATGAAAATTCGCGGACACGAATTCGTTTATCTGGATGTTACTCATAAAAATGCAGAAGAAACCAAAGAGCATTTTCCCAATATCTATAAAAAATGTTTAGAAGAAGGCATTGATATCACAAAAAATTATATTCCGGTTTCGCCGATACAGCATTATTTATGTGGTGGCATAGTTGTTGACCTTAATGGTAAATCATCCATCAACCGATTGTATGCCGCCGGTGAATGTTCCTGCACAGGACTTCATGGCGCCAACCGTCTGGCATCAAATTCGCTTCTCGAAGCAATTGTGTATGCAGATGCAGCAGTCAAAGATGCCGTTAAAGAAATTGGCAATCTGACTTTTAACGAAGCAATACCAGATTGGAATGACGAAGGAACCTCATTGCCCGAAGAAATGGTGCTGATTACACAAAGTTTCCGTGAGGTAGAACAAATTATGAGTACCTACGTAGGCATTGTCAGGTCAAATCTTCGGTTAAAACGGGCAATGACACGTTTGGAAATACTTTATCGTGAAACGGAAAACTTATTTGAAAGATCGGTTGTATCTAAAGAAATTTGCGAACTGAGAAACGTGATAAGTGTTGCATATTTAATTATAAAACAAGCACTTTTACGAAAAGAAAGCCGGGGACTTCATTATACTGTAGACTATCCGGAGCGAATGAAAAACGAACCGTAACCAGATTTAAAATTCACTGACAATTATGCTAAAACTAAAAAGTATTTAAACGATTTAAGAAACTCCAATTAATTTGTGAGTTTAATCCGAGAAATACTGTAACTTTGAAGCTACGAAACATCAACGAAACCACAACAAGAGTAAACCTATTAAAAACAAGCAGATGAAACATATTTTTACAATTCTGTTTTTGTTTGCGTCAGTCACCTGCTTTTTTGCCCAAAATATAATAAAAAGCGATTCACGGGGTGCTCAGGCCACTGTTATCCGAATAGATGGCTCTACTGCAAACACGTGGATTAAAAATGATAATGATGCTTCAACAACAGTCACTACAACCACAGCCGGCAGCGAAACTGTCAGTTTCAGCTCTGCTGCAGATGGGATATTTATAACAATACTGAGCGGTACCAATAAAATAAAATTATTTGCACTTACCGGACAGTTGCTTTTTAATGGCGATTTAACGCAGGGACGCTTTCTGATTCAGACCAGAAAAGGAATCTATTTTCTCAAAATCAACAATAAAAGTTTCAAAGTAATCTGCAAATAATTATCCGACAAACTACTAACGTTCCAAACACACATTTAACATCAAACATATTCTTATGATTAAACACATCGTTTTTTTCGGTTTGGCTGATAATGCCGAAGGTAAATCAAAAATAGAAAATGCTGAAATTATCAAATATGAACTTGAAAATCTGATTAACCTCATCCCCGAAATAAAAAAAATTGAAGTTGGAATAAATTGTCCGGCTGCGCCCAAAACAAACTTTGATATTGCATTGTACTCTGAATTTGAAAATCTCGAAACACTTGACATCTATCAGGAACATCCAGAACATAAAAGAGTTGCAGCCTATATTGGCAAGGTAAGAACTTCGCGTGCAGCTGTGGATTACGAAGTGTAATTCTCTAACTTTATTGAATAAAATTGTCTCAAAACATCCCTTAATTTGAAGGGTTAAGACATTTGGTATAGGTTATGGCCAATTATTTTTAATCATCTTAAAAATAATTGGCCATACTTGCTGATAATATAAAAAATTATACTTACTTTTACAAGCAATTAACATTAACTATCAACCCTCAAAAATCTAAGAATTATGTCTGTAAACAAAGTTATTCTCGTTGGTAATGTTGGGAAAGACCCTGAAGTCCGTTATTTAGACAAAAACGTGGCCGTGGCAAACTTCACGTTAGCTACAACAGAAAGAGGCTATACCATGCAAAACGGGACTCAGGTTCCCGATCGCACCGAATGGCACAATATTGTTGCCTGGAGAGGGTCGGCAGAATATGCCGAAAAATACATCCGAAAAGGCAGTCAATTGTATGTAGAAGGAAAAATTCAAACCCGGGCCTGGGAAAAAGAAGGAGTCAAACGTTACGTTACTGAAATTTATGTCGAAAATTTTCAATTATTGGGCAAAAAACCTGAAAATATCGAGGCACTCAATGTAGTATCTGCCCCACAAACTGATGCTATACAAGCCCCGCCACCCGCTGAAGATGATCTTCCATTTTAAAAATAAAGAATAAAAAATAAGCCGCTTTATAATATATAAAGCGGCTTATTTTTTGCGCAGAGCTTTTTTCAAGAAAAAAAACATTATAAATCTTTTTTTTCAAAGTAAAAGTTATTCTCTTTTTCAACCAGTTGTAATTTGATAAATTTATTCTCGTCCTAAAAATCACAAAAAACAGTTCAAAGCTATTGCAGGAATAAAATTTTGCTGTACCTTTGCACCGCATTAGGAAATAATGCAAAGCAAAATCCTGGTTCGGTAGTTCAGTTGGTTAGAATGCCGCCCTGTCACGGCGGAGGTCGCGGGTTCGAGTCCCGTCCGTACCGCAGGTCGAAAAGCAATTCAGTAATGAGTTGCTTTTTTGTTTTTACAACATTCCACAAAAAAGCTATTGCAGATTAAAAAAAATGCTTTATCTTTGCACCGCATTTGAAAATAATGCAAAACAAACAAAATCCTGGTTCGGTAGTTCAGTTGGTTAGAATGCCGCCCTGTCACGGCGGAGGTCGCGGGTTCGAGTCCCGTCCGTACCGCAGGTAAAAAAGCAATTCAGTAATGAGTTGCTTTTTTTGTTTTCACTCTCCCCATAGACTGTGTAGCACAAAATACCACACCTTGTAATAATTTATTTATTAATTATTGCGTTTTTCACGATTTTTAATGAACCAAAACACAAATCAAAGCATTATAGTGTATATGTATATTAATGTTAACATACCAAAACAAACCAAAATCTGACATTAAAAAAACACCTGACTATGACAACAACCCTTATTGTAATTACGGCAATTGTGGTGTCGATCATAATTGCAATTATGCTTATAAAAAAAGAATTAAATATTGAGCGCTCTATCATTATCAACAAGCCGGTAAAAGAAGTTTTCGAATACCTCCGTTTTATGCGAAATCTGGACAACTTCAGCGTATGGAATATGGCAGACCCTAACATGCAAAAGGAATTCAGGGGGACAGACGGCGAACCGGGATTTGTTTACAGATGGGACAGTAGCACCATGAAAAATGTGGGAGCCGGCGAAGAAGAAATTATTGAGATTGACAAAGACAAAAAAATTGAATTTGAAATTCGATTTAAACGTCCCATGCAAAACATCGCAAAAGCAACATTTATTCTGGAATCTGTTGCTGCCGACAAAACGAATGTTGAATGGGATTTTAATAGCAGATCTAAGTTTCCAATGAATCTTCTAAAATCTGTTTTAGCAAAAATGCTCGAAAAAGATCTGGAAAAAAGCCTGCAAAATTTAAAAAAAATACTGGAAAAAAGAACTGTTGAGTCGTTTCTGAGAAACCGGATGATTTGAACAATCCGCTCTAAACCTTGTATCACTACTTTTCTTCAGCCTTCACTTCCAGCACTTCATCCAGCCTGGTGGTATAACATGGTGAGAGTTTCTCATTCTTGAGTTTCCATTTTCTATCAAAGCCCTGCGCTGCAATTTTTACCTTTTGTTTGCCATAAGAAGCATTCAGATCATCCATCACATCCATAATTTTGTTGAACTTATCTCTATTGCGGGCATCAAACAAACTGGTTTGCAAGGGACGTTCGGGCACAATCTCACTCACAATCACACCCGCTTTCTTAAACTTGTAGCCTTCGGCAAAAATAGTTTTCAAACCACCAAGTGCAAAGTGTATCAACTCGGTTGAATCATTGGTGGGAACAGGGAGTTGCACTACCACTTGTTTCGAATAATAGGGCTGATTAGTTGCAAATGGATTGGTATGAATAAAAACCATAAGAACAGCCGCCAGCGAATGTTGTTTTCTCAACTTCTCGGCACACGAAGCTGCAAAATTAGCCACTGCTTCTGAAACGGGTGCATATTCAGTAAGTCGCTCACCGAAACTACGTGAAGTACAAATAGATTTTTTAGTTGTAGTTTGGTCCATTTCAATACAAGGCGTGCCTCTCAACTCCAGCCAGGTCCGCTCCCCCACTACACCCATGGTATGCCGCACCCAACTTTTGGTACGCTGCGTAAAATCCCAGGCCGTATTCACGCCATAATACTCCAGCTTTTTCGAATATTGCCGTCCAATCCCCCAAACATCACCAATTTTAAGCAGTTTCAAAGCTTTTTCGCGCTTCTCATCTGTATCAATAACACAAACACCATTATAATTGGGATACTTTTTAGCAAAACGATTTGCAGCTTTAGCCAGCGTTTTAGTAGGAGCAATACCCAGACTCACAGGAATGCCGGTATTACGCGTGGTGGTACGAACAATTTTTTCCCCGTAAGCTTTCAAATTAATGTTTTCAAATCCATTGAACAACAAAAAAGCCTCATCAATGGAATATATCTCTATATCAGGCACGAACGAGACTATCGTATTCATTACCCGCTGCGACATATCGCCATACAACACATAGTTTGACGAGAATACATAAACCTGATTTTTTTCAATCAACTCCTTAAGCTTATATGCAGGCTCAGCCATAGGAATCCCCAACGCTTTTGCCTCAGCCGAACGTGCGATAACGCAACCATCGTTATTAGACAGTACCACAACTGGTTTACCATTGAGCAATGGATTAAAAACCCGTTCGCATGAAGCATAAAAATTATTGCAATCCAGCAAGCCGAACATAAAACAGAAAAATTGAAGAAATTTAGAAAATTGGTCAATAAGCGAACATCAAACTCATTTTCGCTTGTGATTTTTAATGGAATAAGTAACAATCCCCCAAATACAAAAGTTATTCTCTTCTGTTACTTTAATAGGTTGAAATTTGCTATTCGCCGGAACCAAATATATAGCATCTGTTTCAATTCTAATATATTTCAATGTAAATTCACCATCCAGAAAACAAACTGCCATAGCGCCATCCTGAGGCTCCAGACTTTTGTCAATCACCAAAATATCACCATCCATAATTCCGGCATCCTGCATCGATGTGCCTTTAACCCGACCATAGAAAGTACTCGACGGATTGGCAACCAGCTCCTTATTCAGATCAATTTTCAGGTCGATATAATCCTGAGCCGGACTTGGAAAACCGGCAGCAATACCTCCATCGACCAACGGCAAAGCCAGTTCGGAACTGGTGTTAGCCGAATAAAAATCGATATTTCCTGTGCGGGCTATATTTTTAATTTCGAACATATAAATGCAAAACAGAAAGATTTATCAAACACAAAGTAACGCATTTTCTTTGATAAAACTCCCGACAAACAAAATCAGAATCTCCTAAAAAACAACTGTACCAATAATAGTCTCACATTCTCAGATCTTTAATCTTAAATCCACATATTCAGTTCCTCATATTTCGGAAACGGATGTTTTTTTGTACTTTTGCAAATCTTTTATCAAAAGTACCGAATTATTCTTAAACAACTCATATTCGGGCATTTAATTTAAAATACAAGACAGTAAAAACACTCAAAACAACATTGTAACGCATGAACACTATTCAAATTAAAGATAAAAAATTCCGAATGTCTATTCCGGAATCCGAAATACAAGCCGCAGTCCGAAAAGTTGCTGAACAAATTAATCACGACATTGCAGAAAAAAATCCCGTTTTTATCTGCGTTTTGAACGGTGCATTTATGTTCGCAGGCGATTTAATGAAAAACGTAAATCTGCCGTGTGAAATTACATTTGTTAAGCTATCGTCATACGATGGGCTTTACACATCAGGTGTTGTCAAAGAAATTATTGGATTAAACGAAAGTGTGGTAGGCCGAAACGTGGTAGTAGTTGAAGACATTGTTGATACCGGCATAACCATGGAACGTATCCTGAGCTCACTTCGTGCCAAAGGCGCAAATGAAATACGGGTAGCTACTTTCCTGCAAAAACCAGATGCATTGCAATGCGACATCAAGATAGATTATGTGGCTATGAAAATCCCGAACGACTTTATTGTTGGATACGGGCTTGATTACGATGGCTACGGACGGAATTTAAAAGACATTTATACTGTTGTTCAGGAATAAGAGAAATCCATGAAACAAAATGAGGTTTTCTTCAAATTGTTTCATTTTAATTAATATATAAAAGGTAAAAAAGAATGTTGAACATTATTATTTGTGGTGCTCCCGGCTGCGGAAAGGGCACTCAAAGCGATTTGATTGTTGAAAAGTACAAATTAAAACACCTGTCGACAGGCGATTTACTCCGTAAAGAAATTGCAGGAAAAACTGAGTTAGGAATCATTGCCGAAAGCTACATCTCTCAAGGCAACTTAGTTCCAGACGAAATGATAATCAATATCCTGGCTAAAAACATTGAAGCATTTGGCGACGATATCAACGGCATTATTCTGGATGGATTCCCACGCACTGTGGCTCAGGCCGAAGCATTGGAAGAAATGATGGGCAAAAACGGAAAACAAATCAACATGTTAGTTGATTTAAACGTAGAAAAACAAGAACTGATTGACCGACTGATAAAACGCGGTGAGACTTCGGGCCGCAGCGACGACAACCTGGAAACAATTACAAAACGCCTGGAAGTATACGAAAAACAAACTGCTCCGGTAAGTACCTTTTACAAAAACATGAATAAATACGCCGGTATTAACGGAATGGGCACGATTGACGAAATCTTTGGCCGTATTTCAGCTGTGCTTGATTCAAAAATATAATTTAATTTACGATTTTAGATTAATGATTTTAGATTGGAAATGCGGTATTTTTCCTCTATTCAGTTTCCAATCTAAAATCTAATATCTAACATCTAAAATAAAAAAACAATGGCAAGTTCAAACTTTGTAGATTACGTAAAAATATTTTGCCGTTCGGGCAGAGGTGGAGCCGGTTCGAAACACCTGTACCGCGACAAACTGACCCAGAAAGGTGGTCCCGATGGCGGAGATGGCGGACGCGGAGGCCATATCATTTTACGTGGCAGCAAAAACCACTGGACATTAATCCACCTCAAATATGCCCGCCACGTACATGCCGGCGATGGCGAAGGTGGCAGCCAAAGTCGTAGCTTTGGAAAAGAAGGCGAAGACAAAATCATAGAAGTTCCTTGTGGCACTGTAGTTTACGACGCAGAAACCGGAGAATTTCTATGCGACATTACCCACGATGGAGAAGAAGTAGTATTGATAAAAGGCGGACGCGGAGGACTGGGAAACTGGCATTTCCGCACTGCAACCAACCAAACTCCACGTTTCGCACAACCCGGGGAACCAGCCATTGAAAAAACAGTTATCCTTCAACTCAAAGTACTCGCAGATGTGGGTCTTGTGGGATTTCCTAATGCTGGAAAATCAACCTTGCTTTCGGTTGTTTCGGCAGCAAAGCCTGAAATTGCCAATTATCCTTTTACAACCCTTGTTCCAAACCTGGGCATTGTGGCTTATCGCGACAACCGATCGTTTGTAATGGCCGACATACCAGGGATTATTGAAGGTGCCGCCGAAGGTCGCGGGCTTGGATTACGTTTTTTACGACATATTGAGCGAAACTCCATCTTGTTGTTTATGATTCCGGCCGACACAGATGACATTGTAAAAGAATATAACATTTTACTCAACGAGCTAAAGCAATACAACCCGGAACTCATTGACAAACAACGCATTTTAGCCATCACCAAATGTGACATGCTGGATGACGAATTGATGAGCGAAATGAAAAAGCTGCTGCCCAATGGCATTCAGACAGTTTTTATTTCTTCATTAACCGGACTCGGCCTTATGGAATTAAAAGATCTTATCTGGACTGAGATAAACAAGGAGTCTAACAAAGTGGTGGAAATTACCCACCGCCCCATGGAAATCGTTCATCACGAAACGGAAGAAGAGGAGCCAGAAGAAGAATGGGAAGATGAGGACGATGACGATGATTTGAGCAAATACAAGGGAATCGGCTGGGATGAACTTTAGACAGCAGTAAGTACTGAGAGGTAAGCAATAAAAACATGATAACCTACAATTTGCTGGAGAAATATAATGAAATTGCCCATTTTTGCACAAGCCGTGAAGGCGGTGTAAGCGTGGGCAATTACGCATCATACAACCTGAGTCCTTTTTCGGGCGACAATCCGGCAAGTTTTAATCAGAACAAATCGGCTTTATGCAAACATCTTGGAATTGAAAGTGAGAATTTAATCATTCCTTTTCAAACTCACGGAACAGAAATCAGGGAAATAGATCAGACATTTCTCAAACTAACAATTGAAGAAAAAGCTGTATATCTGAACGGAGTTGATGCCATTTTTACTCAACAACCGCAAGTATGCATTGGAATTACTACTGCCGATTGCGTGCCTTTGCTATTTTTCGATCCTGTAAAAAAAGTAATTGCTGCCGCTCATGCCGGCTGGCGTGGAACCTGCGGACGAATTGCCGAAAAAACAGTTTCGGCCTTGATTGAAACATACAATTGCAATCCCGCAGACATACTGGTTACAATCGGACCATCAATCTCATCTAACGTATATGAAGTAGGTAATGAAGTGGTGGAGCATTTTTCCAAACAAAGATTTGACACAGCAGAAATTGTGGAAATACGAAACAATAAAATCTTTCTTGACCTTTGGAAAGCCAACAAACAATCATTGGAAAAAGCCGGAATTAAGGCTGAACACATTGAAATTGCAGGAATTTGCACTTTCGCCGAACACAAACGTTTTTTCTCTGCTCGCAGGCTTGGAATAAAATCAGGCAGAATACTAAGCGGAATAATGATTAAAATGTGATGATATGTTGATGGAATAATGTGCTAATGTGATAATTTGCTAATGAAATTAGGACATGAAAATTGAAGTCTCAACAAAAATTCGTGAAGCTTGCCCGCAATTGGCCTTGGCAGTTATCACTTGCGAGGTAACAAATTCTGCCACCTCCGATGATTTTTGGAATGAAATGGAAGCCGAAATCGGGCATTTCAAATCGTCATTTTTACTTGAACAAATAAACAAGCGCCCCGAAATTGCCTCTACACGCAAAATCTACAAAACACTGGGCAAAGATCCGAACCGCTACCGACCATCGGCCGAAGCTCTGTGTCGCCGAATTGTACGCGACATTCCCATTTATCGGGTCAGCACATTGGTAGATATAATCAATCTGGTTTCTATTCGCAGCGGATTCTCTATCGGTGGCTTTGATATGGATAAAATACAGGGTGATATTGAACTGGGAGTTGGCACGAGTAATGATGAGTTTGAAGCTATCGGACGAGGTCTGCTCAACGTGGAAGGACTGCCACTTTATCGCGATAGTGCAGGTGGAATCGGTACGCCAACAAGTGACAACGAGCGGACAAAAATTTCGATCAATACAACCCGTTTATTTTTGATCATCAATGGCTTTAGCGGCAAACCCGGACTACAGGAAGCCGTAAAGCACTCCATTGAATTACTGGGAAAATACGCTAAGCTTAAGGAATATCTGGTAATGTGGATTTGATAATATTAATCCAAATGCTCCATCATTTTTTCCAATTCCACGTCGAGTTCGTGCAATTGTTTTTTGCAAAATTCCATTAATAGCGCTGCCCGTTTCACTTTTTGCGAAATCACATCCATATTCACTTCCGGACTATTTTCGAGTTCAGCCAAAATCTGTTCCAACTCGGCAACTGCTTCTGTATAGGTTAGTTTTTGTTTTGTCATTGGTTTATTATTTCTTGCTCTTAATTTTTGTCTCTTACTACAGCCAATAATCTATTCATCAGAAAAATGAACCAGCACATGCCTGTAAGAGTTGAATATTTTTGATTTTGAACAAAATCCAAGATACACTTTATTATCATCGACTACCGGCAAATACCACGACCCGGTATCCTCAAAAATATCCATTACTTTTCCCATTGGCATAGTTGCATTGAGCAAAGCCGGAGAAGCAGTCATCAATTTTTTCACCTTAAAACGGTCGTATAAGTCCGGACGAAACATAATATTTCGCACTTCATCAACCAACACAATCCCAACCAGAATGTGAGTCTGGGGATTTACGACGGGAAACAGATTTCGTTTCGACCTCGAGATATTTTTAACCAGTTCGCCCAATGTCATCTCCGGATGCAATTCGATAAAATCCGTTTCGATAAAGTTTTCCATTTTCAACATAGTCAGGATTGCTTTATCCTTATGATGCGTCAGCAATTCTCCTTTCTGCGCCAAACGCATGGCATAAAGGCTATGTGGTTCAAAAAGAATAATTGTCAGATAAGAAACCGTAGAAACAATCATCAGGGTCATAAACAGGTTGTAGCCCCCGGTAAGTTCAGCAATCAGGAATATTCCCGTGAGCGGTGCATGCATAACGCCCGACATCAATCCCGACATCCCAGCCAGCGCAAAATTTGCTTCCGGGACCAAAAAGCCCAAAAAAATCAACACACGAGCCACCACAAAACCGGTTAAACAACCGATAAACAATGAGGGAGCAAAAATTCCTCCAACACCACCGGCACTGGTTGTTGCAGTAGATGCGAAAATTTTAAAAATAACAATGAGTATCAGGTATAAAATCAGTACCCACGGATTATTACCAAAACCAAGAAAAAAACTCCTGTCGAGTACCGAAGCGGAATGTCCATTAAGCAAAGCCACAATGGTATCATAACCTTCACCGTACAATGGAGGAAAAATAAAAATAAGCAAACTCAACATTACACCTCCAACAACCAACTTAGAGTAAGGGTTTCTTAGCTTCCGGAATTTCCCTTCCAGCCAGTTCATCCCCCGGGTAAAATAAAGCGACACCAACCCGCAGACAACACCCAACAAAATAAGATACGGGATACGGGAAATAGCAAAAGGTTCGTAGGTTCCAAACTCGAAAGTAAAATTACTTCCGGAAAAGAAATATGATAGCGAAGTTGCTGTGACTGAAGATATAAGTAATGGGACAATAGCCGTAAGGGTCATATCCAGCATGAGTACTTCCAACGTAAATACCAAACCGGCAATGGGCGCCTTAAAAATGCCACCAATCGCTCCGGCAGCACCGCAACCAACCAGCAACATCAGGGTTTTCTGATCCATCTTGAAAAAATTTCCCAGATTAGATCCGATAGCAGAACCTGTGAGTACAATAGGTGCCTCCGCCCCCACCGATCCACCAAAACCAATGGTTATAGAACTTCCCACTATTGAGGTCCAGGTATTATGAAGTTTCAGGATACTTTTGCGTTGCGAAATGGCATAGAGGATACGTGTTACCCCATGACTAATATCGTCTCTTACAATTTTACGAACAAACAAAGAAGTAATAAGAATACCTACAGCCGGAAAAACCAGATACCAGTAATTTACATCGTTTCGGCTGAAACTTTCGGTAAGGAAGTGTTGAATTAAATGAATGACCGATTTTAACAAAAATGCCGCTATAGCAGCAAAAACACCCACCACAAAGCTTAACATCAAAATAAAGTTGCGCTGCGTTATATGCTGTTCGCGCCACGCAAGCATTTTCAAATACCAACTTTTATTTTCCATCTCTTTTTTCTCTAAAAAACAAGACACAAAGATATAGAAATTAGTGGCGTTATCAAACCCCCTTCCCCTTAAATATGATCTCCAGAGTATATATCAGTATTTTCAGATCGGTAAGCAACGACATATTATCCAGGTAAATAATATCATAATTAAGCCGTTCAATCATTTTTTCGATACTATCGGAATAACCTATTTTTATTGGTCCCCACGATGTTAATCCAGGTCGGATTTTATAAAGCAGGCAATAATATGGAGCCTCTTCAATGATTCGATTGATATAATATTTTCGTTCCGGACGAGGACCAACCAGACTCATATCTCCCTTAATAATATTCCAAAACTGCGGAATTTCATCAATTCGGTATTTTCGCAGAATCCGTCCTACCGGGGTAATCCTGTCGTCATTGGCACTACTCAAACGAGGTGTACCATTTTCTGAGCCTACATACATCGTTCTGAATTTCAAAATATCAAAGGGTTTTCCGTAGCGCCCAATCCGTTCCTGACGATAGAATATCGGCCCTTTAGAATCTCGCTTTATCCGGAACATAAAATAAAACAGAAACGGAGATACAATTATAAGAGCCACAGATGATAACAGAATATCAAAAAAACGTTTCACACTGGCTTCCCAATCAGACATGGACGAATTGGTAATACTTACGAACGGGCTCATATCCAAACGATTAATCCTCACGCTTCCTGTCAGAATTTCATACAACCGGGGAGTAAACTGTATTTCTACATTATACCGGTAAAGTGAATTGATAATAGAAAACAGTTGTTGTTCATCGGCATTATCCAACACAACGATAGCTTCCTGGATACGTTTATTCTCAATTATCGCTGTAATTTGCTGCATACTACCAAGCACTTTATCCTGAGGAACAACTACCCGTTGATTTATTGAAACAAAACCAACAAACGTATTTTGCTCGGCATTTTTCTCCAGTTCGTTAGCAATTTTCTGCGCATTAGTCCCTGTACCTATGATTAAAGTGTTGCTAGTCCATCTCTTTGTCCGATAATTATATCTTACCTGTGAGTTAACAAAAGCTCTCAAACCATATGTTATTGAAAATAATAATCCGAATAGCACCAACAAAGAGTAGTAATAATATTCATATGAAACAACTACATCGTCAAGCATTAGTACAAAAAAGATTACGATAGAAATAATGGCAGAAGATGCCAGGGTAGTGAGTACACTCGTGAGGATGGATTGTTTGTGCGGTTGCAGATAAAAACCAGACAAATAATGCACAAACAGACAACTAAACGGAAAAATAGATAAACTGGTAAAGAAGTTATAATTAGGGATTAGCACTCTCAATCCTTCGAACAAAAGACCATCGTTTACAATCTTCCGAAACAACATAAACAGCACCCATACGATGAATGCTGCCAGTGAATCAAAAAGTATGTATTTTAAAACCAAACGACGTTTATCCATATCACTTTGTCTTTATTCCCTTATGAGCTGAAACAAATTCCCTTTACCCAGTTTAATTATAGAAGGAGTTACTGGTTGTGAACGATCATCTTGTCTGAAATTTACCACATAATCCACTGCCGATTTTATTTCATCTGAAATCTGGCTGAAATTTGCCGGCATTGGTGTTCCGGCAACAGCTGCTGAAGCTAAAACAACCGGCCTTTTAAACCGCATGCAAAGATTTTTGGAAAAAGCCTCATTTGTTACCCTGATGGCTATCGATTTGTCGTCTGCCAACAAACTTAAGGCTAAATTACGAGCCATAGGGTAAATAATTGTCAATGGTTTTTCAGTCATTTCAATCAAATCCCACGCAATATCGGGCACTTCATCAACGTAGGATTGCAGCTTACCCGGATTATCAATTAACACAATCAGGTCATTTGCATTCACATTTTTCTTTATTTCTCGGATTCGGGCCACCGCTTTTTCATTGGTAGCATCACACCCCAACGCCCATTCGGTGTCGGTTGGATAGAGAACCACTCCTCCCTGATAAAGGACATCCAGTGCCTTTTTAATTTCTTCCTGCATAATATTTAACCCATCAAACAATATGAAGCCGATTGAATCCAACAAAGAAAACATAGCCCGACAATACTTAACGTAAAAAAGAACGAATTATTTTCTGCGGATAACAAATCATTCTTCGTCACAAAGATAATATTTTTATATTCTCCTCAAAAACACATATTCAATACAGTAATTTCAGGAATACACCAAGATGAGTTCTTGTGCGATTAAAAAAAAACATGTACTTTTACAGCAATCATAAGAATGTTATACCGCGCTGTTGAATTGATTTATAAAAGTTTGAAAATAACATTTTTGTTCCTTGAGGAATCGATTTTCCTCATCCTGCTTTGAAAAATATTACACAATGATAAACACCTGGATTTACAGA
This sequence comes from uncultured Paludibacter sp., assembly GCA_964433885.1. Classification (GTDB taxonomy): domain Bacteria; phylum Bacteroidota; class Bacteroidia; order Bacteroidales; family Paludibacteraceae; genus Paludibacter. Next base: position 16,250 of record CAYSTC010000025.1, on the reverse strand, counting down.
ACCCTTACAGAACAACAAATTGAGATACAAAAAAAATTAGCTGAAGAACTGAGTATTAGCCCCATACTTGCCCAATTGTTAGTTCAACGGGACATTGTCACTTTTGAAGATGCACGCCGTTTTTTCCGACCCGATTTAGGAGATTTGCACGATCCGTTTCTGATGGCCGACATGCACAATGCAGTCAACCGGCTAACGAAAGCCATGCAAAAGAACGAGAAAATATTGGTTTACGGCGATTACGATGTAGACGGAACAACCTCAGTTTCTTTAGTTTACAAATTCCTCAAACAATTCTATTCCAATATCGATTTTTACATTCCGGATCGCTATCTCGAAGGATATGGCATATCCATTCAGGGAATTGACTACGCCGCAACTAATGATTTCAAACTAATCATTGCACTCGACTGCGGTATCAAGGCTGTAGAAAAAGTAAAATACGCATTGGACCGGGGTGTAGATTTTATCATTTGCGACCACCACACTCCGGACGCCGTATTGCCTCCGGCCGTGGCCGTACTTGATCCCAAGCGCGACGACTGCACCTATCCCTACAAGCATCTTTCGGGTTGTGGTGTTGGGTTTAAGCTCATGCAGGCTTTTGCCATTACCAACAATATCGATTTTTCACAACTCACCCCTCTACTCGATCTGCTGGCGCTGAGCATCGCTTCGGATATTGTCCCTATTACGGGTGAAAATCGTATTCTGGCATTCTTCGGATTAAAACAAATCAACACCAATCCAAGCATTGGGCTAAAAGGAATTTTAGACGTTTGCGGACTGGCCGACAAAGAAATTACCATAAGCGATATTGTTTTCAAAATCGGACCCCGCATAAATGCTTCGGGCCGCATGAAACTGGCTTCTGAAGCTGTGGAATTACTGGTTTCGAGCGATCATGTTTTTGCCAAAGAAAAAAGCGGCACTATCAACGAATACAACAACGATCGCAAAGATCTCGACAAAAACATTACCGATGAAGCCATTGCACTGATTGGTGCCGACAAACGCTACGAAGAACGCAAATCGATTGTGGTATACAAACCCGACTGGCACAAAGGCGTTATCGGGATTGTGGCTTCGCGCCTGTCAGAAGAGTTTTACAAACCCAGCATTGTTCTTACAAAATCCAACGGATTAGCATCGGGGTCGGCACGCTCGGTTTCGGGATTCGACATTTACAAAGCCATTGATTCCTGCCGGGATTTGCTTGAAAACTTTGGAGGGCACATGTTTGCCGCCGGCTTATCAATGAAAGAAGAAAACATTGATGCTTTCACCGAACGGTTCGAACGTTTTGTAGCTGAAAATATCCTAAAAGAACAAACATATCCACAAATTGACATTGATGCTGTACTTGAGTTCAAAGATATTACTCCAAAATTTTTCAGGGTACTGAAACAATTTGGTCCGTTTGGTCCGGGCAATATGAAACCGGTTTTTGTATCAAAAAAAGTATTTGATTACGGCACCAGTCGATTAGTCGGGAAAGAACAGGAGCATTTGAAGCTGGAACTGATCGATTCAAGTTCGGAAAACGTAATGAACGGCATTGCATTTCGGATGCATGAATACAACGACCATCTGAAAGCGCTTAATCCGCTGGACATTTGCTACACCCTGGAGGAAAATTCGTTTAACGGAAATACCACCATCCAACTAATGATCCGGGATATAAAAATTGACGGAGAATAAATCATCCAAAGAACAAAAGAAGCCGGTTGAACAACTATTCAACCGGCTTCGCCGTTTTTTTCAAAAAGTTTTTCTTACATTTCCACGTTTGTTGGATGCTCCGGTTCATCCACAACGGGCAAAACCTCTTCAACAGTTTCATCTTTCAGCACAAACCGTTTATAGTACGAAATAATGAGCGTCGTTACAGGCAAGGCGATAATCAACCCAACCATTCCCATTAAAGAACCCCAGATTGAAAGCGAAAGCATAATCACAGCCGGATTCAGCCCGGTGACCTTTCCCATTATTTTGGGCGTTAGGAAAAGATCTTCTATCATTTGTACAACAACGAAAACAATGACAATACCCAGCAAAATAGAGACATAACTGTGCCCCGTTTCGACTGATTGCAACAATCCCAGAATGGCGCAGGGGATAAGCCCAACAACTTTCAGATAAGGAACAATAGTCAGCACGCCAATCAACAATCCGGCCACAATAGCCAGTGGTAACTGAATGATACTAAATCCAATGGCACAGAGTACACCCACAATAAGTCCTATCAAGGACTGCCCTCTGAAATAGCGGTTCATCCCTGCTTCCATATCTTCAATAATTTCAACAACCAACGTTCGGTATTTTACTGGAATAATGCCAATCATTCCGGTAGAAATATTCTCGAAATCGAGCAAAATAAAAACCAGATATAAAAACACTACCAACACCACGGCCAGGCCGAGTACAAAATCTACCGAACCATAAATCAGATCCCATAGTTGAGGCGCCAGTTTTTTAATTCCTTCCATGATATTCTCATCTTTCAAAATTGATTGAATATCCAAATGCATAAGATAATTGCGGATCTCATTTTGCCAGGTAACAGGCAAAAAAGAATTGACATTTATATTTTGGCTATAATCGCTGATCAGATGCGAAACTTTCTGAATTTCGCCGGTCACAATGGGTGTCAAAATCCAGACAACGCTTACCAATACACCCATAAACACCAACAAAGTGGCCGCTATTGAAAGCACACGACTTTTGAATTTGAGTTTGTATTGAAAAAAATGAACGATTGGCTGTAAAAGATAAGCCAACAACCAGGCTATAAGAAAAGGCAACAACACGCCGCTCAATCGCTTTATCAACAGAAAAAGCAACACCAACACCGTCAAACCGATTAACATTCGTACGACGCGATCAAAAGTATAGGGTCTTGTATTCATTTTGGTTTATTATTTGGTTGGTTTCCCCTAAATAGGTCAAGCAGCGATTAAACAGCTTTAGTTTTATTGTAACACTCCCGGCAAATCGGTTCGTACTCACGCATTTCGCCCAGCAGAACCCTTTTATCACTTTCGATCAGGCGATGCGACACATACGCCAGTGCGCCGCAATGGACACAAATGGCATGAACTTTATACACATCCTCGGCCACTGCACAAAGAGCCGGCATTGGTCCGAACGGAACACCGCGGAAATCCATATCCAAACCAGCAACAATCACACGAACTCCCTGATTGGCAAGTTGCGTACAAACGTCTACAAGCCCGTCGTCAAAAAATTGCGCCTCGTCAATTCCAACCACATCCACATCGCCCGACATCAACAAAATGCTTCCCGATGACTCTACGGGAGTGGAACGAATAGCTGTACGATCGTGCGACACCACTTCGTCTTCCGAATAGCGGGTATCTATTTTAGGCTTGAAAATCTCCACTTCCTGCTTGGCAAACTTGGCACGTTTCAATCTTCGAATCAATTCCTCTGTTTTTCCGGAAAACATGGAGCCACAAATAACTTCAATACTTCCCCGGTGTTGTTGATTCGGATGATTTCTTTCAAAATAAATCATGGCATTTTAGTTGAAAATTGGTTATTCTTTTTTTTCTTATCTGTTTCGTTTATTGTACCTTTACAGCCGTTTGCAAATGGCCCAAATTTTGATATTGAGGTATAACATGGCAAAATTAGACAAAATAATAAGATAAAAATTGTTTTAGCACAAAAGATATGAACAGAAAGTTATTAGTAACCTTGCTTCGGAAAGATATACAAGAACTTGACATGATAACCGAAGGATTTATGGAGATGAATGAATATCCGAAAGCTATCATTTCGTTAGCTCAACGGAAAGCCGATGATATCCAATCATATATCAGACAATTGGCTGAAATAAAAGCCGAACCTACTGCAGAGCATGTTATTCCTGCAGAAATTGAGATTCCGGAAATAAAAAGTGAATCCATTTCCTCTGCAGCCCCCGCCATTTCTGAACCAATTATTGAACAAACAATCGAAGAAGAAGTTGAAGCGGAAGTTATCCTGGCAGAAGATTTGGAAATAATAGAAACTCCGGTTGAAGTCGTTGAGCAGGAAGATACAACAACAGGAATGCTCGTAGAAATTATCGATGAAACTCCTGCCGAACAACCGGTTCAACAGGAAAGCGTACAAACAGAGACAAAACCTGCTTCCGATGAAATAAGAAGAACAGTATTGAGCGAAAGAGCGACTAATAACGGTGTTACATCTCGAAATGAGGCACTTTCCAAAGAAGACCACTCACTCGGAGCAATATTGGCCAATAAAAAGATTGACGATATCAAGCAAGCTATCAATATTGGCGACCGATTCCGTTTTCAACGCGAATTGTTCAAAGGCAACGGCGAAGACATGAACAAAACACTCAACTATATCAACCAATTAGCTACATTTGTTGAAGTTCAGGCTTTTCTTCAGTCAAAATACAATTGGGCCGAGAACAACGAATCGGCCGATGACTTTTATCATATTGTAAAAAGACGTTTTCTCTGATTTAATCCCTTATATTCAAATCTCAATTCCTTTCAATGAAATTATACGTTGTTCCCACTCCGGTTGGAAACCTGGAAGACATGACATTCCGAGCCATTCGCATACTTAAAGAAGCCGACCTGATTTTGGCGGAAGATACCCGCACCAGCGGTTTTCTGCTAAAGCATTTTGAAATAAAAACGCCTATGCAATCGCACCACAAATTCAACGAGCATAAAACCGTGGAAAGTGTGGTTCAGCGTATCAAAAGCGGGCAAACAGTAGCTTTAATTTCGGATGCAGGAACGCCGGCTATATCCGACCCGGGATTTCTGGTGGTGAGGCAATGTGTCGAGAATGGAATTGATGTGGAATGTCTGCCCGGTGCCACGGCTTTTGTTCCTGCGCTGGTGGCCTCCGGTTTACCTAACGACCGCTTTTGTTTCGAAGGATTTTTACCTCAAAAAAAAGGCCGTCAGACCAAATTCACGGAATTAGCCACCGAAAAACGAACCATGATTTTTTACGAATCACCCTTCCGTTTGGTAAAAACGCTCACCCAACTCTCCGAATATTTTGGTGGCGAGCGGAAGGCATCGGTTTCACGCGAAATTTCGAAGATGTTTGAAGAGACGAAACGGGGAACTTTACAGGAATTAGTACAGCATTTTACCGAACACAATCCCAAAGGAGAAATTGTTGTAATTGTTGCAGGATTAGAAGAATAACATTACCTTTGTGTTTGAAACAACAAGCCTAAAAACGACCTAAAACCAGATCGACAAGCTGTTATTCTCAGTCTTAAAAATATCATTATTTTCCGAACTACATTCGCAAAAAACAGCCTCAGTATATGAAACCTATTTTCCTGTCTCTTGTCGTTATTATTTTCACGCTAAGTTCATGCGTAAAACAATCATCTGACTACCAATCTCTGAAAGCTCAAAACGATTCCCTTTTAAATGCCAAACACAAACTTCAGGCAGAAGTGGACGGATATTTTGAGACCATGAACCAGATAGAGCAAAATATTGAAAAAATCAAAAGCACTGAAAACTCCATATCTATGCAGCCTGTAGGTCAGGAGCTTGACGATGATACGCGTACAAAAATCAATGAGGATTTAATTTATCTGAATGATTTGCTTCAGTCAAACAAAGAAGAGCTGGCACGCCTGAAAGCAAAGCTTAAAAAAAGTGCTTTCCGCTCTTCAGAACTTGACCGTACCATTGCCCGCCTGACAAAAGCACTGGAAGAAGAAACCACAAAAGCAGCACTTTTACAAACAGAATTATCAAAAAAAGATTCTTTGATTGTTCAATTGAATGATGTGGTTAGTGAAAAAGAAAAAGACATTGAGGATTTGTCGACCGAAAACAAGGCTAAAGACACCAAAATCAAAGAGCAGGACGAAACCATTCACACAGCCTGGTATGTGTTTGGCACCAAAAGTGAATTGAAAGAACAAAAAATCATTACAAGCGATGGCTTATTCAGTCCGCAACGGGTGTTACAACGCGATTTTAATAAAAATTATTTTGTCAGGATTGATGCCCGTAATACCAAGTCAATTCCATTGTATTCGACCCGTGCAAAAATATTGACCAATCATCCAAAGTCGTCCTATACCCTGGAAAAAGAAAACGGCAATTTTGTTTTGCTGATTGTTGATCCAAATGAATTCTGGAGTGTGAGCAAATATCTGGTTATAGAAGTTGATTAAATAACAATGCATAATTTTCATTTCATAATGCATAATTAAAAAATACAAACAATGCGTTTTCCCTGAAAAAGGAAAACGCATTGTTTGTAAAAGAGTGCCACTCAGATTACAAGCTATGCATTATGTGTTTTATCCTCAAATAGCATGAAGTATAAATTCGTTTTTATCGATCTGGACGACACCATTTGGGACTTTCATGCCAATGCAAAATCGGCATTGCAAGAAATTTACCACACAAGAAAACTGCAACAATATTTCGATAGCTTTGAGCAATACTTTGGTATATACGCTAAACGAAATCTCGAATTATGGGATTTGTATGGCAGAGGTGAAATAACCAAGGATCACTTGTCGCGAGAGCGCTTTTTGCATCCGCTACAGGAAGTTGGAATCAACAATCCGGAACTAGCCGAGAACATAGGGCGTGAATACCTGGAAATGCTTCCCAGCCGCACCGAATTAATGCCTTTCGCCAAAGAAATACTGGAATATCTCCATCAAAAATACCCACTGACTATTGTTTCGAACGGATTTATTGAAGTGCAATATAAAAAGCTGCGAAGCGCCAATCTGGAACACTATTTTTCGCACGTGGTATTGTCGGAAGAAGCAAAGGCACTAAAGCCAGATAAACGCATTTTTGAATACGCATTGAATCTCAATAAGGCTACTGCTGCAGAAACGATTATGATTGGCGACAGCTTTGAAGCAGATATTATCGGAGCCCAAAACGCAGGAATTGACCAGGTATATTTTAACCCTAACCTGAACGAGACCGACAACGATTTACAATGCACATTCAAAATCAACAATTTAGAAAAATTGCTGACTTTTCTATAAACGGACAGTTACAACCTATCTGGCAACTAAATCAAACCAGGTACCAGAATTTGTTTTCTTAGTGAATTTGATTTTCCGTGGATTAATCATTGAATTCGTGCTCAGCGAATACGCATTCGAAATCAAAGATGACAGTTCTTTAAACCCATCAATTTCGTCATAAAAAGCCAATCCTGTGGCATCACCGGTATTTTTATAAAATAGCGAAAGGGCATTTCTGCCGGTTGCATTTAATGTAAAATCCAGATTCCCATCATACATGGTCTGGTTTGAAGTAAAATTCAGATTCAACTCAAAAGAATTGCGCGTTGCATAATACCTGATAGCCAACGTGATATCTGTAGCATTGTATTTTGCTCTGCAGGTCTGAATAATCCTATCGTAAAGCAATTTTACATCAGGGCTCATTCCTGCCTGATTAAATGACCAAACACTTGCATTACCCACAAAAAAAGCAGCCAGATCTTCAACACCAATAAGCTTTATGTCTGGATTGTCAATGCTTACCAACGATGATTTATCGTCACTTAAATTCAGCGTATGAAATTTTATTCCCGCAAGCTCCTGAACATGCTGAAAACGAATGCCCGTTCTTGTCACAATAAAAGGGGCATCAAACGCCGCATTCACACCCTGCTTTATACTAAAAACATGACTGGCACCGTTTGAAAATGAGTAAATGGTAGTGCCTATCTTCATTTTCAGCGGATTCGGGTTATTGACGAATAAGAGCGTATCCATTTGAACCAAATCATTTACATACTCCCTCCATAAAATGTTGTCCGGAATTTTATTCATAAATATAAATGTACCTGTTTTCTTGCCTCGCATCATTACTTGTTTCGAACCGGCATAATTAACTACAAATTCATAATCGCCTTCCAATCCATAGCCATCCGGATTTTCGGGATTCGAAAAACGATGCAGAATATTGTTATAGGTATTAAAAGTCAGCACCGGACCATTATCCCCAATCATTTCAAACAAACAACTATCCGTTTCGTATGCCTGATTTTTAGTCAGCTCACTTTGAGCTGCGAAGACAGCTTTGCCGGAGGCATCGAATTTTACCAACAACATGTAACCCGGACTTGTTGGCGTAGCAAAATACTCCATCGCCCAGCCATTTGTAGAACTCGTAAGCGTATCAAGATCATCTTTCAAAGCTTTATTCATCCTTTCAGCAGGCGATGCAGGGAAAATATCAGATTCATTTCTGCTACAACTACCAAGCAAAAACACAATCAAACAAACAATTATATAATTTATCTTCGTCATATCAGCATTAGTTAAGAATATCAGAAATATGTTCTTCCCGGGTCGAAATTTCAGCACGCAGTGCATTAATATCAATATTCCACGAGTCTTTCAGCCATTTGGTGGCAATGGCCAGTTTCTGCAAAATTACTGCGCGGCCATCTATTCCATCGTCCGGCAACGTATCTCCCTTATAATCAAGCCCTGGCTGCGCTGCCATTTCCAGGATATTATTCCACTGCGCATCAGTTTTCACCAGGTAGTTCGCAATTATTTCCACAAAATCTTCGCGGTTTTGGCTTCCGGCGTAAGGCGATACAAAACCCAGCGAAGCTGCCTCGGAATCAGTCCTTTCCTGCCAGCCCAGCGGATTGTATTTCCCCTGAGAAATAAGCCCGAAATCTACCGGATAATTCCGTTTTTGGTGAAGAATATGGGCAAATTCATGGTGCATAGTTTTGAAATAATACTCATTCAGTAAATCCACATCGGTAGGGTCCAATTCATTACAACGATACAAAGTCACTTTCAATCCACCTTCGGCAGTTCCCAGAAGCATGGTTCCCGAAACCGGATTGTATGCCGGCGAACCTATCAGGTGGATGATTCGTGGCCCGTTTTCTTTCAAAAACTCCGGACTTACAATTTTCCCGTAAACATCGAACCAGAGGTATTTAACCAATTTAGCCATTTGTTGTGCTTTTGCAAAAGAAGTAGGAACCAGGTTGTAATTCTGATCCGAACCCACATCCTGCATTTTATACCTGAAATCAAGATTATACGGAGTCAAATAGGCATCCCGCAACCACAAATCAAACTCATAACTTGCTGATTTGGTGTTCAATGTATCCGTAGTATCAAAAATACCTGGTCCGAATTCATCTTCTTTCGCACACGAAAACAGAGTTGCGGAAACAATACTTATCATCAATATTCTAAATGCACGTTTTTTCATATTCCGTTTGAGTTAAGCCACATACTTACTTCTGATACAATTTAAAATTCCCGGTCGGTGCAACAGTTTTATATCCCGGATTGGCATCCACACCTGCACTGATTACTTCCTGCGGCAACTGAATTGCCCTCCGTGGATCGTTGTACGTCAGCTTATCAACAGTTGTTCTTCCAATCGCATGTTCTATTTCAATGCCGTAGCGTTTAATATCAAACCAACGATATCCATCAAACATCGTTTCTATCCTCCTGAAATGAAGAACACAGTTTATAAACGGCCTTTGTGCAGCTGTAACCACAAAGCCCGAACTCATTTTATTCGCATTCAACGTTTTTACAAAAAGAGTATTATTAGCCACATAAAAGCTTTTAATCAGGTCCTCAGTCAGGTCGTTTGGTGCCAAATGCGATTTATTCCAAACCTGCAAATCGTTTAGCGCTTCGGGAATGCGGTTTAAAAAGACCAAAGCCTCGGCCCGGCAAAGCAATGTTTCCTCAGCCGTAAATTCGGCCCGGACCACATGAGCATATCCAATTCCGGCAACTTTATCCGTGTATTCAAACATTTCATTCGCTTTAGGGAAAAACACGCCATAATCCTGCTGGACGCCAATATAAAGCTTGCCATCAAAACAAGGAGGCACTCTATCCCACGTTGGCCCCGAGCCATAGGTGGAGCCTGCCATGGCAACACCGTTGTGCCCGTAACGCGTTCCGAAAATACGGTTGAACACCGAATATGTTGGAATTATAAGCAAGTTACAGGGATTCTGCACATTGATATAGTCGAATCCTATGGCAGTAATGTTATCGTAATTCACATCCCAGTTGCGCATCATTGAAGCCGGATTTGAGCCCAATACTTCATTGGCATATTCCACAACCTTTTGATAATCTCTTTTGTATAAGAAAAACCGCGCTGCAAAAGCTGCTGCTGCCTTTTTATTAAAGTGATACTTTGGTACACTGTAGCTCTGATCTGAGATTAACCCAATGCCGGCTTCAATATCATTCTGGATCTTGCCATAAACCGATTTTACAGTTTCCCGGGTGTAATTTCCCTGCACCGTTGTTTCCGGTTCGGTCACGTAAGGAATTCCTATATCTACAGCACTCGCGCTTTCGTCTTTGTAAGCCTGACAAAAAATATTAGCCAATATAAAATGTCCGTAAGCCCGGCACAACAATGCTTCTCCTTTTTGAGCACTTAAATCCAATGTAGAATCAGAAGCACTCAATTCATCAATAGCTCTCAGGGCATGATTTGCAGCAGCAATAGCGGCATAACAATTTTCCCAAACATAAGACGGGCTATCTTCCTGCGTAGAGGAAGTAACAGCTTGCCAAGCATAAATTTCTTCATGCATTTTCTCAAAACTCGACAGCACTACCGGAAGAATGGAGTTGTTGTCTACAAAATTATCGGAACTCAATTCTGCCAATACCGAATAATTCGCTTTGGGATAGGCCGAAACCAGCAATTGGGCTATTTTCTTTTGGGTATTCAGTTGCGTTCTGTTATCGGGCAACGTATCCAAAAAGCTATCGCATGCCGTACCAGCCAAAGCAAAAATCAATAGAAAAGTATATATGATTGATTTATTTTTCATTTTTATTCTAAAAAATGTATGATTAAATACCTAATCTGATCGTAAATGTAAATTGCCGCGGTACGGGTGTTGAAACCCCACCACTATTAAAGAATTCCGGATCTTGTCCATTCAGTTTCTTATCGGCATACAACAAATACAAATTCGTTGCCTGTAGTTTCAATTGTAAGGAATTTACAGTCAAAGCACTTATCCATTTTCGAGGGATATCATAGGACAACGAAACTTCTTTCAGACGAACAAAACCACCATCGGCTACCCGTTCGGTTGAGTAATTATAGGCGTTGTAAGCGTATTTTAAATTAGCATAGTTCTGATACTGACGACGGCTGGCAATTACCGGAATGGTGGTGTATGCTTCATCACCCGGAAGCACCCAACGGTTTTTGAATTCTTTGGGCATAGCAGTCAAATCGGAATAACGGGCCGCAAAAACAGGATCGAGGCGCACTTTATTCCCAAACGAATAGGTCATGAACACGTTTAGTTTAAAGCCTTTCCATGAAAAATTATTTCCCAAACTTCCGGTAATTGTAGGATCGGTTGGACCTTCATATTTCAGGAAACCGATCTTTTCAAATTCCTGAAAATTCAAATTTGCAACCGTTTTTACACCATCCTGATTGATGAAGGTCGGAATTCCTTCTTCATTTAACCCTGCATATGGAATGGAAAACAACGCCCGAACCGGATAGCCCTTCAATGCATAGCCCAAACCCGAAACCAACTGGATAACATTGGAACGTGTATCCAGATCCGTAATTTGATTCACGGCATTGGAAAAAATAAAATCGGTATTCCACGAAAATTCTTTGGTCACAACATTTTTAGTAGAAACTGTAATCTCTACGCCCTGCGATTTCATGGAAGCTACATTGGCGTATTTTGCTATTTGCCCACCTGCACCGGCTGTATAGGTCAGCCCTATCAAATCAAAGTTCTGCCGGGTATAATAGTCTGCTTCCACATTTATGCAGTTATTCAGAAAACCCAGGTCGGCTCCAACATTGAACTCGTGCTTCTTCTCATAAGTCAATTCGCTATTTTCGAGATCTTCAATAACAATCCCCGATTCGGCTACACTGGCAATCGGACGCCAGGGGTTTTTGCTTTTGTATACCACCTGCGAGTTGGTTACAAAGCTTGGACCCCGGTCGGCCGTCAATGAATAGGAGGCTTTCAGAGTAGCATGCGAAAGTACAGAATTGAATATGCCGTTAAACCACTTTTCTTCGTGGGCTAACCAGGCTCCGGACACATTCCAGGTAGGAAGCCAGCGGGCAGAACGTGCTTTACCCAGCTTATTCGATCCCTCGTAGCGGCCGGTTCCATTCACCGTATAGCGGCCTTTATACGAATAGGTTCCCGATCCGAAAAAAGCCACATTACGCGAGTAAGTCCATTGGTTTGTATAGTAATCGGTATTTTCTTCCTTGCCTTGCTTGAAAACATTCGGATCGTAAAAAGGAATGCCGCCATTATCGTATTGATATCCCCAACCACGGAACCAGGTTCTGCTCCGGTCAATCGAACCGGTCTCCATTCCACCGAAAAAGTTCATGATATGGATATCATCAATGGACGTATTATAGGTTATTGAACTCCTGAAATCGACTCCCCGCATAGTATATGCCGTTCGGTTATAAATTCCTCCTTCAGGAAGAATACTTACAGGTAAAGCATTCGGATTAGCCGGATCGGTGTATAAAAGTGGGTTGTTTTCGGCAATAGTCGCATTCTCGGGATAAACCCCGGCACGGTAAGCTTCTGCTTGATTGGAGTGGTCTTTTATGTGGTGTTCCTGCGACGATGACTGGTACTTGATGGCTGCCAGTACATTGGCCTCCATTCCTTTCATTATTTTCCAGTTTAATTCCGACTGAAATTTCAAATCGGACACATTCAGGTCAATATAATTATTATCCAACTCATGAAAAATATTAAACGGAGCATAATTACGGGTGTAAAACTCTGTAGGATCAAGTGTGCGTGAGGTATTCAATGCAAAACTATAAGGATTTATATCAAATTCACGCTTCACCTCGCCACTCACCACATCCACATCCTGGCTCAACGTTCCCGGCGCTTTCTGTTTCCGGTACGAACCACTGGTGAGCATATTTAGCGTTAAGTTTTTTGTAACACTATAAGAACCGTTCACATTGGCTGTGTAGCGCTCTACCGAACTGGATTTGGTCCAACCCGGATCATCGAAAACCGACAAGGACACATAGAATTTGGCTTTATCTGTTCCCGACGAAATGCTTAAGGCGTGGTTTTGCGTCAGATTTTGATTAAACAGCTGGCTAAACCAATCGGTATTCCGGAATTCAGCTTCCTGTAAATAAGCATTTTTTGCCGCAGTTGAATTCACAAGTCCGTAACCTCCGTTTTCATACTGATTGATCAGCTGATACATTTTCCCATATACACCGCTGTTGGCTGCACCGGCAAGCGTTGCAAATTCCAGCCAGCCTTTCCGTTCCATTTCCTGATAAATGCCCATTTGCTGCTGGGAGTTGGAGATATTGAAATCCGAATAATCCGGAATCAGGCGCGAAGTAAATTCTCCCGTATAGTTAAGTCTACTAACACCCACCTTCCCTTTCTTAGTGGTAATTACAACCACACCCGCCATGGCACGGGCTCCGTAAATAGAAGTAGCCGAACCATCCTTCAGAATCTGAAAACTCTCAATATCATCGGCATTAATTCCTGCAATAGCAGAAGAAATAAGCGTTTCGGCATTACCAGACGACAAATCGTCACTGGACACATCGATGGCATCTTCAACTACTACGCCATCCACCACCCAAAGCGGCTTGGAGTTACCATAAATGGACGTTGCGCCACGTACGCGGATTTTAGGAGCCGTTCCAAAAGTACCGGACACATTTTGTACCGAAACTCCTGCTGACCTTCCTTCCAATGCCCGGCTCACATCGGTAATACCATCAATCTTAGCTTTTGCAGCGTCCAATTTATCAGTTGCTCCGGTAAACAGACGCTTATCTACTTTCACCATCCCGGTGACCACTACCTCTTCCAGTTGCTGGTTGTCCGGCAACAACTTTACATTCATTACCGGTTTTACCTCCAACTCCTGAGCCTTCATTCCAATATACGAAAACTGAATTGTTTTACATTGAATTGAAACTTTCAGTGAGAATTTACCTTCTATATTGGTCACTGTGCCCGTTTGTAGCTTTTCTTTCGGAACTACCGAAGCTCCGATAATCGGCTCTCCCTGCTCATCCACTACTGTACCGGTAATGGTTGTAGTTTGGGAGAATGCAAATCCTACGAATAGAAATATAGAGGAAAGAATCAGCAACAGTTTTTTCATATGTAAATACTTGTTTCTTAAAGGTCATATGGAACTCGCATACCAGATTTTCATCTATGTTGACGAACGCGTATGTTCATGCTCGTTTCATGCGTAAAAATAATTTTCATGCCCGAATGAAAATTATGCCGTTAGAAACGGAATTCATTTCATATCTTATTACCACATTAGATAGTAGTTTGAGCCTAAAGATGACAAAAATACATAAATTAATCAAAACTTAAATCAATTTAAAGAAATTAAAAAGACTGGTTTTACGCCAGCTCATATTAACATCCATTTATTATACCTAAATATCAAATAACACAGACGATCTAATCTCCGAATGTTATTAATAAAGAATTTTCAAATACATATTTGCCGACAAATAAATAATTTATCTTACATTTGTTGTTCTTAAACCCAAATCAAACAAAAAATATACAAATGAAACAACCCGGAAAAATATGTGCATTTTTCACATTGATTCTTTTACTCACCCTCTCCTCTTGCGCAAAAAACGAAGTAACAAATATAACGCTAAGTAAATCGTCGATGGCAATGAAGGTTGGGCAGTCCGATTCTGTAATTACCACCATAACCATCTCAGGCGACCTTACCAAACAGCCGGTTACCTGGACTGCAGGAAATTCAAAAATCATTACCGTAACCGAAGGTGTATCTACCGACAAAACAAGTAAAGGTGAGACTATATCCAAAACTATCGTAGTAACAGCCTTATCTACCGGATCCACCACTCTCACCATCAATGCCGGAGAAAAAACGGCTGTCTGCCAAATAAACGTAAGCCAAACTAACTACAGTTTTGGTAAAATCCTTACTTCCAACTGGGGGGACTATTACGACACCGGAAACAATAGTTTTGATATGTACCTTATGGAAAACAGTTTGAACATGGACTCAACCATAAGTGGAAGCGGAACTTTTCTATACCTTGATTTCAGCGTTCCCATTACACAGAATTCTATGGTTGCCGGCGATTTCATCCCCTCGTACAACGGAGAAGCAAACACCTTTTTCCCCGGCGAAGTTTACGAAAACAACATATACGGAACCCGGATTGTAACAATTCGTAACGATTCTGCAATTGTAATCCTTGTGAAAGATGGAAATTACGCCGTTTCGTATGCAGGTGAAAATTTCAAAATCGAAGGAGATTTAATTACCGAATCAAACGAAATAATTCACTTTTCCTACACAGGATCCATCCCTGTTACCGACAAAAGAGAAGTGCCGGTTGAGCTATCACCTGCATTTACACATGGAAGGCTATACTATTTTGGAGATGCCTACAAGTCTGGCACATCACACAACTTTATAGCTTATCTGGCTACCAAAGACCTGAATTTTGCCGATTCAACTACAACCGGAGAAGTATTAATGGTGGAGTTGAATACAGCACTTACTGCAACCAACACAATCCCCAACGGAACTTACAACATGATGCCGGAACTAACCACTACAAATTTAACTCCGGGCACGTTGGTACCGGGTTATACCACTTCTAACGGCGAACAATGGGGGTGTTGGTATTTTGGGAAGGACAACTCCAAGAAAGTAAAAACCGGAAATATTATCGTAAGCAAAACAGACAGCCTGTACACGATAAACTATCAATTATTTGACCGATTTGGATCAAAAATATCAGGAACCTATACCGGCACCCTCCAGTACTTTGATGGCACCGCGTCAAGCAGTGGAGTAGCCGCTAAAGTAAGAAAACCGGGCAGTAAAGGTAAAAGCTTTAATTCCTTACAAAATAGAGTTATGAGAATAAAAGAATTCAGATATAAAAACTAATGAAATGACATAAGCTAAAAAGGCCAGCCGAATAGTTTCGGTTGGCCTTTTTAATGGGACAAAAGATGTTTCATCGGGAATCAGTAGTTCTAAAGAAAAACATAGCAATATCTAACAAGTTGCCTTATTAGAGTTGGTATATTCAAAATAAATTCTTTTGCATGATACGTTACCACAAACCCGAAACTATAAATGCATTCGTGCATCAGGTGTTACGACTAATCCGAAACTACAAATGCAT
>CAYSTC010000024.1:36840-60732 GCA_964433885.1 uncultured Paludibacter sp. | reverse complement strand
AGACATTTAATGACTTCAAAGAACTTTTCAACATTTTAAGTGGACACTAATGATTTATTTTAGTAAAGTAGAAATAATCAATAAAAAATGCCGGAACACCAATGGCCTTAAGTGCTCCGGCAAATCAAATAGGTACTAACTATTACAAACTAAAATCCGGTAAATTTTTCTGATACAAAGTTCGGTGTTTCTTTGCGATATAGCAATCCCCTGTTTTAGGTATTTTTAATTTGATTTAAAGGTCAAATTAAAATAATCGAAACTATTATGAATTATCCTGAATCTGGATGCAACATTTATTACAGAAATAACATCTAACAAAAAAATAAGAAATGAAATCGGCAAAAACAGGAATACTTTTCTTTACAATCTATTTATCTTTTTCTTGTGAATCGGAAAAGATAATTAGACATGTAAATTGCTATAAAAGTGATATTTACGCGGATTCAACTAAAAACAATACTGATTCTCTATGCAATAACGACCTTTGTGCCAACTATCAAACTATATGGAAAAACCTTATTGTTGAAACAAACAATTTGAGTACATCTTATTTTGACAATCATATCGAAATATGTCAATCAAACATCAGTGAATGGAATGATGGATTGTCATTCACAATTTGCTACAAAGTAAAACTGAATTGGGCAATTGCCTATAAATGTGACCAGTTTATTATAAAAATCAAAAATGAAAATAGTTTATATCCGACTTTGAATCTACCAAGAGACAGTTATTTGTCAAAAGAACAAGTCCAAATAGCAGTTAATAATCGCGCATTTTCATCAGAAATTCTGAAATTATCAAATAATGAAGCTTTAAAGTTTAAATCAATGTCAATTGCTCTAAGTTTATTAATTGAAAATGCTAAAGTAAATACATTGTGTTTCAATGGAATTGACATTGACAAAACTACAGGCAACTTAATGCTCTGTGCAAGTGCTCAATACGAAAATGAAATCAATAATTGCATTCAGGCAAAAATTGATTTATCAACCGGTGAATATTTTGTAACCGAAAGTCCTTGCTTTATAGAATAAAAATTATTTGAACAGTAAATATTCGACTTAATTCATAAAAAAATATATTTTCGCAACAATAAAATTTACATTAAAATTATCAAAATAAATAATTCTATGAAAACAGCTATCAGTATGCTTACTATCTGTATGATAGTAATTTTCAATGCCTGTGAAACAGAAAAAGGGCTAAATGCAGGATTAAAAGGGAAATGGGTAGAAGCCAAAGAAGGTAAAGATACAATTGATTTTCAAACTAATGATTCAATTGGAACCTTTACTTTAAGTCGTGGATTGGAACTTAGAAACGGGTACATGCTACCTAAATACGGCTCCGGAACATATGACTACAAACTAAAAAAAGACTCGATCCAACTAAACAACATGCTGTGGAACTGCATTTGTTTCCCAGTCTATTATTTTGATATAAACTCAACTTTTGATAAAATTGAAATCGGAAACTTTTATAACAATGATGTCCCGGCAACTTCAAAAATTATCTATATCCGGCAAAAGTAAGGCTAACTCTCTTACGTTCTCAAAGACAGCCGCCGCAGCACCGGATTAATTTTAGCCGTCGTAGCAACCACAATCAGGGTCATAATTCCACCAAAAGCCACCGAAGGAACCAATCCCATCAGTTTAGCCGCAACACCCGATTCGAAGGCTCCCAGTTCGTTGGACGAACCGATAAATATACTGTTGACCGAAGCCACACGCCCGCGCATTTCGTCCGGCGTGTAAAGCTGAAGAATAGTTCCGCGAATGACCACACTCACATTATCAAACAAGCCGCTCAGAAGCAACAAAACGGCCGAGAGCCAGAAATATCGGGAATAGGCAAAGCCAATCATGCACAGGCCAAAAGCAGCTACCGCCAGCAATAAAGTTCGTCCGCTATTTTTCAACGGTGGGTTAAACATCAGGTAAAACGACATCATAATGGCACCAATGGCCGGACAAGCGCGTAGGAATCCCAACCCTTCGGGACCAACATGCAACACATCCGAGGCGAAAACCGGCAACATGGCCACCGCACCGCCGAAAAGAACCGCAAACATATCCAGCGAAAATGCTCCCACCAGCTCGGGCGACTTCATTACAAAACGGATTCCTTCGCGGATACGACTGAAAATAGCTTCATCTGCGCTTTTTTGTATAACATTGGCAACATGCTTAACCTGCACCTGCCCGATCATCAACACCGAACATAAATAAATTACAAAAACAGAAACATAAGCGATTGAAATAGACGAAAAACCATAAATTAACCCGCCTACTGCAGGCCCCATCACCGCTCCCACCTGCCAGTTGGCACTGTTCCAGGTTGCAGCGTTGGCGTAGTCTTTTTTATCAACCAATTGTCCGAGCAAAGCTGTATGCGCCGGCATAAGTATTCCGCGCGAAAGGCCTGTTAGGAAAATGGTTATGAAAATGGGCCAAACGCCGAGATGCTCATACGAGTGAAACGATTCGATGCTATACAGTGTGAGAATGGCTGAGCCCAAAAGCAAAAGTACTGTGGTGCTGCGAACAATCTTTTTGCGGTCCCACAAATCGACATAATGGCCGGCAAACAGCGAAACGGAGATTTGCGGAATGACTTCCACCAGCCCGATCATACCCAGCCAAACCACATTGTGTGTAAGAAAATACATGTGCCAGCTCACTATCACCGATTGCATGAGCGTAGCCATAGTCATCAAAAACCGGTAACCCAAAAAATACCTGAAATTGCCGTTGCGAACTGCCGCAAAAGCCTGTCCTGTAAATAACTTTGTCATTTTCTTCAACCTTTTTATAAGGCTGCAAAGGTACGGAATAAATTTTTCTTGATTCGATAAAAGTTGGAGTGTGTATCGGTCCTAGTGCAAGTCTAATTAAAACGGGCTTCCGCTTTTTATTGAAATAACATATCTATACTTCATCATCATCTCTGTACTGCCCATCACAGAAGCTCTTTGATGGGCAGTACAGAGATGCTTTGATGTACAGTACAGAGCCTATGTTATGGACAGTACAGAGCCTATGTTCGCCGTAACGTAGTTGGCGCAGGTAGTTTGGCAATCCCCCGCTGGTGCGGATTTACATTACAACAAAAAGAGGTTCGACCAACCTGAAATTGGCGAACCTCTATAAAACACAATTAACTTTTAAATCACAGATAAACAACAATTTTAAGGATATCCTTATCCCGGTTAAACACTGCCCGGCTTTGATCCGGATTGAGCATATAACCTTCGATCTTTTCCGTTTTTCCATCCGCATAAATGATCTCCATACCAGTTTTCCCATTTTGAAAATAAACAAAAGGAACAGAGCAATAAGTGAATGACAAATACGGATTTTCCGCCGAAATTCGTATAAATTCTTCGGGTTTCAGAATAACAGGATTTATCCTCAAACAACCGTTTTCAACCTGTACGCCCAACTCGAAAAAGCGGCTGATAATGTCTTCCTTCACCTGACCAGTCATGCCCGGCTGCTGAACGCCGGCCATGGTTGGAGTATGCGAATAGGGATCGAATGGAAACGAACCGTAAACCGCTGGCGATTTGTGCGCGCCAATCCCGGCTTTCACTTCAAAATAATGCTTTTTCAATCCATCAATCACGGTTTTATCGGTACCATCTTCGGTAGCCGATTGGATGTTTTCACCAATAACCAACAGCAATTTAGAAACCATATGCCAGTAAATGCATCCAAGCCCTTCGTATTTGTAGAATGTACCTGAACGTCCGGTGAACGATTGGTGATCAAAAATTTGTTCGTAAACCGCTTCTATCTCCGCAATATCTGCATCAGTCACATTGAGGGATGAATCGCTTTTCAGTTTATTCAAGGCTTCACGCAGGAATCCGGCATTATTAAAGGCTGCATTGAAGTGAAACTCTCCTTTTTTATCGGTGGTAACAATGCGCGAATCGCCGTTGGTAACCAACGTTTCGAGCAATTTTACGCGTGTTACCACTTCGGGAGCAATATTGTTTTTATCCACAAACAAAGGCAATTTCTTGTTTGGATACAAAATATAGCTGTTCTGATCGGCACGGTAAAGCTGGCTGTTGCGCAACGCATCGAACAATTCAAGCGCCTCGCCGGCATTTAGTTTTCCCGAACTCAAAACCGCCACCTGCCCTTCGAGCATTTCGTATAAATGACGTACAGCAACATTATTTTCCGAGAAACTCACCAGATTATACGCATGATACATATTGTCGGCACGCTTATTCACGGCTATGGATTGGTCGATATATTCCAAGGCAAGTTCAAAGAAGTCGAGCAATTCGTGCTTCGAAACGATTTGTTTTTTTTGCGAAAAGGAGCTGTAGATTTTGGTACGGTAATTTTCTCCGGCTTTACCCAACTCATTCGCAATCGTTCTTCGCGTTTGGTTGTCAAATCCTTTTTTGAGTAAAAATGAATTATCGCGCAATGAATTGAAAATTTCATCGAAAAATGCAGCCATTTCTGTGGAAATATTGAAACCTTTAAGCGCTGAAGCCTGGTACAATTCCCGCGCAAATGCCACAAAACGGCGCATGTAATAAAGCGTCACCATCGATGCGCCCGTTCCCACCAACGCGTTATTGGCATCGTTCCATTCGGGGCGCAGCGTATTCATCCAAATACCGGCTTCGGGAATAAAATTACTCAGTTTGGCCAACAAGGTAGCGAGCAATTTCTCCGTGAAACTCACCAGCATGACATCCCCACTCGGGTTCAAAACCAGCTTGGCATCAGCTCCGTAGGTCTTTTCGAGCTTTTCGATAACAACATGCAATTCATGATTGAAAAAGATGGAATTCTTCGGATCTGCCACAATTTCCTCGTAGCTTTTCAGACGGTACGGCACGTTGGCATAAGCGAACATCTCTTTGTCTAGCCATGAAACAAGGCTTTCGGGATAATGGCAGCGCGAAACCTCCATCAGTTTGAGCAGGTAAATAATTTGATGGTCGCCCCAATAGCCAATGTTCGACCACGGATTTTCCGGTTCAATCACTTCCCATTCAATGCCTTCGTTGGTCACTTTGTACGGATTGTAACCGTCGGCCGTAGTGGCATTCAGAAATTTGGCAATAATCCCGTTGATATAAGCAGGATACGAAAGCGAAAGCGCTTCCCAATTCTGGAAAATATCGCGCCAGTTGCCCTGATACGACAGCAGCTTATCGCCATTCTCGTCTTTTATATTGATATTAAACAGGTTCCACGGACGGCTCGGATCGCCGTGGCGGCGACTAAACGTGAGCGGCAAATACTCCTGGAACAGTCGATAAAGATTCGCATCGTTCTGCTCATGAATAAGTTTATCCAACTCTGCATATTCAATCGTTTCAGGGAGCGACGATAAGAATCCTGCATGCTTTTCCCAACATTTTTTATTGAAATGCTGAATGTGTTTATTGAAAAACGAAGTGTGAATCGTGTAATTTTCGCTGTAAATTCCACCACGCATGGTATTGAACAGCACATTGGAAAAATGGCGAGCCATTCCGTTTTCGTCGGCAGTTTGCTGAATGCCATCGGCTTGCGCCACAATGGCTTTCAGAGCCTGCGTTCCCTTAGCTATATTCTGTTCTAAAACTTCTGAAATATCTTCTGAATTCTGAATAAAATCAACCAGATTATTTACGGCCGCAACATCCTGGCTGACTTCCGCCACAAAATACCACTCCTTGGCTTTGCCAGCCGGTAAAACCAGATCGCAACAGGCAAAAATAGCTCCACGAACGCCTTTGGCCTCCGTTTCCGCCTTTGCTTTTTCTCCGTTGCGTACTGCATTCAACTGAGCAGAACTGAGCAAAAAGATCGCATTATTAAGCCCGCAGTTCCAAACCGTATTCGCACGAAGCGATTCGCTCGGTTCAGCCCGGTCCACCAATATGGATTCCATACGGAAAAGTGCCAATCCGGCATTTTCAACCAGTTCAGTTTTCTTGTAGCCATCTACAAGGGTTGAAAAGGTATTTTGAGTCAACCTGTCAATTCCCGAAGGAAGGATATTTTGCAAACCATCAACCAGATACACATCAACAGTTTCCTGATTTTCATTTATTAAACTGCTCTTTTTTACCCAACCAAAATCGTCAGCATTCATCCAGGCGTAGCTGAACGTCAAGCCCAAATCCACATTTTTCTCTGTGAAAATCAGTTTGTTTCCAATGGTGCTTTTTGCTATGGAATGTTCCAGCTTGTAAACGCCTTTATTTCGGTCAGAGAACGGTTCCCACAGATAAGTTTTGTCCGCTTTTGTTACGTGCAAAATGGTTTTACTTCCGGTAATTTCTGCCGAATCAGTAATTTTATCATCGGTATAATATGGGAAAAGCGCTGTGTCCGGATTTTTGCGACCCGCCGTCAGTCCGCCAGTACTGGAAATGTACATCCAATGGTTGGAGTCGCTCGCCAGGCTGATAAAAAACGGCTGCATAGCATCGTAATTTTTTATCTGATAATATTTCTCATCATCAATCAGGACAAACTGTCCCTCCACATCTTGTTTTCCGGCAATGACCGGATTGTTTCCTATAAAAAAGTTGTTCATCATTTAGTAATTAAAAAAGTATAACCACATAGGCATATAGGTATCATAGATTAATTTCTACTGAGAACTATGTGACTATGTGGTTGAGTTAAATTATTGTTCCAATGCCCGTTTTGCATCCAAATCTTTCTTCATCAAAGCAGTTGTTTTCGAGTCGATTTTGTAAAAAATCATGAAAATAGCGCACGACATATACAAAATGCCCGGAATTACTGAAACCAACAATTTAATGCCCGTTATGGCAGTATCCGTTTGAGTTACATTCGGAACAAACTGCGACAGCGTAAGAATCCATCCGGCGATGGCAGCACCAATCCCCCATCCTGCTTTTTGGGCAAACACAGCAGCCGAAAAATACAATCCTGTGGCACGACGACCCGTAGTCCATTCGCCGTAATCAGCCGAATCGGCAATCATGGTCCAGAGCAGCGGAACGGCAGGCGCATAAGCCATTTTGGCAATGATGTTGAAAACGTAAATGGTAGTAATATCTGTAACGCCCGGCAAATAAATCAGCATAAAAAACAAGCCAGAGATCAACGAACTGCCGATAAATACATTTTTATTTCCAAAACGTTTGGCCAATGGTTTGGATAAAGGCAAAGCCACAATAAGCGCCACCGTACCAATCACATTGAACAACTGCACATTATCTTCCTTGCCCAGATAATATTTAAAATAATAAGCAATGGCGGCATTTTGCATGGCAAACATGATAAACGACACGATACCAACGATAGCCAAAATAACCCAGGCTCGATTCTTAAACAAATTGCCAAAATCTTTTTTCAATGAATTTCTCTGCTCCCTGGGCGGCTGTACGCGTTCTTTTGTGGTTTGGAAAGTAATGAAAAAGAACACCAAACTCAGTGCTGCGAACAAAAACACAGTATACTGGAATCCCTGGGCTTTATCGCCATGCCCGAAAAAGTTCGCCAAAGTTAATGCTAATCCGGTAACAATAAACTGCCCGGTGAAACCGGCAATAAAACGATACGTATTCAGCCCGGCACGTTCGTAAGTATCATCGGTCATAACAGCACCCAGCGCCGAATAAGGCAGATTGATAAACGCATAGGCAGTCATCAGTAGCACATAAGTCGCCCCGGCATAAATGATTTTGCCCACTTCGCCCAAATTGGGTGTGGTAAAAGTCAGAATGGCCAGGATGGCATACGGAATGGCACCAAATAAAATATACGGACGGAATTTTCCCCAACGCGTATTGGTACGGTCGGAAACAACGCCAATAATCGGATCGATGGCCATATCCCAAAAGCGGGCAATCAACATGATTGTACCGGCAGCGGCAGCTGAAATGCCATACACATCGGTATAGAAAAACAAAAGCCAAAACCCAACCATATCCCATACAAAATGTGAAGCGGTATCGCCCAAACTATATCCTACCTTTTCTTTGAAAGATAATTTCGTTGCTGATTTTTCCATATACTTTGATCTAAAATTTTATTTTGAATTGAACGACTCGCCTGTTTGGCCCTTTTGATAAATGCGCACATAATCCACATACATTTTGGCTTCGCCGGAGTTTAAGGCAGTAATGTCTTTGATGTGATGGATTTTCGTAAAATTACCTCCCACAGCCAGGTTGAAAAGCACAAAATACTCTTTGTGGAAATAGCGGCCGGGATTATCTGCCACATTTTCGCCTTTAACAGGCATTTCGAAATAAGGAGTTGCCTGCGGATTTTTATCCAGATCCACATACATCCTGATGGCATTCTGATCCCAAATGAGAGTAAACAGGTGAAAATCGTCCTGCAAGGAAGAAGTGCTGGTTGTTGCTTTTGCGAAATTCGGGTAACGCCCATGATTAAACCGTTCGCCCCAGTGGCAAGCACCGTTGAACAGTTTATCCTGCGTTCCGGCTTCAATCCCGTTGGCATTTCCCATTTCGAGTATATCTATTTCGCCGCATTTTGGCCAAACTGCCTGTGGGTAATCGCTTCCAAGCATCCAAAATGCCGGCCAAAGCCCGTTAGCCGTTTTAGGCAATTTCATGCGGGCTTCAATTTTACCGTATTTTACCGACACCTTCCCTTTTGTTGAAAGCCTTCCCGAAGTGGCACGATGGAATTTATAATTTTCTTTTTTTGCAGTAATAATCAGACAACTTTCGCCCGAAACCGGCTCTTTCCCTACCGAAATGTTTTCCTTACGGTAATATTGCAGTTCACGGTTACCGCCACCTTTTCCATTTACCACAATTGTCCAGTTTGTCTCATCCAAAACCGGCTTGCTAAAATTATCTTCCCACACCAGCTTATACTTATCCGATCCATCTGCCTGCGCAAAAGCAGGAAGTGCCGAAAGCAGCACCAAAGCCACGATCATACTTTTAATCCCTTTATTCATACATTTAAATTTTATTTCAAGACCTATTTTTCAATCACAAAATTAGATTTATCCAAATTGGCAGAGGAATTTTTCACCTCACAAAAACTCATTTCAAAACCCTTTCAACCACACAAAATCACTACAGAATATTATTTAGTTGAATTGATTTTCAGATACATAAATTTCAAGCTGTTTTGAAACATATTTCAGCACACATTTCAATAGAAATTGTTTTACTAAAAATGATTGTTTTTTTAGGCAACTGCTTTATGGAAACCGACACAAAATAGTTGCTAAAAACCACTTATTTTTTAATTACTTTTCCATTGATTATTCCACGCGGGCTTTCTGCTTTTATGAAATAAATTCCTGTTTTCAGTCTGCCCATATCAAGATTATAATTGGAAGGAATCCGCTCATCAAAAACTTTGTTTCCGAGAATATCATAAACCATCAACCGGCAATTTTCATCCGCAAGTTCAATGTGCAAAACATCTTGAACCGGATTTGGATAGAAGAATGGTTCAGCGGCATTCACAGTTTCAACAGCAGTGCCAGCACAGTCATTCCCAACGGTGTACGAAAATTGCTTAGTAACAGCCATTCCACCTGCAAAAGCAAACTTACATGCCACTTTTATAAACGAACCCGGAGTTTGGCCTGTCAGGGTTTTCGTAAATTTCCTACCACTGACGTTTGTCATTCCCGACTCTGCAAAACCGGAAGTATAATTCCACAAATACGCCACAAGCCCTGTTTTATCATCAAGCATCTCAAAACTGACAGCCACATCGGTTCCTGTAGTTACAAAACTGTAGTTATAACCCGCACTGAAAGTTCCCTGCGAAGCTTCCGAAGCCGTTCCGGCACAATCGGTACTTGTATTGGCAGATGTTGTTGCCGAAATCACAATCGGATTGGTGGCCGCCTGATTTCCAGCCAAATCACTTGCCGACACGCTGAAAGTGTAAGGCGTTCCGGCTGTAAGCGCATTAATTACAAGCGATTTTTGAACCCCTGAAGGTGACGACGTATTTGCCGTACCGGATGCCCCGTAGTTTACGTTGTAAACCACAGTTCCTGAATTATCGGTACCATTGAGCAACAGCTCTACAGAATTGGCCGTTACCGCGCCAAGCGTAGCCGTAAAGCCGGTGGGTGCCTGCGTGTCGTTTACAGTGCTTCCGCAATTCGTTCCCACCACGTAAGTCATGTATTTGGTTACCGACATACCTCCGCTGTAAGCAAACTTACAGGCATAGCTTATTGTCGAGCCGGGAGTTTGGCCACTAATCGTAGTGGAGAAAATTTTACCGCTGACATTTGCCATAGCCGATTCACCAAACGGAGTTTCTTTCCATAAATAAGCTACCACACCCGTTTTTTCATCCAACAACTCAAAAGTAATCGTGACATTGGTACCAACTGTTTCGAAAGTGCATTTATAACCTGCCGAAAACGAACCCTGTGTAGCAACGGTAGATGTAGTGGTGCAAGCCATTAATGGAGAAATGGTAACGTTGGCTGCTTGCGAAGTGCTTACTCCTCCGCCATTATCAGTAGCTTTGGCAGTAATCACATAATTACCGGCAGCAGGATTCCAGGTTGCAGAATACGGAGCAGTTGTCACGCTCGAAATCAAAGTCGTGCCCTGATAAAATTCTACTTTCGAAATCGTTCCATCGAAATCACTTGCATTGGCAGAAACAGTTACCGGTTTCCCTTCAGTAAATGTTGAATTATTTGCCGGAGAAGTCAAGGAAACGGTTGGGGCTACATTCGCGGTACTGGTTACCATAACCAATACTTCATCGGTAGAACATTTCGAATCCGTATTTTTTACGGTCAGTTTAAAGCGATACATGCCCTCTGCTAAACCGGAAATAACCGGGTTTACGGCGGTGGAATCGGAAATAATTGCCGCTGTGGGACCATAAATTTGTTTCCATCGATAGGTAAGCGTTTTTCCTGAAGATTCGTAACTTGCCGAACCATTAAGGCTTGTTGAAGTTGATGGTAAAACAACTTTTACATCAGCTCCTGCATTGGCAAAAGGGTAACTGCTTGTCAATTCGCCGGTGCGCGTGAAAGTCATTTTGCCCAGATTAAATTCTCCGGCGGAAAAAGCAATCTTCAAAATATGTTTGCCGGCTGTAAGCGGAATGTCAGCCACCGTTTTTGTTGCCCAAACCGTCCAAACGGTCGTAGAAGTTGATGGAACGGTAATGTTTGACGAAATTGCCTGGCCATCCAACTCCAAATGAAACGGACCTCCACCTGAAGCATTGCCTGAAGCATAACGGAATGCAAACGAATACAACCCCGTTTGAGCCACATTTACTGTGTATTCCAACCATTCACCACTATTAATCCAACCTACCGTTGCACCCTCGGCAGTATTGCTTGCTGCATCAACCGATTCGTCCATCCTGAAATCTCCCAGATTGGCCGAGGTCATATCCAGATACGATATATTCTGGCCTTTTCCACCTTCGAAAATGTCGTACTTACCAGCCTCAATCGTTCCGGGAATAGCGGCAGCAGTTCCTCCGTAAGGCAACTGTTCGCCTACCAAAACCTGAACCGAGTTTGTCACAGAGTATTTATCACCATCATATACTTTTGCATAGAAATTATGCGTGCCAAGTTGCAAATTGGCAGCTTTAGTTGTAAACGGAGCAGTTGTGACCATTCCCAATGAAGTAGTTCCGTCCATAAACTCAACTTTTGCAGGCGTGCCACCCGAAACGATTACATTCAGCGCCACGCCGCCACCGACTGAAGCTTGTGTAAACGAGGAAGTAATTGTTCCGGTATAACTACCATCACGACTCGTCACCATCTTTCGGGCAGGAACTACCAGCTGATATCCGGTAGAAAAAGTAATGGTAATCGGCGCGTTGGAATAATTTTGAGCTACATAATTTATTTTCCCATTCAACCGGAATGCAGCTGCAATCGGATAATTGGCAGTGATAGTCGCATCCACCCGTCCCAATGCATTCATGGCATGCAGCCAGTGATAAGTCTGGGCATCGGAAATTCCGAATTTAATTTCCCGGTTTGGATAGGAGTTATACATATCGATGGCCCTGGAAGGATCGATGAAAGCGAGATATTCCCACATAATGTCGTGCCAAAGATTCGGGTTCACCTGATTGCTGGAAATGCCGGTATTAGCGACAATTTCATCCCAAAGTCGTTTTACATAAACCGTGTCCTGACCTAAATAAAGCGAACCTCCATGAATCGGATACATTTCAATTCCGTAGGATGCTGCAATATCAGCCGTCCAGAAAGTTCCGTTATCGTTGCTGTTCGTCCACACTCTCGACACCAGGCTGTATTTTTGCGAAGCCGGGAAATTTCGATGATGAATATCCATGTAATATTCTTCAATGCCGGTTTGCTCTGTTGTGTATAAGTAGATTCCCAAATCGCGAATCGCTTTATTGCCGGAAACCTGCCCCCATTGAATCAGGGCAGCGTTGAAATTCATACTTTCGGAACTCGATTCCTGATTGTTTCCCTGCGGATTATTGGCAAAACCATCCACCCAACTGTGGCCGGCATACGGACTAAAGTTTCGCAAATACGGGAACATGGTATCATTCCGGTCATAAGCTGCTGCGTCGCGAACCAGCATATCCACCATTCCGCCAAACTGAGTGGCCCAATCAGGGCTAAACTGAGCAACAAAAGCTGCTGCCTGAATAAAATAACCCCAATGAAATTGCTTATCGTTCAATCCGTTATCTTGGCCATAACCAGCCGGATAACCAATCATTGAACTCCAGGCAGAATTGTAATAAAAGAGAAAAGCAACTTCTCCATTTTCAGCTTTAAACCAATTCTCCAAACGGGTTTTAATGGTATTCAGCAGTTTATCACGTGCTGCGGTATTTCCCATTTCGTTAGCAATACGGGCAGTTTGCATCAATTGATTAAAAACCTGCCCTTCGTTGTAGGAATCCGTCCAGGTTGCCATGGTACTGTTTTCCAGCTCGGCAATTTTTCCGGCAAGCGCTGCAGGTGAAAATCCTTTGCTGTAATTATCTACATAAGGCAACGTCGGAAGTATTCCATGAAAAGTATTTTCAACGCTAAAACTATTTGCGGCCATTGTTTTCATTTGGCCACGAACTGTAGCATAACTGTATTTGTCAGGAGCAGGGGATCCGGATGCCAAATGAGCCCATTGATGAGGAAGCAAACCAATCAACATATTTGTTTCCGATCCCTCCTTAACCTCAGTTTGCACGTTGAAATCGGTACGAATTACAGAAGTTGCTTCATTGAAAGTATAGCTTGCGGTCGTTTTCACCGGAAAAACGTAAGCATATTTTTTATATTCATTGGCAACGGTGGTTACATTAGTAGCGGTTAACGGGATAAATGCCATCGACCAATAATTCTTTCCATTCAGGGTAGAAGTATAAACTGAGCCGGTTTTCGTCCAGGTGCTTCCACTTGGTGCATAAACGGCAAAGTCGGCACCATTCTTCACATCAGTAGCAATCAGCATTTCGTTGGAAATAACGACAGTTCCTGAATTGATTGTAATTTGAGCAACGTCAGTTGTTTTCTTGGTAAAATAGAGAAAAGGCATGGCAACGCCGGCCGTAGCCTGAAACTGGTGCGTACCATCATTCCAGTCCATGGTTACCGTCCAATCGGAATAATCCGAAACATTCGTCTTTGTTGCATTTAGACCGGTGACACCGACTAAAAAAGGGGTCAAATCATCGATTACACCGGAAGGAATGTAACTAACCACCAATCCGGAGCCAGTGGTTTTCATGGTATACGGATAGTTGAAAAGATTGGAAGCGGTTCCGTTTTTGACCAAAGCCGACCACCAATCGCTGGTTGGAACAGGCTTTCCAACAGCATTTCCACTCAAACAGGGTGTACCTGAAGGAAATGCATTTCTACCGGCCACATCGGTTCCGGGGAATGTCGTTCGGTAACTGCCGCTACCAACAGTTACAAACTGAGCATAACTACTCGAAAAAATAAAAAAACAGAAAAAAGCAAGTAAAATAAATTTACGGGGAGTTGTGCTCATGCGAGTTGTTTTTTAAGAATTTCACGCAAAGGTGCTAAAACGTAAATTAGATTAATTTTAGCTCCTTTGCGTGGATTATTTATTAAAGCTTCGTGATTTTTCGGGTAGAAAGAAGCCCGTTAGCCAGCTTAACCGTTACCAGGTAATTACCAGCAGAAAGTCCGGTCAAATCGATAGATTTATCCATAGCATTTACCGAAACATTTTTTACAGTTTGTCCAACTAAATTACGAACAACGATCTGATTGATTTCAGAATCTGCTCCTACATTCAAATTAGCAATAACATTAGTAGGGAAAATACGAACTGATTTGTCTGCATTCACTTTATCCACTGCAGTTGTTGATCCATCGTGGAAATAAAGATTATCTATATAAACTGTTTTTCCACCGGAACCGACAAATTTAAACTGGAAAACATCCGACATTACCACACCGGTAAAGGAAGAAAGCGAAATATCAAAACTATTCCAGGTATTTAATGCTAAAGGAGCCAACGGCAACAATAATTCTTTTCCCGGGCTGATTGGCGTTACCTGCAAACTGGTTTCATTCTCGGTGTACACATCAACGTGGAGTTTGGTCATTGCACTTGCATCAACATGCGATCCAAGTTCAGTTCCCTGATAGTTCAGATTTGCATATTTAAGAGCCGAATTTCCTACGGCAAGTTGAACCTGAGTTGCAACAGTTGCCTGTCCCCAACCCGGATAAAAGTTTGTATTAGCCACATTGGTATAGGCATCACTGTAAATCGAAATTACATTGGCAGCAGGCCTTGTTGGAGTTGGTGCAACAGGAATAGAAGCCGCAGTTTTTGCTGTAACAACTATTGGGCTGTTAGTTGCCGTATTTCCGGTTGCATCTTTTGCTACTATTGAGAACGAATAATCCGTATTACCCAACAAACCGGTTACAGTGTATGATTTCTGAGTTCCTGAAACCCCACCGGCAGTTAAAGTTGTGGTTCCGTAAGTTATGTAATAATTTACAGCCCCTGAGTTATCTGTTGCATTTAGCAAAAGTTCCACAGCATCCGATGTTACAGCCCCTTTTGTAGCTGTAAATGCGGTTGGTGCTTCCGAATCAACCGTAGTACTACTATCGTAGAAGTACAGGTTATCAATATAAACAGTACCATTTCCAACCACTTTAAACTGGAAAATATCAGAAAAAACAACGCCTGTGAATTGGCTCAAATCAATGTCATAACTATTCCATTGATTCAAAACTAATGGCGTACATGTCACCAGTTTTTCCTTAGGTCCCGTGCTAATGGGAGTGATTTGAAAGGACGTAGCATCCGAAGACCATACATCAACATGCAATTTATTCATTGTAAGTGCATTTACTGAAGGAAATTCTGTTCCCTGATAATTCAGGTTGGCATATTTCAAGGTGTTGTTCCCTGCAACCTGAATGGTTGAAACAGCAGTACTCTGCCCCCAATTGGGATTAAAATTCATACCGGTCACATTGGTATAAGCATCGCTAAAAAACGAAATTACTTTGGGAGCAGTTCTCGTCGGAGGAGTTGGTGCTGCCACCGATGGTTGAGCCGAAACGGCTACTGTGCCTAAAGCAAGCAATGTTGCTAAAGCAAGATAAAAACGTGTAATTTTTTTCATAAGATTTAATTTATAAAATTATTGAACTGAAAATAGTTTAGTTTGTCCACAACTAATGATCAACTGTGGACAAACCAGTTATAATTAAAATTTTGTTACTTTTTGAGTCAAAACCTGACCATTAGCCAGCTTCATAGTTACCAGATAATTACCTGCTGAAATACCATTCATATCAATAGTTTTTTCCAGCCCATTAATCATAATTGTTTTCACAGTTTGTCCTACCAAATTGCGAACAATAACCTGACTGATTTCTGATTTTGCTGAAACGGTAAGTTCATTTCTCATCGGGTTCGGATAGCAACTGATATTATCAGCTTTCAAATCAGCATTAGATGTAGTTGTATTTGAGTTAAAGCTTATATTATCCCAGTAATTGGTGCTACCGGCAGTACGAGTTGAGGGGAAATCGGGAATGATAACAAGCCTTGACACTGTTGAACCAATTCTATTGGTAAAATCAAACGTCAGCTCTTCCCATTCGTTGATTTTGGTATTGGCAACCAGTTTTTCAAAGTTTAATCCGTTTGCACCTTCAAATTTCACATCAAAATTGCTGATAACAGATTTATAAACCTTAACTTTTACAATACAATTAGATGCATTAAAAGTAAAGTCAACTAAATTGTCTGACCATAAGCCAGCCCAGGGTTGTCCGTTAGCATTTACAATATATTTTGCGCAATTTGCTGAGCTATTCACAGCATTCGAAGCAGGGTTAGCTACCACAGAATAAAGTGCCGGTGCATTATCACCATTTTCAAATAGCATCCAGGTCCAATCCTGCCCAACAGTTTCAAAATCAATGGTAGAAAGTACCGGTGCAGCACTTGTAGTGGCGTTTACTGTTTGAGGATTGTTAGAAGCTACATTGTTAGCCGCATCTTTTGCTGTTACTGCAAACGAATAAGCCGTTGAAGCTGATAACCCTGTAACAATGTATGATTTTTGAACTCCTGAAGTTCCTGTTGTAGTGAGAGTTGTCGATCCATAGGTAATCGAATAAGTAACAGAACCTGAATCGTCTGTAGCATTTAGCAGCAACTCTACACTTGTTGGTCCAACGGCTCCTTTAGCAACTGTAAATGCTGTTGGCGCGGCAGTATCAGTAGTTCCACCACCTGAGCAAGATGCGGTCCAGTCTACGTCGCCCGGCCATGTGAAAACTTTTTCGCCCGGCATAAGTACATACAGCGGAGTGTACAGGTTGGGACCCGAAGTTGATGCAATATCGCAAGTAATTGTTTTACCATCTCCACTTAAAACGAAGTGTCCGTCAGCATTTAACTGATAACCTCCTACCCCGTTCACATTACAAAACGAACCTCCCAGCCCTGCCATGGCAACATCCGATTCGATTTTTATCTGATAATTTCCTGATGAAACAAGCTGACAGGTCAAATATACATTTGTTACTCCATCAGTAGCAGTAATTGCTTTGTGACAATACTGTTGTACAGCAAAAAGCATAGAACTACTCATTAAAAAAGCCAGACAAATAGCGCCTAAACGCTTTTGGGTTTGATTGGTAATTTTTTTCATACACGTAATTTTTGGTTGATTTAAATTTATTTTGAATAATACGAAATTGAACTACTTAAAACTGTGTGACAAATTTAAATACTCAATCAATAAATTAGCAAAAAAATCACTTCGCAAAAATTCAATCCACTACGCACTTCAATACTCAAAAATACTACAATCATTTTTTCAATATTTTATATATCAAATACTTACTTATTTATATGTTGTAAAACATTTTTCGACACACACTTCGAATAAAGAAAATATGCTAACATTGATTAAAATTTGACAACACCTGATGATTATGAACAGCAAATTCCTTTCAGCACTACTTATTTTTACATTTCTGTCTGCAAATATCGTATTTGCCTCACAACCCATGGTCAGAAACTTTACCCGGATCAATTACAAATCCGGAACTCAGAACTGGGCTATTGCACAGGATGAGTCAAATTCGATGTATTTTGCCAATAACAACGGGCTGCTCGAATATGATGGGAAAGACTGGAAAACTTACCCTATTGCGAATGGAACCAACGTCCGTTCTCTTTTATATGCAAAGGACGGGCGTTTTTACGCCTCTACATTCAACGAATTCGGGTATTTCAGGAAGCAAAAAAATGGCTCCTTCTTATACTACTCCCTTATGGCTAAGCTGGCAAACAGACAAGTAGGCTCCAATGAGTTATATAATATTGTCGGTGGGAACAAAAAGATTTATTTTCAATCTGAAAAATCTATTTATCAATATACCGGAGATACAGTTATCCGTCTGCCATTTAACAATACAATAGATGTTTCGGCCTATATATACAATGTCTTGTTTGTGGCCAGTGCACAAAGTGGGGTTTTTATGCTAAACGGAAGCTTCTTTTCGCGAATTACAGGTTCTGAATTGCTTATCGGGAAAAAAGTATGTTCTATCCTTCCTTTTATGGGCAACAAAATACTTTTCGTAACCAGTTTTAACGGAGTATTCCTTTACGATGGCACAACCATTACTCCTTACAAAACAGGGATTGATGACTTTCTGAAAAACAATCAGGTGTTTTGCGCCACCACAAATGGCAAACAACTGGTTTTCGGTACAGTTCAGCGCGGAATAGCCATACAATACATAGCCGATGGCCGGGTGGTATTTGTCAACACATTCACCGGGCTGCAAAACAACACAGTGTTAAGCGCTGCTTTTGACAATCAGCAAAACCTTTGGCTTGGCCTTGATAAAGGGATTGATTATGTAATGCTAAACAGCCCGATATCCAATATGTTTGGAACCAACAATCTGTATGGAGCAGGATATACCTCATTTTTAAAAAATAATGTTTTGTATCTGGGTACTAATCAGGGACTTTACACAACCACATATCCACTTCCGAGCAGCTCGTTGCCACTGCAACTGAAGTTATTGAAAGAGATGGAAGGCCAGATCTGGAGCTTGAATGAAATTGACAATACGCTATTCTGTGGTGACGACCAGGGAGCTTTTGTCATTTATCCCGACCATGCCGAAAGAATAGCAGGGCTGCCGGGTACATGGACCTTTAAATCTTTGAAGAAACACCCTGAAATGATTCTCGGCTGCTCGTATCAGGGTCTGTTTATTCTCAAAAAGAACGGCAAAAAATGGCAGTTATCACATTTCATAAAAGGGCGGTTTAATGAATCGGGGCCTATGTTCGAAGAAGATAACGACGGCACAGTATGGTTCAGCCATTGGCAAAAAGGATTGTTCCACCTGCATTTCAATACACAGATGGACAGTGTGACTAACATTGATTTCTACAATTCGAAAAACGGCTTTCCAAGCGACAGGAACAATACGCTCTTCAGGGTTGGCAACGAAATAATATTCTCATCGGAACGAGGTTTTTACCAGTTCGATAAAAAGAAAAAACGCATGCAACCCTACACGAAATGGAATAATTTATTTAATAACTTACCCAGCTATATGCGCCTTCACGAAGGTAAAAACGGAGATGTGTGGTGTGTTTCAGGAAGGTTTATCGGATTGGCAAAGAAGCAGCCCAATAATTCCTATGTTATGGATTCACTCACATATCGAATTCTTCAGCCAAAGATTATTATTGGTTTCGAGAATTTCAATTTTATTGATAAAAACAACCTTATTCTAAGCACCGAAGATGGATTTAGCTGGATTGATACAAAAACTCAGTATTATGCGGGCAATACGTTCAGGGTTTTTATCCGGAATGTGACTATTACAACTGATAAATCTAAAGAAGCAGTGGAGAAAAACGAACCCAATGACCCGAGTAACAGAGCCCGGTTTCTTCATAAACACAATTCGCTTCGCTTTGAATTTGCTGCACCCGAATACCGGAACGAAGGTTTGGTGCAATACAGCTACATGCTTGAAAATTACGACGATTCCTGGTCGGAATTCAGTAGCGACAATGTGAAGGAATACACGCAACTACCCAGAGGCAATTATGTATTCAAGGTGCGGGCGCGCAATATCCTGGAATCGAAAGAAGCTGTTTGCAGCTATTCGTTCACCATTTTGCCAGCCTGGTACGAAAGCCGTGTTGCATTTGTAATATATTTCATCCTGTTTATTCTACTAATAGCAGGGCTGACAGTATTTGTAAATAAGAGTTCAAAAAAAGGAGCTGTGGAAATGGAGAAACGAAAAGAGTTGGAAATGCAGGAGCAGCAAAAGCAATTTGAAGCTGAAACATCAGCCAAAAAGAGAGAAATCAAAGAGCTCAAAAACCAACAACTTCAGTATGAACTCCGCCACAAATCGCAGGAACTGGCAAGCTCTACCATGAACCTGATTCGTAAGAATGAGATTTTGCTTGAAGTAATGGATCATATTACAAAATTGACCAGCGATATTAAAACAAATTCTGATGAACGAGCCATCCTCTCCCGATTAAGCAAAATGGAAAGAAATATCCGTCAGAACATTGAAAATGATAATAACTGGAAACGTTTCGAAGAGAATTTCGACCTGGTTTACGAGAATTATCTCAAACGGTTGGGCGAAATGTATCCCGAGCTTAATGTGAGCGACAAAAAGCTCTGTGCCTACCTGAAAATGGATCTTTCGTCGAAAGATATTGCCCCGTTACTGAACATGTCGGTGCGTAGCGTGGAAACCAACCGGTACAGGTTACGAAAGAAACTGAATCTAGAACGGGATGTAAATTTAGGAGAGTTTCTTCAACGGTTTTAAAAAGATGCCGATAATATATAATCACGCATCCTCCTGAATTGGCTGAAAAAGCAAAACACAGTACTATAATAAAGCATTTCGACAGACAGGAAGAAACAAATACAGCGATTAAACAAAGCCGGTATTTTCCGAAAGTTTGAAAACAAAAAATCCCCTGTAAATGTAACATCTACAGGGGATTCTTTTATTGTATCAGAAATTCAGTTTCCAGAATTTTATCTGTTTACCACTTTCACTACTTCATCAGCCGATTTCACTACATAAACACCTTTTGAAAGAGTCAAAATACGTGTCGATTGTACGTTAAGTTCAGCAACACAAGCACCTGCAATGTCATAAACACGTACCATTGTTGGCTTGGTGGTATTGATTGTCAGTTGACCTGCATTAGAAGTTACATACAAGCTTTTAGCTACAGGAGCATAGAAACCGGTAGCAGGATTCTGAGGAGCAAATGCACCAGTATTATTAATTGCTACATACTTAATTTCGACATCGGTATCTTCTACACCCTGCGATTTTCCGAAGAACAGGTAAGAATCTCCATTAGCCTGATATGGTACATAAGTGTTTTCTTCGTAAAGAGCGATATCGTCAATATAGAAGTTGAACCAGCCACTGAAATCAGTTTTCATGTTCAGCGTGTGGTTTGCTTCTGTTGTGCTGAATGTCACAACCTGACGGCTCCAGTTGATATTACGTGCGTTAAGCACATCATTCCACAGTTTTATATCACCATTCGAAACGATCAGTCTGCCGGCATCCGGATAGTTTGCAGATCTAACCCAGAACACGAAAGTATACGTTTTGTTTGGTTGAAGTTCTTTCTTAAAGTTCATGTTGATACGATAAGTACTTGCAAGCGAGTCTTTGGTAATACCCTCAAACGTTTTAGCTGCACCCAGGTCATCAAGGAATGAGAAACGAACACTTTTGGTTCCGCTGTGAGCATACTGCAAACCGGTATCAGTACCTTTTTGTCTGTCCTGCAGGCGTAAGTAAGTTCCCCACATGTCGTTCCATTTCACAGGATAGTTACTATCTGCATTGCTATTAGTACTTGCCAAAGCCCAGTCGTAAGCAGTTCCGTCGTTACTTTGAGCAACATTTTCGAAGTCGCCGTTGGTAAACAGGTTTGTTTTACCGGCAAATAAGTCAGGGTCAGTTGCGTCAGTAACTTCATACAATACCAGGTCATCCAGGTAAAGGTTCCACCAGCCACCATGTGAAGCTCCATTAGTATACAAATGTAGGGTTGTATTAGTTGCGTCAGTTGTGAAAACCAGGTCGCAGTTTGTCCAGATATTGTTTCTGCCTTTCAGCTCTTGTGCCCAAATAGCAGTATTGTCAGCACCTTCGCCAAGTTTTACTCTCAACCAGCCCCAGTCATCCCATTTCGGGCTTTTGTGCCAGAAATTGAAACGATATTTTGTATTTGGTTTCAATACTACTTTAAAATCAAAGTTATTAGCATTGTTTCCTAAAGTAGAAAAACGAAGTGATGAAGTTCCGCTATGCGCCCAGTTTGTAGCACCGCCGTCTCCGGTGGCAAGACCATCATTCGTTTGGTCATTGCGTTGAATACGAACAAGACCATTCCAAAGAACATCATATTGATTTGGATTATTATTAGCTCCATCTCCAAGAATACTCAATGCCCAACTAGAAACAGTACTATCTCTAAGACCATCTTTTGATTTTATGGTTACTGGATTGCCTGCATTGTTTATAGTCCAGTCCTCGAAGTCACCATTTTTAATCAAGTTGGTATAATTAGCTGGAAGGGGAAGAGCGTTGGGTTGATATACCGCAGCAGCAGTTGTAACACCGGCAGTCACTGTTGGTTGTTCGCGGAATACAAAATCATCAAAAGCATTAATGGCAGTTGTTTTATTACCATCGCGAACCCATGATGGGAATTCGAAGCGAATAGATTTTACATCGGCAGGAGTAGTAATAGTCTGATTGTGAGTCTGCCAGAAGAAGTCGTTTACACCAGCAAAAATTGCATTTGTACCACGTACGTCAGTTCCTCCCTGGGTTCCTACCTGATTATTGTAGAAGGCACCCATATCACGCCATGCCCATGGCTCAATAGCCGAACGACGACGGGTAATTGAAATATCGTATTTGGTATTTGGTTTAACAGCTATTTCACGGGTTCTTGCTTTTTCCTGAGTAGCCGGATTGTAATTGGTACCGGTATTTTCAGTTTTTCCGTTGCTGTTCATAACCAAACCATAGTTACCAGTTCTTTTATCTGTAAGTACAGTTGATTTATAAAGCAAACATTTGCTCTGGAAATCCGGGAAATAAGATGCATCATTTGCAGTTACTCCATCTTCAAATCCACCGTTTACGATGATATTATCGAAATAGAAAGCTGAAAGCGGGAAAGTTCCCATTTCTGCACCGTCACGATAAACAGTAACTAAACCGGAAGGAGCTACAGCCAAACGGAATGTGTGAAAATCGTTAGAATTGTTTAGCGACGAAGCGACAGTAGTTGTTGCTGCCAACGGGTTGGTTTGGTTGGTCAGGTAAGAGTTGTAAATTCCAAAACGGAAACCTTTTCCCTGATTATCGAAGCCCTGGATATTAAATGCACCGTTTTTAAGCGCATTGTTCACCTTGGCTTTGATTTCGATGGTGTAACCGGTGCTCAGGTTTAGGCCTAAACCAGTTTTGTACCAACCGAGTTTCGAGTCCTTTTTATTGGCATTTACGGTTTTGAGTTTCAAAACCCCACCTTGGATTTCCTGGGTAATAACAGCAGCAGAATCGCTGATTGTTTTATCCAGCTTCATTTCATTCCATGAGGCAGCACCCGGCAAGAGAGTTTTCGCGGTGTAAATAGTGTCGAGCACTTGTGCACCTGCTGTGAATCCAGCAAAAAGGAAACACGATAGAAAAAATGTACTTTTTCTCATTTGCATTTAAATTTAAAGATTAATTATTAGATAACGTGTCATAAAAACATATTGCAAATGAAACTAAAAAGTAGTTGGATTTTGAAAATATTCTGACCAAAAAGGAACAAATATCGGCCAAAACATCATTCACCGCACACACAAACAACATTCGGGCTAGTTTAAAACAACAATTATATCCGTACATATAAGACAATTACATGTAAAAATGGCTCTGGCGAGACCACAAAACCGGAATTAGCGAATCTACTCTGTCTCCCCGGTACAATATGGGCTTTTATTGGCACTCTGTACTGCTTTGGGACACTCCGTAGTGTAATAGATACCCCTACAATACAGAAGGTGGATATATCCCGAGGACAAAGTTATTACTGCTTCCTTAAAAAAAAGCAAATTTCATTGCCTGATTGCACTTGTGGAATTACAGTGTATAAAGTAGAAGCTATAGTATACACTTTAGCTCCGGCAGTAAGCCCCGGTGGATTTCCAGTATGATCAATAGCTATAAGGGTATATACTGCTAATCAATCAGTGCATACTTTAGAAATGTTAGTGCGTACTGTAGGAGTAATAGTACGCACCGACGGGCGAAAAGTATGCACTGTAATTGTTG
>CAYSTC010000024.1:0-36740 GCA_964433885.1 uncultured Paludibacter sp. | reverse complement strand
ACTGTAGGAGTAATAGTACGCACCGACGGGCGAAAAGTATGCACTGTAATTGTTGGAGTATGAACCAATACAGAAATAATAATCT
Source organism: uncultured Paludibacter sp. (assembly GCA_964433885.1). Taxonomy (GTDB): domain Bacteria; phylum Bacteroidota; class Bacteroidia; order Bacteroidales; family Paludibacteraceae; genus Paludibacter. The sequence goes on along the minus strand of CAYSTC010000024.1, from coordinate 36,655 downwards.
TCTGAGTTTTTCCCGGACATGTAACAGGGATACGCATGTAAACAGGTTTTATAACAGATAACCGCGAGCCTGCGCCCGCGGTTATCTCACAAAACTAATACCTGAGATTTAAAACTTGAAAAAACCTATTAATTATTTAGTGAACTTATGCGATTCTGACCGCCTATCTTTGTCTTCAATCTGTATGACGTAATTTCCATGGGGCAATGAAGAAATATCAACCGAATTAGTATTTTGAATATTCAATAATTCTTTTCCGCCTAAATCAAAAATAATAACCCTGGAAATTGCACCGGGCGACTGAATCATTAAACGATCAGTGGCCGGATTAGGATATATTTTAAATGCATTGTTGGCAATAACCTGCGAAGTGGCGGTCAGTTTGGGTCCACTGTATTCCTCGCCGGCTACTCCTTGCTGGTACACTTTCACATAATCTACATACATGCACGATTCGTAATTGTTGGCAGCATTCAAAGCCGTAATCTTGTTGATATCCCAGATTTGAGTAAAGTTACCGCCAATGGCCAGGTTAAAAATCACGAAGAATTTCTTATGGAAATAATGGGCTGCATTCCCTGCCACATCGGCGCCGTTGATAGCCATTTCGCAAATGGGAGTTGCCGTTGGGTTTTTATCCAGGTCGATATAGGATTTCACGGCTACATCGTCCCATATAAGCGTAAACAGGTGGAAATCGTCCTGAATGCCAGTGGCACTTGTAAAGTCTTTTCCCCAATTTGGGTACGACCCGTTGTTCCAGCTTTCGCCCCAGTGAAACCAGGTACTGAAATACTTATCCTGCGTGCCGCGGTTTATCCCGTTTGCGTTACCCATTTCCAAAATGTCCATTTCGCCACATTTAGGCCAACCAACGGTTGGGAAGTCGGCACCCATCATCCAGAAGGCCGGCCAGAGCCCGTTGGCAGTTTTGGGCAATTTAATACGCGCTTCTATTTTGCCATGTTTAAACGACATTTTCCCAAAAGTCTTCAATCGGCCCGAAGTGCAGGTTTTGCCGGAATAAGTTTCTTTCTTGGCTTTAATGATGAGGCAGTTGGCTCCACTTACAGGCTCCACACCCACGGAGATATTCTGCCGGCGATAATATTGCAGTTCGGAATTTCCGCCCCCGTCACCGTTAACCTCCACTACCCAGTTGTTGGTTTCGTCCAATGTAGTGCCATTGAACAAATCCTGCCACACCAGCGTGTAACCGTTCACCTCACCGGTGCCCGATTCTGCATCTACGGTCTTTCCATCCGGGACAGGCACTGCATACGTTGAAATACTAAAGCTGGCTAAGCCCAATGCAATTAAAAAGAAATGAGAAAAAAAGTTTTTCATTGAATATGAGATTTTTGACTCTTACCTCAAATGAGGGCTTTCAGAGTATTATTTATTTTAATTATATTTTCCACAGATAATGGCCAATTTTTTGATAATCCCAAATGGAGGTTGGGAACCAACCCTTATTTCGTAACGCTAACCCAGTTGAGTGAAGTTCCTCCATAAGTATTTTTAATACGTATGGTATGCTTCCCTACACTCATTGGTAGACTTGTGGTCGCAGTTTGCCAGGCATTATCAGTTCCGGTTTTGGGCAATGAAATGGTTGCAGCTACTGTCCCATCTACCGATATTTCAATCGTAGCATTGTATAACGAGGTATAACGCAGGTTGATTTTCGGACTCTGAATAGTAGTGGTTTCCACCATGTATTCCAACCACATATCCGAGTTAAAGTCGATAATATCCAGCACTCCATCCACGTCGGTTGTAGGCCGGAAATGCACGGGAGTATTCCAGTTTCCGGCTTTTATATCAGCCTCGGTGTTCGTAGAACTGTAACTCTCTGCCGGAATTTGCTGCCGCTCGGGATAATAGGTTGTTTTATCAAGCGTGGACATATTTACAAATACCTTTCCCAAAGCCGACAAATCGTAAGGCGTAGTTTTAGTAAGCAACTGCATGTACGGGTACGACTCTACGGCTCCACTTCCCCGGGGAATGAACCAGGCGTAACGGGCCACATCGGGATTGCACTCCAGATAGTTTACAGCTTCTGACATAAAGTTCATTTGTGCAGCCACGCTGGTAATGTTTTTTTCCCATGCACAGAATTCAGTCATCCAAATAGGCTTTCCATATTTTTTAAAGCGTTTTACATACGATGCCAATGCACTCGCATTACTCATATAACAATGTATGGCAATGCCATCGATGGACGAAAGCGGAACCTTTGTAAAAAATTCGTCGAGCCACACGATAGGATCACCATATCCACTCAATGTTCCATAGTTCATGGCTGGCGATATCAGTTTCATGTTCAGTTCTTTGGCCAGTGCAGCCAACGGAGCCCATTTTTCGGCAGCCACCGTAGGCGTCATATTAGCTTGATCGGTCAGGTTAGGTTCGTTGAAACCCAGTATGTATTCGCATTCAGGATGCAACGCCTTGAAACTCCGGATCCGGTTGGCATCAAAGCCCCCGTTCCAGGCCATAGGGATAAAATCTATTTTGTTACCCACAACCGCAGTATTGAGCGTAGAACTAATATCCGGTCCCCAGTTATAAAACCACGACACACCCGGTCCGAGTAATTTTGCATCGTCTATAATGGAAAAACTGTAAGAAACCCCACGCTTAACACTACGCTGTTGTTGCTTCGGATTAACCACCGGATCATCAGTCGGATTGTTGGGGGCGTCAGTTCCGCAAGCAGCAAACAACAGGTTTATTAAAACAGCAAGTATCGCAGATTTAAATGCAATTTTTTTTCTCATTTTATATCTATTTTCGGACAGTAAAATGGCATTGATCGGAGCAAAAGTTATTATTTGTCAACAACAGGTAAGAACCCTGTTATTGACAAATAAAACCAACCAACAATTAATTATTTCTGAGAATTATTTTCGTTGGTAAACCCGCACATAATCTACTTTCATTAGTACCGGGTTATTGAATATGGCATCATCTACCGTTCCCCCCATGGTTCCGCCAATGGCCAGATTGAAAAGGAAGTAAAAATCACTTTTAAAAGGCCACATTTTGACTGTTGAGTTTACATGTTGTTCCCAAATGGTAGCACTCTTAACTCCATCAACAAAAAAACTTATATTATCATCTCCTTCATTAGCCTGCTTCTCCCATTCAATGGCATAAGTATGATATTCATTCTCCACACCTGCAACCGTTTTCTGAGAGTACCAGTTATTCCCTTTGGAACCGTTTTTCTCACTGGTGTGAACGGCGTGCGAAATCATTGTTGGCTTCGAACCAACATGCTCCATGATATCTATCTCGCCACACAATGGCCAACCGGAGTATGCAATATTTGAGCCCATCATCCAGTAAGCAGGCCAGGTTCCTTTACCCGCAGGCAAACTAATACGTGCCTCCATCTTACCATAAGTAAACGATACTTTACCCCGGGAGTTGATCCGTGCTGAAGTATAATTGTTTCCACTATATGCTTCTTTTTTAGCTTCTATTACCAAGCTTCCATTTTCTATCCGGATATTTTCCGGGCGACTTGTATAATATTGTTTCTCCTGATTTCCAAAGCCACCGCCACCGGTTTCGTAGCTCCATTTGGTTAGATCCAGAGCTGGCCCATCAAATTCGTCAGACCACACCAACTGATATGGCAAATCTTCGCGTGTAACTACAATGGCACAAGTAGCACTCAAAACAGAATCGGCAGTGACCTTGATGGTTGCCGTTCCACGGGCAAGTGTTTTGACTTTTCCATTTACTACGGTCGCTACTTTCTCATTGGATGAACTCCATACGACAACCGGTTTGGCTTTTGCCGGAAGTACATTGGCAACCAATGTAACCGAATCACCCTGAACTAAGGTTAGCTCTGTTTTATCAAGGCTAATGCTTGATGCCATTACTTCAGGTTCAACCGGATTGCAGGAAAGGAAACCAATGCTGGTAAATATAAGGGCAAAAATGCTTACGCTAATTTTCATAAAAAGATATATGTTTCAAAAAAAATCGGAAAAATCAGAATTACAAATGTAATTCAATTGTAGTGTAGCGGATACATTCAAACCCGCTACACTTAAGTTATTCAGAGATTATTGTTTTTTGTAGATAAACACGGCGTCCAAATCCAACGTTTTGCCTGCAACACCACCGCTTAAGAACCAGAAAATATTCTTAGTTCCCATACCTGTAGCGTAAAGCAATCCGTTAGCTTTCAATGTTGCCATTGGGATTTCAATTTCATGCCATTCGCCATCGCGGGTGAAATCAGCAAGAGCAGGAGTAACAACACCATTATCGGTAAATCCGGTTGCGCCAATTGCAAATTTCACATTCGATTGACCATCCAAACCAAAGAGATGAACAGCGTTGTCTTTACTCTTAATACCAATGTGTAAATAATATTTATCCGGATTAGCAGTTATAGCAGCCAATTTGTCGTTCAATGCAGCATCCTGACAGTTGAACCCTGCACCTGACCAACCTACATTTCCTACAACCAAACTTACCCAGCCTTCCACTTCGCCATAGAAGTTAGGGCCTGTAGAAGTTCCTGCTGTGTAAGTGTTGTCCCAAACATACAAGAATTTTGTAGCTTCATCCGGACGGAAATCACCTTTGATTTTACTTCCTAAAGCAGCAGCAGTCACACCATCCATAATGATTGGATAGTATTCCGTACCTTTTAGTGATTTTGAGAAATCGGTATTTTCAACAACAGTAACCGCACAAGTTGCAGTAAATGCTCCAACTGTAGCTGTGATATTAGCAGTACCCAGTGTAATTCCTTTTACAACACCATCTTTAACTGTAGCTACTGTTGAATTTGAACTTGCCCACACAACAGTACCGTTAGCTCCTTTAGGAACAATGGTTGCTTTCAGGGTTGTAGAATCATCTTTCATTACAGACAAAGTAGCCTGGTCAAGAGTTACGCCGGAAACAGGCTCATCTCCCTTGCATGAACTGAACAGGAAAGCCACTACACTGAGGCCTAGAAATAAGATTTTTTTTGTTTTCATAATAATAAAAATTAAGTTATTGGTAAATTTAGTTATTTATTTAATAATTAGGATTTTGTTCCATTGGATTCAAATCAATTTCCTGACTTGGGATAGGAAACAATTCGTGTTTCCCGGCAATAAAAGTAGCCATATGGCTTTGTGCTTCAGGAGTTTCGGTGGTTTTGTAGGCATCCATCACTTCTTTCACAACACCCCAGCGGCAAAGGTCGAACCAGCGATGTCCTTCCATGGCCAATTCCACACGACGTTCGTGACGAATAGCTTTGCGCAGGTCAGCCTGATTGTCGGCGTAGGTTCCATAAGGGAAAGCAGGCAAAATGGCTGCATTACCACGGGCACGGGCACGAACCTTTTCAAGCGCATTTTTTGCCCCAACCAAATCATTGGTTTCGCAGCAAGCTTCAGCGTACATCAACAATACATCAGCATAACGAATCACTTTGTTATTAATAGGCCCACGGGTGGCATGATCCAGTTTGATAACTGAATTATCAGGATTCAACAACGCGTATTTTCGGTTCAGGTAACGGTCGCCCAGATAAATTTCCTGAGCAGGCGTTTCAATCTCAGCATCTTTTGGGTTCAAAATAGTTGCATCGCGCCGAGGATCACCTGCTTCATACTCGTTATACAGATTTTGTGTTGGCTTGTTGAAACCCCAACCACCGCCAAGTTTCGACGAGCGTGAACGGGTGAGAATAACCGTAAATGTTCCGCGGGTAAATCCATTGCCTTGCCCGTAATCGCTCATAGGGTCATTCATATACTGAATTTCAAATACCGACTCTTTCCCGTTTTCCCCTTCCAGCGTGAAGTTAGAAGCATAATCAGGCACTAAATCATATTCGTTTGAAAGCATGATAGAATCGCCCCAACGTTTAGCTTCGGCGTAGTTTTTCAAATACAGATTCGTTTTTAGAAGCATTGCCTGAGCAGCTCCTTTGGTTGCACGGCCCAAATCGGTCACCGCATATTCGCTCTTTTTCCAAAGACCTGCATTTGCCCCTTCCAAATCAGAGTTTATTTGCGCATAAATTGCGGCTGCAGTAGCACGGGGTTGTTTCCAGTCTGATGAAGAGTTAATAGGTTCGGTTGTGAGCGGAACTCCACCAAAAATACGAACCAAACGAAAATAATACATAGCCCGCAGGAATTTCAACTCACCAATCAATCGCTTTTGAACCCGTGTATCCATGACTGAATCGGTATTCATAAGCGGAATTTGCTGCAAGCCCAGATTGCAACGCGAAATTCCCTGGTATTGTGCCCGATAAAAATCAAGTAAAAATCCATTATTGGAATTGGTTTTAAAATTCTCAAAGTCATAAGCATCAGCCATATCACCAACAGACTGTCCGCCTTTCAGCGCATCGTCCGAAGCCACATCACCAATAAACCATTCCGGATAATAAGTAGAACTAAACTCCCACATCAGGGGAACATAAGCTCCGTTAGTAACCTGAATAGCTGTTTTACCCACGGTAAAGAAATCATCAAGTTTCGTTACTCCGGGGGATGGCTCCAATAGCCAATCGTTACAGGATGTAAAGAGCAGCACACTTGCTGAACAGAATATTAAAATTAATTTTTTCATACTATTCTCTATTTTATATCAATCCTTTTTGAAACAGGAAATTAATCTTGTTGTTTTTAATTTAAAATGCAATTCGCTATTCGGGATTTATAAATCCAGGTTTACACCCAAAGTAACAGTGCGTGATTGCGGATAGTTTCCATAATCAATTCCATAAGTACCTACTTCAGGATCGTAACCGGTATATCCGGTAAAAGTCAGAAGATTACTACCCGACAGATAAATTCTGCAACGACTGATATTAGCAGGTTTTGTGATTTTAGCCGGCAATGTATAACCAATTTGCAGGTTTTTTAGCCTTACATATGAACCACTTTCGAGGAAACGACTTGAATTTGCCATATTCAGGGATGTTCCATACGGATTTGGAATGGTTCCATTTGGATTTGATGCCGACCAAACATTTCTCATTGATGTGCTTAGCGTGGCTACATCTCCTTTTCCTTCAGTGCGTTCGCGAACGGCATTATAAATTTCGTTACCCGCAACTCCCTGGAAAAATAATTGCAAATCGAATCCGTTGTAATCTGCTCCAAGGTTCAATCCATAGGTTAACCACGGGAATGGGTTTCCAAGGTTTGTTTTATCATTGTCATCAATTTTGCCATCCGAATTCAAATCAGCAAATTTTGCATCACCGGCATGATAAGATGTGGACTCAGCTGTATATCCATATAAGTATTGCAATGCTTCGGCATCTGTTTTGTAAATACCTTCGTATTTGTAACCCCAGAAAGAGAACAGCGCATATCCTTTATCTGATTTACTGCGGTCGCCATAAATAACATCACCACCATTTAATGAAACTAATTTATTATTGATAAACGATACATTTCCGCTCACTGAATAATTGAATTTTCCGATTTTATTTTGATGATCAAGTGAAATTTCAACTCCGGTATTACTTACATTACCTACGTTTGCAATTGGATCGTAACGGTTACCAACCTGTGCAGGTGCTTTAACAGGTAACAACATATCGAGTGTATTCCGTTGGAAAAGTTCGACGCTTCCATTTAGTTTACCCTTTAAAAATCCAAAGTCAATACCACCACTGATTTGCTCTGTAGTTTCCCATCTTCCTCCGCTATTTACAATGGTCAGCATAGCTGCACCGCCTGCCAAATCCTGAGTTTTACCTAATACATAATCTACAAATGTAGGCCCTGCATTTTGCATTTTTGGAGTAAAACTATCACTTGGCACAGTAGCATTACCTATCCGACCCCAGCCGGCGCGAATTTTCATGAAATCAAGGTTGGAAATTCCTTTCATCCAGTTTTCTTCACTAATTCTCCAGGCCAAAGCCGCCGAGGGGAAATATCCCCACAGATTTTCAGGGAACTTACTCGATGCATCCCCCCTAAAATTCAGGGTTACCATGTATTTATTATCGTAAGTATAATGCAAACGACCCAGCAATGAGAACATGCGGCTTCTGGCAACACCATCACCGGCATAGGTGCGGTTTTCGGTTGTTTGAGACAGATACCAGTTATTTTCAGTCGGATTCAAAATAGATGCACCTGAACCTCCGATATTATAATAATTGTACTCTTCAGTCGTTTGACCCACCATGGCACTCAAACTATGTTTATCCATCGTTTTATTGTAGGTCAATGTATTTTCAAAAATCAACGTGCTGTAACGGGTCATGCTGCTTTGTAAAAAGTTCTTCTCCGACAAGTCATAGGATGAGTACTCATAAGCACTTTTAAATAGCTTATCCCTGTTGTTTGAAATATCAAAATTCAACGCCGAACGGAAAACCAGGTCTTTAACAGGAGTAATTTCAGCATAAACATCTCCTACCCAACGTTCTACATTATTTGTTGGCGAACTGTTTTCTACCATTGAAAACGGATTGGTCACATTACGGAAATTTGATGAGGCTGCAATTTGTCCGCCCAGATCTTTTCCATCTTTATTTACCGAACCAGCCGGGTAATGTGTCGGATCCCACGGAGCCATAGCTAAAGCGGCCGACAAAACGGAAGCACCCGGACTTGAGCTGTTGTTCATTGCGTTACGGCCGGTAGACGCCATAAACGAAAGATTTTCGCCTACGGTCAGCCATGATCTCACTTTATGCGAACTGTTGATACGCAAGGTCAGACGTTCGTAGTTAGAACCGATAATTGTTCCGTCCTGATTAAAATAGCTAGCTGTAATGGCATAACGGTCTTTTGCCGTTCCACCATCAAATGAAAGGTGATAATTCTGAACCAAAGCATTTGCATGGAAAACTTCTTCCTGCCAATCGGTTTCAACGGTCGAATAATCCATACCAGTAGGATTTGCAGCACTCATAACTGTTGGATAATAAGGCGAAGTTCCTAAACGATAGGCCGACAACCATTTATTGAAACCGTAGTTTTTGAAATAATTTTTTTCTGAAGTCAGGTTATTCAGTGCTATTAATGTTTTCGCAAATTCATCCCGTTGCATAAGATCCAGCTTATTCCAACGGTTTTGAACTCCGGTGTATACATTCAATGAGATGTTGTTTTTCCCTTCTTTCCCTTTTTTAGTTGTTACCAAAATAACACCGTTGGCACCACGCGAGCCATAAATAGCCGTAGAAGATGCATCTTTCAGAATTTCGGTAGACTCAATATCATTTGGACTTAAAAAGGAGATGTTGTTAGTAATCATACCATCCACCACAAAAATCGGATCGCTGCCGCCCATCACCGATCCGATACCACGTATGCGGATAGTAGCTGCCGCTCCCGGTTGTCCGGTGTTGGCATTTACGGTTACACCGGCTGCACGCCCCTGCAATGCCTGGTCGAGCCCGGCAGCTGGAGTTCTTTGCAACTGGTCTGCTTTTACTGATGCTACCGATCCCGTCAAATCGCTTTTTTTCATGGTGCCATAACCAATGGCTACCACTTCGTTAAGCATTTTTGAATCAGATTCCAGCACCACGTTTAGCGGCCCTGCTACCGTCACTTGCTTCACTTCAGCTTTATAACCGATATAACTAAATGTCAATGATTTTCCTTTCGGAACATTTATAGAGTATTTTCCTTCGAAATTTGTGATTGTTACCAACGTTTTTGAACCGGTAACACTTACACTAACTCCGGGCAAAGGAAGCCCATCCTCAGCTGCCGTAACAACACCCGACACCTGCCAGTTTTGAGCCGATAACAATTGTGTTACAAGCAGGTAACACAGAAATAGAATTGTTTTTTTCATATGATAATAATTGATTTTGAGGTCATATGGAACTCGTCCCTTCAAAAGTTGACTAGTTTCATGCTATAATTAATTGTAATTATTCAAATCGATTTTTTACGACTATCGGACTCCTTTTCTACATTTCTGCTTCAGAGCTTATAAATAGATTCGTTAGTCTTTTCCATTTTGAGAGTCGTTTCTCCAATGCTGTATTTATGATTTTGAATGATGCAAATATAGAGGTACTAACTGATTCTGTGAAATAATTCACCACACAAAAATTCAACTTTTCACAAATTTCACTACACAATATTACTACATAACAATTTGTATATATTTGAATATATGGCAATTACACAATAATGTGTTGTGCAACATATTTCAACACATATTTCATATCGAAAAAGCACTAAAAAATATTAGATTTATTTAAATGACAACAGAATTTTAAGTAGATAATAAAACCGGATTATCAATTGTTTTATACTTAAATGTTGAAATCATAAAAAATCTCCTGTTAGCAAATCCACATATAAATAGTCAGGATTAATACTTCTTCAGTATTTTACACGTTTGTATGCCGTCTTTCCCTTCTACAATCAAATTATATAATCCATCTCCACATTTAGATAGATTCAGGTCTACTGACCCGGCATTAACCATTCTGTCTAAAATTGTTTTTCCGGTAACGTCAACAATGCGGATATGATTCTCACCACTATCAACACCCAGATCCACTCTGAATGTGTTTCTAAACGGATTCGGATAAACCTGAAGTGTAGCATTCGATTTTACAGAAGGTACTACTGAAGCCTCATTATTAAAGCCCTGCATACCAAAACCATACTGAAACAATGGATCACCAAAAATTGGCGGAACGGCCAAGCCTTGTTTTATATAGCTTCTGATACGAATACGTTCGGCATCGGTAGCGCCAAGATCATAAGGCAATTCCCATTTTTCCGCCATATTATTCAGGTTATCAGTTCCAAGTTGTGCATCCGACTTTGGCAACTGAAACGGCAAACGACCGCTTGGAGCATAATCACCAAAAATAAGCGCTGCTGTGGCTTGACCTATACCTGTCCCTCCGCGGTAAACCAGCATAACTGCATCCGAAATGTCCATCAACGGAGTCAACACATAAGGGCGCGGCGATAAAATTACCGTAACCACTTTTACACCTTTTTCATGAAATTTCTGAATAATACTTAGCTGATTTGCAGGGATGTTCGGATTTTTATCAGCCCATTCAGTTCCGTGGGTATATCCTTTTTCGCCAATTACCACCACTACCACTTTTGGGTTGGCACACGAATCCTGATATACCTTGACACCGGTTGTTAATCCGCGCTCTGTCAGAGCCTGAGTGTATGTTTTTGCCTGAGCATCATCGTAATAAATAGATTGCCAAATGGTATTCGGGTCATTATCTTTGTTTGGCCAGGTCGATCGCGGCCCTGCAACAACCACTTCCTCACCCGAATTCAGCTTTAGCGGCAAAACTCCATTATTTTTCAGTAGCGTAATAGATTTTTTTGCAGCATTCAACACAATGGCGTGATGATCAGCCTTATTATATGTACAGGTTGGGTCGGCATACGGATTTTCGAACATTCCCATGCGGATTTTATTATCCATAATCCTACGAGCAGCTTCGTTTATTCTGTCAATACCAATATTTGTAACGAGTTGGTCAATATCCGTATTAATAGAAGGTGCACCACCCATCACATCAATGCCGGCTCCCAGACTCTCGGTAGACTGAGCAGTGTTGGCAGCCAACCAGTCAGTAACTACAAAACCTTTGAATTTAATTTCATTGCGCAGATAATCAATCACTTTCTTGCTGGAATTGGCTCCTTTAAGCGGATCGAGAAACGGACAGGTATTGTAGCCGGGCATAACTGAAGCTGCATTTGCCTCAACAGCCGCATACCAGGGTTTCATGTGGTATTTAATGGTTACAGAATCATATTGCAACAGGCTTTCACCACCGGCTCCCTGACTTGGCCAGTGCTTTACAGTTACCATCATGGAATGCGGATTAATTTCCGGGCCGCCCTGCATACCGCAAAGCAACGCACGAATAATGGCGGCTGCGTCGTCGGCATTCTCGCCGGAGCCTTCCTGAAAACGTGGATACAGAACTTTGGTATCAACCTCGGCAAGCGGCGCCAATGTACCGGTGAACCCGAAAGATTTTTGTTCTATACGATGCATATTGCCGCATTGGTATACGATATTCATGTCGCGGGTGGCTGCCAGCCCAAGTTGTGTGGGGTAAATGGTTTTCCAACCGTGCACTTTATCGCCCAGGTAAGCAATCGGAATTCCCATGCGGGTTTTCGAAGCAGCATATTGGGTGGTACGCATTCCTCCTTCAACACCGTACGAAAAAGCAAATCCATCCAAAGGATTGTCGTTTCCACCGTAGAAAAGCTGGCGGGCTTTTTCATCGGTTGTAAGGCGACTCATAATATCGTTCAATCGTTTCTCAGGCGTTAAATGCCAATCTTCAAACGGTTCAATCGTCCCGTTTTTGTTCATGTCCCGACAGCCATTGACAATATCAATTCCATCAGCTTCCTGCTCCATGAAAGGAATATACACACCAAACTGACCTTTGTTGGAATACTTATAACCGGAAGATGTAGAGGCGATTACGTACCATTTATACGTCCAACGGTCAACTAAATCTGTGCTCACAGTAAACGAGTTAGTCGTTGTTTCTCCTACTTTCGTATAACGGTCGAGCAGATTTCCTGAAGCATACCACTCATAATCATTCCGGGTAATATTCAGATAAACTTCATATTTAGTTGCTCCGGCACAAGCATCCCAGGTCAATGTTGGTTTACGCGTAGTGGTAACCATGGCGCTGTCAGTCGGTGTTTTCAATTGAAAATCAACCTGTTCAGGCGGTTTTACAGAAACTACCACTTCGTCGAAACCAGTTGCGAGTGAATCGTCAGTCACAGTCAGCACAAACTTATAATCACCTAAATTCAAATTACTTATAGTTACTTTGGAAGTTTGGTTATTAGAAAGTGTTGCTGTTGTCGGACCACTAATTTGTGTCCATTTGTAAGCAGTTATTGTTCCATCCGGGTCAGAACTTTTAGACCCATCAATTATCAAACTATTGGTTGGCAGATAAATAAGCTTATCCAAACCAGCATCAGCCACAGGCGGCACATTGCCTTTAGGTGGCCGTGGAGTGAGCTTCACATGAATAACCATATCCTTGTAAACGGTTGTTACCAACGGCAAACCTTTGATAGTATCTGTAGTTGAGCCTTGTTTCAAAGCCCAGAAGTTAACATCAAAATCACCACGGAAATCGAGCAAGCTCAACGTTAGCGGAGAACCTTCATAACAAGTCAGATTGAGTATTTTATCCGTATTTTGCACGATAAATTCGGAATTTCCGTTTACATCAGCCGGATCAACATTCATTTTCAAATACTGTACATACGGCACATCAATGTTTACCGCCACCGGGTTCAGAGTCTCTGTTCCGTACACCTTAAATTCCCAAAATGAATAACCGTAACCGGTAGACCGTGTAATTCCCTTCATACGTACATAACGCCCCTTAACCAGATTGTTGGTAACGACATTATCTTCCTTACCGTCACCTTTGGTTATTGAAGCAATATCCGTTGAAGTGGCAAAAGCCGGATCGTTGGAAATCTGAATCTTATACTCAGTAGCATAGGCATTTTCCCATTGAATATTGACTGACGAAATGTAATATTCCTTGCCCAAATCGACTTGCCACCAGGCATCTGCCGGATTGACATCGCCGGCCCAATTGCTTGCCCAGCGGGTATTGATATTTCCATCCACAGCATTTTTAGGTGCATTTCCACCTTCAACCGAAGACGAGGTACAGTTTTTTCCCTGACTGAGTAAAATCTGAGAGAAGCCTGATAAACTGAGGCTTAACAGTACGATTGTAAGTGATATTAATTTTTTCATATTTTAAACAAGATTAAACACAAAGACACGAAGGTTTTTTGTGTCTCCGTGTCTTTGTGTTGAATTACTATTTTATAATTTTTGTTGTGAAGTTGCTATCGTTGGTTTCCACTTTCAGCAAATAGCAACCATTTCCCAGTTCCGAAGTATTCAAAACAACTTCAGTCGTATTACTCGTTTTCTCAAGAATAACTTCGCCTGTCAATGTGTAAATTGTCAGCCTCTTAACTTCATTCTGAGTGTCAGATTGTATTCTGATATAATTGCTAAACGGATTTGGCGATACGCTTATCTGGTCATTTCCGGGATTAGAAATTCCGGTAACTTTAGTAAAGCTGTACGAACTCAGATTCATGCCTGTCTTATCAATGAAAATGCGCATCACCTGCGTACCTGCTGTGAGCGGGATATTGGCAACCACAGTATCTTTATAATTTCCCCATGCTCCGGTTTTGTTGAGGTTCAACGTTCCGGTTTTGTTTACGCCATCAAACTCAGCATGAAGTGCTCCACCGCCTGCCGACGACATTTTTACTGAGAGTGCATAAACACCTGTCTGTTGAACATTTACCGTATACTCATACCATTCGCCGGTATTGGTATAGCCGATATTTCCATCGGTCCCGTTGCTGTTTTCGGTTTCCACGCCGGTATCGGCGCGCAGGTTATTACCTCCCTGAATAGCTATTTCATTGTCGTGACAGGAAATTTCGGGACCGCCTTTGTCGAATTGTACTGCCAGAATTTTTTCGTTCGGAATATTCCACGGACGATTGATATACGAAGTTTGAGGCATTGACAATACTTCTATCGGAATGGAAAATGCATCGCTTTTAATTCCATCGTTATCAGTAGAAATGGCTTTCAGCTGAACAATTCCCGAAGTTGCCGGACGAAAACTAATGCTGAAAGGCTCTGTAGTGGCAATACCTACAGAAACATCAGCCAGAAAAAACTCAACCGATTGAACTGAGCCATCTTTATCGTTGGCCGAGGCAGTTACTGTCACCAAATCATTAAGCGCCATTTTATCGTTGGCCTTGTGCGAAGTAATAGTCACCGTTGGTTTCTGACCAGCAGCAAATCGGGAATTATAGTATTTCCCAGCTCCCACTTTTATGGTTTCAATCACCACGCCATCTTTGTAAATATCCACGTTTACATCGGCTGTAGTGGGGTTGTAAAGCAAATAGGTCAGCTCGCCTTTTTTGTTTTTATAAACCGCTCCCGAGGCAATGCTGGTATGGTAACCTTCGGCAGGCGTTCCATAAGTCAGTGTGGCATTCGAAATATAGTAATTAGTGGTTGAATTCACGTCGTTGTTCCATGCTCCGCCCTGCAAATAAAGCGAGTCGGCAAATTGCGAAGCCACTTTTGGATCAAATGTATTAATCATATTTACATGATAACCACCCAGATACGAACCCATACCCAATACATTCTGAAACATATCCGAAGTAGGTGAAAATGGAATTGGCGTTAACGGGCCGTTGCCATCCGGGTCGTAAAGATTGGTGTTTCTGTCAGCAATCATCGCATTCCAAACAGAACGCATTTTGGTGGAATCCTGACCCAGATAATGATAGAAAAAGTCGCACGGAACAGCCTGAATACCCAACATCCAGCCCGGATCGCCGCTGAAAAATGTTCCCCAGCCCAATTCGTTGGTTTTTAATATCCCAACGTACTTTTTGCCATAAGCTGCCGGCAGATTTTCACTGTACATATCCATCCAGTACTCGCGGGCAGCTGTCGTTTCTAGCAAATATCCCATAGCTCCAAGGTTGATAATTTCAGGGTCATTCAGCTGTACACCCAACGAATAAATGCCGAACCAAGAATGAACAGCTTCCGAAGTTGATTCCTGATTATTTCCACCGCCATCGCCGGTTCCACCAGCCATGGAGTGACCCAAATACGGATCGAATGTGCGTAAGAATGGCAAATACTCTCCACCTTCCGGATAATGTTTCCAGTTAGCAAATGATTTGGTAACCAGCTTTACCATGCCGGAATAATTCTTTTTGAAATCGTCATCCACCATCATCAAACGAGATGCACCCACGGCAAAATAGCCATAGTGGAAATGCAAATCGTTGAATCCCTGCGATCCATATCCAGGAGGGAAGCCAATGATAGCCCCGTAATTCGGATATTTGGCAAAGAAGTATTGTTTTTTGGTAGCTTCCGCCGTGTCGTAAGTCAGCCAGTCAATTAATTCATTTTTCAGATTCGTTTTCAGGGTGCTGAAGCCGGAGTTGCTCACCGCTTTAGCCATAAGCATCAGATTCGATTGCTCGCCAAGGCCTTTGGCGTAGGTATTTCCGTTCATGCCACCCGAAGCAGCCGCTCTGGTGGAAAGCATGGTATTCAACCGTTGCTTTTGCAGAGCTGTCATATCCAGTGGTTCAGGCAAATACGGTGGCAAACCTGAAAATTTATAATTAATTGTAAAATCATTGCCAATGGCCGTATGCATTTTACCCAGAATAACCTGATAATCAGCAGCTGATATAAACGAGAGATTAGATGTTGTATTGCGGTAATGATGCGGCAAAAAAGCCATCAAAGTCTGACCACCGGTAACGGCAGTATGCAAATTCTTCGTTTCCAGTTTAAATTCGGTGGAAATATTTCCGGCTGCAATCTGATAATCCCAGCTGTAAGTGGTATTGGTTGGCTTGTTGCGCGCATAGGTATCGTAAGTAGCCAGTAAACTTCGGGTTGGCAGAGCTGAAATAACCAGGTATTGCGGACCTCCGGAAGGAATTTCAATCTGAAAATCTTCCCCTTTAGACTTATACAATTTACTTCCTGAGGGCAAATGAATACCGTAAATCCGACCGCCAAATTCCATGGTACAGGCGTTCAGTAACACGGGGAAAGCGGCTACTTCGTTACCGGTGGAATCGTAGATTTTTGAAGTAGCACCCGGTTTCAGAATCGGAATAAGGTTGGTGAGCTCAATCCAGGTAAACGGAACTCCATGAACCAGGGTAACATCCATTATCCGACCAGCAGCATCTTCATTTCTGAACGTAAAACCCAAATCGGTCCAGTCGTACACATTGGAATTTTTGGGTGCAAAATCCGTTGGGTAACCGGTTCCCGAATAAGTACTGTTTGAGAAAACTATATCGTCGCACATAATGAAGCCCCAACCACCTGTGGAATTATCTACAATCCGGATTTCGGCCGTTTGACCCATGTAAGCCGAAACATCCCACGTTCGAGCCGTGAGGTTTCCACTATTTTGTCCGGTTTCAACCAGAACGCGAGTTCCATTAATGTATAAACCAACATAAGTCAGATCAACATTATTTCCACCACCAACACGCATTTTAATATAGTTTTTTGAGATAACAAACGGAGTAGATGTAAGCGATAACTTTGCCGCGTCTCCTTTGAAAGAGTTCACAAAACGATTCCCAACAAACCCGTTGGGAGTTGGACTTTGGGTAATATCGGTTAATGACACCGGACCCGAAAAAGCCGGATTGGCACCTACAGTCCAGCCTGCTGGATAAGTAGTGCTTTCAAAATCGGCAAAGACGATGGCTTCGTCGGTTACCTGCAATTGCGAAGCGCCTTTTACCTCCAGCATGGGAGTTGTAAGCATGCCGCCGCCCTGAAAGCCGTTTGGAATTTTAATGTTTATACCTTCATTATCGGCCGAAACGGCCTGCGGGTAAGCCCATGCCTCACCACCATATTGAGCAAAGACGTAGTTTGTCCACCATTTATTGGTTGGAAGTGGCTTGTGACGAGCATTTTCGTGCAAATACAAGTTGTTCCAGTTGTCGCGAAACCAACTGTATTTTTTTGCAAAATAGCCGTCCTCGTTGGCCACACTATCAGGCGGATATTCAGCATAACTACCGGCTCCAACCTGAATAGGATTTTGGGCTGCAACCAGAGCTGCAACCGACATAAATATCAGTACTGTAAGAGATTTTTTCATATTCATTTAAGTATTTATTTTAAGGCAATGACACTTTAACCACATCAAAATCAACGTCTTTTCCATCGTCAACTTTCAATTTGAAGAAATAAATTCCAGGCTTGGGGAACACACCGCTTACAGTTGCAGCGTTTGCATTATCGAACTGAACCGTAGCCGGTCCTCCAATTTGCTCCCAACTATACAAAAGCTTATCACGTTTGTTTTTATCGTAGCTTTTACTCCCATCAAGTTGTACAAAACCGTTGCTGTCTGATGAAAATCCGGCCCGGGCAACAGGAGGTTGATTGCTTGTCTTTTCTCTTTTTCCACAGATTTTCAAGGAATAAAACGACGATCCATAATCGGTTGCACGTTCGGTGCAATAGACTTTCAGGTGGCGAAAACTCAGCTTTTCTTTGTTGTAAATAATGCTTTTACCTCCACTGAAACTATTGGTTGCATAAAGCTCCCTCCACTGCTTGTCATCACACTTTACCTGAATATTAAATTTACGGGCAAAAGCACCCTCCCATACAATTACAACAGAATCCGGATTTACCAGATGTTCAGTATCTACCTGCCACCATTCACCGTTTCGGAATGCTGACGACCAACGGGTTTTGCTATCGCCATCCACAGCCATGCAGGCATTGGTGAAAGCCGACTCCATGCCAGAACATGTGGCTGGTTTCATATAAGCAAAATCGGATGATTCCTTTTCAGATACTACCGATATGGTGAATTCCTTTGAGTTCGAGCCCCCCTCATTGCCCACATTGATTTTAAACCTGTAATCGCCGGCTTTTTTGAAAGTAACCGTTGAAATCGACGAAAATGGATCTGCAATCAGTGCTTTAACAGGACCTGCAACCTGCTCCCATTTATACGTGAGCTTCTCGGCTTTCAGCGGATTTCCCGATTGCGAAGCATCCAGAATCGTTTTAGCAAAAGGTAAATGTAGCTTCGACTCGATTGCAGCCAGCTGAATAGTGGGAAATTGCTCCAATACATGCCCGTTAACCTCCAATTCGTAAATAGAAAACCCGTATTTTTTGCCGGCAATGAAAACACGTTCCAACATAGATATTCTCACGTAGCGGGCTTTTACATTATCCACAGTACATTTGGTTGTGCCACCTGAAGCGCTATTCTCGAGTTTAAGCAAAGTCCAGTCGGTTCCATTCAGCGAACATTCAACTTTGTAACTTTTTGCGTAAGCAGCTTCCCAAAAAATGGAGATATTGCTTAGTTCGGCAATTAACGACAAATCGATAGTTGCCGATTCGTTATCTGTTTTACCCGATTCCCAACGCGATGTGTAATCACCATCGTTAAGCGACGAACCTGGATTGGTTTCAATATCCGACGATGTTTTTACCGGTTTTCTGTATGCCAGATTCGAAATGGAAGGATCGAGTTGTGGATTAAACACTACGAGCTCCCGTTTGAAAGTATTGTTGGTCGTCGACCATTCGGGAACAGGAAGCGAAACGCCAGCTGTTAATTCGTATTTTTTTATATCCGAAGCAGTCCACTCCCCTTCCGATGCAATAAGCTGTACCTGTCCGGGCTCAATTTTGGTAGTCATATTGCCCGACGAAATCACTTTTTCTCCATCTATTTTGTAATCAATATTATAGGTGGAGGAAGTTGGCGCATTACCCTGATTTTTTACTAAAGCATAAAAACTTACCTTCTGGCCCTGAAGCGGATAGCGAGGCATAGTATAAACCTGAGTTATTTTTAAATCTGGTTTCTGTTCGCCTGCACGTAAAGTAATGGTTTTTGCAAGAGTCAGTTTATCCGAGGCTCCACCCACTTTTACAATAAAATTGCCCGTTTGAGTCTGATATTGAGTTCCGTTCCAATAATAGAAATCATCGGCGGTTAGTTGGAAAGTAACGGTTTTGGTTTCGCCCGGAGCAAGCGCAACACGCTGAAAGCCGCACAGTTGCTTTTTGGGCATCCAAACATCTTGTGTTGAAGGTGAACTGATATAAAGCTGAGCCACTTCTTCGCCGAATACGGTTCCGGTGTTTTTAAGATCAACACTTACTGTAAATGGCTGGCCGGCAACAACAGACATTGGCACAACGATATTCGAATAATTGAAAGTAGTATAGCTCAATCCGGCTCCGAAAGCAAATTCAGGTGTAATATTTTTTTCGTCGAACCAGCGATAGCCTCCATCCAGATTATTGGAAAATTTGCAGAAAACATCTTCGTTCCACGAAGGAAAATCGCTGTCCTGCTTGGGCATAATTACCGGCATTTTTCCACCGGGATTATAGTCTCCAAAAAGCACATCGGCAATGGCAGTTCCGGCTTCCTGGGCTGCATAAAATGAATAAACAAGCCCTTTAATCCGGCCAATGCACTTGTTCAGGCTGCAAACTCCACCACTTTGAATAACTACTACCAAATTCGGATTCACAGCAGCCAACTCATTGATTAGCTGTTGTTGCTGACCCGGCAATGCAATCGATTCATCCTTGCGGTCGGTGCCCGTACTGAAACCTTCGCCTTCCTGCGTGGCATCAAGTCCACCGGCAAACACCACCACATCGGCCGAAGCTGCTGCTTTTTTTGCAGCCTCAAATCCAGTTATGGAAGCAGAATTGACATCACAGCCAATGGAATAAACCACATTCGCAGCACCAATTTTAGCCTCAATTCCTTCACGAATGCTAATAGCGTATGGCGGAAAAGTTTCGCTGCTGCCAAAACAGTTCAGGTTTTCGCCTGTGGCATTCGGGCCAATCAAAGCCACCTTCAAACCTGTTTTTCGCAACGGAAGAATGGCCTTTCCATCGGATTTATTTTCATTTTTTAGTAGAATAAGTGACTTACGGGCAGCTAACAGATTGGTTTCATTTATAGCTTCTGTTTTTGCAAAACTCTCATTTCCACGTGGAAAATAATCGAGCATTCCGTGAAGAATTTTTGTCCGGAGAACATGCTTCACTGCTTTGTCAAGATCTTCATTGGTAACAGCTCCGTTTTTTACAAGTCCGGGCAAGTCATCGGCATATTTATTGGAACCCATGCAAATATCAGTTCCGGCTTTCAGCGCTTTTTCAGAGTTAAAAATAGCATCCCAATCAGAAACGACATAAAAGGGATATCCCCAACGTTCGCGCAAAATGGTAGTTTGCATGTGCGAACTTTCGCAGGCTTTATCGCCGTTTATCAAATTATAGGCTCCCATCACGCTCATCACACCTGCCTCCTGAATTACGGTGCGGAAATTATATCCTGCAAAATCCATCAACCAGCGGTCCGTGACTTCCACATTCATATGATGGCGGTTGACCTGCTTACTTTCGCCCATATAGTGCTTTACGGTCGCAATTATGGGATTAGTTTGTATGCCAATGGCCACAGCTTTACCAATATGACCGGCAAGGTACGGATCTTCACCACCACTTTCTGCAGAACGGCCTCCGCGTGGATCGCGGCAAATATCGATGCAGGGCCCGAGTTGCTGGCTACGGTTGAATGCCCAGAATTCCAGCCCCATGGCTCCACCTATCCGTTTGGCAACGTCTTCGTCCCAGGTTGCAGCCAACGCTATTCCGGTAGGGAAAGCTGTCCCCGAGCGACCGTTACGATCGGTGGTAAGGCGCAGTCCATGTGGCCCATCGTCCATGAAAAACCCGGGAATATTCAACCTCACATTGGACGGAGTTCCCCCAAAACTGCTATTGATCAACTGGTTTATTTTTTCCTGTGTGGTCATGGCTTTTACCAGTTCGTTCACTCTTTTGTCAAGTGGAGATTCAGCATTTCCGCCGAAAGGAAGAAATACAATTAAAAATAGGATTATGAGAGGCTTAACTGTAATTTTGAGTATCATTTGGCAGCTTTTTTAGGGCAAAAACAGGACTATGGTATGTGATTGACATACCTTAAACGAATAATTTAAAATGGAAATAGTAATAAATGAAGGGAGAAACGAGAGAGAGCATTTGCTTCGAAAACTCTCTCCCGTTGAAAAGAAAATAAATTAGCGAATTTCTAATTTAGATGATTGTTTATTACCCGCTTTATCTGTCAAACGAACGATATACATTCCTTTTGCAAAATCAGAAACATCAAGTGTGGTTTGATTTTGGACCAAACGTACCAACTGGCCTTGAAGAGAATAAAGAGCAATTTCGGAAACTCCTTCAGAAACCGATATTCTGTCGGTAGCCGGATTAGGGTAAACACACAATCCACCAGGATATGAGGCCGGAGTAGCAGAAGTTGAAGTAGCAACTGTTCCGTAAATCTGGAATTCCCAGATTGAATATCCGTATGTTAAGTTGCGGGTAGTGCCGTTCAAACGAACGTACTGAGCATTTACATTTACATCAAACATCCTGTCGGTTCTGCCTCCAGCGGCCATATTTGTTTTAGTAAAAATGGTAGTCCAGTCGGTGCCATTTTCGGAAGTTTCGATGGTATAATCTTTTGCATTGGCAGCTTCCCACGAAATAATGATGTCGGTGATATATTTTTTTCCTCCAAGATCCACCATAATCCATTGAGGATCTGTAGATGCACTTTCCCAACGTGTACCTCCATTGTTGTCGAAAGCAGCAGCGGCAGTACCGCTCGATGCTGTAGCTGTTGCGCTTACACCCGCTGCAACCGATAAATTAGCCTCCGTTGGCATAACAGCAATCGTGGCAGTTTTTGAAATTCCTGAATTCGTAGCAGTTACAGTATAAAAGCCTTTAGTGGTTGATGAGAATAAACCATTAGCGTCAACCGATGCTCCTGTTCCGTCAACTGTCCAGGTAGTTGGATTTGTCAATGCATAAGCATTCCCTATTTGATCCACACCGGCAACAGCCAGTTGTTTGGTGGCTCCGAGTAAAATATTTGAAGTGCCTGGAGTCACTGTCAGCGATGTAAGCACCGGAGTTACTGCCGGATACACTTCAAATTCGTAGATAGAATATCCGTAAGGCAACTGACGGGTAACTCCCTGAAATTTGATATATTGGCAATCGACATTCAATCCTGAAATTATGTCGGTTCGCGCACCAGCAGCCAAATCGGCGTAGTTTATATCGCCTGTAAAGTTTACATTATCGGTCGAAAAGCTTATAGTATACGCTTTGGCATTAGCACCTTCCCAGAAAATTTTGATTGAATTCACGTTTTTTACGCAACCCAAATTTACTACAAGCGAAGCATTATCAAGATTAGTCGCATCTTGCCAACGGCTGCCATAGTTACCATCAAAAATAACTGTTGGAGTTGTGCCATCCGAGGCAGCTGCTGTTAAACCTGTGTATTTCTGTGCAAACGAAAGAGAAGAAACTGCTGCAAAGGCAACGAGTAAAAACAAGCCTTTAAATTTTGTAAAGTAATTCATAATAAAAAATTTTAAGTGATTATTAGATAATTATTTAAAGTAATCAAATTGTTTTAAATGGCTCGGGAGCAAAGCTCTCCGATTTAAACCGGTTGTCCGATTCGTAGGTTGGTGGTTCTGACTCTAATGCCAACGATATTTCATTATCCAGTACAATCAACTCTATTTGAGGTGATTTATACTGCTTCTTTATGGTGTTTTCTTCTAAAAAATTCATATCGCTTATTTAAGAATGATTTTAGACGTTGTGATTTTATTTTTATGCTGAACGCAAACTATGTAAACACCGGCATACGGCAGCGTATTCAGAATTGTCTTCGAACTCCAAATTTGTTCGGATAAGAGTTTTTGTCCTAAAGCATTGCAAACCATCACTGAACTTCCGTTTTCAATAGGTCCATCAATAGAAATAACAATCCGGTTATTTTCGTTTTTATAAATACTTACGTGCTGATTTCCAGCAGAATTAATGTCTGTAGCAATAGAAGGCGCTTTAAACAACAGGCTGAAGCGGTCCTGTGTATTAGCCACTTCTGAGGTGAAAGTATAGGCTGCTCCCGTAGTCAAATCAGATTCTGATTTCTGCAATTTATCTTTCAGGATAATCTGCACGCCCGAATCGAAGTTCTCCATTTCAATCGCTTTAATACTGAAGGTATTCGATTCGCCGGTACTAAATCCGACTGGCAATTCGGTATCGGCTGTAATATTGCTAAGCCCATTAATTACAAGTTGTTGATTATCTGACAAAGTGCAGATTTCAGGCATGGCTGCATTTCCATTACTGATTTTCTGCGAATCGTAATCGTCAAAATTGTTCGAGGCATTTTCGTTGAAAAGCACTATAGTTTCGTCAGCATTTTTGCCATTGGAAACCTGCAAACGCAATATCCTCTGTTCAGACTTTGTGCCAGCCGGAGCCCTGAACCGGTTTGCCGGCACATCATTATGCGAACGCATGTTGTTATTCAACGAAAGTGTTCCGCTCGTTTTACCTTCGGCCACCCGCACCCAAAATGCCTGCATGGGAGGTATATATTTGGTGACTGCACCGTTCAGGTTATTATTCGTTCCGACAGCACTGGTTGCGTTATACGTATCAAACGTGTAAACCGAATTAGTACCCGCGGTTTTGGTACGAAACCAAATAGTAGTCTGCAAATTAGTAGAAGCAGCGCTGACCAAATCCCAGTTCAGGTACGATGGATACGGATTGCCAACCAGATTGAAACCACTTTTTGCTACATCAGGCGTGCGGGTTAAATCTATCGATTTGTTTCCGGTGTTCAAAACTCCTGAAAAGCTAACTGCACCATCTGAAGTTGTTGAAGCAGAGATATATCCTTTGAGCGGATTCAGCGTACTTCCGGTTTCAGTTACCCACGAAGCAGTAGGCTCGTTATAGCTAACCACACTCGTAGCAGAACTCAAAGAACTTGTTGCAGCCACCTCAACAGGACTTGAGATATACCAGTTACGCCCACCTGTAAGATATTGTTGCACTGTGGCAGTAGTGGCATTCAACGTTCCACCTTCATCGATAACAGTAGCAGTTCCAGTTGAATTACTTTCTAATAATATTGAGTTTGCATTCAAAGTTTTTCCCGATCTGAGTGTTAGTTTAGCACCAGGATTAACTGACACATTCTTAAATGTTTTAGAATCATCAATATTCAACAAAACACCTTCATTTACAATTAAATCACAATCAATGCAGGAAAGATTTGAAGTATTATTATTTGTTGAAACATTTATTGAGGAAATATTGCAACTCTGACCTACTGTGTATGGGCTTTGAATTTGATTTGTAAAACAATTGGTATTAGTTTGAGCACCTGTAATTTCCCACGCCATTGCATTTCCAAAAGTTACTAAATCTCCATCTTGCAAAGCCTGATTGAATGTAATTGTTATTTGAGATTTATCTGTTGAACGTACATTTGAAGAAACCATGGCATTAGCCGCTCCTCCATTAACAATTAGTTGGGAAATAAATTTCCAAACAGCAGTCTCTCCGGCATTGTATGGAGAAATTGAAAAAAACATTTGTGTTTTATCGCTATTCATTGAAATACTCAGGTAAGCCGGCCAGTTAGAAGTATTTTCCTGATAAATAACTTTATTACAGTATCCTGAAAAACCTGTTGTATTTACAATTACCGGTACATTCGCAACTAGCCCACCTCCAGACACTTGAATAATTGATCCGGAAGATGAGCCACTACCATCTACCCATGATGCAGTTATAGTTTGATTTATGGAATTATTGACAGGTGCAATGCTTGTTGGACTTACTGATATTCCTTTTGGTGGAGTGATTGTAACATTGCTTGTAAGATTAGACCCGGTTAATTTAAATGTTTTAATGGCTGCAACAGGACTAAAAGTAATATTGGCAGGATCTGAATTAATTGTTGGAAATGAAGAACAATCGCTTCCATAAACATAGTTAGCAAAAGCATATATTCCATAAGCATTATTATTTTTTGAAGTTAACCATTCAACATAACCACTTGAATATGAAATAACAACTCCCTGTGCCAATGTAACTCCCGGTTTAAGAGTTAAAGTATATGAAGACCCACCTATTGTATATGTTTTTGTAAAATAATCACTTGCCGGATTTCCATTAACAGTAAAACGACTTAGATCACCCATTCCGTTAGACCTAAATGTTGTGCTATTATCACCTGCGTATCCGTTTAAAGAGATCACCACGCTTCCATTGGCATCTGTTTGCCAAGACAAATAAGCATAATCGCTATAATTTGAACCAATTAAGTAGCTGCAATAATTCGATGCACCAGGAGTTACGCTACCATAGTGCCAATTATAACCTATAGAATTTTCTGAATCAAGAAATTGTATATTAGTTGAAATTGCTTTAATTTTCACTGTATAATCCGATAAAATAAATGGGGTATAATTCAAAACACTTCCCGAATCAACTGCCTGTGAATAAAGTAAGTTTGAATTTTTATATACATAAGCTATATAACTTCCTGCATTCGTGATTCTCCTAAACAATATCTTTTTTTCGCCATCAATTTCTGAAATTGTTGGAGTATTTAACTTTATCTTGGTGAAATTACAATCCTGACCATAGGTGAAATTAAAATTAACTGATGGCCATAAATCAGATTCAACACCAGAAGTTGCCGTTTTATATTCAAGAATTCCACTGATGCTTATTGTAGCATTCTCAGGTATAGTAGATTGTTTTACAAAAGTTATTTTTGTTTTATCTCCATTAATAGTTCGGGTAAAATACTTATTTCCAGTATTTGCATCTCCATTTACAGTTAATTCGCTCACAACTCCATCAGGAAATCCATTGTTTCTGAAAAAAGTAGTTGTATTGTTTATAACACCAAGAATTGAGAATGTTATATCACCATTTGCTTCTGTATCAATAAGCATATGAAATGCGTCAGCCGATGAAGCCACAGCCCCTGTGCCTGAAGGGTCAAAATATCCGGGGCAAGTACCACTCAAAATATTCTGTGCACTAACACTCACAACCGACATTAACAATAGAAACAATACAAATTGTATCTGAAATTTTGATTTTTTCATTTTCATATACTTAACAATTGTTATTCTAAAAACGTAAGAAAAACTACTTTAAACTAAACTTCTCCGCCTCCCCACTCTGGCTATCCGGCGAAATCCAAACCTGAAACTCGCCCGGCTCTGCGCTATAGGTATTGTCCTGATGCCAAAAACCAAGTTCTTTGGATGAAATTTCAAATTTCACGGTTTTTGTTTCGCCGGCTTTCAGATTAATTTTCTGAAAACCTTTCAATTCCCGAACCGGTCGTGCCAACGAGGCTACTACATCTCGAACATATAACTGTGCAACTTCGGCCGCATCGTATTTCCCGGTGTTGGTAATGGTGCATTCTGCAGTCAGTTTTTCATCTTCTGTAATTTCTTTTTTCGAGAGTTTTATTGTTGAGTATTTAAATGTGGAATACGACAACCCGAAACCAAAAGGAAACAACGGTTTGTCACCGGCATCCAAATGGTAACTTGTGTTTCCGAGCGAAGTTTGTCCGGCCCCGACGGGTATGTCATCAACCATGACTATGCCGCTTGCAGGGCGACCTGTCATTTTATGTGCATAATAAACCGGAATTTGTCCAACCATGCGCGGGAAAGTTACCGGTAGTTTTCCCGATGGAATCGCTTTACCAAAGATCAAATCCGCCAAAGCCGGGCCAGCCATTGTTCCACCATGAAAAGCAAAAAGCAAGGCATCAGATTGTTTTACCTCATTTTCGATGGTGAGCGGACGGCCAGCCATAATAACAGTCACTATGGGTTTTCCGGTTCTTTTCAATGCAGTAAGCAGTTCGCTTTGTGCGCCGGGCAGACTTATGTCTGCACGACAATGTGCTTCGCCTGAAAGGATAGCTTCTTCGCCTGCAAAATACAGAACAACATCGGCCTTGCGGGCTGCTGCAACAGCTTTCGCTATACCTTCGGGATTCGTGTCGCGGCTATAAGTTAATCCTTTTTCGGCAATGATTTTTACCTGATTACCAAAAGCTTGCTGAATGGCCGTAAGTGGCGTCACACTGTGATTAGGTTCACCATCAAAAACCCAGGTTCCAAGTTGATCGATGGGCGAGTCTGACATTGGACCTATTACAGCAACCGATTTGACAGTAGAAGCAAGTGGCAATAAATCGTTTTCATTTTTCAATAAAACCGCACCTTCAATAGCAGCTTGTTTGGCTTTATCCAAAGCATCCGGAGTATAAAAAACGGTACTATCCTGAACTTTCACGTACGGATTATCGAACAAACCCAATCGGAATTTCAACCGAAGAATGTTGCGCACCGATTCATCAATTTGCTTTTCGGGAATAGCTCCTGACTTCACAAGTTTCTCTAAATTATCGATATACGCATATCCCATCATATCCATATCTACACCTGCCTTCAACGCTTTTTGGGCAGCATCCTGCAAATTGGCACAAACTCCGTGTTTAATCATTTGCTCAATGGATGCCCAATCGCTCACCAACAGACCGTCAAATTTCCATTCCTTGCGTAATACTTGCTGGTTTAACCATTCGTTTCCCGACGATGGAACGCCGTTGATATCATTGAAAGAGCACATAAACGTGGCTGCTCCGGCATCAACCGCAGCTTTAAAAGGAAGAAGATACACATCCCGTAGCTGGGTTTCAGGAATCCAGGTTGTATTATAATCTTTGCCCGACTCGCTGGCACCATAGCCCGCGAAGTGCTTTGCACAGGAAGCCATTGAAGTAGGATCAGATAGTTTATCTCCCTGAAATCCTTTAATCATGGCTTCTCCCATTACCGATGTCAGATATGGATCTTCGCCACACGATTCGGCTATGCGCCCCCAGCGTGGATCACGACTTATATCAATCATTGGCGCAAAAGTCCAGCGAATTCCGGTGGCAGTAGCTTCCTGGGCTGCTACGCGCGCCCCATCTTCAGCGATTTTTGGATTCCAGCTTGCAGCCTGCCCGAGCGGAATAGGGAAAATAGTTTTGAATCCATGGATTACATCACGCCCGAAAATCAGCGGAATACCAAGCCTTGATTCTTTTACGGCAATACGTTGCAATTCGTTAACTATCTCTGCATCTGTTTCGTTTAATATGGATCCCACCTTCCCTGTACGGATTTGATCTTGCATATCCTCGGCCAGTCCAAGACCGGTCAACTGATTCATTTGGCCAATTTTTTCCTGCAAAGTCATTTGAGAAATCAAATGATCGATTTTTCCTTCAACAGAATCTTTTGGTTTGCTGCAACTCATAAGCGCAAGTGCAACAGCAAAAAACAACACACCTTTTTTATACATATTTCTTATTTGAATAATTTTTTATTTTGTGATTCATTTAAAATATATCCGCGGAAAGTAGGATTTTGGATAGTGCAAATTTAAGGAAAGAAAATTCCCAGCTAGAATTTTATGCCACACAAAAACCCTACTTGCAGGTTTTCAGACTTCAACATTTCCTCTACAACACAAACCGTATATTGCTGTAAGACAGATATGTATTTTAAATTGTGTTATATAACATATTTCAACATAGGCTGCAACTCGGGAAAAAAAGCTAAAATTGAACTACCATTTTGAATAAATTGTCTAGAACCAGACGACTTTTTATATTTCATTCGTCAATTATGAAACAATTCTTTTTTCCAGCTCTATTCTCATTGTTATTTTTAGCTCAAAGCGTATTTCCGATACATCCGACAGTGCGGAACTTCAACCGGAAAGTTTCCCGAGCCGGTACCCAAAACTGGGATATTGTCCAACATAAGAACGATTGGATGTATTTTGCCAATAACAAAGGCCTTTTGGAGTTTGATGGTAACCGTTGGGCGACATACCCAATCAAAAACTACACAAATGTCAGGTCAGTGTATTATGATGAATCAACGGACCGGATTTACGCGGGTGCCTTCAACGAATTTGGATATTATTCAAGGACAAAAGCCGGTGAACTGAAATATACATCACTTATAGATAAAGTAAGTACCCGCGACCGCAACTTTACAGAAATATGGAATATCCATAAAATGGATAACGGATTTTATTTTCAGGGCGATAAAGAAGTTTTCAGATACAAAGACAACCTGATGACCCGATTTTCATTCCAAAATAAAATTGACTGTTCGGCTGTGGTTCAAAACTCGCTCCTTGTTTCGAATACTCAGGACGGTGTATCATTCCTCAACGGAAATCTTTTTATGAAATTCCCAAATTCGGACATATTAAAGAATAAAAAGATTTGCGCCATTCTGCCTTATGAAAAAACCAGAATATTGTTTGTAACCGATTTCTATGGGCTATTTGTTTTTGATGGAGAAAAAATTGTACAACTAAAAACAGATATTGACGATTTCATGGCAGAAAATCAGGTTTTTTGTGCCACTATAGAAGGATCAAAACTGGCGTTGGGAACGGTAAGAAATGGACTCGTAGTGAAAGACCTTGCGACCAATGCCAACATTTTTTCAAACACCTACTCCAGCTTGCAAAACAACACTATCCTGAGTATTGCTTTTGACCGGCAACATAATTTATGGCTAGGCCTGGACAAAGGAATTGATTATGTACTCATTAACTCCCCGATATATGATTTATTTGGCAACAGCCAGTTATTTGGAGCCGGCTACACCTCACTCATAAAGGGAAATTTATTATACCTCGGCACAAACCAGGGATTGTATGTCACCACGTATCCGATCCCAAATTCGCCTAATCCATTGTCATTAAGGCTAATGCCGCGCATGCAGGGACAGGTATGGAGCCTGGCATCAATTGATAATACCATTTTTTGCGGAACAGACCACGGGGCCTTTATTATCAATGGAAATACAGTGGAGCGTATATCCGATGTAAATGGCACCTGGGGTTTCAGGGAATTGCGAACCAAGCCAGGCTATATTATCGGATGTTCGTATCAGGGATTTTTTATATTGAAAAAAGATGGCAACGTGTGGAAATTCTCCAATTTCATCAAGGGATTTAGCGATTCAGGCGGAATGTTTGAGGAAGATAACGAAGGTTTTATTTGGTTTTCGCATTGGATAAAAGGAATCTCGCGACTAAAACTGAGCAATGATCTGAGCCGTTTCGAAAAAGTTGAATTGTTCGGGACAACCAAAGGCTTTCCTTCCAACCGTGACAATACATTATACCGGATTAAAAACAAGATTGTTTTTTCCACCCAAAACGGATTTTATGAATTCAATAACCGCTTGAACCGAGTGGAAAGATCGAAAGAATTTGAAAGTATTTTTGGGACTCCTTCCCATTCGATGCGCCTGAGCGAAAGCCCTCATGGAGATATTTGGTGCACATCCTTTAGTTATGTAGGCAGGGCAATCAAACAACCGAATAATAAATACACCATTGACTCATTGTCGTACGGGTCATTGAAAAGCAAACTTATCAGCGGATTCGAGCATTTCAATTTTGTCAACAATTCTAATATAATCATCACTACTGAAGATGGATTCTCGTGGATTGATGCCAACAAAACAAACAAGGAAAAAAGCAATTTCAAAATATCCATCCGGAATGTCTATCTGACTTCAGAAAATGATTCTGTAGTCGGCGGGTATCAAAGCCGCATTAAATCAAACCTGATACCGGAGTTTGACTTCAATCATAATTCCCTGCGTTTTGAATATGTTGCCCCGGAATACCGAAATGAAGCAGCAGTAACATACAGCTATTTACTCGAAGGAATCGACACAAAATGGTCGGCATACTCAGTTGCAAACACAAAAGAATATACTAAACTAAGAAAGGGAACTTATACGTTCCGGGTGCGGGCGAAAAGCCTTTTAGAATCCAATATTGTTGAAACCAGTTACCAGTTTGTAATTCTGCCGCCCTGGTACGAAAGCAAAGTTGCTTATGTAATTTACTTCCTGTTATTCGTAGCTGCAATTTATATTTTGCTCCATTTCATAAAGATACGTTCGGAAAAAGGTGCCCGTGATATGGAAGCCCAAAAGGAGCTGGAACTTCAGGAACAGGAAAAACGATACGAAGAAGAAGCCAAAGAAAAGCGGAAAGAAATCATGGAGCTCAAAAACCAACGATTGCAGTACGATCTTCGCCATAAATCGCAGGAATTGGCGAGTTCAACGATGAATTTGATCCGTAAAAACGAAATTTTGCTGGAGATTTCACAAAACCTCAATAAGGTTGCCGGAGATATAAATGACAAACCGGATACAAAATCTGTTTTGCGCCAGATTTCGAAAATGCAGGATGATATTAAGAAAAACATTGAACACGATAACAACTGGAAACGGTTTGCCGAAAATTTCGATTTGGTGTATGAAAACTATCTCAAGCGGTTGAGTGAGAAATTTCCGAACCTTACTATCAGCGACAAAAAACTGTGCGCATACCTGAAAATGGATCTTTCTTCTAAAGATATTGCTCCGTTGCTTAACATGTCTTTCCGAAGCGTCGAAATGAGCCGGTACCGCCTACGTAAGAAACTGGAGCTTGAACGTGATGTAAACCTGTCTGAATTTCTACAAAATTTCTAATGATAAATACATAAAGGGAGCTTTTAATTAAAAAATTGGTTTGAATGACTTCTCCTAAATGGTAATTCCATCTCAATTTTTAGCACAAAACAACCAGAGCCATTATTCCTGTTTTTAAACACGAAGTTATTGTTTTAGAGCCACTGAATGCAATTTAGGCATTCAGTGGCTCTAATATTTACATAACACATTCAATTATTGCAGATTACTAACTAAAACAAATAAGATTTAGACTATAAAATATTTGTTACTTCCTGTTGAAATAATTTAATTATCTAAAATCATGCTATAAAACATATTTTTAGCACTTTATTGTAGTTGCGTTTTAAGCTATTTTTGTGTTCCCAAAAAGATAAATGTACAAAATACAATTAAAATAAATTTATTATGACAGTTCAAGAATTAAAAGCAGCTTTTGAAACAGCTTACGGCAAAGAAGCCGAAGCAGTGTATTTCTCACCGGGTCGTGTTAACCTCATTGGCGAACACACCGATTACAATGGTGGTTCGGTATTTCCATGTGCATTGAGTTTTGGTACTTACTTGTTATTGGCAAAAAATGACAAACAAGTGATGAACTTCAAATCATTGAACCAACCAGAAATCATTTCTCTTGGTTTCGACCAACTGACTACTCCGCTTAACAAATCATGGGTAAACTATCCACTTGGCGTTATCGCTCAGTTTGTAAAACGCGGCATTGCCATTACTCAGGGTTACGATATCCTTATCTGGGGTAATGTGCCTAACGGTGCGGGCCTTTCTTCTTCTGCTGCATTGGAAGTAGTTACTGCTTACGCATTCAACGATCAACTGGGAACAGAATTCAATCGCACTGTGTTAGCTCAAATCGGCCAAAAATCAGAACACGAATTTGCTTTGGTAAACTGCGGTATCATGGATCAGTTTGCTTCTGCTAATGGTGCTAAAGACCATGCTATCCACCTGAACTGCGATACATTGGAATTCGAATTGGTTCCTGTAAAACTTGAAGGTGTAAAAATCCTTATTTCTAACACCCACAGTCCTCACAAACTGGATTCAGGTGCTTACAACCAACGCGTAGCTGAATGTAAAAAAGCCGTTGAGCAATTGAACACTGTTCGTCCGTTGAAATACCTGGCTGAATTGACAGAGGCAGAATTTGAAACCATCGAATCGGCAATTACCGACCCTGTAGCTCACAAACGTGCCCGCCACGTTGTAGGTGAAGTTCAACGTACTTCTGATGCAGTAAAAGCGTTGAAAGCCGGCGACCTGACTTTGTTCGGACAATTGATGAACGCTTCTCACGCTTCATTGCGCGATGATTATGAAGTAACTGGTCCTGAATTGGATTGCATGGCTGAAGAAGCATGGAAAATCCAGGGCGTTATCGGTTCACGCATGACTGGTGGTGGTTTCGGTGGATGTACTGTTTCATTGGTAAAAGACGAAGCTATCGATACATTTATCAAAGAAGTTGGCGCTGCTTACGAAGCAAAAATCGGTATCAAACCAGACTTCTACATTGCCGAAATTGGCGACGGAGCTTGTAAAATAGCTTAATTCGTAATCACAAAAAACATAAAAGAGGCACAAAAAGATGGATAATTTATTTCAACCCACTTTTGTGCCTCTTTTTGATAATACTATTTCTGTAGAATAAAAAATAAACTTATATGAAGACAGTAAAAGAATTAGAACTGGAACTAAACGGTAAACCGGTATCGCTTTACACGTTATTCAATAAAAACGGCATGTCGGTGGATATTACCAACTACGGGGCGAAAATTCTTCGCTTGATGGTAGCTGACAAAAACGGTAAATTCGACGATGTGGTAATGGCTTTTGACACACTGGAAGAAGTGATCGAAAAAGAAATTTATTTCGGTGCTGTTTGCGGACGTTTTGCCAACCGTATCAAAGACGGCAAGTTCAGCATTGATGGCGTGGAATACACTTTGCCTATAAATAACGGCACAAACTCGTTGCACGGTGGTATCCACGGCTACAACGAAAAGGTATGGACTGTAAAATCAGTATCGCAACAAGAACTCGTACTCGAACTTTTCTCGCCCGATGGTGAAGAAGGTTATCCGGGCAACCTGACCATCGTTTGTACCTACACGCTGACTGATGACAACGAAGTAAAAATTCATTACGAAGCAACAACAGACAAACCAACTGTTATCGGACTCACAAACCACTCGTACTTCAATCTGAAAGGTGCCGGAAACGGAACAGTGAAAGACCATTTATTGCAAATAAATGCCGATTTCTATACCGTACTAGACGAATCATTTGCTCCTTCGGGCGAAATCCGACCTGTAGTCGGCAATGCGTTCGATTTCAACCAGCCGACTTTGATTGCCGACCGGATTGATGCCGATGAATTTGTTCCGGGCTGGGGAATTGACAACAACTGGTGTTTGCGAAAAGAACAACAGGGTGATTGTGTACTAGCCGGGTACATTTACGAGCCTGTTTCGGGACGTAAAATGGAAGTCCTGACCACACAACCGGGCATGCAGGCTTATACTGCCAACTGGGTTCAGAACGTCACCGGAAAAGAAGGAAAACTCTACGACCGTCAGGATGCTATTTGCCTAGAGACTCAAGGCTTTCCAAATTCTCCTAATGTGGCGCATTTTCCTAGCTCCCTGCTTCGTCCGGGACAGAAATACGACGAATGGTGCGTGTATAAATTCTCAGTGGAATAAAGTTACAGCAACAAGTCGGAGT
The DNA here is from genome assembly GCA_964433885.1 of uncultured Paludibacter sp. Classification (GTDB taxonomy): domain Bacteria; phylum Bacteroidota; class Bacteroidia; order Bacteroidales; family Paludibacteraceae; genus Paludibacter. The sequence goes on along the minus strand of CAYSTC010000024.1, from coordinate 1,766 downwards.
GCGACTATAAGTCGCGTCCCGACTAAAGCAAAGAAAGCAGAGTTACCAATTAGGTAACGCTGCTTTTTTGTTTATGTGTAAATCTTTTTACTAACCAATTAAACAATTCCCCAATTACGCCCAAAGATTATTTGAAGTTAGTTTTATTCATTGAAAATCCCCTGACTGAATTATTAGCCAGGGGATTCTTATCAAATAACGTTCAATAATAAACGGAATTATTTCTTTATCAATTTAGTTATCAATCCATTTGCCTTTACTAGATAAACCCCGGGCCGTAATGAACTAATATTAATAAATGCCTTTTCTATGGCTTGTTGGGTAAGCACCAAACTTCCGCTTAAATTATAAATCGAAACAATAGTTACTTTTCCACCTGTATAAATAGTAAAACCATCAACGGCAGGATTTGGGTAAAGCAATAAAGCATCTGCCTGAGCATCGTCCAAATTCGTTGTTATCGAAGTTGTAAAAGTTTGATCTGTACCATTAGTAGTCCCACCAGCACTTAAAGCTACAACTCTAAAATGATAGGTTGTATTTGAAGTTAAACCTGAGATGGTTTTGCTAACTGCTGTTGATGTTGTTCCTGATACCGGACTTTGCGTTGCTGTAACAGAATTTCCGTAAGCGGTTGTCAAACCATATTCAAACGTAACAACTGTGCTCGCATTGTTGGCATTTACCGAACCATTGAGCGTTGCTCCGGTAGTAGTAATGCTTGTTGCTGCCGAAGTAGTTGCTTCAGGCATTGCTGCCGGCGTTGTAAATGTTAGGTCTGTTCCATTGGTGGTTCCTGCTGTGTTTATTCCTTTTACCCTGAAATGATAGGTGGTGTTAGGTACTAAACCGGAAAGGACTGAACTTACTGTTGTTGCAGTTGTCCCCGCAACAGGACTTTGCGTTGCGGCAACAGTTGTTCCATAACTTGTCGTCAGACCGTATTCAAATGTAACTACGGTGCTCGCATTGTTGGCATTTACCGAACCATTGAGCGTTGCTCCGGTAGTAGTAATGCTTGTTGCTGCCGAAGTAGTTGCTTCAGGCATTGCTGCCGGCGTTGTAAATGTTAGGTCTGTTCCATTGGTGGTTCCTGCTGTGTTTATTCCTTTTACCCTGAAATGATAGGTGGTGTTAGGTACTAAACCGGAAAGGACTGAACTTACTGTTGTTGCAGTTGTCCCCGCAACAGGACTTTGCGTTGCTGTAACAGTTGTTCCATAACTTGTCGTCAGACCATATTCAAATGTAGCTACGGTGCTCGCATTGTTGGCATTTACAGAACCATTGAGTGTTGCTCCGGTAGTGGTTATACTACTTGCAGCATTAGTGGTTGCCATCGGAGCAGCAACATAGGTAAACTGATCAGCAGCACTCGTTCCACTGGTTCCACCGACTGTAGTCACTGTTACATCCACAGCACCGACAGAGCCTGCAGGTGAAGTAGCTGTAATCTGTGTAGCCGAGTTAACCGTGTAACTGGTTGCATTGGTTGAACCAAATTTCACAGCAGTAGCACCCGTAAAATTTGTTCCCGTAATCGTTACCGAAGTTCCACCGGCAGTTGGACCGCTAGCAGGAGAAATACCCGTTACTGTTGGAGCAGAGACATACGTAAATTGATCGGCCGAACTCGTGGCACTGGTTCCACCTACCGTAGTCACTGTTACATCCACAGCACCGACAGAGCCTGCAGGTGAAGTAGCAGTGATCGATGTAGCTGAGTTCACGGTAAAGGAAGTAGCGGCAGTAGTTCCGAATTTCAC
>CAYSTC010000023.1:54527-65786 GCA_964433885.1 uncultured Paludibacter sp. | reverse complement strand
GTGGCTTCAGGGAGCATTTTTGAAACAGTTTTCACTGCAAAAACCGGCAAAACCGTATACTTCTAACAAAAACAGATCCCAAAGTAGGGGGAATTTTAGTCCCAAACGCAAAAACAGGAAGGAAAACTGAAGAAAAAAGAGGATTTATCCAAACGGTATTGTTCAAAATAGCGCATTCAGCAAGTAACCAGGATCGATTCTATCAATTATTTTATTTGAAAAAATCGCATTAAAAGCTGAACTGCTCCATTATTACATCCCTTAATCGCAACTTCAACTCTTCAAAATCGACTTTTGCACCCAACTCCCTTTCCATAGAAGTTACTCCTTTATCGATAAATCCACACGGATTGATGTGATTAAAGTAATTCAGATCCGTATTTACATTGAGCGCAAAGCCATGCATGGTAACATAACGGGAACTGCGCACTCCGATTGCGCATATTTTCCGGCATGTTGAAAGCCTCACATCGAGCCAAACTCCAGTTGCACCATCCAAACGGGAAGATACAATATTATATATAGAAAGAGTTTTAATTATGGCTTCTTCTATATTATATATATACTGTTTCAAACCCAGGACAAAATTAGCCAGATCAAAAATGGGATAACCTACAATCTGCCCTGGCCCGTGATAGGTTATATCTCCACCTCTGTTGGTATGAACGAAAGAAGCATTTTGGGCTTGCAGCTGAATATAATTTAGCAACATATTGTGTTCATCGCCACTTTTACCCAATGTATAGACATGCGGATGTTCGCAAAACACAAGATAATTGTTCGTTGGTTGGTTCTGAAGTTTTCGTTCTATAGAATCATCAAACAAGATTTCCTGTTTTTGCCAGGCATCGTTGTATTCCACCAAACCCCAATCTATATATTGTATAGCCCGATTCATCTTCTTCTATGTTTACGTTCTTTTTTCACAGGCACAGGATTATCGAAATCCAACGGTCCAAGCTTTCCCATAACATTAAGTATTTTCGATTTACGTCTTTGGATATAATCTGAAGGATTTCCTGCATCGAAACGACGGGGATTAGGCAAGCAAGCTGCTATAAGTGCCGCCTGCGACTTTGTCAGTTCAGAAGCATGTACACCAAAATGTTCCTGAGCCGCTGCTTCAACTCCATAAACTCCCACACCCATCTCAATAGAATTCAAATATACTTCCATTATACGTTCTTTGGACCAGACTAACTCAATCAGAACCGTAAAATAAGCTTCCAACCCTTTACGAATATACGACCGCTGAGGAAAAAGAAATACATTCTTAGCTGTTTGTTGTGAAATAGTACTACCACCGCGAATCTTCCGTCCTTTCATATTATGCTGGAATGCCTTCGACATATCGTCAAACGAAAAGCCATGGTGAGTCAGAAACAGGTTATCCTCAGAAGCCACCACAGCCCGAACCATATTGGGCGAAATTTCATCCATAGACACCCATTTCTTCTTATTCCGGGGCATTTCGCCCTGAGCTACAGATTCCACAGAACGAATAATCATCAACGGAGTAAGATATACGGGAACAAAGCGATCGACAACTACCCAACCAACGCTGATAATAATAAAAAGCAGAAAGAGATTTCGGCAAAATCTCAAGAATCGCCCCCAAAAACCCTTTGGTTTACTCTTTGTATTTTGAGGTTTTGAAATATTTTTTGGTTTCTTCATTCAAAAAAATCTAATAACAAGAAATTCATCATCTAAAAATGTCTGGTCTTAACTTTATACAAGCTTAAACCTCACCCGCCACCGACCGTTTTCATAGTCATGACTTATTATTTCAAACCGTCCTAACTCAGAAGTATTTTCCACATGCTGCCCAATGCAGGCGCAGGCATCGTAATCGCCTACCCGAACGATACGCAATAATTCCGTTGCATCAGCAGGCAGTTTTGACAGATCAACCAATGCAGAAGCCTCTTCCCTACCCATAAAATCGATGGTTACAGGCAACTTCAACCCTATTATTTCGTTCACTTTATCGGTCAACTCCTTTATTTGAATATCATCCGGTGCACCCGGAAGTAAATAATCGCACTTGGATTTACGTTTTTCAATGTGTGCATTCATTGACCGACCGCAACCAAACATACGAACCATGGTCTGATTCAGAATATGTTCGCAGGTATGCATTGGTTCGCAATAATCTTTCTTTGGCTGATTTACGAGATTCTCCATGAGGTACAAATTTTGAGTTGCAAAGATAATCAATCGGTTTGAAATCCATAAAAAAACGGATAATCCATTTTTGAATTATCCGTTTATATATTTTATCTGAAGTAATTACCTTTTCTTGTAGCCACTGCTTCTGCGGTCACTACCACCTGCAGAAGAACGACGACTACCACCACGATCATCACTTCTATCACGCGCACGCCATGGTTTATCTCCCCCAACAGCATTTGCCGAAGGACGATTTCCACGATCTCCGCCTCTGTCGCCACCACCGCGATAACCACTACTTGAACGTGATTCACCACCACCGTAACTTCCACGTGAGCGATATTCCGGTTTGCGACTTCCGCCACCTTCAAATGATTTACTTCCTTTGGCTTCGGAAACAACATAGTCAGTTTCGCCGGCAAAAGCAGTCACTACTTTCTCTACCTGATCGGAGAATACATCGAAGAAAGTGAATTTATTAGTCACTTCTATCGCCCCGATACTGATTGATTTATCGCCGGTAACATCGTTGATAATACCCAGGAAACGACGAGGATCGATACCTTCCCGCTCTCCGATATTCAATTTCAAACGAACCCGGTTTCCTCCAGATTTTCCTCCACGCTCACCTTTTTCGGCACGTTCGCCACGCTCCTTGTGATGCTCATGGTAATTCAAATCCTCAGCATCCTTGTAATACTCAAGGAAACGATTAAATTCTAACGAAACGAAACGTTTGAGAATTTCTTCTTTTGAAAGATCTTCCAATTGTTTCATAATCTGAGGAATATATGGAGAAATCTGCTCTTCGCTTACATCCACATTTTGCATCCGGTCAATCATAAAGAACAATTGCTTTTTGCAAACTTCCAATCCATTCGGGATTTGTTGTTGCTCAAACGATTTTTTGAGCATGCGCTCAATATCTTTAATCTTGAATTTTTCTTTAGAATGAATAATCGAAACCGAAACTCCTTTTTTGTTGGCACGTCCGGTACGACCGCTACGGTGGGTATAAACCTCTACATCATCCGGCAAATTATAATTGATCACGTGAGTCAAATCACTCACATCCAATCCACGCGCAGCCACATCGGTAGCTACCAGCAACTGGATATTGCGGATACGGAATTTCTGCATCACCGTATCACGTTGTGCCTGAGACAAATCGCCGTGCAATGCATCCGCATTATAGCCATCGTGCATCAATTTATCGGCTACTTCCTTCGTTTCCTGACGGGTACGGCAAAATACGATACCATAAATATCCGGATTCAAATCGACGATACGCTTCAAAACCAGGTAACGTTGTTTGGCTTGCGAAATATAATAAATGTGCTCTACGTTTTCGGATCCCGAGTTCTTTGTACCAACAGTAATCTCTTCGTAATTTTTCATATAGCGTTTAGCTATATTGGCAATTTCTTTAGGCATGGTTGCCGAGAAAAGCATGGTACGACGGGTTTCCGGAGTACGCTCCAAAATAGTTTCAATATCTTCCTTGAAGCCCATGTTCAACATTTCGTCCGCTTCGTCCAAAACAAGGAAATCAATAGCACCTAATTCTACCTTACCACGTTCAATCAGGTCGATCAAACGTCCAGGAGTAGCCACAATAATCTGCGGAACAGTGTCCAGTTGACGAAGTTGAGTGCGAATGTCTTCGCCTCCGTACACCGGAACAACGCGTAACCCACGGATGTTTTTCGAATAATTTTTTAAATCATTCGAAATCTGAATGCATAATTCACGCGTTGGAGCCAACACCAGGGCCTGCACTTGTTTGTGACCGGCATCAATCAGGTTCAACACGGGCAGCCCGAAAGCTGCAGTTTTTCCCGTACCGGTTTGGGCTAATGCCACTAAATCCGTCGTTTTTTCCAACATAAACGGGATGGTTTTCTCTTGCACGGGCATTGGTTGCTCGTAGCCAAGTTCTTCGATGGCCGATAGGATATCGTCCTTCAAATTCAATTCTCTAAATGTCATTTGTTTGTTTTTAGTACACGTTTACGAGTATTCATCCGCCGATAATTTCATGCGAAACAGTCAATTTACATTGGTCGCATGGAGCTTAGTTTCATTAATCAATGAGAACGTGTACCATTTTGGTAAGCATACTGCCAGTCTAAGACAGTGAAATTCGGATATTTACTCACAACGCATAGTTGTTTTTAAATCGGGCGCAAAGGTAGTGAAAAGAATTGGATTTTCTATTAGTTTACACGAAATAAGTTTTTCTTCCAAATTACTGATTATAATTCTAATGTACAACATGCCTCCAAAGTCAGATAAACGTTTTGAATTTCAACGGCTCATTTTCCTTGTATTATCGAAATATTTCATTAATTTTGCAACCGATTTAGTACAAAAACATGTATTTGAATATCAAACTATTATAAAAATATCGAACATGAAATCAATGACCAAAAGTCCTTTACAAATTGCTCGCGCCAGCTATCAACCAAAATTGCCGGCAGCTTTGAAAGGCAATGTAGTCTTAAAAGAAGGTGCAGCTACCCAATCGGTTGCTGACCAGGCAGACATCAAAGCTCTATTCCCTAACACTTACGGAATGCCACTTATCACTTTCGAACAAGGTGAAAAGAAAGAAAATCCGGTTGTTAGTGTAGGTGTTATTCTTTCAGGAGGCCAGGCTCCGGGCGGACACAACGTAATTTCGGGATTGTATGATGGATTGAAAACATTGAATCCGGACAATAAATTATATGGATTTTTGGGTGGCCCAAGCGGATTGGTTGATCACCAGTATATTGAACTAACAAAAGAAATCGTAGACGAATACCGCAACACCGGTGGTTTTGATATTATCGGTTCTGGACGTACCAAACTGGAAGAAGAATGGCAATACGAAAAAGGAACTGAAATTTGTAACAAATTAGGTATCAAAGCTATTGTAATTATTGGTGGTGACGATTCTAACACCAACGCTTGCGTTTTGGCAGAATATTACTCTCAGAAAAATGCAGGAATCCAGGTAATTGGCTGCCCTAAAACAATTGATGGTGACCTTAAAAACGAAATGATTGAAACTTCATTCGGTTTCGACACTGCATGTAAAGTATACTCTGAGTTGATTGGTAACATCCAACGTGATGCCAACTCTGCTAAGAAATACTGGCACTTTATCCGTTTGATGGGCCGTTCAGCTTCTCACATTACGTTAGAATGTGCTTTGCAAAGCCAACCAAACATTTGTATTGTATCGGAAGAAGTTGAGGCTAAAAACCAAACTCTGAACGATGTGGTTAATGACATTGTTGAAGTAATCGTTCACCGCGCAAGCCATGGATTGAACTTTGGAACAATCCTTATTCCTGAAGGATTAATCGAGTTTATTCCTGCCATGAAAAAACTTATTTCTGAATTGAACGACTTGTTGGCTCACAACGATGACTTCAACGCGTTGAATACCGATGACGAAAAACGTCAGTACGTAAAAGGTATGTTGTCTAAAGAAAGCTCAGACGTTTATCGCAGCCTTCCAAAAGGAATTGCAAAACAATTAACTTTGGATCGCGACCCACACGGAAACGTTCAGGTTTCATTGATCGAAACAGAAAAATTGTTGATCGAAATGGTAGCTAAACGTTTGGCACAATTGAAAGCAGAAGGTACTTACAAAGGAAAATTCTCTGCCATCAACCACTTCTTCGGTTACGAAGGACGTTGTGCTATCCCTTCAAACTTCGATGCTGACTATACATATTCATTGGGATATACGGCTTCAATACTTATCTCTGAAGGAAAAACCGGTTACATGTCATCAGTGCGTAATCTGACTGCTCCGGCAGATCAATGGATTGCAGGTGGTGTGCCTATTACCATGATGATGAACATGGAAAAACGCCACGGAAAAATGAAACCAGTTATTCAAAAAGCATTGGTATTGTTGGATGGTGCCCCATTTAAGTTCTTTGCTTCGCAACGTGAGAGCTGGGCTGATGAGCAATCAAGCTACGTTTATCCGGGACCAGTTCAGTACTACGGACCAACCGAAGTATGCGACCAACCTACACGTACTTTATTGTTGGAACAAGGAAAATAAGCCTTTCATTAAAATTTCGAAGACGGATTTGCCAAATGGCAGATCCGTTTTTTTTATCTATCCCATAAAAACAAAATCACTTCAATTCATCCGAACTAAAACTCAGTATTCCTTTTCGTTTGTGAACTTTTTTCAATGATTATTTAGTTTACTAAGAAAAAATACATATCTTTGTCCACAGTATTAACCAAATAAAAACATATTGTATGAAGAAATTATTTTTAAGCTTATTAGTTGTAGTAATTGCTTTTGGCACAAATGCGCAAGAAAAGGGAAAAATCAGAGTTGGATTAAATGCTGGTCTTGCGTTACCAAATGCAGGTGCTGGCTTTAATGGTGATTTAGATCTCCGTTATAACATTATGGACAATCTGAATGCCGGGGTTAAATTTGGACTTGCTGCTATGGCAAAAGACCTTTCACTATCAGCCGGAACTGCTACAGCTAGTGCAATGACACATTTATTAGCTACAAGCGACTACTATTTCAACAAACCCTCAAGCAGCTTTGCACCGTTCCTTGGTGCTGGTTTAGGTTCATACTCTATTGGTAATGTACAGGTTTTATCTTCATCAAGCCAAAGCACTCCTTCCGGGCTGTTAATCGAGCAGAAATTTGGCGGCTTACTTCGCGGAGGTTTCGAAGCAGGTCATTTCAGAATGGCCTTAGAATACTATTTAATTCCAAATTCTACTTTGGTAGATATAACTAACAATAAAGTTGGGACTTCAAGAAATAGTTATTTAAATTTATCTATAGGATTCTATCTGGGCGGTGGCCACTGGAAAAAATAATTGAATTTCAGAGAATTTATTTATTAACAAACAAACTTATCAAAAAAGACAAGTCCGTTTTTATTTTTTCTGACTAAATGTCTTTCATTATTTCGGATTTGAAAGAAAATTACTGCATAATAAAAAGGCTCTTCACCTAAGCGAAGAGCCTCTTTTGAATGAATAAAATATGATTTTATTTTACAACTTTAGTATACGTTGTTTGTCCGGCAACAGTTAGGCGAACCATGTAAATACCAGCAGGAAAATCAGCTTTGATAGTTTTAGAATTCAAGCCTCCATTGCAAGTGAATGTCTCACTTGAAAGCAACGAACCCTGAATGTTGTAAACTTCAATTTGCGACGCGGCTGCTTTGGCTGATTCAAAATTAGCCACAATCTGATTGTTATTCACATATACTTTCCGGTTTATATTTGTAGCCTGATTCACAGCAGTTGTGGTAGATTCAGCTCCAAGTCCATAGAGATACTTTACATTATTATACGTCAGGGCTTTGTCATAAATACTCATTTTATGAATTTGACCTTTCCACGTTGGATCGTTCCAACCACCTTTACATAAGTAGGCAAAATTATTACCCGGACCAGCTGGAAGATAAATATTAGACAGGGAATTAGAACCAATAGAAGTTGTTCCCAACAAATTACCATCCATATAGGCAGTTACGGATGTAGCATCAATCACACAGATCGCGTGATGCAATCTGTCATCAGTGAATTTAGTAGTATTTATTCCCTGCTGGCCATCCTCTCCATTTCCGGTAGCAATCATAAAACGTCCACATTGTGCTGGATTACCATCCCGAGACGGAGTAAAACCGGTAAAGTGGTTTCCATTACCATCAGATTTTCCAAAATAGTATAGGAAATGGTAACCATTATTCGCTCCTGCAACTGGAGTAAACCATGTTTCCACAGTAAGTTCAGTATATGTATTTACAGCCAAATCCGCGGGATTAAAGTTAACATAACCTCCGGTAGTTGTATTAAGAGCTTTGTTTACAACAGTGGCACCATCAGTTAAAGTTCCATTAGCTGTTCCAACTGCGTCATTTGCAGTTCCATCATCAAATGTCCATTTATGTTTCAGGTTAGCCGTACCTGGGTCTGTTGCAGGAACATCGATCTTATGTAAATTGTAAAGGTACTTAACGTTATCAAGTGTAAGGGCTTTGTCGTAGATATTGAACTCATGAATTAAACCTTTCCATGTTGGATCTGGCCAACCACCTTTAGCGAGCCACGCAAATTGATTTCCTACACCTGCAAGACTAGCACTACCAAGAGAAGCCGTATTCACTAAAACGCCATCCATATAGTAAAAAATAGTTGTTGCATTAATAACGCAAACCACATGGTGCAAGCGCCCATCATCATATTGAGTGCCGTTCACACCCTGCTCACCTGTTCCTGTATCAATCAATAAACGACATACGTTGTTTCCGCGAGTCGGAGTATAACCGGTGCAGTGATTCCCATTTCCGTCTGAATTTCCGAAATAATACAAAAACCGGTAACCTCCATTTTCACCGGCAGTAGAGGTAAACCATGATTCTACTGTAAGTTCAGTGTAAGATTTAATATCCAGAGCTCCAGCTTCAAAACTTAAATAACCCCCGGTAGAAGTATTAAGTGAACCATTCGAGATAGTTGCACCATCCAATAAAGTACCATTAACTGTTCCAACGGCATCATTAGCAGTTCCGTCTTCAAACGTCCATTTGTGTTTTAAGTTGGCAGTTCCCGGATCAGTCTGGGCCATACTTTGAAAACTCATGCCTAAAGTCATTGCAAGGCATACAATAAAGTAATTTTTTTTCATGTGATAATTAATTAAAAGGTAAATAATAAAATAAAAAAAACACCCTTTTGGTAGATTTATATTACACAATATCCTGATGCATAGAATGGTATTCTATTTATCAGAACCATAACAACAAAAATATAATTTAGACAAATAGCCTCTGAACAAAAATTGACCTAAAAAAGATAAAAATTGGTAAAGACAATGATTTTAAGTCGAAAAACACAAAAATCGAGACATTTGTTGTATCATTTTCCATTTCAAAAAATACAGATTGCAAAAAAAGAAATAAACTCTTCTCTGAACCCAATGAGGTAGTATTATCGAAATAGGACAGCCAATCCATGCTTTTCAATCTACCTGTGTACAATTATTCGTTAAAAAGGCATATACGCACTGATTATTAGAATTTTAAGCGTTTAAATTCTGACATTTGCATATAAACAAAATTACAGTCATAACTGTTTATTTCTTATATGAAAACATGTGATTTAAGAACTTCGCATTCTATCATTTTTAGCAATCTCTTCATTTTCCTGATATTTATTCTTCTCAAAAAAAGCAACTATAACAAAAATGTATTTATGAAAATAATACTTCTTACCCTAAACCTTTTGTTGTGTACTGCAATTTCCACCGCTTCACCTTCCATTGGGGGATACAACGTATATTATGGCCATTTACATAACCATACTATTTATTCTGATGGTGGTGGCACCCCCGCTCAAGCTTACAATTATGCCAAGAATAAAGCAAAGTTGGATTTCTTTGGCATTTCGGATCATGACTCCTATCTGGATTCATTAAAGTGGGCGGACACAAAGGCACAAGCTGATAGTTACAATCAAGATGGCGTATTCTCCACTTTTTACGGTTTCGAATGGTCATCGACTTGGACTTACGGACATATTACGATTATCGGAACGCCTGATTACACCACCTCAGTTATTACCAATAATTTTGACAAGTTAAAGATGTGGCTTTCAGATAGATTCGGAATTGCTTTTTTTAATCATCCGGGGCGGGAAGATGCTAACAATCTGGAATTCGACCATTTTAACAGCAGCCCATCCAACAAGTTTGTAGGTGTTGAACTATGGAATAAAGATGATGGATTTTCAACATTCTATTACAACGATGGTTATACCAACAATGATAATTCAAAAGGGTTTTATGACGAGGCTTTAAATTCAGGTTGGAAAGTTGGAGCAGCCGGTTCCGGCGATGATCATTCGGCCACCTGGGGCACTGCCGAAGATTCGAGGCTCGCAATACTATCCAACAATCTGACCCGAAACGATTTGTGGGGAGCTATGTTGGCAAGGAGATTTTACTCTACCTTGGATAAGAATCTGGCCTTATCGTTTAAAATAAATAATCTGGAAATGGGATCAACCATAATACCAGGCACTTACACACTCCGAATACAGGCAAATGATGCCGATTCAGAAATATTTACTAATGTAAAATTGTTTAATAAAGCTCACAATGTGATACTGGAATGGACTCCAAATTCTACCACTGTGGATATATCTGCAAATCTAACAATTGCTAATGGCGATTTTTATTATATAAAAGTAACCGAAGCTGATGGAGACGAAGCAATTTCATCCCCCATTTGGGTCGAAAATCAGGACAGCCAATCTCCGACAGCTTTTGAAGCATCCATTGGAACAATCACTCACAATAGCGTTGAATTATTACTTAATGCAACTGACAATTCAGGCACAGTAAATTACACAATTTCATATGGCTCATTACCCACAGTAATAAATGTTAGCGGCTTTTCCGGTACACAAAAGTCGTACGTGGTAACTGGTCTTACGGCATCTACCAACTATTCGTTTTCCATTGTAGCCAAAGATGATGCTCTGAACCAGACAACAAACAGCCCCATTGTTCTTGCCGCAAAAACCTCAACTCTACCAACATATACAGTTACATCTTCGCCAGCAGTACAAGCTCCATATTCATTAACCTATCTGACTGACGGGTATTCGTCCACAAGCTGGAGAGTATTGAGTCCCACAGTTTCATTTATCACATTTAAATATATAAATGCTCAGACAATCAACAAACTAACCCTTACTTCATCCAACGACAATGCTTCACGGGATCCTAAAAGCTGGATAGTTAAAGCCTCAAACGACACCCTTGCAGGCTGGGCAACACTCGACACCCAAACCAACCAGAGTTTTTCTGGCCGGGAATTAGCCAAAACATATACATTTACCAATAGTGCGGCTTATAAATACTACAGATTACATATAACAGCTTCAAACTATTCCACCACTTCCACCATGTTAGGGGAAATGATGTTCTGGTCTGATAACCAAACACCTGCTAAAGACACGCAAGTTCCGACTGCATTTACTGCTGCAACTGGAACTGTTACTCAAAACAGCATAGAACTATTGCTG
>CAYSTC010000023.1:46431-54427 GCA_964433885.1 uncultured Paludibacter sp. | reverse complement strand
AATGCAACAGATAATTCTGGTACAATCAACTATAAAATTTCGTATGGAGCTATGCCAACTGAAATAAACTTAAGCGGAATATCAGGAATACAAAAATCATACATTGTGTCTGGATTGACTGCCGGAACAAATTATTCATTTACCATAATTGCCAAAGATACAGCAATGAATCAGGCTGCAAACAGTCCGATTACTATATCAGCAAAAACAACCAGCATACCTGCAATTCCCAAGGACACCTTACCACCATTGGCATTTACAGCTATACCGGGAACTGTGACTCAAAACACTATAGAACTATTACTGAATGCAACAGATAATTCTGGTACAATCAACTATAAAATTTCGTATGGAGCTATGCAAACTGAAATAAACTTAAGCGGAATATCAGGAATACAAAAATCATACATTGTTTCTGGATTGACTGCCGGAACAAATTATTCATTTACCATAATTGCCAAAGATGCAGCAATGAATCAGGCTGCAAACAGTCCGCTGATTGTCGTTGCTAAAACTACATCTGCACCGGCTTATACTGTAAAATCATCACCAACTGTGCTTTCTCCATATTCTCTGGCTTATCTGACCGATGGAAATTCAGCCACCAGTTGGCGGGTACTGAGCCCAACAGCGTCTTACATTACATTTGAATACTCAGCTCCTCAAATCATTAATAAGATAACATTAACATCATCCACAGATAATGCCTCACGGGATCCTAAAAGCTGGACAGTGAAAGCATCAAACGATACCATTGCTGGCTGGACAATTCTGGACACCCGAACGAATCAGACCTTTGCTACCCGCGAATTAGCCAAAACATATTCATTTGCCAACAATACTGCTTACAAATTCTATCGCCTGCATATAACGGCGTCCAACTACTCAACCACCTCAACTATGTTGGGAGAGCTGTCCTTTGGATTGGATATAGACACAACAGCACCTACGGCTTTCACTGCAAGCTTAGGGGCTATCACTCCAAACAGCGTTGAGTTATTACTCAATGCTACCGATAACTCAGGATTGGTTTATTATACAGTTTACTATGGAGCCGCACCAACAGTGGTTACTTTGACAGGAACTTCGGCCACCCAAACGTCATATACCATAACCAGCCTAAATTCCTCAATCAATTACATTTTCACCGTTACATGCAAAGATGCAGCACTAAACCCGGCAGCAAACAATCCGATAACTGTTACGGCTAAAACCACTGAAGCTCCTGCTTACACAGTTACCTCTTCGCCAGCCGTAGTAGCTCCCTATTCTCTGGCTTACCTGACGGATGGAAATAGCGCAACGAGCTGGCGGGTTTTGAGTCCGACAATTTCCTACATTACTTTTTCTTATACTAATCCTTCAATCATTAACAATATTACGCTAACCTCATCAAACGACAATGCATCGCGTGATCCTAAAAGCTGGATCGTAAAAGCATCAAATGACACTGTTGGAGGCTGGACAATACTTGACACCCGAACGAATCAGACTTTTGCTACCCGGGAATTGGCCAAAACATATACATTTACAAATAGCACAGCTTATAAATTCTATCGCCTGCATATAACCGCATCCAACTATTCCACCACATCAACTATGCTGGGAGAAATGGCCTTCGGAGAAATAACTTCCGGACCAGTCAATATAAGAAAAAATCCATTAGAAAACACTGATCCGGAAGACTCAGAATCAACTTTCGGACAAACAAACCATGTTGAAAAACGGTTTAATATATACAGTTTAAACCGTACTTTATTTATACAAAATCCGACAACAAAATCCGGGGATTTATACCTGTATAACATTTATGGGCGGTTAATAATGAAACAAACATTTGAAAGCAATAGCGTTACATCTATATCTTTGAATTTACCTGCCGGATCGTATCTGGTTATCGGAATTTCACCAAACGAAAAAATGACAAAAAACATATTACTACCTTAATTTAAATACATACTATGAAAAAAGATATTTATGGAAAAATCAAAATGCATTTTCAACAGATTGATTGTAACAATCATTCTATTCTCTTGTACACCCTGTATTTATTCCGAATCGCCCTATAGAAAAACGATTTACACGACTTTTTTAAATCGTGAAATGGATAAATGGGGAAGTATAATTCACACTATAGAAGCGTCAAAACCACCAAAAAGTGTTGAGCAAAAATTAGAATATATTGATTACTATTATGGATATGTAGGACATCTGGTTGAAATAAAACAATACGATGTCGCACAAATTGAGCTAGTCCGTGGGCAAAAACTTATAGATGAAGTTCTCCGGATTTCCCCTCAAAATGCAACTGCTTATGCCTATAAAGGGGCATTTGCCGGCTTCAAAATTGCGATAAGCAAACTAAAATTAATAAACTTATATCCGGAAATCAGTAAAAACATACACAAAGCGTATGAACTTGACAGTCAAAACCTGCAAGCCAATATAGACATGGGAAATATCTTTTTCTATTTTCCGTACCTGCTTGGCGGCAATAAAAGACAAGCTGTAAATTACTACATCAAAGGAATTAAACTAATTGAGCAAAACAGAAACACCACTCAGAACTGGAAATACATTAATTTGCTGACTATTTTGGCTATTACATACGACAAAATTGACATGCCTGAAGAATCCAGGTTAACCTTTGAGAAAATTCTCCGAAAAGAGCCAAACTGTAAGTATGTAAGGGATGAGTTGTATCCTAAGCTTCTCGAAAAGCAAAATAAAACTAACCAGCAAAACTCATCCATATATTAATATTTGTTATTTGTTCAATCATATTTATATCGCATGCGATATAAATATGTACTTTTGTATCGCAGACATAATAATCTATTAAACTATATGGAATCAAAATTTTATCAATTTAAAGCGACCTCGCTTCAGGGCAAAGAAATAAATACAGAATGCTACAGAGGGAAAGTAGTTTTGGTACTGAATACCGCCAGTAAATGCGGATTTACTCCACAATACGAAGGTTTGGAAAAGCTCTATAACGAATACAAAGACAAAGGGTTAGTTATTCTTGGCTTCCCATGCAACCAGTTTGCCAATCAGGAACCTGGTTCTGAAAAAGAAATCGCAGAAGGTTGTTTGATAAACTACGGAGTTTCATTTCCGATGTTTTCGAAAGTAGATGTGAACGGTAACAATGCACATCCCATTTTCAAATACCTGAAAAATGAGCTGAGAGGCTTTCCGGGCAATAATATCAAATGGAATTTCACCAAATTCCTGATCGACAGGAACGGTAAGCCATACAAACGCTTTTCGCCGATTACTAAACCGGATAAATTGCGAAAAGACATCGAAACATTACTCGGTCAAAACTAACATTATCCGAACTCATTCAAACAATATCTGCCGATTTTCGTTTGATAAAATGAATAATTATATGATTTACGAACAATTAAAACTGGAAAACCAAATATGCTTCCCGTTATATGCTGCATCAAGACTCATAATCAGGGCATATCAGGATGATTTAGACAAATTAGGAATCACGTATCCGCAGTATTTGGTTTTGATGGTGCTTTGGGAACATAATGAACTCACCGTTAATGAAATTGCCGAGAAACTGATTTTGAACACAAATACAGTTACTCCTCTGCTTAAACGAATGGAGTCTATGCAGATCCTTACACGTGAACAGGCCAAAACTGATCAGCGAAAAGTAATTATCAAACTGACCGAACAAGGCCAGGCAATGCAAGCGGAAGCAGCGGAAATTCCGTTCAGATTATTAAATAAGTTGAACATGACCATGGACAAAGCCCAACTGGAAGAGGCGTTGGATCTAAAAAACAAATTATACAACCTGATTCAGGTTTTGGAATCAGTAAATAAAACAGAAATTAAAATTAATGAATTATGAAAAAGATAGTTATTTTACTCTTAGCGGTAGTTTTGATATTACCTGCTATGGCTCAAAAAAGTTCTGCTCAGTTTTACAAATTCAAATCAAAAAGCATTGACGGAAAAGAAATAAGCATGAAAGCGTATGAAGGGAAAGTGGTGTTGATTGTGAACACAGCAAGCAAATGTGGCTTTACCCCTCAATACGAAGGTTTGGAAAAACTTTACAAACAATACAAAGACAAAGGGCTGGTCATACTGGGATTTCCGTGTAACCAGTTTGGTGGACAGGAGCCTGGTAGTGCAGAGGAGATTTCGAAATTTTGCTCACTGAAATACGGAGTTACTTTCCCCATGTTTCAGAAAATTGAAGTAAATGGCGATAATGCCGACCCGCTGTACAAATACCTGAAAACAGCACTTCCAGGCACATTGGGAAATGAGATTAAATGGAATTTCACCAAGTTTCTGCTGGATAAAAAGGGGAATCCGGTGAGCAGATACGGATCGTCAACCAAACCTGAAGACATAACTGCCGATATCGAAAAATTATTATAATGGGAAAAACCGGGCTCAAACCCGGTTGTATTAACACAAAATAAGCCAACCGAAATAACGATTGGCTTATTTTGTGTTTTAAAACGAAATTTTATTTCGAGATATAATTTACAATCCACTCGCCTACTTCTGAGGTAGAATAAGCTTTTCCGTTGTTAGCAATATCTTCTGTAACAACATTTGCATCCATGCTGGCTGCAACTGCCTCACGAATCAAAGCACCTTCTTGCATCATACCGAAAGCATATTCAAACATTAATGCGGCAGAAAGGATTGTAGCCAATGGGTTGGCAATATTCTTACCGGCAGCTTGCGGATACGAACCATGAATTGGTTCAAAAACCGAAGTATGAATACCCACTGAAGCCGAAGGCAACATACCCAACGAACCTGTAATTACAGAAGCCTCGTCAGTAAGGATATCGCCAAACAAGTTTTCAGTCACTAACACATCAAAGCTTTTTGGCCATTGGATAATACGCATAGCAGCATTATCAACAAACATGAATTCTGTTTCAATATCAGGATATTGCGGAGCAATTTCTTGTCCAATCTGACGCCACAAGCGCGAAGTCGCCAATACGTTTGCTTTATCAACGATAGTTACTTTTTTATTACGTTGCCCTGCATATTTATAAGCCAAATGCAAAATACGCTCTACCTCTTCGCGGGTATAAACGCAGGTATCATAAGCAGTATTTCCATCTTCGGCACGACCTTGAGGACGACCAAAATACATACCACCAGTTAATTCACGAATACACATAAAATCAGCACCTTCCACCAAATCAGCACGAAGCGGAGATTTATGTATTAATGACGGAAAAGTTGTAACCGGACGGATATTAGCATACAAACCAAGGTCTTTACGCATTTTCAATAAACCTTGTTCCGGACGAACTTTGGCAGCAGGATTATTGTCGTATTTAGGATCGCCGATTGCGCCAAAAAGCACAGCATCCGATTTCATACAAAGTTCGTGAGTGGCTTTTGGATAAGGTTCTCCTACCGCATCGATTGCACAGGCACCAACAATTGCATATTCATAAGTAAGCGTATGACCAAATTTTTCACAAACAGCTTTTGTTACATTTAACGCTTGTTCTACAATCTCCGGACCGATACCATCACCAGGCAATACCGCAATATTTAATGATTTCATTTTTAAAATTTAACTTTTAAACGATTTATATTTTATTTTCTCTGTATAATGATTATTAAACACTTTTGAATTCTTAGAGCTTTGACTCTTCTATTATATTCAACATCTTTTCAGTTGCTTCCAGTGCTGCCACTGTCTGATCACCATTTAAACCGCGGGTTTTGAATAATTTACCATCAAATTGCCATGTAATAATGGTTTGAACAATTGCATTTGTTTTTCCGCCGGGAGGTATTACCACCTCGTAATCAATCAATTCCGGAGTTGGTTTGTTTTGTTTTCTGTATATTTTGTACATAGCTTTTGAAATGGCGTTGAATTGCCCATCTCCCGAAGCTGACTGCTCAAAAACTTCACCATTAATCTCCAGCTTTACACTTGCCATCGGACGCAAGCCTTTGGTTACCGACAAAGAATAATCAAGGACTTTGATCAACTTATCGCCCTGCTCGTTTTTAATAACATCGGAAACAATGTAAGGCAGTTCGTCTAACGATACCAACTCTTTTTTATCTCCCAGTTCAATTACACGGGCGGTAACTTTATGCATCATTTCATCATCCAACTCAATACCCAATTGCTGGAGATTTTTCAAAATGCTGGCTTTCCCGGATGTTTTACCAAGTGCATATTGACGCTCACGGCCAAAACGTTCAGGCAACAAATCGTTGTAATACAAATTCTTTTTATTATCACCATCGGCATGAATACCTGCAACCTGTGTAAATACATTTTCGCCAATAACCGGTTTATTATGAGGGATGCGGATTCCGGAGTAAGTTTCAACCACTTTACTCACAGAATTAATTTTATCTTCCTTCAAACAGGTTTTTATTTTGAGCTGATCGTGCAATACAGCCAAAACACTTGAAAGAGGTGCATTTCCGGCACGTTCACCCAAACCATTAATTGTGACATGCACGCCTTTCACTCCAGCCTTAACAGCTTCCAGCACATTGGCAACTGCCAGATCATAGTCATTGTGGGCATGAAAGTCGAAATGCAAGCCCGGAAAACGCTGAATCATTCTTGAACAAAAGTCAAATGCTTCGGTCGGGTTCAAAATCCCTAATGTGTCGGGCAGCATGAAACGTTTGATATTTTCGTCTTTCAACGATTCTACCAGGAAGTAAACGTATTCTTCTGATGTACGCATTCCATTGGACCAATCTTCAAGGTAAATGTTGACTGTAATGCCCATTTCCCGGGCATTTTTGAGCGAATTTCTAATATCGGCAACGTGTTGCTCCGGAGTCTTTTTTAACTGATAAGTGCAGTGATTCAGAGAGCCTTTACACAATAAGTTAATCACATTGCAACCGGCATTTTTGATCCAATTGAGCGATAAACGGTCATCCACAAATCCCAGCACTTCAATTTTATCAATATGACCACGCGAACGTGCCCATTGAGCTACACGCTTAACCGAAGCAAATTCGCCTTCAGATACCCTCGCCGAAGCAATTTCAAGTCTGTTCACACACAAATCTTCAAGCAGTAGCCTCGCAACGCTTAACTTCTCCTCCGGTGCAAACGAAACTCCAGATGTCTGTTCGCCATCACGGAGTGTGGTATCCATTATTTCTATCATAAATCAACGATTTAATTATAACTTTTCCAAAGTATTGAACTTTGGAAAAGTTGGAAAGGAAATTTATCTTGCAGCTTCGTAAGCTTCAATCAAAGGCTTTTTACTCAACAAATAGTCAATATCGTCCAAACCATTCAACAAACATTCTTTTTTGTATGCGTTGATTTCAAATGATTCAGATTTACCATTTGCATTATTTGTAATTGTTTGATTAACGAGATCAATTGTCAGGGTAGTTTTAGCATCTGCGTTAACTGCTGCAAATACTTCAGCCAAGAACTCTGCAGATACAACCACCGGCAATACTCCGTTGTTCAAAGCATTATTGCGGAAAATATCAGCAAAAAAGCTTGAAACCACAACTTTGAATCCATATCCGTCGATAGCCCAGGCAGCGTGCTCGCGGCTTGAGCCCGAACCGAAGTTTTTTCCAGCCACAAGTATTGAACTGCCTGCATAGCTGGGATTATTCAGGACGAAATCGGCTTTTGGACTTCCATCTTTATTGTAACGCCAGTCGGCAAATAGATTATCGCCAAAACCGCTTTTGTCAGTCGCTTTCAGGAAGCGGGCTGGTATTATTTGGTCAGTATCCACATTCTCAATTGGAAGTGGAACTACACTTGAAGTTAATGTTATAAACTTTTCCATTTTTTCCTAAGTTCAATATTATTTACGTGGATCTGTTATTTTTCCAGAGATTGCAGCAGCAGCAGCCACAAGCGGACCAGCCAGAATGGTGCGTGCACCAGGACCCTGACGGCCTTCGAAGTTACGGTTTGATGTAGAAACTGCATATTTTCCTGCAGGCACCTTATCATCATTCA
>CAYSTC010000023.1:0-46331 GCA_964433885.1 uncultured Paludibacter sp. | reverse complement strand
TTACGGTTTGATGTAGAAACTGCATATTTTCCTGCAGGCACCTTATCATCATTCATAGCCAAACAAGCCGAACAACCTGGTTGACGCAAAGCAAAACCAGCTTCTGTCAGAATATCAAACAAACCCTCTTCACGAATCTGTTTTTCTACCATCCAGCTACCCGGCACCAACCATGCAGTAACGTTATCAGCTTTCTTTTTACCTTTTACGTAATTGGCAAATACACGGAAATCCTCGATACGGCCATTGGTGCAGCTACCCAAGAAAACATAATCGATAGTTTTTCCTTCCAGCTTTTCGCCCGGTTGGAAGCCCATATAATCCAATGATTTCAGGTAAGAAATCTGACCTGCTTCATCCACAGTATCCAAAGTTGGAATGGCTTCAGTGATACCCATACCCATACCCGGATTTGTTCCGTAAGTAATCATTGGTTCTATATCAGCAGC
This sequence comes from uncultured Paludibacter sp., assembly GCA_964433885.1. GTDB lineage: Bacteria > Bacteroidota > Bacteroidia > Bacteroidales > Paludibacteraceae > Paludibacter. Next base: position 45,882 of record CAYSTC010000023.1, on the reverse strand, counting down.
ATCAAAAACAAGTTCTTTATCGAAAGCAGCACCTTCGTCGGTTTTCAATGTTTTCCAGTAAGCCAGTTTTTTGTCCCATTCTTCGCCTTTAGGAGCAAATTCACGACCATTCACATAATCGAAAGTAGTTTGGTCTGGAGCAATCAAACCGCCACGTGCACCCATTTCGATCGAAAGGTTACAAACGGTCATACGTTCTTCCATGCTCATATTGCGGATAGCTTCACCTGCATATTCAACGAAATAGCCGGTAGCACCACCTGTAGTCAGCTTAGAAATCATATACAGCGCCAAATCCTTTGCAGTAACACCTTCGTTCAGTTTACCATTGAACGTGATGCGCATAGTTTTGGGGCGCGATTGAAGAATACATTGAGTAGCCAATACCATTTCTACTTCGCTGGTACCAATTCCGAAAGCAATAGCTCCGAAAGCACCGTGAGTAGAAGTATGGCTATCGCCACATACGATAGTTGCACCCGGATGAGTGAAACCATTTTCAGGGCCGATAATGTGAACCACTCCATTTTTAATGTGCCCTAATGGGAAAAACAACGGCATATTGAAATCAGCAGCGTTTTTCGCGAATGTATCCAATTGATTACGCGAAATCGGATCCTTTACTGGTTGATCCTGATTGATAGTCGGCGTATTGTGGTCGGCTGTCATGGTGGTTTGTTCCGGACGGAACACCTTCAAGCCGCGGGCACGAAGTCCGTTAAATGCCTGTGGGCTGGTCACTTCGTGGCAAAAATGACGGTCGATATATAACTGAGTCGGACCGTTTTCAACTGCAGATACCACGTGGGCATCCCAGATTTTATCAAATAATGTTTTGCTCATATATTTTAGATATTTATTACGTAGGGGAGCGGAATTCCAATTCCGCAGTTTATCACTCTTTTAATTCCTTAAAAAAACGGAATCGGAATTCCGTTCTCCCAACTATCTTATAAATTTATTTATTGCATTAATATAAGCCTCTACCGAAGCGGCAACAATATCGGTATTGGCACCAAAGCCATAATAAACAGCTCCCTGATGCTCTACCTGCATGTGTACTTTTCCCACATCATCGCTACCTTTATTGATAGCCTGAATAGTAAATTCCTGCAAGTTCATTTCGCGTTTGATAATCTGCTTCAAAGCTTTGATAGCTGCATCTACAGGACCATTTCCAGAAGCAGCAGCTTCAAATTTTTCGTTGGCAATGATTAAGCCGATGCTTGCCACTGCCCTAACTCCCACTCCGGAAGTCACCTGCAAATAGTCCAGTTTGATGCGTTGTTTTTCGCTACGTTCCATTCCCGCAAGCAACAAAACATCGTCATCATTAATATCTTTTTTCTTGTCGGCAAGGTTCAAGAATCCGGCGTAGATTTCATCCAATTTATCATTTTCAACTTCAACGCCCAATACGCTCAACCGGTGTTTCAAGGCAGCACGACCGCTACGGGCTGTCAATACGATAGAGTTTTGGTCAATACCTACATCTTTCGGATCCATAATTTCGTAGCTCTCGCGGTTTTTCAACACGCCATCCTGATGGATTCCTGAAGAGTGAGCAAAAGCGTTGCGACCTACAATGGCTTTATTAGCCTGAACAGGCATATTCATTAACCCGGATACCAAACGACTTGTAGAATAAATCCGTTGGGTATTGATTTGTGTTTCGATATTCAATGATTTATGGCATTTCAGGATCATGGCTACTTCTTCGAGCGAAGTATTTCCGGCACGTTCGCCAATACCATTCATAGTTACCTCCACCTGGCGGGCGCCATTCATAACTCCAGAAATCGTATTAGCAGTAGCCATTCCCAAATCGTTATGACAATGTGTGGAAAGAATGGCATTATGAACGCCATTTACATTTTCCATCAGGAATTTGATTTTATCTCCGAATTCCCATGGCAGGCAATAACCTGTTGTATCAGGAATATTTACTACCGTAGCACCAGCTTTGATAACCGCTTCTACTACGCGAGCCAAATATACGTTATCGGTACGACCGGCATCTTCACAGTAAAATTCAACATCCTCGACATATTTCTTGGCATACTTTACTGCTGCTACAGCACGTTCCAGAATTTCTTCCTGCGTGGAATTAAATTTATGTTTAATATGAAACTCTGAAGTTCCGATACCGGTGTGAATTCGTTTGTTTTTTGCGTATTTGAGGGCGTCGGCTGCTACATCAATATCTTTTTGAACTCCGCGTGTAAGCGCGCAAATCGTTGGCCAAGTAACTGCTTTCGAAATTTCAACCACCGAATTAAAATCACCCGGGCTGGAAATAGGAAAACCGGCTTCAATTACGTCCACACCCAAACTTTCGAGTGCTTTGGCAACCTGAATCTTTTCAATCGTGTTCAACTGGCAACCCGGAACCTGTTCACCATCTCGTAAAGTGGTGTCGAAGATAAATAATCTATCCATATCGTCATTATTTAACCCCTACCTTAAAAAAGGAATAAGGGAATTGTTTGCTAATTTTTTATTGTTTTACACCAAATTTTCAAGCCTTCCTGGGTATGGGCTAAAAAAAAGCCTTCCACACCGAAGTGAGAAGGCTTTATATACTTATTGAATTAACTACACACCAAACTCACTTCTACTTGTTTTGCAAGAGAATAATAATACCGAGTAGGAGGATATGTAAGAAATTCTTGTTCATTGTTCCTTTTTCTAAAAGTGTTGCAAAGATACTGCATTTTTTCAAACCCACAAATACAAAGTGATATTTTTTAGATTATTTTCGTTACAATTCAAAATAAAAGCATTGGTTATTCAATGATTTTTATAGAAGAACCCGACATCCATAATGAATTACAATTATTCGATCTAAAATTTATTGATTATTAAACAAGCAAAATAGAAAAAAGTTTATTATGTAGCAATTTACACACAAAAATTGACAACGCCTTATAGTACACCTGTCGTATTAAATATACAAATTTTTTAATTTATATAATAGTTTGCAGATTTACTAAAATTCTTTATATTTGTTGCCTATATTTTTCCTTCAAAAATATAAGTAGCAAAAGACATCCCAAGTTGTTTCACTAGTTCTAATTGATCTTTTATGGTAAATAACACTACTATGTCCAGCGTTTTAAAACGAAATAGTTCTTTATTTCGGTTTTTAATTGTTTTAATTATATTAGTTACTTCTGCGAACTCAGCTCTGGGACAGGTTGTTATCAGTCAAATTTATGGTGGTGGAGGAAATGTTGGTGCCACGTATCAAAACGACTTTATTGAAATTTATAACAGAGGAACAAATGATCAAAATCTAAATAATTGGTCCATTCAGTACACATCTAAAAATGGGAGCTCATGGACAACTATAGCTCTAACAAACACAACTTTAAGTCCTGGCCAGTATTATCTAGTAAAATTATATTCCAATGGTGTAAATGGAAATATCCTACCTACAGAAGATATCAGCAACACATCCCTTAACATTGCGGCAACAGATGGGAAAATTGCACTTTGCAATACAACCGTTCCTCTTACAACAGCAGGATTTACTGGCTCCACACCTACAGGAAACTCAATAATTGATTTTGTTGGCTATGGAACTGCAGACAGTTATGAAGGCACAGGTAAGGCGCCCTCTCCAAGTAATACAACTAGTATCACACGTAATTCGGGAGGTTGTACTGATACTAATGTAAATTCTGCAGATTTCGTTACCGGCTCTCCAACTCCCCGAAACACATCAAATCATCAAATAATTTGCAGCTCTCCAAGCACTCAAACATCAAATATTACATTTTCCTCTGTATCAAAAAGTTCAATGATTGTAAACTGGACACCTGGAAATGGTTCAGGAAGAGTTGTATTTATGAAAGAAGGATCCGGAGCAATTACAAATCCTGTAAATGGAACAGTTTACAGTGCAAATGCAAATTGGGACTTAAAAGGAACACAACTCGGAGCCTCAGGGTATTATTGCATTTATAATGGTACGGGAAGTACAGTTTCACTTACAAACCTTATAGCTGGAGCAACGTATAGCTTTCAAGTTTTTGACTATTATGGAACCGGCAATTACTGCAACTACAATGTGGCGACAGCAACATATAATCCAAATTATCAAACTACAGCGAATTTCTCAGCTACCAACCCAATTACTTTTTCTGCTACGACATCCTCTAGTACACAAATTAATTTATCAGCCACAGCAAATACAAACTCAGATGAGATAATTGTTATTAGCAACTTAACAGAAAGCTTTACTACTCCAACTGATGGCTTTGCGGCAGGAAGTATTGGCGATTCCTTTGCAGGCGGAACAATTGTTTATAAGGGAGCCGCTTCATCAATAGCAAATCACACAAATCTTAATGCTAATACGAGTTATTACTATAAAGTTTTCTCATGCGATGGAGCAAACAACTATTCCAGTGGCCTGACAGCCAATGCAACCACTGCCAAAATTGAGCCAACCAATCAACCTACATCGATCAGGGTTTCTACAATCGTCACAGCTATTTCGATACCCTTGACCTGGACAGCTGCAGCTGCCGGCGCACAATCTCCCGATGGGTATTTAGCAAAACTCAGTACTGGCAGCATAACCGATCCGATAGATGGGATTGATCCGGGCGCAGGTTCTGCGACAATCAGCAACGGGAGTGCTACATTTAAAGCGACGACAGGCGTAACATTCACAAATACTACTGCCGGAACCATGTATAATATCAAGGTTTACTCGTATACCAATTCAGGTGGTTTAATAGACTTCAACACGAATTCGGCAGCTACCTTTAATATTGCAACACCACCTAATTCGATTTCTTCAGGAAGCATAACAGCCACGGGAGCTACAACAGCCGATATAAACTGGACTTCTGTAAATGGATATAACAATTCAACCCAAAGCACATTGGTTTTTGTAAAGGCTTCGAACCCAATCACAACCGGAAGTCCGACAAATGCACCTTCAGCTTACAATGCCAATAATGTATTTGGGAACGGTACGGCCTACCAGAACGATGCAGCAGCAACCTGTGTATATAACGGTGATGGCACAAATGTTTCTGTGACAGGATTAAGCTCTAACACAACCTATTATATACTGATTTACACTGTTGTGGATGAAACAAATTCGACTCTGAAAAATTCTTATTCCAGCGCCTTTACTACAAACGGAACAACTAATACTTTATCGGCTCCAACGACTCAGGAAGCTACATCAATAACTGCCAACGGATTTACTGCCAATTGGAACCAAACCGCTGGAGCCACCAGTTATCGGCTCGATGTGAGCACAGCCCCTGCTTTTAGCGTAGCAGAACCTTCAACACTTTCCGAAGGATTCGATGGGGGCACGACACCACCGGCCAACTGGACGTTTACAAGCATTGGTAACACTTACACAACATCCGGAAATTATGCCGCCGCTTCCCCTTCCCTGCAACTGGATGACACAAACGACAAAATAACAACGTCAACCCTGAGCGGCACAGCCACCCAACTAAGTTTTTGGATAAAAGGTCAGGGCACAGATGCCAGCAGCGCTTTACTTATAGAAGGATATAATGGAAATTCATGGGTCACAATAGACAATATAACCAACAGCATACCAACCACCGGTTCAACTTACACTTTTAATTCAGGTTCAACCCCCGCATTACCTTCGGATATAATCCAGTTTAGATTTACATATACAAAATCTGCCGGCAACATATCGTTTGATGATGTTGCAATCAATTATAATGTAATGATCCCTTCATTTGTACCGGGATACGACAATCTAAATGTTGGAAATACAACGAACCAACCTGTAAGCGGACTATCGCCGAACACAACATACTACTACCGCGTACGTGCAGTGAGCTCAAACAGCACCAGCCCCTATTCGAGTACGACAATCGCAAACACATCGAACACAATTGTAGTGAATTCAACAACTAACGCTTCTTCCCTACCTTTGTGTCCAACATGCGATATAACCGTTTCAAACGGAGCATTATTGACCATCGACGAGTCAAAAACTTACAATACAATCACAGTGAACCCCGGAGGAAAGCTTACAAATGCGGCAGGAAGCACATTATCGGCCACAACTTTGAATTTGAAAAGTAACGCTTCGGGAACCGCAACCTACCTTGATAATGGCATCACACAAATAAACTCATCAAATGTAGAACAATACCTTACAGCCGGGCGAAACTGGTATATTTCCAGCCCTGTTTCCACTTCAAACACAAATGCGTTAAGTACAGCAACTTCAATTGTGCACTGGGACGAAACTATTGGCAACTGGGCCGCTCCGGGTGAATTTCTACAACCTATGAGAGGCTATATTTCCGTATCTACCAACGATTCGAAATCCATCACTTTTAGCGGGACATTGAATAATGGCGAAAAAACAATCGCGCTGACACGTACAAGCGGCAAAAACAAAGAAGGATTTAATCTGGTTGGTAATCCCTATCCATCCTATCTGAACTGGACTTCATCTATCGCAACAGCTGCCAATGCACTCACAACAATCTGGTACAGGACCCAGGCAAACGGGGTTTATGCGTTCCACACTTACAATGCAAGTGGTGGAATTGGTATACCGGCCGAAGTAACAGGTGAAATACCTCCTATGCAGGGTTTCTGGGTACGTGTAAATGCTGGTGGAGGAACACTTACTACAAACAACAGTATGCGTTCGCACGGCAGCGGATCTGCTCCGCTAAAAGTCCGTTCAGTAAACAATACTAAAAATGCGCTGTTGCGTTTAGAAGTTTCAAACGGCTCTAACAACGACGAAACGGTGGTGTATTTTAATGCCAATGCTTCAGATAATCCTGACAACTACGATTCGCCCAAAATGGCCAATGCCAATGCAGCTGTTCCGGAGATTTTCACAGTGTCTGGAAATGAGAATGTAGCCATCAATGGATTAAACACATTAATGACCGACAAAGAACTGGCCCTGGGATTTAGTACCGGAGAAACCAATCAATTTACCATAAAAGCCAGCCAAATAAGTAATTTTGACGAGGCAACACAAATAATCCTGAAAGATAAACTTGCCAACACGGAACATGATCTTACTGATAACACGCCCTACATTTTCAGTTCAGGCCCAACCAGCACGACAAACCGGTTTAGCTTGGTTTTCAGGACTGCGGGAATAACAACCGGTACAAACAGTGCTGACAGCAAACAAAACATTTCAATTTGCAAAAACACTAGCAACGGGCTAACTATTTTCGTAACCGGGAATATCAACCCCGGCAGTTCAGTGCAGATTTATAATGCTTTAGGACGATTGACTTCACACAAGCTATTGACAGAGAACAAAACAATTATTCAGTTACCAAAACAGCCGGGAGTTTATCTAGTGAGCATCAAAAATGGCAACAAATCAACGAATCAACGACTTGTGATCGAATAATTTGAATAGATTTGTAAAACAAATAAGCCAAACCGGTTCCTTAATCACAGTTTTGAAACCGTATGAGCCGAAAACTAATAATAACAACACCATGGAAACAAACAGCAATCAAGCCGTAAAACAAGCCTACAATCCTCCACGGATAGCACAAATTGCTCTTGACAATGAAATTTCCTTAGCCCTTGCTTCCTATCCCGCTCCGGGTCCGGGAGAACCAGGCTACGTCAGTTCGTTGAGCCCCGATTACTTTACCAACGACCCTTTTCATCCAAATCAGGGTTGACCAAATAACTAATAGGTAATTCAATCCACTTTATCTAAAAATAAATTCTTACATTTGCATTGCATTAATATGCAAAAAAACAAATTAGTAACAAGAGTAGCTTATTCTCCTGATTACTTTAATGATAACTCTCCATTCTATAATTTTTCAATGAAAAAACTACTTATTGTAATGCTTACGCTCAGCATTTTTGCTGGAGTTAAAGCCGACGAAGGCATGTGGATGTTGCCTTTGGTTCAAAAACTGAACATCCAAAAAATGAACGGCATGGGTTGCACGCTTTCGGCCGACGAAATTTACAGCGACAAGAGTGTAAGCCTCAAAGATGCTGTTATTATTTTCGGAAATGGTTGCACCGGCGTGGTGGTTTCCAACGAAGGACTTATTTTTACCAACCACCACTGCGGCTACGAAGCTATCCAGCAGCGCAGTTCGGTTGAGCACAACTATTTGAAAGATGGTTTCACCGCCAACAAACTGGAAGATGAAATTCCATGCCCCGGGCTCACCGTGAAATTTTTGGTACGGGTTCAGGACATGACCGAGCGCGTTCTGTCTCAATTACCGGAAACATTGCTTGGCAAAGCCCGAGTTCAAAAACAAGATTCGATCATTTCGGCTATTGAAAAAGAAGAAACAAAGGACACACACTTTACTGCCAAACTAAAACCTTTTTTCTCGGGCAATGAATATTATTTATTCGTATATGAGGAGTTTTCAGATATCCGCTTTGCTTTTGCCCCTCCTACTTCGATCGGTAAATTTGGTGGCGATACCGATAACTGGATGTGGCCACGTCATACCGGCGATTTTTCCGTTTTCCGGGTTTACTCCACCCGTGATGGTAAACCAGCAGCTTATTCCAAAGACAATGTTCCTTATCACCCGAAACGATTTGCAGCCATTTCGAACCAGGGATACGTGCCCGGCGATTATACTATGATACTTGGAAACCCCGGCACGACAAACCGTTATCTTTCCTCGTGGGGAGTAGATTACCGCATGAATTCGAGCAACAAGGCCAGAATTGAAGTGCGTGGAGCCAAACAGAATGTATGGCAATCGTTTATGCGTGCGGATGAAGCCATCAACATTGCCTACGCCAGCAAATTTGCCCGCAGTTCCAACTACTGGAAAAACAGCATTGGAATGAACAAAGCTATTGTCAAACTGGGAATTATTGCAGAAAAACAAGCGCAGGAAAAGGCCTTTGCAGCCTGGGTCGAAAAATCAACCGACCGGCAAACCAAGTATAAAAACGTATTGGAAACTCTCGAAAACGGATACAAAACAATCTTCCCTTACGGCCGTGCCATGAACTATTTGTCAGAATCGCTCTCCGGAGGTGTGGAGATGCCACGAATAGCATTAATTACAGAAAGCCTGACTAAAAAGAATATTTCTCAGGACTCACTTCTGAAAGCAGTGGCCAGCCAATACAAAGATTATTATCCGGCAGTAGATGAAGCTACCATGGTTGCCATGCTCGACGTGTATAAAAAGTCGGTTGATGCCGATGCTTTGCCGGAAGTTTACAAAACTATCCAAAAGAAATTCAGCGGCGATTATGCCAAATACGCCAAATATCTGTATAAAAAATCGGTATTTACTTCGTTAGATAAAATTACGAAAGCTATAAAGGGCGGTCAGATTGATTTTTCTAAAGATCCTGCAATCATTTTCGCTCAAGATATCCGTAAAACTGCCGAGTTAATCAAAAGTGCAGAATACACCGGTGCTCTGGAAAAAATCAAAGATGCCGAACGCCTTTACGAAAACGGTCTTAAAGCCATGGCTGCTGAAAAAGGTATAGCACTTGCCCCTGATGCAAACTCTACGATGCGTCTCACATATGGCAAAGTGGGTGGATACAACCCTGCCGATGCTGTGGAATACAAGTACTACACCACCACCAAAGGAATTTTAGAGAAAGAAATTCCGGGCGATTATGAGTTTGACGTGCCTGTAAAATTAAAACAAGCGATTGAGGGGAATAACTACGGTGCTTACCTGGATCAAAAAACCGGTGAAATGCATGTAGCATTCCTGAGCAACAATGATATTACGGGCGGTAATTCCGGCAGTCCGATTTTCAATGCCAAAGGAGAATTAATCGGCCTGGCATTCGACGGAAACTGGGAAGCCATGAGTGGCGATATTGTTTTTGAACCGGATTTGCAACGCACTATAAACGTTGACATCCGCTACGTAATGTTCGTAATGGACAAGGTAGGTGATGCCACACGCTTAATTAACGAACTCACTATCAAATAAAAACTTAGGCCAAGATATAAAAAAAGCGTTTGCATTAATCTGCAAACGCTTTTTTTATATCATTATTTATCAATAAGCTATATCATACAATCCTTCTGCAGCTTTTTCGAACCAATCAAGACTCGTATCAGTCATGGGCTAAGTTCAGAAGCACTTGATAGCAGCCAACACGTTTGTATACAATTTCAATTTATAGATAAAAAGTACTTCAATCAGATTTAAATACAGTATTTTTTGTGCATAAAGAATGAAACTTGTTTGTTATCGACCGCAAATAGTTCTATAATAATGGTTTTGAACAATCCACATATTTGCATGTTGTTTATTCAATAATAACTCTTATTGAACTATCCTGACTATGTTTCAAAATCATTTATTTAAAACGGTGGTGATATTCATTTTCATCCTTTTGGTATCAGCCTCTTCTGCGCCGGACAAACAACCAACAGCAACCGATAAAACAACCCGGGAACTTTATTTGCAATATTGTGCCAATTGCCACGGTGAAAAACTGGAGCGATTTGCTGTACGACAATGGGTATATGGCAATTCGGTGAATGAAGTTTCATCTACCATAAAAAACGGACGTCCACCTATCGGAATGCCGGGGTACAGCAAAGCCATGACCGACGAACAAATACGGGCATTGGCTGAATATATGATTGCAGAAGTACCTAAAGTCCCTGCCAATGAACCACCAAGGTTTAATATTAAAGATACCATCAAATCTATAAATTTTTCATTTGTTTTAAAAGAGGTTACGAGTCAAAATTTGCCCATTCCGTGGGGATTGGCATTTCTTCCGAATGGCGACATGTTGGTCTCTGAAAAGGCTGGAAAATTATACCGCGTTTCAAATGGCGTAATGACACAGATAGAAGGGCTTCCTCAAATAATTGTCAAAGGTCAGGGCGGACTAATGGACATTGCCGTTCATCCACAATTCAAAAAGAATCATTTGATTTATTTTTCGTATGCCGATGGAGACACACCTTCCTCGGTATGCACTTCCATTGCCAGAGCCGAACTAAAAAACGACAGGTTGATAAATTTAAAACGGATTTTTCACGCACTGCCAAATTCCAATTCCGGTATTCACTTTGGCGGACGAATGATTTTTGATAAAAATGGATATCTGTATTTCTCTGTTGGCGAGCGTGGAACAAAAGAGAATGCTCAGAATCTCACAAATTATTGCGGAAAAATTCATCGGGTTTTTGATGATGGAAGAATTCCGCCTGACAATCCCTTTGTAAATACTCCAAATGCTATCGGGAGTATCTGGAGCTATGGGCATCGCAATCCGCAGGGGCTGTATTACGATAGAAAAGAAGATATGATTTGGGAAAACGAACATGGTCCTAAAGGCGGCGACGAGTTGAATATCATCAAAAAAAAGGCAAATTATGGCTGGCCGGTTATCACCTTCGGTGTTGATTATGATGGCACCATCATTTCGCCGGACACTGCAAAAACAGGCTTGGAACAACCCGTTTATTACTGGATCCCATCCATTGCTCCAAGCGCCCTAACCCGCGTAAGAAGTTCAATTTACAAAGGTTGGGAAGGCGATTTTCTGAGCAGCTCACTAAGTTTTGAATATCTCGACCGGCTGATTATGAAAAGCAATAAGGTGGTTGGACGCGAAAGGCTTCTACAAAAGATCGGACGCGTGCGCAATGTCGTTGAAGGGCCGGATGGGTATATTTACATTGCTGTTGAACGGTTGGGTAAAATTTACAAACTGGTTCCGGTATCAAAATAGTTTAAGGTGAATGTACGCTCATTACCCGGTGTTGTTTTAGTGTGCTGCTTGTTGAGTTGCATGTCGACTTATGCATTTAAGTTACAAACCAATGACACACTGTGCAAAGACACTTCCGGCATGAACCGGTATAATTTGGATGAAGTCGTTGTGACTTCATTCCGATCGAGCCAAAATATCCGAAACATCTCCGCTCCTATTCAGGTAATTGGGAAAAGTAAAATTGAGAATAACGATATTGGCGATCTTTCAGCAGTATTAAATGCAGTGCCCGGGCTGCAAATGCAATCCGGAACGTTTCAAACCACCAAAATCACTATCCGTGGCATTGGCTCACGTAGTCCTTACGGTACCACACGAACCCGTGCATTTCTCGATGACATTCCATTGACTACCGGAGATGGAAGCACTGTGCTTGATGATATCGACCTATCATTTATCGATAAAATAGAAGTTGTCAAAGGTCCGTATTCTGCCTGGTATGGCTCCGGCATGGGTGGTTCGCTGCGCTTTGTCAGCTTACAGGCACCTGCACAACCTTTAACTGCCGAAGTAAAAATCAGCATGGGTTCATTTGGTTTGGAAAAATACAGTGGAAATGTACGTATATCAAACCACACGGGGTATTTGAATGTCGGTTTAGCGCGGACCTCGGGAGATGGTTATCGTCAAAACAGTAGTTTCTCGCGTAATTCCGCTTTCCTCTCGGGGCAAAGAGGCATACGAAACAAACTGAATTATCTGTTCATGTACAACAAGGTGAAGTCACAAACACCAAGTTCAATTGATGAAACTACATTTCTGAACTCTCCTTCATCAGCAGCTACGAATTGGCTAAACGCAAAAGGACACAAAAATTATGAACGGTTTTTAGGTGGCATCAAAATGGATTCTCCTTTTGGAGGATATTTTAAAAACAGGGCAACCCTCTCCGGTAGTATATACGACCAGTATGAACTTCGCCCGTTCAACATTTTAGACGATAAGGCAATATCAACTTGTTTTCAGGAAAATATCATGTATAACCGTGAATCATTTTCTGTTTCAGCCGGTTTCGAATGGCTGCACGAGAATTATTTTTGGCGTATTCTGGAAAACAATTCGCTGCTGGAAAAACAAAAATCGAAAGAAATACGCAACCAGTTTAACGCCTTTCTTAATTTCGAAACCAAGCCCCTGCCCTCACTCATTCTGTCGACAACTGCCAATATCAATTCAACACGCTACACCGTCATTGATCTGTTTCCGGCAGATAGCGTGGATTATTCAGGCAAGTATTTCAACAAGTATATTCTCTCCCCAAAAATCGGATTAAACTACCGGCAGAATTCAAACCTGAGCTTTTATGCATCTGTCGGACACGGTTTTTCCAATCCAACAGTGGAAGAAAGCCTTACCTCCCGGGGCTTTTTAAACGCAGCTTTAAAACCGGAACAAGGCTGGAGCGTTGACCTGGGAATCCGGACAATATCATTGTCAAATACACTTTGGATGGATGCTTCGGTGTATTACATCTTGCTGAATGATTTACTCGTCACCAAACGAACTTCCGAAGCCATTTTTTACGGTGAAAATGCCGGGAGAAGCACGCTTAAAGGATTTGAACTGGACATCAAATATAAACCGGTATCCTATTTTCAGGCCCTTTTCTCAGCCTCCAAATCCGACAACCGGTTTACAGAGTTTACAACCAACAATCTCAATTTCAGCAATAATCATCTACCCGGCATTCCGAACATGAATGCTAACATAGATATCCAGACTCTTTTATTTAAAAGATTGCAGTTAAATGCCATTTACACTTTTACCGGAAGCCAATACCTGAACGATGCAAACAGCCGGCAGGCACAATCGTGGAAAACAATGAACCTGCGCGCAGCTTATTCGCTGAATGTATTCAGAACTTATCAAATCAGGTTCGTTGCTGCTATCAACAACATTTTCGACGAAAAGTACGCTTCCATGGTGCTTATCAATGCGCCTTCCTTTGGAGGAAATTCGCCACGGTATTATTACCCTGCATTGCCCCGAAACATCTTATTTTCGGTGGGCTTAACCCTGTAGTTCATCATCCGGAAACGGGATCCGCAACTGAATAGCAGCCGCCCAATCGGGTTCTTCATCTATATTTTTAATCCCCACGCCTATCAGTCTGACTTTGGGCGACAGGTCAATAGCCTCGAGCAATTCCAGGGCAGTTTTAAACAAGGTTTCAAAATCGGTCACGTGGACCGGAAATGTTTTGCTACGCGTAATCACTTTAAAATCGGCATATTTCAATTTCAAACTGACCGTTCGTCCTTTGAAATTTTTCCTTGTGATATATTCAATCACCTCTTTTGCGAGCTTTTCCAATTCCGGGGATAGTTCTTGCAACGTATCCATATCGGTACCGAAAGTGGTTTCGGAACTCACCGACTTTCGTATGCGTTGCGATTCCACAGGCCTCTCGTCAATGGCCCTTGCATTCTGAAAATATATATGCCCTGCCTTGCCAAAATGCGCAACCAAATCCGGTTCCGACCATTGCTTTAAATCAACTCCGGTTCTGATACCGAGATTGTGCATACGCTCTGCCGTAACCCTACCCACACCGAAAAACTGTTCTATAGCAAGCGATTCTACAAATTTCTCAGCAGCACCCGGTTTCACCACAAACAGGCCATTCGGTTTGTTGTAATCCGAAGCTATCTTGGCCAGAAACTTATTGAACGAAACTCCCGCCGAAGCCGTCAGCCCCACTGTATCGAATATCTTCTGCTTAATTTCCTGCGCTATCTGGGTTGCCGATGCCATTTGCTTGTGATTTTCGGTCACATCCAAAAAGGCCTCATCCAACGAAAGCGGCTCTACCAAATCGGTATATTCCAGAAAGATATCCATGATTTGCCTCGACACCGATTTATAAACATCAAAACGCGGCATGACAAAGATCAGGTGCGGGCATTTGCGCAGCGCAATTTTAGAAGCCATGGCCGACCTCACCCCATATCGCCGGGCTTCGTAACTGGCGGCTGCCACCACACCCCGCGCCCCGGAATAACCCACAGCGAGTGGTTTACCTCTGTAATCAGGGTTGTCCCGTTGCTCTATGGAAGCAAAAAAGGCATCCATATCGATATGAATTATTTTACGCATACACCCCCATCCCCCTAAAGGGGGCTTTAATTAACGTGAGTTCGACATAAGCAAACTGCAAATAATCAGTTTTGGTTGCTTTTTAGAATCCTGAAAGGATTCAATGTAAAAATAACCGCGGGTGAAACCCGTGGATAATGAAAAAAAAGACAAACCATTAAATGGTTCAAAAACTGCAAATTACACATTGAACCCCTCCAGGGTTCAGGTTCTAAGTTCGTTGATAACCACGGGTTTCACCCGCGGTTATTTACATTAAAGTCTTTCAGACTTTTAAAACAACTATTTCCTTTGATTTAGATATTTCTTATATCAAACTCACGTTAATTACCCCCCCTTTAGGGGGTTGGGGGTCAGTGGGGTTGGGAGTCTCCATCACCTTTCACAAATAGCTTTCAGTATCTCCAGTGCTTTGGGATAAGTTTCAAGAAAGTAGGCCTCAAATTCATCATTCGTACCCATATCTACTGTAAGCAAGGTGCCTCCGTTATTTTCTGCAAAGGTATAATTTTCCGAGACACCGGCCCACTCATCCACCTCCGGACCAGTGGTTATTTCTTCATTACCGTGAATCACTCCTATATGATCGATACCAACGTATTTGCCGGGGATATTTTCCCTGATTTTGCTAACCATACCGCCTGTATTTCCGTCCTCATCGGTTCCCAAAAACAGAATTTTCGAACCTTTTTCCCACGAACCTTCAAAACGGGATGTCGGATTAAAAGCAGCTGTCCATTCCGAATAGGTTTTATCTGCAAGCATCAGGGTATAAACCTTTTCGGGGCTGGCGTTTATGTCGATTTTAAAATACAATACCTCCCTGGTCTTTGTTGCTTCTACATATTTTTTGAAGTTGTCCAGAATAGCCTGCCAACCCGTTTTTTGCAATTCCGGAGAGTTTTCAGTTTCAGCCTCAAAGCTTTCAACCACCAAAGTTTCATTATCATTATCTGCAAATGTCACCTTTACTTTCCGTCCATCATCTAAGACACTATCAATTTGCTTGTGTAATTCCACCTTCTCATATACTCCCGAAAAATCGAAGCCCATGCTGCCATCCTTAGCTTCCATGCGCGAAACAAATTTACCTCCTGCACGCAAATCGTTTTCTGCCCACGGCGTGTGCCAATCGTCGGAGGCATTGTTCCAATTCACTATATGCTTCGGGTCTGTCCATAATTTCCACACTTTCGTTATCGGAGCATGAATCAAGCTTTCTATGGTAATAACTATTTTTTCAACTTTTGTATCCATAATTCTTTTTAGTTTTTTATAATCAGACTCAATTTAAATCATACACCAGCCATATTTCAACCGACAAGAGACTAATTAAAATATGTTTGTGATGTGAATTATAAAACAAAACTGTTTAGCGAATGTTTTGTTTCGTTTTTGGCCCTGCCATTTAAATCAATAAGAAGATACAGAAGATACAGTTTTTTAGAGTTGATAGCTATTACGTTTCCAATCTGCAATCCTGCTATGGGTTGATACCCCGGAGAGGAATCTCGCTGAACCGCCCAAAGTCTTTTACTGGCTGTATTCGGGATGCTGGGAGTGACTCCGGGTTGTTATTTTGTCCGTCAGCTGCTTTCACTTTAGCCGGTGCCCGCGAAACTAACGAAATATAATTCAGTTTGCCGCTAAACGAACCGGTAAAAAACGACCCTATACGATCATACAATACATATTTTATTGTGTGGATGCCCGATTCGTAAGTCACATCCATGCTTCCTGAAATAATCCTTTTCTGTGAAGGGGAATTTACATTGCTGTACCAACAACCACCAAGATAGACCCCTCCCCGCAAAAGGCTTAAATTACCAGGAACAATGGTAAAAGGACTCACTTGATGACTGTCAAACTGTGCCTGGGTGAGCATTCGGTAACTTCCGCCAGGAATACTTGTGGTAGAAAAATCGTATGCATTTAATTGTAATGTCATCATTTCATCAATCTGCGTTTCGCCTTTTGCATCTACACTGGTATTAATCAGATCCACAAAAAAAGTATTTGACCGCCCCATATTGTAAATGTCACCTGCATAAAACAAATTTCCCTGTTTAAACTGAGATTCCACTACCTGCGGTTTTTCTCTTTTATCAACCACCGAAACCGGCCCCGTATAGATAAAATGAACTATTTCATCTGTTTTCGTTACCAAATCTCCCTCAATAGTATAAGTTTCACCTGCAACAGTCAGACTATATTTCCCGTCTTTGATCATTGTGTAAACTGATTTTCCTTCATCAACCGTCACAATATAGGTTCCATACGGATACATTTTCCCATTTTCTTCATAATAAGAACCGGGAAGAAACGTATTGAGGCCTCCGTTGGTATTCCCGGAAAAAGTTCCGGCAGGCAGAGAGGTCGCTTTGGCCGGGCAAAAAGATTCGAAGTGAATAAACTGACCGTTACCTTTAACGATAACGCTGGCCGAATCTACAAAAAATGATTCTGGCAAGAGATACATGATAAAAACACTGTTATCACAAACATCAATCGACAATCCGTAATTCACTACTAAAGATTGTTTGAATACCAGCGAGGTTTGTGTCACGGTAACCGGGCAAATGATTTTTTTCGAACCCGCCTTAATTTCTACGTTGGTGGTTCCCGACTTCAGGGCTTTGACTATTACCGACCGATTGAAAGTAAAATCTTTGTTGACGTAATTTTTAGATGGTGTAAAAACCTGAATCCGGGCTACTGTGCTGTCGGATACATTTATACTAACCGGCACCTTTTCCTGATCGCCCGAAAAATTGACATTAACATCAATGGTATCAGACAAACCAGCTTTCAGAGTAACGCTCTCCTGGGTCAACATTAAATTACTGGCATCATCTCTCTGGCACGATGAAAACAAAATAAGAAATAAAGAAATAAAAATAATTGGTTTTAAAATAAACTTCATCTGTATAAAAATAGGGTTTTATGCTTTTAAATATAAGTGTAAAATTTCGATCAATTTCGTTTCTCTCCAACGACTGCCATCAATCATCCAATCCCCTGCCCAAAAGGATTTTTTCTATATACTTTTCAACTCTTGCTTCGCGGGTTTTGGATTGCTTGGGTGCCGAAAAATAAAGGATGTAAGCCCGTTGCCGTCCCGGCGTAAGGGCCTCAAAGGCTGATTTCAATCCGGGAATTTGATCCAACTTCAGCTGAAACTCTTCGGGAACAGTATATTCCGCAGTCTTTTTAAATTCTACTTTCAGTCCGGCTTTTTCTACCTCTATCGCCTGATACACATAGGTTTTCAGCACTGCTTCCAGCTTCACTATTTCTTCCAGGCCGGTAAAGCGTATCTGGCGTCCGGCCTGCACGTTGGCCGATTGAATAATCAGAATGCCGTCTGTGTCAGCCAACAAAGCGCCCTTGAAAAACAGTAACGCGCAGTAATCTTTAAACCCATGTATCAAAACCACATTTGTGTTCTGATACGTATAGCATGGCACACCCCATTTCAGTTCTTCGGTCAGCCCGCAATCCAGAACTATCATTCTCAACCGCTCAAATTCGGCCTGCCACCGGGTAGCTTTGCTTAAAAACTGGTCTACTTTTGGATTCATTGTTATTAGTTTGATTTATAAAGAAATTGTCATTTTTTTTATAAGTACGTGCAATAAATTAGTTTATATTAAATATAAGACACTATATTTTATATCCGATAATACCTACCAGGTTTTAAAAACCTGGTAGGTATGTGTTGAATAATATAAACTATTTTCTGTACTCTACTTAGTGCTTACAGGTCATTTTTGACACAAGCACGACTTAATTTTATTCAATTGGCATTGCTGCTTTCGTAGCGGCATTTTGAATTCTGTGTGTACCTCGCTACCCCACTATTGCATCGTGTGATACTATATAAGACATCTACTATTTTCCCACGCGATGCAATCGCGCGGGAGCATTGGGCCATTTTTTCTTATAAGTACGTGCAATAAATTAGTTTATATTAAATATTAGACACTATATTTTATATCCGATAATACCTACCAGGTTTTAAAAACCTGGTAGGTATGTGTTGAATAATATAAACTATTTTCTGTACTCTACTTAGTGCTTACAGGTCATTTTTGACACAAGCACGACTTAATTTTATTCAATTGGCATTGCTATTTCATTTGCCTCATCTGTGAGTGTATGTGTTACTTTTCCTTTCTTATCATACAAATATCCACCAAGCGAATTCCCATTTTTATATCTCTTCTTTTTCATTATTTCACCTGTATCATAGAATTCAATCCATACTCCATCTTTAAGCCCATTTGCATTCAACACGTTTATCGTGTCATTATCAAAAATTTCAAATTTGATTGGTTTAGTTGGACAATTACATAAGGTTAACTCGTTGTGTTGTATGGTAGTTGGAGTTTTTTTAAACCCAGTTAACATGTATAGACGTTTTTGATCGGGATTCCAACCATCCACCATAAGAGAACCACTTTCAAGCATGTGAAGCACTTCTCTTTTCTTTGTTTTAGGATTGTAATATACAGAATCTCTGACCTTTTGTTTTGGGTACCCATCGTAAAAATTCAATACTCCATTATGATAGCTAAATGTATCAGTTACCCCCTTGGTAAGATTCTTCACATTTTGAGTATAAAACTGAACATAAAGAGTATCGCCTACTATTTTATTTATGTCATAACAATAACCCATTTCTCTGAAATCTTTTGAATGATCCACCAGTTTAGTTACACTCACAACCCGATAGTTTTGTGAATTTATCGGATTTGCTAAAACCGAAACAATCAATAATACGAGATTGAGCTTTTTCATTTCATTTTTATTTCTGGCAAGCGTACATTTCTTTCGCCCCTCAAAGTTAATAATTCTTTTCCAATCAGCACGTGTTTACTAAAAAAACAGGGACGAATAATTATTCGCCCCTGTAGTTGGTCATTCTTCAGTTTTAGCAGGTTCCGTTTTGCCGGATTGAGTGGCCGAGCGGTTTATAATGGCCCGTGCCACCTGATACTGCCCATACAGTGTCGGATTTATCGTTTTGTACGGAAGTAAAAGAGCATCGAGCGTGTCGCGCATCAGCGCCCGGGCGTCAGACAAATTGGCCCGTAGGTCGGCGGTTGCCTGTATGTTTGCCGCTTCTATATTTCGGTTTATCGGGGCAGTTTTCGAGAAGCTGTCCAGCAGGGTGCCCAGCCTGTCAATTTCCCGCAATGAAACTTCCCAGGTAGCCAGTTCATCGCCCATCGTACTCGCTTCCTGACTTATGGAGCGCACCTTATTGATATAATCGGGCTCACGCATGCGGTTAAGACTGTTTTTAGACACATCAGCAATTGCTCTCAAGCGTGCATTCGAAGTGCCGGCAGCAACGGCAGTCATGGCAGCAGCAACTTTCAGCGTGATGGCTGTCAGGTCCTTTTTCGCGTCATCTTTAATCGCGGTTTCCACTGTGGTGTCAATGCTTTGCAGTTGGTAATTCGATTCCGCCTGCCCAATAAGGGTTTTCAAGCCGTTATGCGCCGCTACAATACCCGGTTTGTCGGCAAAAGTTGCCTGATTGTTGGTGAGGAATTGTTCCACACTCTTCATTTCGTTCAATGAATTTAATTCTTTTCTGTTCATCAGATAATCATTTTTTGAGATTAATGGTTAATAATTTATTTAAAGTTAAAACGAGAATTACTTCCTGCAAAGCCGTCATCACCCCTTGCGCCCCCACCATCTATCATTGCGCCGCCGCCACTTATCATTGTGTGCCCGCCATCTGTCATTGTGTCGGCGTCACATATCAATGCGTTGCTGCCATCTATCATTGCGCGTCCGCCATCTGCCAGTGTGTCAGTGCCACTTGTCAATGCGTGTCCGCCACATATCAATGTGGCATCGTCATCTGTCAATGCGCCGCCTCCATCCATCAATACTTCGGCTATATAGGCCATTGATACAGGCAAATACCCTATTTCAGGTTATCCACACAATATTTACAACCCAAAGCACTTAACCTAAAATATACGCCGTAAAAATAAATTTATCTTTTCACATTACCAACAAAAAACCCAACTATTTTAACCCATTTAAATAGATTATTTCAGAAAGCCGGATCGGCTTCGAATTCTCCACTTTGACCATTGCATTTAAAATGCGTAAATTTGCAGCCTGAAAACAAAATACCGATTATGCAAAAAATAACCATACAACTCACAGGCGTAGCAGCCGAACTCGCTCTGGGCAACTACATGCCCAAAGATGCTACCATTTTCAATAACTGGGAGGATTTTTATCACTACAACGACCTGATCCACGTGTCGCAACTGCTAACAGATCATATTTCCGAAATCCAAATCAGCTGTGACGGCGAAGTGGTTTTCACCGGGCAAATTTCACCCGCCCACATCCGTCCGCAGAAAAGCATTTCGCCCGTGCTGCAACACCGCGCGCTGTACCTGCGCACCGAATGTGCCGAGCAAGCCGTTTACCGCTGCGAGTTCGAAACCGAAGCGTTCGACAAAAACCTGCTAAGCTTCGAGACACAGGATTACGACCACCTGTTTAAAGTGGGCAAGTCGTTTCTGAGCCAGGTGAAATACGACGGACACGAACTCAGCACGGAGTGGGTAAGCGGTAAACCGGTGGGCAATATCTGCGTGCTTTGCCGCTTCGAAAACGGATACCTGGTGCCACTCTACGACGCTGTGAATAAAATCGGAGCCGAGTAGATAGACTACTTTTCCCCGGAATACTCTTGTTTTATTAATTATCCACAAAACAACCTAACTTTATCCGATAAACCGGATTGTTCCATTTGCTTCTTTTTGGTACAAGTTCCCGGAAAAGAAACTTTTCTAACAAACAGAAGAAACAAATACTAATTTGTTCGAATGGACATTAATTAAGATATCAGGGCTAACGCCCCTCAATTGAAAAGGGGTTGATCTATCTACCAGGATATCAGGACTACGTCCCTGATTATATACATTTAAAATAAAAGGAGCGTAGCTCTGAAATCTTGGTAGAAAAAAGTGATAATCAAAACCCGAGGGGCGATAGCCCTGATATCTTAAAATACTTTGTGTGATAGTTCAATGTTAAGTTTGGTTTGGTTTGGTTTCTTGAGAGACAAAAAAGTGACTGGGGTTTGGGGTGAAGCCCCATTTTAAATAAAATCAGGTTATCGGGCGAATAATTCTTCAAAAAAAATCACACACCCATAGAACTTATTTGTATCATTTACGTTGTATTTAGTACGAAAACAAACTAAATTCGATCTGATATGAAATACAAACATTTAGCTTTATGGATTTTTGTCCTTATTCCCGGGCTGGTATTTTCTCAAAAAGGGATTATCAAGGGCCGCGTTTTCAATGAAAAGAACAACCAGCCCATCGAATTTGCATCCATTGCCATAGAAGGTACCACCATTGGTTCTACCTCCGACCTGGACGGAAATTTTATCTTTACCGGCATCGAGCCCGGGTTCAAAAAACTGGTAGTCCGCTCCGTTGGCTTTCAAACCACCGTTTCCTCCGAAATTCAGGTGCAGGGCAACCAAACCACTTTTGTGGACATTGCTGTACCCGAAACGTCGGTGCAACTCAGTGAAGTTACCGTACGCCAAAACCTGAATATCAAAAAGATTGAAAGCCCCATTTCGGTGCTGTCTATCGGCGTGCAGGAAATTGAAAAAAGCGCCGGGGCAAATCGCGACGTATCCAAAGTGGTGCAGGCCCTGCCCGGCGTGGGTGCTACCGACCCCAACCGCAACGACCTGATTGTGCGTGGTGGAGGCCCGTCGGAAAACGTTTTTTACCTGGACGGCATCGAAATTCCGGTTATCAACCACTTTGCCACGCAGGGTTCGTCCGGCGGATCGGTGGGCGTTATCAACCCCGATTTTGTACGTGAAATAAGTTTCTACACCGGCGCCTTTCCCGCCAACCGTGGCAATGCATTAAGCTCTGTGATGGAAATAAAACAAAAAGACGGCAGCAAAGACCGCGTTCACTCGAAACTTTCGGTAGGGGCGTCGGATGCAGCCCTCACCATCGACGGGCCCATTGGCCAGAAATCAACCTTTATCGTTTCGGCCCGCCAATCGTACCTGCAATTCCTGTTTTCAGCCATCGGATTGCCGTTTCTGCCTACTTACAACGACTTTCAGGTGAAATACAAGTACCAGATTGACCCGAAAAATGAAATTACATTCATTGGTATTGGCGCTATCGACGACATGGTGCTCAACACGGGCATTGCCAATCCCACCGAAGCGCAAAACTACATCCTTTCGTATTTGCCTACCTACAAACAATGGAATTACACGGTGGGAACGGTTTACAAACATTTTGCCGAAAACCATTTCGACACCTGGGTGCTGAGCCGCAACATGCTCCGGAACAAGAATTTCAAATACCTCGATAACGACGAAACCAAACCCAAAACATCCGACTATACCTCCGACGAGGCCGAAAACAAGATACGCTTCGAACGTAATTATCCCGATTCGCCGATAAAGCTGTTATTCGGAGCTGGTGCCAAATATTCGCATTACACCAACCACACCGAGCGCCAACTGTTTTTCAACAATTCGGTGAACAGCCTTGTTTATGATACAAAAATCGGATTGTTCGGCTATCAGGCTTTTGCACAGGCTTCCAAAAAGTATTTCGACGACTTGTTGAAACTATCGCTGGGCATCAGCTTTAGTGGCAATAATTATAACCAGAATATGATGAATCCGCTGAACCAGTTCTCGCCACGCTTGTCGCTTTCATACGCATTGTCGGAAAAAGTGGATTTCAACGCAAACGTAGGCCGTTATGCCCTGCAACCGGCTTACACCACGCTGGGCTACCGGAACTCTGCCGGTACACTCGTAAATCAGAACGAAAAACTGCGCTACACCGTTTCCAACCAGGCCATAGCCGGCTTCGAATACCGCCCCATGGATAATGTGCGGATCACTGCCGAAGGATTTTATAAGCAATACGCCTATTATCCGGTTTCGGTGGCCGATGGCCTGAGTACAGCCAGCAAAGGAACCAACTTCGGGCAAGTGGGCGACGAAGAAATCATATCTACCGGAAAAGGACGCGCTTACGGTGTGGAACTGCTGGCCAAAATCATGGAAATGAAAAAGCTCAACCTCACTGCCACCTACACCTTTTTCCGCAGCGAGTTTACCGATTCTACCGGCGTGAATTATTTCCGCTCGTCGTGGGACACCAGGCATTTACTGAATTTAATAGCAAGCTATAAACTGCCTAAAAACTGGAACGTGGCCCTGCGCTGGCGTTTGGTGGGTGGTGCACCGTATTCGCCAATCGATTCCATTTCGTACAACCGGGCAGCCTGGAACATAACCAAACAACCATACCTGGACTACACCCGGTTCAACACCCTGAGCCTGCCAATGACGCATCAACTGGATATCCGCATTGATAAAGAATTCTATTTCAAGAAATGGGTGCTCAATCTCTATGCCGACGTTCAGAATGTGTACAACCATAAAACGCAAAGTGCCCCGATTTATACCAACCTGGACACCAACGGTGCGGTGATTCCTGACATCAACGGCGATACAAACAAACAGGGATTACGTACTTTTGAAACTCTCGGCGGTACAATTCTGCCTACTATAGGAATTATTATCAAGATATAAGCTTCTTCATCTTTAAAATATAAATGTATGAGAACAAAAATATTAATAGCAATTTTACTGTTGGCAACTGTAGCAGTTTCAGCCAAAAAGAAAAAGGAAGTTTTTACCGAAGCAAGTTATGGGACAAATTATACCGGCACCTCACTCACCATTCGGTTCGAGAAAGGACAGGAACATAATCATCCGCTGTTTGCCATTTGGCTGGCCGACGAAAACGGCAAGTTCATCCAAACGCTTTATGTTTCGGAAAGTATTGGCAAAGGTGTGTTCAAACGCGCCAACCGCAACACAGGACACTGGCTCGCCGGTGAGATACAACGACCCGCTGCCCTACCCTACTGGGCGCATCAACGGGGGATAAAAAATGAATTTGGAACATATTTGCCCACGCCCCGGCAACCGGAAGTGGACGCTTATACCGGAGCTACTCCGCAGACTTCATTTATTTTGCATACAAAAACACACAAACCGTTGGAAGGAAAGTACAAAATAATGCTGGAACTGAACCAAACCTGGGATTGGAACGAATTCTGGACTAACGACATGTATCCTGCCGAAAAGGAATACCGCACATCGTGCCAGCCGGCACTGGTTTACGAAGCAGATATTGACACCAATAATCCGTCAGCTGAAATAATCATGAAACCAATCGGACACAGCCATTACTCTGGTGCCGATGGCAGTCTGACCACCGATTTAAGCACCATAACCACCGCTCTGAAAATAGCAAAGAAGATAACGGTCAAGATTGATTGAGAAATTAGTTGATTGATTGACTTTAAAAAAGATTCGCCAACGGGTTAAGTCACGTTGGCGAATCTTTTTTATATAGCTATATTTTTTTTATGATTATCCGCAAAGCAACCTTTAAAATTGCACAAAGTCTCTAGCGAGCGACCTCGTCCGGTGAGCCGAAAAACAAGTGAAGTTGGCGTAAGAAACTGTCCTGTTTGAGCGACGAAGGAGCGAGTTTGGACGGTTTATAGCCAACTGAGCGCCAGTTTTTCGAGTGAGGTGGGCGAAGTCTTGACCTTTTTTGGTTACTTTTTTGTGTCAAGACAAAAAAGTGACTGGGGGTTGGGGTGAAACCCCATTAGAAATAATGTTAGGTCTTTATGCAGATACTTATATTACTTTTTCAGTTCCGGATACACAATCCGCGAGTGATAAAAGCTTTTCAGTTTTTCTTTGAAAACCGATTTCACAGTTTCCACATCCAGAAACGATATGGGCGCTTCCTTAAATTGTCCATCAGCAATTTGCCCGTCAATCATCGTTTCCACCATTTCGTTAATGCTCTCCTCGGTATACACCGTCAGGCTCCTCGACCGGGCTTCAACCGCATCGGCCATCATAAGTATAGCCGTTTCCTTATTGTTCGGAAGCGGTCCGGGATAAGTAAATACGGCATCATCCGGTTTCTTGTCGGGATGGGCCAGAATATAGGAATTATAGAAATATTTCGTTTTGCAAAAACCATGGTGCGTACCAATAAAGTTGATAATCTGTTGCGGCAAATGGTTTTTGCGCGCAATTTCAACTCCGTCCGTAACGTGATTGATCACAATTTTCGATGCCACTTCAAAATCAAAATCAATCAGTGGATTTTTTCCACCCAGTTGGTTTTCGATAAAATATTCGGGGTGTTTCATTTTGCCAATATCATGGTAAAGTGCCCCTGTACGAACCAGCAGGCTGTTGGCATTGATTTTTTTCGCCGCCTCTGTTGCCAGGTTCGATACCTGTAACGAATGTTGAAATGTACCCGGAGCTCGCTCTGAAAACTCCATCATCAGGTCGCTGTTTATATTCGTCAGTTCCACCAGCGTAACGCTTGAAATCAGGTTAAATATTTTCTCAAAGAAATAAATCAACACGTAAGCCAACAGAAGCAACACACTACTTATTGCAAAATAAACTATTGGCACCCAGTCAATTCTTTGAATATCTCCTTCAGAAATAAACTCAAAAGCCAGATACATCAACAGGTAACTCAGAAAAATGTACAGGGCCGTTTGTGCCAGCTGCGAGCGCTGCGACATGTCCTTCAAACTGGAAACCGCCGCCATACCAATAGTTATTTGCAACAAAAGAAACTGAAAAGAATTGTCAACCATTAATGAAATCATCAACATGGTGATCATATGCACAAATAAAGCTGTGCGGGAATCGAAAAACACTCGTATAATAATTGGGATCAGTGCAAATGGAACCATATAGTAGTTCAACACATTGCTACCGACACTGAGCGAAGCAAGGCTTACCATCATCAAAATCAGCAGCATCACGAAAATCAGATTACTGAAACTATCGTAAAGCCTCGGGCGAAACAGATATATATACAGGAAAAGCAATGACATTAATCCTAAAATCAGGATCACTTCACCCACAACAACCAATGTTGATTTCTGAATCGTTGAACTTCTCTTTTCAGACTCAATCTTAAGCGAGTGCAACACCTGAAACGTTACCGGATTTACAATCTCTCCTCTGTCAATTATTCGCTCGCCGGTTTGTACCATTCCCGATGTCAGCGATATATTTTTCAACAGGTCGGCCCGGGCAAGCGCAGAAGTAGTACTGTCGTACTTCAGATTATCAACCAGGTATAAATTCAAATCATACGATTTTAAAACTTCCGGAGCATTTCGCACAATTTCTTCGTAAGCCGTTTTCGGTGTGTATATCTCATTTATCGAAACCGCATGAGTCACGCGGTTGGGCAAAATACAGGAAATAGAATTCCGTCTGTTCTCAAGCAATTTGTTATAATCTTCGATAGAAAGAATCCCAACCGAATAAATTTCCTTGATTTTTTTTTCAACAATACTTTTGAGATATAGCGGAGCAGTTTGATTTTTTTGCCAATCAGCAACAAGTTTTTTCATCTGAGTTGAACTCACCGTTGTATCCAATTTAAAAAACGGGGTATAATTCTTCAAAACTTCCTCACGTTCCTTAGCTATCTGCAGATCGCTTTTATAAATCGGAAAATCAAAAGCTGCGGTAATTAATTCATACGTCCAGGGCTTGCCCACTTCAAACTGGTATTTAAACTGATTCTCTTTAGGAAAAAGGGCTACAATAATTGCCACAACAACAAGAAAAAGACCAATTCTTGTTATATGTTGAAGCTTATGATGAGTAATTTCTTTTTTCATACAAAATAATTATTTTTTAAAGGACATATAAACCCGGCATGAAGATTTCACTATTTATTGCTGAACTCTAAGGCTCATCCCCTATTCTTATCACAACTTTAATAGCTATAACAGCCGGTTTATGGTAAAAGTGCGGAAAATTACGAAAAAATTAGCTAACAGAAGCGTTATCAGCGAACTTTCCGTATTTTTGACAAAAATCAGGTAACAAAACGATTCAATTTCAATAAAAACATCAACTGAATGTTTTTTTCATTTTCCATGTAAGATTTTTTTGAGAGCAACGTCATACTAATAAACGGAGAAACCAGTCAGGCACACAAACAGCATGAAACAACAAATTCGGAAGAATCAACCTTAAAAAATCAAAGTTTTAATCTGGTATATGGACCCCAAGCAATTTAATACTCAAATTCTCGCTCTATCCGACAAGTTGTTCCGATTAGCTAAATCGATGTTGCGGAATGCGGATGCAGCACAGGACGCTGTGCAAGACCTGAGTATGAAATTGTGGGAAAAACGCAACAACCTCGACGACGTGGAAAATGTTTCGGCATTTACCATGAGGGCTATGCGCAATCTGTGTCTCGACACGATCCGGCAACAGCGAAATGCTGATGATTTATCCGGAGAGCTTGAACTAAAAGAACTGAATCCGCACCAACAGGCAGAGCAAAATGATATGATTGGAAAAATCAGAAGCCTGATTGATGATTTGCCGGAATTGCAACGCACCATTATCCGAATGCGCGATGTGGAAGGAATGGAAATAGCCGAAATAGCTTATGTAACTTCAATTACTGAAAATGCCGTGAGTGTAAACCTGTCGAGAGCACGCCAAAAAATAAGAGAGAAAATACTATATGAACAAAAAAGAGTGGAGGAAACTGTATGGAAAGAATAAATGAATTGCTTGAAAAATACTTTAGAGGCGAAACAACTCTTGCTGAAGAAAAAGAACTGAAAGAATACTTTGCGGGCAGTAGTATTAAAGCGGAGCACAAAATGTATCAGCCCTTATTCGGAGCTTTTAGTCAGGAGTTAAACGAAAAAGCCAAAAATCCACTAAAAAAAGTATTGCCTCGGCAACAGACGGTAAAACAGATCTGGATAAAAACGTTTGCATATTCGGGCATTGCCGCTGCCATTCTGTTAGCAGTCTGGATTCAGCGTCCGCAGGAACAGGAAACTTATGCAGTAATTGGTGGCAATAAAATTGAAAATACAGAATATGCTCAAAAATATGCGGAGGTAAAACTGAATAAAGTCAACCAAATACTCCGCAAAAGCATGAGACCTATGCAAAGCCTGGAAACAGTGAAAAAAGGACTTGAACCCATGCAAAAACTCGAAGAAACCAGAGAGAAATTAAACGAGGTAGAAAATAAAATACAATTTAAATAAAAACGAAAATGAAAAAGCTAATAACTTTGGTTGCTGTAGTTATTCTGATGACAGCAACTGCCCAGGCTCAAAGCCTTCAGGGACTGTTTGACAAATACGCCGACGATGAGCGTTTCGAGTATGTTTCCGTAGGAAAAGGAATGTTGAATATGGCATCGGCTTTTGGTGGCATAGCCAAAAACGACAAACAGATGATGTCTAAAATGAGGAGTATCAAAATACTGACTTTAGAAGCCAGTTCAGACTCCCCCCTAATGAAAGCGGTAGAACGCGATCTAAGTCAGGTAATAGAAGCCGGTAATTTTGAAACAGCAGTGGAAGCCCGCGAAAAAGGCGAACGTGTACATGTTTATTACCGGGTAAGCGGAAAGGACAATGCTGACATGCTTATTGTAACAAAGGAAAAAGGAGAACTAAGCCTCATTTGGTTTACCGGCAAAATGACCAAGGAAGAGATGATGGATTCTTTCTCAAGCAACAAAGGAGTTACACCTCCAATCCCACCTATGCCTATGCCTATGCCTATGCACGGGGATACATTTAAAACTCCTGATTCAATCTCCTGATAAGAAAGTATGGTGAAAATAAAATAACCTGTCCGCTTTGAAGCAGACAGGTTATTTTATTTAATAATGCTCAGAATAAAACCCACACATCCAATAAGAATAATGATTATTCCGGTGATTTGATTGATAATTTTCAGTTCCCGCATATTCAAATTATTTTTGAAACGGCTGACAAGAAAAGTCAGCAAATTCCACCAAAGTAGTGCTCCCCCAAGTATCGATGAAATTCCTACGATGGAAACGAATAGCGTTGTTTTGTTTCCAATAAATTCGAAACGGGCGAATAATGCTATTAACACAAACAGCACCAAAGGATTAGAGAAAGTCAAAGCAAACGAACTGAAAAAATCGCTTAAAAGACTATGCTTAAAAGACTCATTGGGTTTGGGTTGGGTAGACGGATTGGCTCTGAAAATATAATAGCCAAAACCAGCAACAACCAAACTACCAACCAACTGAATAATAAACCGGTGTTGCTCGATAAAATCCAGTACGAAGCTCAGGAAAAACAATGTTATGACTGTATAGATCAAATCGGAAGTGGTTGCTCCAAGACCTGTGGCTATACCATAACGCTGCCCCCGGTTAAGAGTTCGTTGAATGGTTAGCATGCCTATCGGTCCCAGTGGTACAGATATACACAATCCAATCAGCACCCCTTTTATAATAATCTCTAACATTCTTAGTTTTTATTGTTTCCAATGCAAAGATAAGTTTTTTTGTGAATCAAACCACAAATTAAAATTCTTTGTTTAAGGTTTAATAGATTATTACAGCATTTTTTACATATCAAAAAACACTTTTTAAGAGTCTGCTTACTCCATTTCGCTACTCTTTGTAACGGCAAGCACAACGCTAAAAATTGCAGAAAGCAATGTAACCGGTGTGAAAATGGCTTTTTCCAATGTATTTTGCGAATAAAAATTTCCCACAGTATTCAGCACAAACATAGCACTCATTACCCACAGTCCTATCTGAACTACAAATCGTGGTACATCAATCTTGACTATTCTGGCTTTGAGCAATACAATAAACAAAAATAATGCATTGGTAAACAAAGAAAAAGTTTCCAACGTATGCAGTTGATATCGGTCATGAATGCGCCCACCCCAAACGATATTATATGGGATTATACCACCCATAACCAACAAATGAAACACCAATGATATTGTATAAATAAATATTGATCCCCAAAGCGCAACTTTATAAAGAACCTGATCTTCACTTACCATGATTGTATATTCAAGAAGGATTCAAAAACCGAAATCATCTATCTTTTTATCAAACTTTTTAGCTTCTTCCGGTTTTCTGGCTCTGATCTGTGCTGCCGAACCTTCTACGTAAATGGCCTGATACGGTCGAACCGGGCAAATGGACTCACAAGCACCACATCCAATACATAAATCGGCCGTAACTTCGGGTTTTGTAAGACCATTTTTGTACGGAATCATGTGTACGGCCTGTGTGGGGCAATGTTCAGAGCACGCTCCGCAATCTGTTTCATGCGTAATCACTTCGCACATATTCAACCTGAGATTTGCAACGCCAATCTGAGTAAGTTTCTTTTCTTCCATTGGAAGCTTAACCAACGCACCGGTAGGACACACATCAGAGCAAATTGTGCACTCGTAAGTACAAAACACGTGAGTGGAAAACACCAAATGCGGCTGGGTAATGCCCGAAATACCATATTGCAGTGTCGCAGGTTTGAGTACTTGCATGGGGCATTTGCTTACACAAAGTTGACAAGCTGTGCAATGCCGACCAAAATGATCGATATTTTTAGCACCCGGAGGCATAATGGGCTTACGTAACAGGATGCTGTCTTTTTTCGTTCCAACACTTTTAGTATTGGCTAAAGCCATTGTTGTCATCACCGCTCCCGAAGTCAACAAAAAAGTTCGTCTGCTTTTATCCGCTGGATCCTGAACCGGTTGAGCAACTTGCTTTTTGTAACGAAGATCATATTTCAAACCATTCTTCTTACAGGCAGAAAGACAATTAAAACAGGTCACGCAGCGCGAATCGTCCACTTGCATTGCCTTACTGTCGATACACTCCGATTTGCATTGTTTCTCGCAGGCTCCGCAACGGTTACAGCTTGATTCATCAAAACGGATATGAAACAGGGATACCTTCGATAAAAGTCCCAAAAATGAACCCACCGGACAAATGACATTACAATACAGGCGTCCATGCCGAACCGACATCTCAACAACTTTGTAAAAAAAGATAATGGCTATGATAAATGCCAACGGAACGAAAGCCAGTTGTTCTACCTGATAAAGCGTGTAATTTCCCATACTGCCCAACAGTGCTGCAATCCCATTGTTTCCCCATATAACCAGCGGTTTGACAAGTTGAGAAATTATACGTCCGAAAGTGCTGTACGGATCCAATAAAAGAACCAGAGCTGAGCTGCCAAATACAAAAACTAGTATGGTTGCTGCCAAAATAGAATAACGCAGGATATTTTGCGGTTTGGCATAATCAAAACGTTTTTTCTTCTTTTTCTTTCGAAAAAAACGTGATTTCCATGCAATAACATCCTGTAAAACTCCCAGCGGGCAAATACTTGAACAATAAATACGTCCGAACAACAAACTCAACGCCAACAGGACTCCGAGAATCGCAAAATTCAATGAAAGCAGCGCAGGAATCCATTGTATATGCAGAAATACGTGCAAATCCACGGGTAGTTTGCCTGTAAAATCGAGAAAAAATGCCAGAATTGGAAGAAAAAATAATAACGACAGGATTACACGAATATTTTTAAGAAACTTCATTTTACTAAGTGATTGATTGTGATTAGACGGTAGTAAAAAGCAAATAGCGGGTAGCTTATTTATCATAGGCTACCCGCTATAAACTAATTATAACTTGATCCGTTTTACATTCAGCTTTTCCAGATTCTGAGTGCCTACGCGTAGTTTTTCGGCCATACCAATATGTCGTACATCCTTTATGTCGGTAGGTTGAACCTGCGAGAACAGCTTCATGGCTGCGGTGTCGGCAGCAACAAAATCGGGGGATACAATCAACGATTTGAGCATGACAACATCCGCTTCCGATTTTCCCTGGGGTCCGTTTGATTTCATGATCCGGTAAGCATCCACTATATTAAGCGCCGGTGCTTTGTGAAAAGTGGCTGTATCAGCAATACATTGGTGCAAATCACTTCTATGATAAAATCCCCTATCCCAAACGATTCCCATCAGGTTCTTCATAGAAATTGAGTTCTTGGCTCCTCCATGATGCTTCAGAACCGGTACGTTAAACCATACGTCGCAATCGAGCAATGCTTGATGAATTTTTGTTTTTTTGAGGTTAACACCACGTGGCAGATCTACTTCACGATAATAAGCTTCGTCGTTACCGGGCACCATTTTGCCACCAGCAGCCGTCACTGCTTTCTCAATACCGCTATTGGTATAACATTTTTTCCAATCGTGGCAGGTATGGTCGAACACGATCACCTGCGAAGCTCCGGCACCTTTGCATAGGCGTACCAATGCTCCAATCAGTTCTGGGTTAGTATTAGCTGCTAACTCGGGTTGCCTGTCCCAACCAATATTGGGTTTAACTACCACTTTATCGCCTTTCTTTACATAATGACCAATTCCACCCAATTCTTTCAGCGCACGCGCTAACATTACCGCAGGCTCCCCACCCATAACGGCCACCATATCAGGTCCAGACTGAACAGCTAATTTACTTCCCGATGCATTCGCACCAATGGCAGCATTAAGCGAGTTGCGATTAAAAACAGAAGCCAAACCAACCATTGCAGCCGATTTGAAAAAGTCTCTACGTTTCATAATATTATAATTTTCAGTTATTGTACTTTCATCAAAAAAATATAATCCTCAAAACCAAAACTATCAACTTTCCGTTGGTTGTGGCTTCCTCACCACTAATGCACTAATCTCCCACAATAAATAAATTGGCAAAAACACAACCATCAACGTAAATGGATCGCCCGAAGGTGTAATTACTGCTGCAGCAATCAACAAAATGACAACCGCATGTTTGCGGAATTTATTGAAGAAACTTTTATCAAGAATCCCCAATTTAGACAAAAACCATGACAACAAAGGTAATTCGAATACCAATCCCATTATAAAACACATCAACATAAAGCTATCAACATACGAATCAAGCGAAACGCTGTTTTCGATATACGAGCTAAGTTGATATCCGGCCAGAAACCTCAATGTTAGTGGGAAAACCATAATGTACCCCACTGCAATTCCAAGATAAAAAAGCAAATTCCCAAAGAAAAAAGCCCCTCCGGTATTTTTCCTTTCTTCGATATAAAGAGCCGGTTTAATAAAAATAAAAAGTTGGTAAATAACAAACGGGAAACTCAGTATCAATCCAAACCAAAGCGATGTGGACATATGAATGAGAAACTGCGATGCCAGATTTATATTGATAATCTTGACCTGAAAGACGCCAACACAAAAATCGGGCAATATCGGATACTTTTGCGCAAAGCGGTTCAGCCACTCATAAAGAAAAAAATCAGTACGCGAAGGCGCCAACACAAAATAATCGAAGATTTTATTCATGTACGCAAACAATGCGAGCGATACAATCGTCACAAAGCCAACAATTCTGAATAATATCTTCCTTAATTCGTCGAGATGATCCCAAAATGACATTTCGCCTTCAACCGGCTTACTCATGCTCCTTTTGTTGTATCTTGTTTGTCGTCCGTATTAATATCTTTTTTTATTTCATTCTCAATATCATTGAGTCCGCTTTTAAAGCTTCTCACTCCTTTACCAATTCCATGCATCAATTCAGGAATTTTCTTTCCTCCGAATAACAATAATACAATCAGAGCTATTATAATAATTTCAGGAGCTCCTAAATTCAAAAACAACAAATGGTTCATAATAATACAATTTTTATTTTTAAGTAATTACACATGTAAATATTGCGGTAAAATTACTACTATATTTTTACACCCAAAAACACAAAGGTATTATAATTAGCTATAATTAGGAACAAATAACCTTAAAAAAAATCAATTTGTGAGTTTTTCATATCAACCTTAGTAAAAAACAAAAAAATGCCACCAACATTTCTGTTAGTGGCATTCATGTATTTACAAATAAAGCGGCTACCTGAGAGTATCGGGTGCCACAACAGGAGTTTTAAGTACAAATGAACTTTGGTTATACTCAAAATTTGCATCCGAAACCACATAAAATGTAATTTTAGCATCTTTGATTGCTTTTCGGGCTACATACCTGAATGGAAAAAAAAGAGATGTAGAAGTTCCTTTTAAATTAAAAATCCCTTTTTTGTAATCGGAAGTGGGCAGGAAAATCGAGTCCATAGAACTTACACTTGGCAGAATAAATTTGGCTGCGCTATCAGCCGATTGAGTCATCGTATAGTTCAGCAATTTATTGGCAACGCCATCAATTAACATCCGGAATGTAATAGTATCCCCCACTTGTATTGTATCCAATCGGTAAACGCCCTCGTCCGTCAATTGAATATCAAGGGTATCTTTGCCGTTTAGAACCGGATTTTGAACAAAAAAGATGCGTGGTTGAAAATTGGACTCACCATTCAGATTACAAGAAGAAAAGGCAATGGTAAAAATACCTAACAGAAGAAAAAGACGTGCTTTCATAAAACAATTATGTATGCGTGGTGAAAATAAAAAAATCTGAGCAACCAAATTAAAGACAAAAATTACATTCATGATCTGAATGCGATCTGCCATGTAGCTTAAACGTCTATTCACTGGTCGTTTTCACATAAAAGCTATTTTTACTACAAAGCCACCGAATCCATGACAAATCTGCAAATCAACAGCTACACAAACATCTTTAATTTTTTTTTGCGAAATTACAAAAATTATACCAAACACTCATTGACAAATACATACAAATTGAAAGTTTACTCAGCAGATAATCCATAAACATAAACTAACACAAATAAACACTCAGTAAAATGGACTTTTCCATTTTAAGATTTACAAAGAAGCCTACCGGGCATATTTCGAAGAAAAATAATTGCAAAAAATCCGGCACTTTATTTTTCGAAAAAAACGGGCACTGGGGATTAACTTTATAAGGTTCTAAAGCGTTCTTATAAATGAACATTTCTGCTTAAGAATGATAAGTTAACTCAACAATTACCATTATGAGAATGTACACCGAAGTGCTGATAGCTCTTTTAGTAATGATTGCTATTCCCGATATCTACTTCTACCTGAAACTAAAAGACCGGAACGTAAAGCCCATTTATATCGTTCTTCATCTGATTCCGGCTTTGTTTTTCACGGCTTTATTTCTCTATCTGAAATTCGGACTTGAAAACCTTCAAAATTTCAGAATTGTAGCAGGTATTATGTGGTTGTATTTTTTCTTTATGCTCATCTATATACCCAAAGTCATACATATTATTTTCTACTTGCTAGATCATATTTATATAAAGATTTTCAAGCACGACAATGTATATTTCGATATATCCCGCATAATACTGAGTATAGTTTCCGTTATTGTTTTACTAGTTGGTGCCTACATAACCCCACGAAACTTTGAGGTGGTAAAGGTGGTATTACCCATACAGAATCTGCCTCCCGCTTTCAATGGGTACAAAATCGTGCTATTATCCGACATACATCTGGGCAGCTGGAACAAAGGATACGACAAATTAAAACCTGTCATCAAGCTGGTTAATGAGCAGAATGCGGATATAATAATATTTTCGGGAGACATGGTAAATAATTTCGCTTCAGAAGCTCAGGGGTGGCAACCTTACTTCCTTGAGCTAAAATCAAAAAGCGGTAAATATGCCGTATTGGGCAACCACGACTATGGAGATTACACCTATTGGAACACATACAACGAACGACTGGCAAACCGGCGCCAGATAAAGCAATACATCCGGGATTTTGGGTTTCGGCTATTGCTCAACGAGAACATTTATCTGCGAAAAGGTAGCGACAGCCTGCTGTTAGTGGGAGTAGAAAACTGGGGCAAAAACATACGATTCCGTTACAGCGATTTAGAAAAAGCGTTAACAGGAAGCATTCCTAATACTCCAAAAATTTTAATTTCACATGACCCCACACAGTTTGATGCTGAAATTGCTGGTAAAAAAGACATTGTTTTAACCTTGTCCGGACATACACACGCGGCTCAGCTTGGCATAAAAATAGGTAATTATCTGTTTTCTCCGGCTTCATTTGTATTCAAATACTGGGCTGGCTTGTACAACGTGAACGGACAATATATTTATGTCAACAGAGGAATTGGACATATCGGACTGCCCATGCACATTGGAGTGAGACCTGAAATAACAACCATAATTCTCAAAAGGAAATAAGTTCCATCTTTATTAAAAAAAGTGCATAGATTAAGTCTATGCACTTGTTATTTATATTTGTAGTGTGATTTTAAAATTTCCAAAAATGTTATTCTGCTTTTTCTGCTTTCCATACAGACTTCCAGCTCAAAACCTCATCATTAGCCGAATACGACCTGACTGCAGCTTCATTTTTTTCAGGATTCATTTCAATGCAATTCCAGTTGGGCCCCGATAAGTAAATATATTTCAAGGCTTTGTTTGATTTCAACGTAATTGTAAAATGTCTGGAATCAACTTTTTTCATCTCACTAAACATCCAACGATCCCAACCTCCTGCGATATAACAATTATTGGTTCCATCCGGAACTGTAACCGAGTATGTGATATCAGCATCGGGAAATGCCTTATCGTAAACAGCAGCCCAATTCGCCACAACATCATTCGGCGAATAACTCCGCTCAGTCATCATTTGGTGTTTATCCATTTCGGCATAGCCCCAGCCTTTACCCGCAAAATAATTGTATTTAAACACTTTATTGGATGGGAAAGTAATAGTAAAATGAGTTGCGTCTACTTTCTTCAATTCTTTAAAAGTAGTCCAACCATCCCAGCCTCCTACAATATAACAATACTGTGTTCCTTCGGGCACCGTAACTTTATATGTCAGATTGGCATTTTTCATTTCTCTATCCCAAATTGCAACCCAGGTAGCTACAACATCGTTTTCAGCGTATGACCTGTTATCCAGTTCGCTGCCATCAGCTGCTTTTTCTACAAATCCCCAACCTGGGCCTGAACAATATTTATACGTATGAGTCAAATTAGCCGCAGGAATTTCAATAGTATAGTGGGTATCATCCACTTTGGTCATCAACTGGTGGGTCCAACCATTCATATCACCTGCAATATAGCAGGCTTTTGTGCCCACCGGGACAGTTACTGAATAATTCAGAGCATTTACAGCGAGAGTTGCAAATGCAAACATCAAAAAAGACAATAGTACTTTCATAATATTAATTTATTTGAATTAAGAATTGATACCCAGCACATGACTATGATATGTGCTTTTTAAGGTGTTGAGTAAACAGATAGGTAAAATTTCCAGACATTTTCCCTTTAAACTCAGAGGAAAGTTTATCAGAAAATATTCGGGCGAAAAATGATTCAGAACAGAACGATGATATACAACTTATCCAAATAAAGGCAGAGCATTTTTCACACAGGTTTATTTTTTTTTAAACCCTGTAAAACAATTGAGATTAATTTTTCAGCACTCTACATTGAGATAATAAAATTCAGACACTATTATAAAACAATTAACGAGATGAAAAGTTTCAGTCTAAACTTATGACTTCTCCGACCAATAATATAAGCTAACAAGAACACAACAAAGTTAAATTACAACAAAATCATACATCAACCAACGATATTTGATTAACAAAAAAGCCGAAATCCAAAATAAAATAATTAGTTTTGTGTGTCTTAAAACTCTGGGCAGTTTCCTTATGCAGATACTACTGTTAATTTAATACAAGAACAAAAAATCCGGTACCGACAGTTGTAACTACTATAGAAAGAATTATCGGATTTATTTTCATTAAAAATGGAAAGATTCGCCGACATATAACAAGTACGACCTGTCGGGTTATTGCCAAAATTATCATGACATATACAAAAAAAGCTCTCAATTCAACACAAAACAACCAAATATACAATTAACACAACATGATAAATTCTAAAATAAGCATCCTCTTTTTTTCTTTGCTTTCATTGCTCATAAGCTCATGCCACAAAGAAGATCCCGCAGATTCAATTATTAAATGGAAAACTGACAACGAAACTTATTTTGCAAACATGAAAGACAGTACCGAATACACAAAAGATTCTGTGGCTGCAATCGGCGGTAATATTTTTTACTACTACAAAATCACTACACCAGGAAATCAAAGCAGTACATCCCCTACATCAAACTCCAAAATCACGGTTAACTATAAAGGATATCTGATCAACGGAAATGTTTTTAATAGCACTTTTTCGGACAACAACAGTGCAAAACCCATTACGTTTAACACAAACCAACTAATCCCGGGCTGGAACGCTAATTTACAACAAATGAAAATCGGCGAAACAAGGACAGTGGTACTTCCTCAAGAACTAGGCTACGGAATACGGGGAATGCCCCCTTCAGTACCAGCTTATGCTACATTAAAATTTGAAATTCAGTTACTTTCTTCAGACAGTTAAAATCGTTTACTCCAGACATATCAAAATAACTCTAAAGACAAAAAATCCGACATAAAAAAAGCCAGACAGCTTATCAAGCTATCTGGCTTTTTTTATGTCGGGATGACCTGACTCGAACAGGCGGCCTCTACGTCCCGAACGTAGCGCGCTACCAACTGCGCCACATCCCGCTTTCAAAATTCAATCGCAAAATTACAAAAAAATTTATTTGTTCAAAACAACAACCAACTATCTTTTTTTAATCACACAAAAAACACAATATTTTAAAGCAATCTGCCCAACGAATACTTGTTTTAATTACTTTTCAAACGGAAAATAGTTATTCAAGCGACAAAAGTTCGGTTATAAATGACAAAATCAGTATCTTTGCACAAAACTTAACTGCATGTTTACAACTGAAAAAGAAAGGTTCATTCAAGACAAAAACTATCCGGCATTTAAGCCCAAAGCAATTTTTTTCGACATGGATGGGGTTCTGTTCGACTCCATGAAAAACCATGCAACTGCCTGGGTAAAAGCCATGCACCAAACCGGGCTTCCATTTACCGAACATGAAGCCTACATGAACGAAGGACGCACCGGAGCTTCAACTATTGATAGTGTATTTGTACAAATACATGGACGACAAGCTTCGGAAGAAGAGAAACAGCAAATATACCGACTAAAATCCAGTTTGTTTGAGCAATGCGGTAAAACAGAACGAATGCCGTATGCGTTAGAGTTACTTCGGAAAATTAAAGCTCAGCACTTAGATATTTTTGTAGTCACAGGCTCAGGCCAAACGACTTTGCTGGATAATCTGGAAATTAATTTCCCAGGCATTTTTAAGAAAGAAAAAATGGTAACCGCCTATGATGTTAAATATGGAAAACCTCATCCGGAGCCTTACTTAATGGCCCTAAAAAAATCGGGACTTCAACCATGGGAAGTATTGGTAGTGGAAAATGCACCGCTGGGAGTAGAATCTGCAGCTGCTGCCGGACTATTTACAATCGGTGTAAATACCGGACCGCTGGAGCCTCAAATATTATCTGACAGTGGAGCCGGGATTGTTTTAGGCGGAATGAAAGAATTGCATGACCACTGGGAAAAAATAATTTCCTTGTAAAACACCAAGCTATTAAGCAAACAGAAATTATCTATTTATAAAAAAATAAGAATTACATAGAATAAATATATGCAGGTTATTAAATATCCGGCCCGTGAAAATTGGGCATCAATCCTTGCCCGCCCTGCTTTCGACAGCACCGCGCTGTTTGGCACCGTACAAAAAGTATTGGATGATATCCGCAAACGAGGTGATCAAGCCGTCAGGGAATACACACTGCAATTCGACAAAGTAAGTCTTGACACGTTGGAAGTAACCAAAGAAGAGATTGCTGAAGCCGAAAAACAAATTTCAACCAACCTGAAACAGGCTATTGAAATGGCGCGTCGCAATATTTGGAAATTCCATTCGGAGCAACAACAGGAGTTATCTGAAATACAAACTTCTCCGGGTGTTTATTGCTGGCAAAAAGCAATTGCCATAGAAAAAGTGGGTTTGTATGTACCGGGAGGAACTGCCCCGCTGTTTTCTACAGTATTAATGCTTGGTATTCCGGCACAAATTGCCGAATGCAAGGAAGTGGTACTCTGCACCCCACCTAACAAAGAAGGCAAAATTCACCCGGCCGTGTTGTATGCCGCCAAGGTAGCGGGTGTACATCGCATTTTCAAAATTGGAGGTACACAAGCTATTGGCGCAATGGCGTATGGTACTGAATCGGTTCCTAAAGTCTACAAGATATTTGGCCCCGGAAATCAATACGTTACCGCAGCTAAACAACTCGTTTCGTTACGCGACGTGGCAATTGATATGCCTGCCGGACCATCCGAAGTGGAAGTTATTGCCGACGAAACAGCCAACCCTGCTTTTGTTGCAGCCGATTTACTTTCGCAAGCCGAACACGGCGTCGATAGCCAATCCATTCTGATTACCGTCAGCGAAAAGCTCGTTGAACCGGTTTTAGAACAAATTGAAATACAGATAGAGCAACTTCCCCGAAAAGAATTTGCACGCAAAGCACTAGACAACAGCAAGATTATTATATTGAAAAATCTGGAAGAAGCCGTAGAAATGACCAACGAATATGCACCGGAGCATTTGATAATTTCAACACGTTATCACATGGGAGTTGCAGCCAACATAGTTAACGCCGGATCAGTTTTTCTGGGAAACTACACTCCGGAAAGTGCAGGCGATTACGCTTCCGGTACCAATCACACATTACCAACTAATGGTTATGCCAAAGCATACAATGGAGTGAATCTGGATAGCTATATAAGGAAAGTAACCTTTCAGCAAATTACACACGAAGGCCTTACAAACCTGAGCAATGCTATTATACTAATGGCAGAAAGCGAAGAGTTAATGGCACACAGCAATGCAGTAAAAATACGTTTAAATGAAGAAAAAGAAGTTGAAGTGAGGGAAAGCCGACATCCAAGATAACTATTAAAACAAAAAAAAACGGGGAGACATGTAGTTGTTGATTTTTCAACAAATGTGAAAGACACAGATTTTATTTCAATCTTTTTCAACTTGCATTATTTGACAATAAACCCACATGCACACCACAAAAAAAACATTAAACGGGAAAGCACTCTTTTTGCTCATCATCCTTGCGCTTACGGGATATTCTGAGATTAATGCTCAAAACGAATCCAGCCAATGGCTTTTCGGACAAGGAGCGGGTATCGATTTCAGAAACGGAACACCCCAACCAATCATTGGTTCTAAAATAAACACGATTGAAGGCTGCTCCACAATATCCGACAACAAGGGTAATTTATTATTTTACACAGATGGTATAACTGTTTGGAATAAAAATCACAAGGAAATGCCCAACGGCAAGAACCTTAATGGCAGCATATCATCCACCCAATCCACCATCATTATTCCACTACCGGAGAGTAACACTATTTTTTATATTTTCACAGTAGATTCTGAGGGAGGAAAAGGCGGATTCTGCTATTCCATTGCAGACATGACAAAAGAGAAGGGAATGGGTGATATTACAATTAAAAACAAATTCATAAACAATAATTTTACAGAAAAACTGGTTGCTGTAAAACAACCCGGCACGACTAATATCTGGATTATAACCCACAAATACGAATCAAATGCCTTTACAGCCTATTTACTAACAAAAAATGGGCTAACAACAGATCCCGTAGTTTCAAACAGCGGACTGAAGCATCGAAATTCAATTTACAACGCAATTGGTTATATGAAAGTGTCACCCGACAAAACAAAACTTGCACTAGCAATAAACGGCGATAAAATCGTCCAGCTATTTAAATTTGATGCGAGCAAGGGTACTGCTTCGAATCCAATTTCGTTAAACTTCAAAGATTATTCAAATCCCTATGGACTGGAATTTTCGCCAAACAGTAATTTTTTATATATCAGCACACCGGCAAATGGGTCAGTTTATCAGGCGAATACAGAAACTGACAACGAAAAGATATTACAAAAATCATTATCATTAGTTGGACAGAGCAAAAACAAAAAAAGTCTCGGGGCACTGCAGTTAGGCCCAAAAGGTAAAATTTATATAGCCGAATATGAATCTAAATATCTTTCAGTGATAGATAAGCCTGATTTGGCAGGCACGGATTGCTCATTCCAATTGCAAGCCATATCTTTAGGTGGAAATATTTGCAAACTGGGATTACCTACATTTGTACAGGATTTTGTAAGTACATCCACACAGACAACAAGCGCCATAAATAACGCTGAAACAAATGTCAGATATAATTTAAGTAATGTTTGTTTTAATTTCAACAAAGCTACATTACAAAATTCATATTATCCCATATTAGAACAACTTGCAGACTATCTGAATAAAAACCAAAAAGTAAATATTCAAATCATCGGACACACCGATTCAATAGGGAATGCCGAACATAACAACAATTTATCGCTTGAGCGCGCTAAAACAATCGGGAAGTACTTAAATGATCATGGTATCGAGAAATCAAGAATTAC
Source organism: uncultured Paludibacter sp. (assembly GCA_964433885.1). Lineage (GTDB taxonomy): Bacteria > Bacteroidota > Bacteroidia > Bacteroidales > Paludibacteraceae > Paludibacter. The sequence continues at coordinate 2,631 of CAYSTC010000023.1, read as the reverse complement.
TTTTTTAGGCGAGGGAAGCAGAGAACCCGTAACTTCAAACAAAAGTGAAGCTGGCCGACAAAAAAACAGAAGAGTGGAATTCATCCTAAGGACTTTGTAAATTCTTTGAAAGGAATAACTCTTCATTAAAAAACGAAAAACAAGAACAAACTACACAATTATGAATATAGAAAAACTACTACGTGGGAATATCCGAAACCTTCAACCTTACTCATGCGCCCGCGATGAGTTTAAAGGAGAAGCATCCGTATATCTTGACGCAAACGAAAATCCATACAATGCACCTTATAACCGCTACCCTGATCCACTGCAATGGGAAGTAAAAGAACTGCTTTCGGAAGTAAAAAACGTACCAGCTGAAAATATATTTTTGGGAAATGGAAGCGATGAACCTATCGATTTACTATACCGTGCTTTTTGCGAACCCCGTCAGGACAACGTAGTTGCCATCGAGCCAACTTATGGTATGTACAAGGTCTGTGCCTCTATAAACGACGTAGAATACCGCAAAGTGTTACTGGATGAAAATTTCCAGTTTAGAGCCGAAAGCTTGCTTGCTGCAACAAACCTATACACAAAAATCATCTGGCTTTGCTCTCCAAACAACCCTACAGGCAACAGCCTGAACAGAACTGAGATCGTAAAATTATTGAATTCATTCGATGGCATTGTAGTTCTCGACGAAGCATATATTGACTTCGCCTCCGAAGGTAGTTTCTCGGAGTTTTTATCGCATTACCCCAATCTGGTAATTCTGCAAACATTTTCCAAAGCATGGGGAAGCGCAGCAATCCGACTGGGAATGGCATTTGCATCTACTGAAATAATAGCAGTATTAAACAAAATCAAATACCCATACAACGTAAACATCCTCACCCAAAAACAAGCTCTGGCGGCTCTCAAAAATGCCGATCAGGTAAGATCATGGGTCAACATACTGCTTGCCGAACGGGATACTCTTATCGAAAAATTAAAAGAGCTATCAATAGTTCAACACATTTATCCTACCGACGCCAATTTTGTGCTGGTAAAAGTACCCGATGCAAATACCGTTTATCAATTCCTTGTTGAGAAAAGCATTATTATCCGTAATCGCAATACAGTCTCCCTTTGCATGGGCTGCGTGCGCATTACCGTCGGAACACCCCAGGAAAACAAGATTTTGATAGAAGAATTGAAAAAGCTACAATAAAAAAACGGCTCGACCCTAAAAAGGTTGAGCCTAACACCTCAATAATCCATGATGATCTAAGCGAACAAAAACATTAAATTATTATGATTTCTGATTTATCCAAGCAACCCAATATTGGCAAAGACACCGAATCTAAACTGATTCAAGTAGGCATCAACTCATTTGCCGAACTAAAAGCTATAGGTACAGAACAGGCATTCCTGCGCTTGCAAACACTAGATCCCGGAGCATGCATCCAACTACTTTATGGATTGGAAGCCGCCATAGAAGGAATTCCAGCCTCCAAACTTACTGCCGAAAAGAAAATGGAATTAAAAGAATTTCATCGTTTAGCAAGAAAAATTTAAACTCACCCACCAACATACAATAATTCCGGAAATATTTCTTCCTGCAGTTACACCCTCAATCTTCACGCTCTCCAGCCCTATCATTAGCATCTCAAATACAGGCCATTATCCCAACCAAACAAACATTTAAAACCTGATCGGTTGTTTTAATCTCAATTAACTAATCAAAGAAAACCGGCATAAAAACACCTCAAAAAATCAACATATAAAAATTTTGTCTAAAAAATAGAAAAAATTATCCAAACTATTGGACGTTCATACTAAAAAAGGTACTTTTGCACACAATCACTTTTTTTGTGCAGGAAAATACAATTTTATCAAGAAAATAAGTTATTTATATGAATCCAATCATCATCAACAGTTTTGCAGACTTCGAACAATATGTAGGAAAAGAAATAGGCGTATCGGACTATCTAAAAATAACTCAAGAGCAAATCAACCTGTTTGCCGATGCCACCCTCGATCACCAATGGATACACGTTGACGAAGAAAAAGCAAAGGCTGAAAGCCCCTACAAAACCACAATTGCACATGGCTATCTGAATATTTCCGTTTTGCCATATTTGTGGGAACAAATCGTAACGGTCAACAATTCAAAATTAACCGTAAACTATGGCATTGAGAACCTTCGCTTTAACCAACCAGTATTGGTAAATAGCGAAGTAAGGGTTCGTGCAAAACTAAAATCCTTGGTAAATCTCAGAGGAATTGCCAAAGCGGAGATACAAATTGCCATGGAAATAAAAGACAATAAAAAAACAGCATTGGACGCTACAATTTTATTTCTGTACCATTTCATTTAAAATCGTTCACTTTTAAATATAAAAAGGGACAAAGTTTAAAACTTTGTCCCTTTTTATATTTAAAACATCAGTATGCATTTTAATTTTTTTCATATAAAAAAAAGGTCATACATAAAAATGTACAACCTTTGTTTTGTGGGCGTTGACGGATTCGAACCGCCGACCCTCTGCTTGTAAGGCAGATGCTCTGAACCAGCTGAGCTAAACGCCCGAAATGTTTTTTATTTATGAAAGGTGGGCGTTGACGGATTCGAACCGCCGACCCTCTGCTTGTAAGGCAGATGCTCTG
>CAYSTC010000022.1:0-66284 GCA_964433885.1 uncultured Paludibacter sp. | reverse complement strand
GATTCGCCAATTGTTGAAAGACAAGTGTGTGAGCTCGTTGGGCGAAGAAAAAGTAGATGAAATTCAGTTTTCGTCTGATTATACCGATGTTATGCGTTTGCTTAGTCAGACCGACGAAATGCTACGCGTGCTCACTACCGATGCCGATGAACTGCCGATTGGTGATTTTTACGATGTACGTCCGGCCTTGTCGCGGGTGCGGATCGAAGGATTATTTTTGGACGAGCTGGAGGTTTTCGACCTTCGTCGGGCATTGGAAGCGGTGCGCCGGTTGGTGGCTTTTCTTACCAAGCACGAAGCCGATGTATATCCGCATTTGTACGAACTGATTGACGGCATTGAAACTTTTCCGCTGATTATTAATCGCATTGATGGTATTCTCAATAAGTTTGGCAAGGTAAAAGACAATGCATCCAATGAGTTGGCTCGCATTCGTAAAGATGTTTTTCAGGTGCAAAGTTCCATTTCGCGTACCTTGAATTCCATTTTGCGCCAGGCCCAGGCGGATGGCTATGTGGAAAAAGATATGGCGCCCACCATGCGCGAAGGCCGGTTGGTGATTCCTGTTTCGCCTGCATTTAAGCGTAAGGTGAACGGGATTGTGCACGACGAATCGGCTACAGGAAAAACCGTTTTTATTGAACCACAACAGGTTGTGGAAGCCAATAACCGCCTGCGTGAACTGGAAGGTGAGGAGCGGCGCGAGATAATGCGCATTTTGGTGGAATTCACCAATTTCGTGCGTCCGCATACGGATGAAATTTTTGCTTCGCAGTATTTCCTGGGGCAAATAGACTTTTTACGGGCTAAAGCTCTTTTTGGTTTGGAAATAAACGCGATCAAGCCGCGTGTTGATGATTGTTGTCAACTGGAATGGGCCAAAGCTATTCATCCAATCCTTTTTCTTTCGCTCAAAAAGCAGAATAAAGCCATTGTCCCACTGGATATTACGCTCAACGAAAAACAGCGCATTCTGCTGATTTCCGGGCCTAACGCCGGAGGTAAATCGGTTTGTCTGAAAACGGTGGTATTGTTGCAATATATGCTTCAGTGCGGATTGCTGATCCCTGTTCATGATAGCAGCCGTGCGGGTATTTTCGAACGATTATTCATCGATATTGGTGATGAGCAATCCATTGAAAATGATTTGTCGACCTATAGTTCGCATTTGTTGAATATGAAATATTTTATCAGGAACAGCAATGCCAAAACGCTGTTGTTGATTGATGAATTTGGAACAGGAACCGAGCCGCAAATTGGAGGTGCGATAGCTGAAGCCACGTTGGAGCGCTTCAACCGGAATCTGGCTTTTGGAGTGATTACCACACATTACACCAACCTGAAACATTATGCCGAAGATGCACCGGGAATTGTAAATGGCGCTATGTTGTACGACCGCCAGCACCTGCAACCCTTGTTTCAACTAAGCATTGGCAATCCGGGAAGCTCTTTTGCGGTGGAAATTGCCCGCAAAATTGGTTTGCCGGAGGATTTGATTGCTGAAGCAGCCAACAAGGTAGGAGCTGCACATCTCGATTACGATAAACACTTGCAGGATATTGTGCGTGATAAACGTTATTGGGAAAATAAACGCCAGCAAATTCGCCAAAAGGAAAAGAAACTGGAAGAGACGCTGGCTAAATACGAAGCCGAAATGACCGGAATTGACCGTCAGCGCAAGGAAATTACCAACAAAGCCAAAGATGAAGCCAAAAGTTTGTTGAGTGAGGCCAATGCGAAAATTGAGAATACCATTCGCCAGATAAAAGAAGCCGAAGCAGAAAAAGAGAAAACGCGGTTGGTACGTAAGGAATTGGAAGATTTTAAGGCGAAGATTAGTGATCAAAATCAATCCGATCTTGGTAGGGACAGGTCGCGACCTGTCCTGAATAAAAACCCAAAACCAATCAATAAGGACAGGTCACGACCTGTCCCTACGCAAATTGCCGATTCTGAAACCTTGAAAATTGGTGCCAATGTGCGTCTGAAGGGGCAAACGGCTACCGGAAAAATTATTGAAATTCAGGATAAGCAGGCTATTGTGGCATTTGGACAAATGAAATCCACTGTGAAGTTGGCAAAACTTGAACCGGTAAGCAATACGCAGTTAAAGAAGGAAACAAAAAAATACGATTCTTTGGGCACGACTACCACAGATGAAGTTCGTCAACGCAAACTGACTTTTTCTTCTGAAATTGATGTGCGTGGCATGCGTGGCGACGAAGCGTTGCAGGCGGTTATGTACTTTATTGATGACGCAGTGATGGTGGGTGTGGCTTCAGTCCGTATTTTGCATGGAACCGGAACCGGGGTGCTGCGCCAAATGATTCGCCAATATCTGGGGACTGTTCATAGTGTGAAAAATTATAAAGATGAACATGTGCAGTTTGGTGGGGCAGGTATCACGGTGGTGGAGTTTGAGTGAGAATACCCTTAAAGGAGAAACAGAAAGGATTTTACACGTAACAGGTGCAAAATCCTTTTTTATTTTAATTTACTTCTTATCCAATTGACCGAAAACCTTTTTCAATAAATCGCTTACACGGGCTACCGGATTGGTGCGAATGGCTTTTTCCTCGGCGGCAACTTTTACAAAAAGTGCATCAAGGGCTTTTTCAGTAACATAGTTTTCCAGATTTACATTTACCGGCTTGAGGCCTGCAATGGAGCCTACTGTGCTATTTGCTACCGAGTTGTATCCGGAACTTAATGTGTTCCATGTGTCGGTGGTCGATACATTAGCTACCAGTGCTTTGCCCAACGAGGCTTTTACTTTAGGTGCAAAAGCGGCTTTGAGTTGAGAGTAGGTGTTTTGTCGAAGATATTCAGTGGCCGCATTCTCTTTTCCGAACAGAATACTTACCGCATCGGTAATGCTCATGCTGGTAATGGCTGTTTTAAAAATCGGCGTGGCTTCTTTTACTGCGTCTTCAGCTGAGCGATTGAGTGAAAGAACTGCTTTATCAACCAATGCCTGTCCGCCGGGTATCAATTTTACATTGTCGATAATTGGTTGAGCCTCTTTGGGTAACAAAAGTTTTAACGCTGCATTGTTGAAGAATCCGTTTTCAACACCCAGGTTATCTACTGCTTTTTCAATACCGATATTAAGCGAACTTTTTAGCCCGGAAATGTTTTCGGCATTTGTTACCCCGGGAGTATTTGTAGTTGAATATTGAGAAGCAACTTGTAAAAGTTCAGCACATGAAGTGAATGTGAGGCAAACTAAAATTATTGCGATTAACTGTTTCATGTTTTTTAATTTAGTTGTTGTTTAAATTGCAACTGCAAATATAGATGTTATTGTGAAAACAAATGAGACTATAATCTTTAATTATACGAACATTTCTTTTTTTTACTTGTTAGAATATAATTAATTCATTTCATGTAAAAATTAAGTAATCAATTAAAATTAAAATGAGTAAAATTGAAAAGATTGTTGCCCGTGAAATTCTCGATTCGCGTGGAAATCCTACCGTAGAAGTAGATGTTTGGTTGGAATCAGGCGTTGTTGGTCGTGCTGCTGTTCCTTCCGGAGCTTCAACAGGCGAAAATGAAGCTATTGAGCTACGTGATGGCGATAAAAGCCGTTATCTGGGCAAAGGCGTTCAAAAAGCGGTAGCTAATGTAAACAATGTGATTGCGCCGGCTTTGGTAGGTATAAGTGCGTTGCAACAACGTGCAATAGATAAACTTATGATCAAGCTTGATGGTACAAAAACAAAATCGAACCTGGGTGCAAATGCTATTTTGGGTGTTTCGCTGGCTGTGGCCCGCGCTGCAGCTGCTTATCTAGATTTGCCTTTGTATCGTTACATCGGTGGAACAAACGCATTTACGCTTCCGGTTCCAATGATGAACATTATCAATGGTGGTTCGCACTCCGATGCTCCGATCGCTTTTCAGGAATTTATGATTCGTCCCGTTGGTGCGGCTTCTTTCAAAGAAGGATTGCGCATGGGTGCCGAAGTGTTCCATTCGCTGAAAAAAGTGTTGCATGACAAAGGGTTGAGCACAGCTGTAGGTGACGAGGGTGGTTTTGCTCCAAACCTTGCCGGTGGAACCGAAGAAGCGTTGGAATCAATTCTGACTGCCATTAAGAATGCCGGATATAAACCTGGATCTGATGTTACTATCGGGTTGGATTGTGCTTCGTCAGAATTCTACAAAAATGGAATTTACGATTATTCTAAATTCGAAGGTCCTAACGGCAAAAAACGGACATCTGCTGAACAGGCTGATTATCTGGCCGAATTAATCGCAAATTACCCTATTGATTCCATTGAGGATGGCATGGGCGAAGGCGACTGGGATGGCTGGAAACTGTTGACTGACAAAATTGGCAGCAAATGTCAGTTGGTTGGCGATGACCTGTTTGTAACCAATGTTGATTATTTGAAAAAAGGTATTGATTTAGGGTGTGCCAATTCCATTTTGATAAAGGTAAATCAAATCGGAACTTTGACCGAAACCCTTGATGCTATTGAAATGGCTCACCGGGCCGGCTACACTTCAGTTACTTCGCACCGCTCGGGCGAAACCGAAGACTCAACCATTGCAGATATTGCGGTGGCAACTAACTCCGGCCAGATTAAAACCGGATCATTGAGCCGCTCGGATCGTATGGCTAAATACAATCAATTGCTTCGTATTGAAGAAGAATTAGGAGATTTAGCTGTTTACGGTTATAAAAAATAAGAAAAAATGGCAGCTGGATTTCTGCCAATTTTACCTAATTAAAGGCCACCTGTCAAAAAGGTGGCCTTTTTTTGTTCTGAAATTCATATTTTTTTTATAAAATAATCTTCTTAGTTAATACGAGTTAAGCGAAAAAATGTATAAGTTAATAATCGACAAATATCACTGACGCTTATAATTATAGGAATGACTTTTGATTATTTTCGTAGCGCAAATTGAAATTATTAACTCAACAAGCGCAGAAAAAATATTTTTTGTTATCAACTTAATTATTAATTATAAAATTGGAAAAAATGAATGCATCAAAGAGAATGAAAATGCTCGGCTTTTTCGGTTTAGTCGTGGCGGTGAGTGTTGCAACTAATTTGACAACAAGTTTTGTGGCCAACAGGCAATCAGAGGGATTTAAAGGGCAGGAAAACCAAATTCCGGCCGCTTATGCTAAATTTTCGAAAGCAGCAAGTGGGATTGAAACCGATTTTACCGTTGCTGCTGAATTATCGGTTCATGCAGTGGTTCATGTGAAAACCAAGACTCCGGTAAAAGCTCAGCAATTTGGAGGAGGATTTCCAAACGATCCGTTTTTTGATTACTTTTTCGGGCGTCCGCAGCAAGTGCCTAATCAGCCAAAAGAAATGCCAATGCAGGAAGGAGTCGGTTCCGGGGTAATTATTTCAAACGATGGGTATATTGTTACCAATAACCATGTTGTAGACCGTTCTTCTGAAATAGAAGTAACGTTGAATGATAAGCGGACTTTTAAGGCAAAGCTGATTGGTACTGATCCTAATACTGACCTTGCTCTGATTAAAATAGAGGCCGAAAAACTTCCTGTAATTTTGTTTGGAAATTCTGATTCGCTGAAAGTGGGCGAGTGGGTGCTGGCAGTGGGTAATCCGTTTAACCTGACATCGACTGTTACTGCAGGGATAGTGAGTGCTAAAGCACGGAATATAAATATTATTAATACTCAAATGAAAATCGAATCGTTTATACAGACCGATGCGGCTATCAATCCCGGTAATAGTGGGGGCGCTCTGGTTAATACACGTGGCGAACTGGTAGGTATTAATACGGCTATTGCATCGCAGACAGGATCTTATGCGGGCTATGGTTTTGCTATTCCGGTAAGTATTGTTCAAAAAGTGGTGGCAGACCTTCGCCAGTATGGTGTGGCTCAGCGAGCTATGCTTGGAGTTAAGATTGGAGATATAAATTCGGACCTGGCAAAAGAGAAGGGCCTCAAAACTCTTGAAGGAGCTTATATTGCTGAAGTAACAGATAACTCGGCAGCAAAAAAGGCAGGAATGAAGGTAGGGGATATTATCAATAATGTGAATGGGGTGGCTGTAAAATCGGCTGCTGAACTTCAGGAGCAAATCGGTCGGTATCGTCCCGGTGATAAAATTACCGTAACTGTTGTTCGAAAAGACTCGGAAGAAAAGTTGACGGTTGAACTGAAAAATAGTCAGGGAAACACGGGAGTGGTTTCGTCTTCAAACAATATGGATATGTTGGGAGCCACTTATAAGGAAGTGAACGATAAAACCCGTCAGCAGCTGGGTCTTGATTATGGGATGGAAATCAAATCGCTATCTAAAGGCAAATTTGCTGAAGCGGGAATTAAACCAGGTTTCATTATCCTGAAAATCAATAATCAGGCTATCCGTACCGAAGATGATATTCAATCAGCTTATGATGCTGCTATCAACAATGGTGAACAGGAAAAGGTATTCTATATTGCAGGCGTTTATCCTAACGGTAAGATTACTTATTACGCCATTAATCTGGCAGATGAAAAGTAAGTTCAATATTCATAAATTGACATAAAAACAGAACAGGAGTAACAACATTGCTCCTGTTCTGTCGTTTTATCAACAATTGAAAACATTTTTTATTCTTTGGTGTTTATTTATCAATTGCGGTTAATTATGTGTGTTTTTTGACGAATTGCTGGATTGGTTAAAGGCAATATATTCTCAAATTTGTAAATAATATACTATATTTCAATAAACGACTAATAATTCGTAAACATACTCACTCATACTTTGTTAGCATATTAATAAGTAGTGCGTTTCTTTTACAGATTATCGCTTTGCTAATCCGAAAATAATGACTACTTTTGCAAGCTAATTTTCATCAATAAAATGAGACAATTAAAAATAACCAAATCAATCACGAATCGTGAAAGTGCTTCTCTTGATAAATATTTGCAAGAGATTGGACGCGAAGATCTTATAACTGTTGAAGAAGAAGTTGAGTTGGCTCAGCGGATTCGTGCAGGTGATCGGATAGCGTTGGAAAAACTGACACGTGCTAACTTACGTTTCGTAGTTTCGGTAGCAAAACAGTACCAGAATCAAGGCCTCAGTCTACCCGACTTAATTAATGAAGGCAACCTTGGACTGATTAAAGCAGCCGAAAAATTCGATGAGACACGTGGATTCAAGTTCATTTCGTATGCTGTTTGGTGGATTCGCCAATCTATTTTGCAGGCTTTGGCAGAGCAGTCACGTATCGTTCGTCTGCCATTGAATCAGGTAGGATCGTTAAACAAAATCAACAAAGCGTTCTCTAAATTTGAACAAGAGAATGAACGCAAACCTTCTCCGGAAGAGTTGGCTGATGTGCTGGATATTCCGGTTGACAAAATTGCTGATACAATGAAAGTATCAGGACGCCATATTTCGGTAGATGCTCCGTTTGTTGAAGGTGAAGACAACAGCTTGTTGGATGTAATGATTAACGATGATTCTCCTAACGCCGACCGTTCATTGATCAACGAATCACTATCTAAAGAAATTGAGCGCGTATTGGCATTTACATTGTCAGACAGAGAACGCGATATTGTGAAAAAATTCTTTGGAATTGGTGTGGCTGAGATGACACTCGAAGAAATAGGCGATGAATTTGGATTGACCCGTGAACGCGTTCGTCAGATTAAAGAAAAAGCGATTCGTAAATTGAGACCAAACGCTAAAAGCAAATTATTAAAAGGATTTTTAGGGTAATCGGAATGTTAGTACGATTTCTTTAAAACATAAAAGGAGCAACATTACGTTGCTCCTTTTGTGTTTTATTATTCTATTGTAAGTGATTTGTCTTTTGGATATTTGACTTTATATTTTAAATCAAGTTCTTTTTTGTTACCGGATTTCAGTTCGAATTTCCATTTCACTTTTCCGTTTTCAATTTCCAATATGCCACCAGATAGACTCTCAGGGATTACTTCAATTTCTTCCATGGTAGAAACAGGAATCTGGTCTAATAGTACAAAATTCACAGTCTGTTTTTTGTTGTTTTTTACAATAAGTTTCCAGGTTCGCGATTCTTCTTTTTTAGAGCCTAGAAATTGTTTTTTGTTTTCTTCTTTAATTTTCTCTCTGGAAACCTGTACGTTCTTATCTCTTCCGAGTGAAATACTTAGCGTATCTGACATATATCGAACATCCAGAATTGTTTTTCCCACGAAGGTATTTTCGAAAAAGATATTGGCTTCACCTTCAAGCAAGTTGTATTTTTCCCAATCAACGATATTAGCCAGTAAAAATGCTGTTTTGTCAATTTTTGGAATAGCAAAATATTCATACTCGGCGGCTAAGTCATATCTATTAATTTCTGCTGTTGTATTCTTATTGTCCGAATTTATGGTATATGGAATTTTAATTTCAAATTCGACATTAGTCTGATTTTCAATCTGATTTGTTGGAAGAGGAATACTGTTTGTTTTAACTGGTAAAGTATTAGTACCTCTTATACTAATGCCAGGTGTAGATCCAACAAGCATGTCTTCTTGAGACTTCGTCCGGGCTCCATAGCCAATCACAGCTACTTCCTCTAGTTGGTTTAGAGATTCTTTAAGGTAAATATTCATCTGTGAAGCGGAGATGGGCAAGGTCTGTTTTTCATAACCAATATATGAAATATCAATCATGCTGGCGTTATTTGGAATTGTAAGCGTAAAATTTCCTTGTGGGTCAGTTACAGTACCAATTGATGAGCCTTTAATTTTCACAGAGCCACCAATAATTGGGTCATTGGTTTTTTGATCAACAACACGTCCTGAAATCTGATTATTTTGATTATTAGTGTCGTATTTAGGTGGTTTGGTGTAATAATTCAAAAAATATGTTTTCAATTCAGGAGCCACATTTCCTAAGTTTGGATTGGCTGAGGACACTTTTAATTTGATGTTTTTCCAATCTTCTTTGGTGTTTTGATAAATATTGGCTTTGTAAATCAGTTGAATAGGTTCTTCAATGTTATTCGCCCTTATATCATAGCCCGGATTCCAACCTGCATTTTTTACGTAATAAGACAATTCAAAATCATATTTTGAAGCTGATTTAGCATCCACTTTTACTATGATTTCTCCCTGTGGTGTGGGCTTGAATTCATTGAGCCTTCCAATCTGATTTCCAATTTTATTTTTTTCAACATTCAACGCATTGATTTCTTTCTTTATAGATAATTCTTTCAATTTCAATGTAGAAATCCGATCCCGGTAATAGGCACTCGTTTCTTTCAAATTGGTAAGATTAATGCCCAGATTGCTTCCACCAATCTTTTGGTTCTCATGCAAAAAAGCTATTTCTTCTGCAATCGTCTCAAGGTTAGCATTCTCAATGTTTATTTTATCATCTAATTCTTTGACTTTTACTAATAGTTTCTCAATTTCATCTGAATGTTTCAAACTGTCTATAAAATTAAGCTGATGATTGACAGAAAGCACCATAACCTGACCAACAGCTTTAACCTGAACACTTTTACTATCAATATAAGGTGATAAATTGCTGAATCGTAAAGTCGATTTACCGGACTGAAGTTCGACAGATTTTTTACGAATAACTTGTGCTCCATTTAAAAATACCGTTGCTTCCGAAACATCCGTCTTTAAGACAATCTCATTTTTCTCTTGCCCTAAAATACTTATTGTAAGAATTAGTAATGGCAGCATAAATCCAATTTTTTTCATAGAAACTATGTTTTATTTTTCAGTTTATAAATTGTTTAACAAAATCAGCCCAAATGTAGTGAAATTTTTCTAAAAATTGAATTGTTGCAGGATGAAAAAAATGGCTTATTCCAATTTTTGAAATAAGCCATTGATTATTTGTAGAGAAATAAAAAGTCTATTCACCCCAGCTTTGCATCCAAATTCCGCTTCAATGCAGCTAAAAACGCTTCGGTACTCAAATAATTATCGCTGGTTACATTGTCGCCATGAATCAGGATAGCCAAATCTTTGGTCATTTCACCGGCTTCAACGGTTTCTATACAAACCTGTTCCAGTTTCTCGCAGAAGTTATGCAAAGCATCGTTTCCATCCAGTTTGGCACGGTGCATTAAGCCGCGTGTCCAGGCAAAGATGGACGCAATGGGGTTGGTGGAGGTAGATTTTCCCTGCTGATGCTGGCGGTAGTGGCGTGTAACGGTTCCGTGAGCAGCTTCGGCTTCTACGGTTTTACCATCTGGAGTAACAAGTACCGACGACATTAATCCCAGTGAACCAAAACCTTGTGCAACAGTGTCGGATTGAACGTCGCCATCGTAGTTTTTACAAGCCCAAACGAATCCACCGTTCCATTTCATGCACGAGGCCACCATATCATCGATCAAGCGGTGCTCGTAAGTAATTCCGGCTTCTTTAAATGCTGCCAGAAATTCGTTTTCGTATACTTCCTGGAAAATATCTTTGAAACGACCATCATAAGCTTTCAGGATGGTATTTTTGGTTGAAAGGTATAACGGCCATTTTTTGTCGAGTGCCACCTGGAACGAAGAGCGTGCAAAACCGTAAATTGATTCGTCGGTGTTGTACATGGTCATTGCCACGCCGTCGCCATCGAAATTATATACTTCCCATTCTTTCGTTTCGCCGGCCTCGTTGGTAAAGGTCATTTTCAGGGTTCCTTTACCCTTGATAACGGTGTCGGTAGCTTTGTACTGGTCGCCAAAAGCATGACGGCCAATCACGATAGGCTTGGTCCAGCCCTGCACGTAGCGTGGAATGTTGCTCATTACAATTGGTTCGCGGAAAACAGTTCCACCAATGATGTTGCGGATAGTACCGTTGGGCGATTTCCACATTTTTTTCAGTCCGAATTCTTCAACGCGGGCTTCGTCGGGGGTAATGGTTGCACATTTAATTCCTACATTGTACTTATTGATAGCGTTTGCAGAATCAATAGTCACCTGATCGTTGGTTAAATCGCGGTTTTGAATGCTCAAATCGTAGTACTTGATATCTAAATCGAGGTAGGGGAGGATCAGTTGTTCTTTGATAAACGCCCAAATGATTCGCGTCATTTCGTCGCCATCAAGTTCAACGACCGGATTGTTTACTTTTATTTTACTCATAAGTTCAGTATGCAGACAACAGTCAACGGACAACAGTCGAAAGACTTGTTCTCAGGGATTAAGTCTTTGGGCTGTTGTCCGTTGTCCGGTAGTCTAATTATTTATTATCTTTCTTTTAATGGAACGAATTCCTTTTTTTCTCCAACATTTTTGTAGGCCGGACGAATGATACGTTTGCTGGCAAAGTTCAGTTCCTCAATGCGGTGAGCAGTCCAACCGGTAATACGAGCCATGGCAAACAGCGGAGTGAATACTTCTGTTGGCAAACCGATAGCATCATATACAAATCCGGAATAGAAATCGACATTGGTACAAACCTGTTTGTTGATATCGTCTCCCTTGAAAGTCATGAATGCTTTTACGGCTCTTTCGTCCAGCAATTGCAGGAAGTCAAATTCTTTCTGCAAGCCTTTTTCAATTGCCATGTCGCGTGCCATTTCTTTGAGGATCAGCGCGCGCGGATCGGAAATGGTGTAAACGGCGTGTCCGATACCATAAATCAGGCCGCTCTTGTTATAAGCTTCCTTATTCAGCATTTTTTTCAAATAGGCATCGATTTCCTTTACATTAGTCCAGTCTTTAATGGCTTCTTTCAGGTGGTTGAACATCTGAACCACTTTGATATTTGCACCACCGTGCAAAGGTCCTTTCAACGAGCCGATTCCGGCTGCAATAGATGAATAGGTATCTGTTTGCGAAGAACTGGTTACACGTACTGTGAATGTTGAGTTATTACCTCCACCGTGATCGGCATGAAGGATCAGGGTTAAATCCAGGATCTTTACGTCAAGATCGGTGTAATTTCCCGGACCTTTCATCATGTACAGAAAGTTTTCGGCCAATGACATATCTTCATTCGGGTGACGGATGTGTAACGAGCGCCCTTGTTGGCTATGGCGAAGAATGTTATATGCGTAAGCAATGATAGTAGGGAATTTGGCAATCAGGTCAATTGACTGGCGAATCAGGTTGTCGCGCGAAATGTCATCCGGATTTGGGTCGAAAGTATACAATTCCAATACGCTACGAGCGAGGATATTCATGATATCCTGTCCTTCCAGGTCGATGATATTCATGGTAGCCTTTTGATTCAAAGGCATGGCGCTGTAGAGAATTTTTCGGAATGTAATTAACTCTTCTGCGTCGGGCAAATATCCTGAAAGCAACAGGAATGCTGTTTCTTCAAATCCAAGGCGGTTTTCTTTTGCCAATCCGCTGGTGAGATCTTCAACATCAATTCCTCTGTAGTATAATTTTCCGGGAATAGCTTTCAACCCGCCTTCGGGCAGTTTTTCGTATCCAACAACATCACCTACTTTTGTTAATCCAACCAAAACGCCCGAGTGATCTTCGTTTCGCAAGCCACGTTTCACGTTGAATTTAGTGAATAACTCTTTGTCAATGCGACTGGTTGTTTTTATCGTTTCCGATAGCTTGTAAATTAAATAATCTTTTTCCATGAAATTCGATTTTATGTTATTGTTATGGTTATTCACTCTTCTCATTGTTTGTTTAACACGCTAAATTGAATTTTGTTTTTATTTTATTGAATAAATTTTATTTTTTCATGGCATTTAAAGCGCTTCCGCTTTTGAACCACTCGATTTGTGCTTCGTTGTAAGTGTGAACTACTTCAAATTTGTCGACACTGCCGTCGCTATGTTTCAATTCTACGTTCAGATTTTTTCCCGGGGTGAATGATGTCAGTCCGAGTATGCTTATTTTATCATCTTCGCGCACTTTGTCGTAATCATTTTTATCGGCAAAAGTAAGTGCCAGCATTCCCTGTTTTTTAAGGTTGGTTTCGTGAATGCGGGCAAACGATTTTACCAGAATGGCTTTCACGTTCAGGAAGCGGGGTTCCATGGCTGCATGCTCGCGGCTTGAACCTTCGCCGTAATTTTCCTCAGCCACTACTATTGAGCCAATGCCCTGCGCTTTGTACTTACGAGCCAGTGCCGGAACAGCAGTGTATTCGCCGGTTTCGGCATCCAGTACGGTGTTGGTCTTTTCGTTGAACGAATTCACGGCTCCAATCAGCATGTTGTCGGAGATATTATCCAAATGCCCGCGGAAACGCAGCCATGGTCCTGCCATGGATATATGATCGGTGGTACATTTGCCTTTGGCCTTGATCAGCAGCGGTTGCGCAATCAGGTCTTTTCCATCCCAGGGAGCGAAGGCAGCTAATTTTTGCAGGCGTTTCGATTGCGGATCAATCTGAATTTCTTCGTCGTTGCTTTTCGGGGCAATATAACCCGGATCTTCTACGGCGTAGCCCTTTGGAGGCAACTCATAGCCCACGGGTTCTTGTAGTTTTATTGCTTCGCCTTTTTCATTCAGCAAAGTGTCTTTTAATGGGTTGAAACATAAGTCGCCGGCAATGGTGAGTGCAGCCACCACTTCGGGCGAACCGATAAACGTGTGGGTGTTCGGATTACCGTCGGCACGTTTGGCGAAGTTCCGGTTGAACGATGTAATAATTGAATTCGGGCGTTCCGGTTGGTCGGTTTCGCGCTTCCATTGTCCGATACAAGGTCCGCAGGCGTTGGCCATAACCACTCCGCCTACCGATTCGAATTCGGCCAGGATGCCATCGCGCTCGGCAGTGTAGCGTACCTGTTCCGAACCCGGATTTATGATAAACTGCGCCTGAACTTTTAATCCGTCTTCCTTTGCTTTTTTTACAACCGAAGCAGCACGGGTCAAATCCTCGTACGACGAGTTGGTGCACGAACCAATCAGGCCGACTTCCATTTTTTGCGGATAGCCTTTGTCTTTTACTGCTTGTGCAAATTCAGAAATAGGATAAGCCAAATCAGGTGTAAAAGGACCGTTGATATAAGGTTCGAGCTCGCTCAGGCTGATTTCAATCAGGCGATCGTAATACAGTTCGGGGTTAGCCAGTACTTCGGCATCGGCTTGCAGGTGGGCTGCGTTTTCAAGGGCTAGTGCGGCAATGGAGCTGCGGCCGGTAGCTTGCAGGTATTCGGCCGATTTGGCATCGAACGGGAAAATGGACGTGGTTGCGCCTACCTCGGCACCCATGTTACAGATTGTTCCTTTTCCGGTAGCCGACAAGGAGTTTGCGCCCTCGCCAAAGTATTCGATCACGGCATTGGTACCACCTTTTACGGTGAGAATACCGGCCAGTTTCAATATTACGTCTTTGGGCGAAGTCCAGCCCGAAAGTTTCCCGGTTAGTTTTACCCCTATGATTTTTGGCATTTTCAGCTCCCACGGCATTCCGGCCATCACGTCCACGGCGTCGGCGCCACCAACTCCAATAGCAATCATACCCAATCCGCCTGCGTTTACGGTATGCGAGTCGGTTCCAATCATCATTCCGCCCGGGAATGCGTAATTTTCCAATACTACCTGATGAATGATACCGGCGCCCGGTTTCCAGAATCCGATGCCGAATTTGTTGGAAACTGCACTCAGGAAATCGTATACTTCGCGGTTGATTTCGTTGGCTGTTTTCAGGTCGGTGGTGGCCTCGATATGTGCCTGAATCAAATGGTCGCAATGAACGGTAGAAGGTACGGCAACTCTCTTACGGCCCGAATTCATCAATTGCAGCAAGGCCATTTGGGCGGTAGCATCCTGCATGGCTACGCGGTCGGGCGAAAAGTTGACATAATCAACCGCACGTTCGTAACTTTTGAGGTTTTCGCCGGCAGCAAGGTGCGCGTAAAGAATTTTTTCGGTAAGCGTGAGCGGACGTTGAAGTTTGCTTTTAATCTGATTAATTTTCTCGGGTAGGGAAGCGTACACACGCTTGATCATTTCTTCATCAAAAACCATAAATCTGTATTTTTAATCATTTTGTAATTATTTCAAGGACAAATATAATAAAAAATAAGCCCGTTGAGCTTTCACGGGCTATATTTTAAATTTCAAACAAACGAATATACAAAAAGTTCAACCATTTTTTAGAAAAAAGTACGAAAATAAAATCATTTTATGCAATTGAGTTTGTTTTATGCATAAATGGTTGTATATATATTCTAAATGGGAATGTTTGCAGGTTATCAATATAAAGTTCCCGCAGATATCGCAGATTCCCGCAGATTAAGAGAAATATCTGCGAAAATCTGCGATATCTGTGGGAGAATTATTGACACAGATTTCTTCAATCTTCCAGATATCCGAATTTGCCGTTGTTCCAGTCGTCGTAGGCATCCACAATTTCCTGTTTGGTGTTCATCACAAACGGCCCGTAGGGTACAATCGGTTCGCGGATGGGCTCGCCACTCAATACCAGTACAATGGCATCTTCGGTGGCTTCCATGTAAATGTCCGTGCCATCGTTGGCAAACAACACGAAATGGTCGGTGGCCACGTGTTTTTCGTTCACGTTCACTGCACCTTCCACAATCATGAACCCGGTATTGTAATTTTCGGGAAACGAAAAATGCACATGAGCGCCTTTTTTCAGCCGGGCGTTATACATTTCGATGGGTGTGAATGATTTGCTCGGGCCGTGTGTTTCGTTGAAATTGCCGGCTATGACTTCCACGGTTCCCATGTCGTTGGGCAACACCACGAGCCCCATTTCTTCGCGAAGAATGGGTTGGTATTTGGGCGGGCTCATTTTATGTTTGGCGGGCAGGTTTACCCACAATTGTACCATTTGGAATTCACCACCGGTTTTACTCCATTCGGCTTCGTGGTATTCCTTGTGCAAAATGCCCGAAGCAGCCGTCATCCATTGCACGTCACCTTCGCCTATCACGCCGGAGTTTCCTGCGCTGTCGTGGTGGGCCACCCTGCCTTTGTAGGCAATCGTCACCGTTTCGAACCCCCGGTGCGGGTGCACGCCTACGCCACGTGGTTTGTCGGAGGGAGGAAACTCAATTTTGGAACCATAATCCAACAAAAAGAACGGGCTCATGCGCTGGACGTGCATAGTTCCGCTGCCGGGGAAAAAATTGTGCACCCGAAAGCCATCGCCAACCATATGGGCGGGCGGTGGGGCTATGATTTTTTCTATTGATCGAAGCTTGTTCATAGTTTTATATTTTTTATTTTAAAATGAAACAACTGAAATCGGGCTTTGGTTCTTAAAGCCCGGCTATAAAAAGATGTTAATGGGTTTGCTGTTGATTAAGTAAAAAATACATGTTGTATAACAGGAAATTTATGATAAAATTATTCCGGAATAAATTTGTGGATATAAAATAAGCTTTTAACTTTGACGGGAATTTTTACATAAATCAGATTGCTCAAATTTTCCGGGAGTAAGAAATGCAATTATCCAGGGATGATTGACCATTCGAGGGCAAAAATGCCCGGTTGTACTGGTACGAACGAAGCTTTTAGGGTAAAAATGCCCGATCGTATTGGTACGAACAGGCCTTAGAGGCTAAAAATGCTCAGTCGTATTGGTACGAACGGTCATTTTTAGGAACGAATCGTCAGTCGTACGCGTACGACGTCAAAACCGGCATTACTGATAAAAAAATTGATAATAACACGAATATGTTTTATATTATTAACTATTTAAATGATTTGTATTATGAAAATTAGAGAGTTTGCCTTATCCCGCCTTCGTAACGAAGAGCATTTTCAGTTTTTTACTTCTTTTCGTGATTTGGTTTTGATTTTTACAGCAGCCGCGCTTAAAATTGAATTATTGTTCAATTTATTTTTGGCGGCTTATGCCAATGAATTGGAATCGTTGAATATCATTCGCAAGAATGCTATTTCCGACGATTTAATTGAAGCCGACGATGACCGCGACAGCGTGTTTCGTGGCTTGTGCGATGCCGTAAAATCGGCCCTGAATCACTTCAATGCAGATGTACGTGGGGCTGCCAAACGGTTGCAAGTGGTGCTTGATACCTATGGAAACCTGGCTGCAAAGAATTACGATGCCGAAACAGGAGCGTTGAACAGTTTGATTAATGACTTAACAAGTACTTATGCTGCCGATGTGGCTACTGTAGGGCTCGTTGACTGGGTGACAGAGTTGGCTGCCAAAAACAAAGCCTATGATGATTTGAAAAACCAACGTTATTCCGACGAAGCTTCCAAAACCATCCTGCGCATGAAGCAGGAGCGCGTAAAAACAGATGCACTCTATCGGCAGCTGGTGGAACGAATCAATGCGCTTATTGTGGTAGAAGGCGAGAGGTCTTATGCCAGTTTTGTAAACGAATTGAACGAACGAATCCAGGGATATGAAAATACGATTGCCAACCGCCGGGGGAAGGGAAAGAAAACTCCGGAAGTAGTTACTGAAAACTAAGGATTTTTTTCTAAGACACCTCCCAGGTTTTTAAAACCTGGGAGGTCTAAATTCAGAAATACGACTTGATTAAAGATAAAACAAACCGCTCCCTTACTACGACAAATTGAGATACTCTCGGTGGATAAAACAGAATTTATAAAAAATGAAAACAAAATCAATTATCTTTATTTTTATTGCAATGTCCATCATGAATGTTCATGCAGCAACGAAAACTATTACAACGAATGACTTCATTGCACATTACGAAGATTATACAGAGAGGTATGCGAAAGCGAGTCTAAAAATCCTGAATATATTAAAAATGAATGCAGTTAAGTTGGGATTCCCTTTTCCTAAAAGGATTGAATTTAATATAGTCAGGTCCAATAAAAACATGTTATACGTAAGAAGAGATAATCCTAATCTTATAACTTGGGAATTTAAGTCTGTAAATGATTTTTTGGCTCCTGAGAAAAGCGGATATTATAATGTATATGGTCTTTGTCATGAAATGGGGCATGTATGCATGGGAAATATTACACCCCATTACAGTTGGATGACAAATGATTATAGTGAAGGCTGGGCTAATTATTTTGGAAGCTTAATGATAGAGAAGGTTTACAAGAACTTAGGAGTCGAAGCTTGGCCCGATCAACACGAATATCATAAATCAAGAGGTTTGCAGGCTTTTCTGAAAAATATTAAAGCCAATACATTATCAAAAGAAAAAGACTATTATTATTGCTCTTTATTTTGGTATAAACTTAGTTCCCGGATTGGGAAAAATAATATTCGGAATTTCTTTTATGCTATTCAAATGAGCGATATAAATATCAGAAACAGTGATACTAAATTTCTATTGCTACTAAAACAATATAAATTGGACTCAGACTTTATCGAAGATTTCCAGAAGAATAAGTATTGCTTGCTAGTTCCAAACATATAGCTGAGTATCTGTTTGGAACTAAAAAAATAACAAAATGGAACCGAAATCATTCAGAATTATTACCTCCATATCCATGGGCTTGATCCTTACGGTAGCCGTACTCAGCATTATTGGCATTACAATCACGGGTTTTTATCCTGCGATTATTGTGTTATGCTTGCTGGCCCTGATTCCCGCAGCGTCAAAGTTATATGCAAAGAAAATAGCCGACAAGTCGGGTCGTTTTCATAGAAATTATTTCACCTTGCTCACAATTATCAATTTGCTATCCATCCTTATTGTGCTATGGATGGTATTTGTGATTCTGGTTGACAGGGTTTTTAGTAAGATATTTTGATAATGTTGATTGGTATAAAAGACCTACCAGGTTTTTAAAACCTGGTAGGTCTAAACTAAAAACCTATCGTTTTAAAAGCTGCTAGGTTTAAATGAATTACAAAAACAATTATATATCGTATGAAACTGGATTTTTTTGAACCGGGCGTTGTATATCATGTTTTCAACAGGGGGAACAACAAAGAGGATCTTTTTAAAGAGGATAGGAACTACAGCTATTTTCTATCGTTAGTGAAGAAATATTTACTTCCTGTTTGTGATATTTATGCTTATTGTTTGCTGAAAAATCATTTTCATTTTGCTTTGCGCATAAAAGATATTGATTTCTTGCCTGATAGCTATAAACAAAAACCGGCATTGGCTTTATCCAACTTGTTTAATGCTTATACAAAAGCTATTAATAAAGGTTACAACAGAACAGGAAGCCTTTTTCAGGAACACCCACATCGCCAACGGGTTGAAGACGAAGATTATTTGACCCAACTTGTTGCATATATACATCTAAATCCTGTAAAACATCATTTTACAGATGATTTTAAGTCGTATCGATATTCTTCGTATATTGCCTATATATCGGATAAACCGACCAATGTGAACTGCGATTACATACTAAAGTTATTCGACGATCGGACAAATTTTGAATATTGGCATGACTTAAACAAACTATACCTGCAAGAAAAAATGAATGACTTGTAAGTCTCATATTTAGTTGACAATTGCTACATCAAGACCTACCCGATTTTTAAAGCCTGGTAGGTCTAAACTAAAAAACCTATCGTTTTAAAAACCAGATAGAAACTAATTCAACAAACAAATTATAAAACAAAAAATCATGAAAAATTGTCCAAATTGCAACTCGGAGATTGAAGAAAATTTTGAAATATGCTGGAACTGCAATTACAGCCTGACCGAAAATAAAATTGTGGAATTCGAAGACCCGCAGGAAAAGAAGAAGGATATTGATTGCCTGCGTTGCAAAGTTCCCCTTATTTTTTCCGGCAACTTTAAATTTCACGAAGGTACCCGGTTCGGAATATTCGGGAATTTTCTCGAAGCGTTTGAAAACCGGGAATCATTCGACCTGTATCTTTGTCCCAAATGCGGCAAAGTGGAGTTTTTCTCGCCGCAGGTTTAACGCTGTGAGGGTTTGCAACTGTCTGCAAACCTACCAGGTTTTTAAAACCTGGTAGGTTTAAACCTAAAAAAACGAAACAAACCTTTGTTCAATGAACTAAAACCATGCTTCCGGAGTTTTTATGTGAAAGCTCTGGAAGCATTTTTTTATGATTATCCCCGAAACGACCTAAAGTAATGTTAAGCCTCGCAACCGGGACCGACCTTGTCCGGTGAGCCGAAAAACAAGTGAGGTTGGCGTAGAAATACCCCTTGTCTGACGATCCGTCAGCCAACCGAGCGCTAGTTTTTCGAGTGAAGCGGGCATCAGTCTTGATTTTTTTGTTACTTTTTTCATCAAGGAAAAAAGTAAGGCAAATATAAATTATTCAATAGGTCGTTATGCGGATAATATTTTTTTATGGCTACAAAAAATTGAACATTATGAAGAAATATCTTTTATTAGGAGTATTGTGTATGGTAATAATTAATCCATTTGCCCAGAACCTGAAGCCGGTGCAGTATGCCGACGGATCACAAAAACTTAACGGCCTGGTAACGGCTAATGCGGGTAAGAAACTTCCCGGTGTGCTTATTCTTCCGGCCTGGAAGGGTATTGACGAAGAGGCGAAAACGGCTGCCATGGAGTTGCAAAAGAAAGGCTATATCGCCTTTGTTGCGGATATTTACGGCGAAGGAAATATCCCGGCTGATAATGCTGCTGCCGCCAAAAGTTCCTCGAAATACAAACAGGATTATCAGGCTTACCAGCGGAGGATAAGCCTTGCTTTGGCTGAACTGAAAAAGGCCGGGGCATTGCCGGATAAAGTGGCTGTTATCGGTTATTGTTTCGGTGGTACGGGCGCGTTGGAAGCCGCAAGGGCGAATTTTCCCATTAAAGGTGTTGTGAGTATCCATGGTGGCCTAGGCAAAGATGCCGGAAGGACTAACGGGCCTTTAAAAACCAAAATCCTGATTGAGAATCCGGCTGAGGACAAAAGCGTTACGCCCGAAATAATGAACGGGCTGATCAAAGAAATGAACGATGGTAAGGCCGACTGGCAAATCATTACATACGCTTACTGCAAGCATACCTTTACCGACCCGAAATCGCCCGATTATAACGAAATAATGGCTGAGCGAGCCTGGCACCACACGCTTTTGTTTCTGAAAGAAGTGTTGCACTAAGTGTGTGGAGCTACTCCAATTATAAAACTTTAACGTGCGGGTTCTATTCCTTAATGGCTTTTTATCTTACTTTTGCCCCAACTATTTACAACTTCAGTTGTTTTAAGGTTAAATGAAAAAACTATTCTCCATATTATTTGCCGCGTTGATACTCCTTTCGGGGATGCATCTTTCGTTAGCTATGCATTTATGTGGAGGAGAAGTTTCGGCTGTAAAACTGTCGTTTATGCACGAGAAAGCCGGTTGTGGAATGTGTGCCTCAGAATTGTCTGGTTCAACTACTAAAACAATTGAAAGCGAAAGTTGCTGCAAGGACGAAATGTCTTTTTTGGCGGTTGATACTAATTACAGCCCCTCAACTTTACAAATCAATCACACTGCTAACCAACTGTTGCAGGTGTTTGATATTCCCAAAGCGATTGGAATTCAATTTTTACATACGAATTCTTCTACAAACACAAATGTCCAGCCACCGGGTAACTTCATTGCCAGTGCTGTAAGCCTCCCCGACATTTGTGTATTTCTGATTTAAATTTGCCCCTAAATCTCCGTCAGCTGACGGAGACTTTAAGACGTAGTTTCTTTATTGATTCCATTATCAATGAAGAAGTCTGTCGTTTCAATAATTCCATCTATTTATTACAAACTTGGTGTTCAAGTCCCCTTTAGGGGATTTAGGGGCACCACAAACAAAAAAATCAAAATGAAAACTATAAAATTCTTCATAGCCCTTGTGGCACTTACTATCTCTACAGTAACTTTTGCAGCAACCAAAACTGAGACTATCAAAGTATCCGGTAACTGTGAAATGTGTGAATCAAAAATTGAAAAAGCCGCTAAAATACACGGCGTTACTAAAGCTGACTGGAACAAAAAAACGAAAGTACTGACTTTGGTTTACGATCCTGCTAAAGTGAAAAGCGACGATGTGCAAAAGAAAATTGCAGCCGTAGGTTACGATACTCCTAAGTTTAAAGCCGTTCCCGCTGCATATAATGCACTGCCGGGCTGTTGCAAGTACAGATAAGATTAAAACCCTGAAGGGGTTTAATTTGAATAACCACGGGTGAAGCCCGTGGAAAGTAAAGAATAAACTTACAGCCCTGAAGGGGCTGAATATCGTTCCTCTTTTGTTCAACCCCTTCAGGGTTGGTCTTATTAGTGTACCCCAACTGTGGGTAAAACCCACGGTTATTCACATTTAGCCACTTCGTGGCAAAGACTTAACCACAATAATTTATGTTTAATCGATTAGTCAAATATTTTCTCGAGCACAGGCTGATTACCTTTATTTTTCTGATTGCCTTTGTGGTGATGGGAATTGCGTATGCGCCGTTCAATTGGAAAACGGGGGGTATTCCCCGCGATCCGATTCCGGTGGATGCCATTCCGGATATTGGTGATAACCAGCAAATCGTTTCTACCGAATGGATGGGTCGCTCGCCCAAAGATATTCAGGATCAGATCAGTTATCCACTAACTTCCGCCTTGCTCGGCATTCCGGGAGTGAAAACCATTCGGAGTACGTCCATGTTCGGCATGTCGTTTATTTACATTATTTTTAAGGATAATGTGGAATTCTACTGGAGCCGTTCCCGCATTTTGGAGAAACTAAATTCGCTACCTGCCGGTACGTTGCCGCAAGGTGTTCAACCATCATTAGGACCGGATGCAACTGCCTTGGGGCAAATTTTCTGGTACACGCTCGAAGGGCGCGACCCCAAAACAGGCAAGCCGAATGGCGGATGGAACCCGCAGGAATTGCGCACCATTCAGGATTTCTACGTAAAATACAGTTTGTCGGCTGCCGAAGGAGTTTCGGAAGTGGCTTCGGTGGGCGGTTTTACCAAGGAATATCAGGTGGATGTAAACCCCGAAGCGCTGAAAGCTTTTGGCGTTTCGGTAATGGATGTTATGAATGCTGTCCGCAAAAGCAACCTGGATATCGGCGCCGAAACGGTGGAACTGAATAATGTGGAATACATTATTCGTGGACTCGGTTATGTAAAGAATCTGGATGATCTGGATAATTCGGTTGTTTCGGTGAGGAACAACATTCCGGTGCGTATCAAAGATGTGGCACGTACTTCCTTCGGCCCGGCTACCCGTCGAGGTGGACTGGATAAAGCGGGAAGCGAAGCGGTAGGTGCAGTGGTAGTAGCCCGTTACGGTTCTAATCCCATGGAGGTGATTGGTAATGTAAAGGCCAAAATCAAAGAGATTGAAGCTGGATTGCCGCAAAAAACCTTACCCGATGGAAGTGTTTCAAAGGTAACCGTTGTGCCTTTTTACGACCGCACCGGTTTGATAAAAGAAACGATTGGCACGCTTGAATCGGCATTGACGCATGAAATCCTGATCAGTATTATCGTCATCATCGTGTTGGTGCTCAACCTGCGTGCTTCGGTCATTGTTGCCGGACTGTTGCCGCTGGGCGTGCTGATGACATTTATTCTGATGCATTTCTTCCATGTGGATGCGAATATCGTGGCGCTGTCGGGTATTGCCATTGCCATTGGGGTGATGGTAGATATCGGGATTGTAGATGTCGAGAATATTCTGCGGCATCTGGAAATGCCCGAAAATAAAGGTATTCGCGGAAAGCAGTTGATGAATGTTATTTATCTGGCCACAACTGAGGTTCGTGCTGCAGTGGTGACTTCCATCGCTACCACCATTGTCAGCTTCCTGCCGGTGTTTGCCATGGAAGCAGCCGAAGGAAAACTGTTCCACCCACTTGCTTTTACTAAAACATTTGCGCTGCTGTCGGCCTTTATCCTCGGTATCGTGGTATTGCCAACGCTGGTGCATATCATTTTTGATATCCGTATTAATACCCAAAAGATCCGAAGGTATTTAAATATAGGATTAATTGTTGCGGGTGTGCTTTTCGTTGCTATCTGGCAGGTTTGGCCGGCTTTGGCCCTCGTAGCTGTGGGTGTAAATAACCTGATGAGCAACCGTTGGCTGGAACCACGAAAAGAATATCCGAACTATATCAATATTGGCATTACCGTATTGGTGGCGGTGTATTATTTGTCGTTGGAATGGCTGCCGCTGGGCGCGCATAACAGCTTATTTGTCAACTTTCTGTTTGTAGCGGGAATCGTTGCGGTTATTCTGGGTGCGCTGATGACGATGGTGCATTTCTACGAACCTATTTTGCGCTGGGCATTGATTCATAAATGGAAGTTCCTGATATTGCCTGCATTTACACTGTTGTTCGGATTGTTGGTTTGGCAAGGGTTCAACAAACTGTTCGGACCGGTAGCTACCGGTGCTGAAAAGATAGGGTGGGATGCACCTGCAAAGGCATTCCCCGGTACGGGCAAAGAGTTTATGCCGTCGCTCAACGAAGGTTCGTTCCTTTTGATGCCTACGAGTATGCCTCATTCAAGCATTGAAAAAAACCTGCAATATATCGAAACGCTTGACAAACGACTGGGGTCTATTCCAGAAGTGGAAGTGGCTGTGGGCAAATGGGGGCGCGTGAATTCGGCGCTCGATCCGGCTCCGGTGCAAATGTTCGAAAACACGATTAATTATCGTCCGGAATATATTTTGGATGAAAACGGTCACCGTGAACGTTTCAAAGTGGATAAAGAAGGCGCTTTTTTGTTGAAAAACGGAAAGACTTTCAATCCTGAAAAAGAAACTTTCAGGGCTGTTCCTGCCGATAGTTTGGTTCAGTCGGACAAAGGTGAATATTTCCGCCAATGGCGTCCGCATATTAAAAAGCCAAACGACATTTGGAACGAAATAGTAAAAGTAACCGAAATTCCGGGTTTGACTTCTGCTCCGAAACTCCAGCCGATTGAAACCCGCTTGGTGATGCTTTCTACGGGAATGCGTGCACCTATGGGATTGAAAGTGTACGGGCCTGACTTGGAATCGATAGAAAAAGCCGGCATGCAGTTCGAAAAAGCATTGAAACATGTTCCGTCGGTCAAAGGCTCGTCGGTATTTTACGACCGGGCAGTGGGTGCACCTTACCTGGAAATAAAGCTGAACCGCGAGAATATGGCGCGTTACGGAATGACCGTGAGCGATGTGCAGGAAATCCTGCAAGTGGCTATGGGTGGTATGGCGTTGAGCACTTCGGTGGAAGGGCGCGAACGCTTCCCGATGCGCGTAAGATATGCCCGTGAGTTGCGCGATAATCTCGAAGACATCAAGAGGATATTGGTTCCGGCAATGAATGGAACGCAAATCCCATTAAGCGAGTTGGCTGATATCAACTACACGCGCGGTGCACAAATGATACGGAGTGAAAATACGTTTTTGGTGGGCTATGTTATTTTTGACAAAGAAGAAGGCAAAGCCGAGGTGGATGTGGTGAATGAGGCTTCCGATATCCTGAAGAAAAAACTGGATTCAGGAGAATTGAAACTGCCTGCCGGAGTGACCTACAACTTTGCAGGAAACTACGAGAACGAGATTCGGGCAACGGAGCGATTATCAATAGTTATTCCGATCAGTTTGTTGCTGATTCTATTGCTTCTGTATTTCCAGTTCAAAACGGTGACGGCTTCGTTTATACATTTCTCCGGTGTGTTTGTAGCTTTTGCCGGTGGATTTATAATGTTGTGGCTCTACGGGCAGGATTGGTTTCTGAACTTTTCCGTAGCGGGAATCAACCTGCGCGACATGTTCCAAATGCACCCGGTGAACCTGAGCGTGGCGGTCTGGGTTGGGTTTATTGCCCTTTTTGGAATTGCCACGAACGATGGTGTGATTATGGGAACATATATTCATCAGGTGTTTGAAGAAAGAAATCCCAAGACGGTACATGCTGTGCGCGAAGCAGTGATTGAAGCTGGTAAGAAGCGGGTTCGGCCGGCCATGATGACCACGGCTGTGGCAGTCATTGCCCTGTTGCCGGTGCTCACTTCTACCGGAAAAGGGGCCGACATTATGGTGCCAATGGCTATTCCTACTTTTGGGGGAATGATTATTCAGGTAATGACCATTTTTGTGGTACCGCTGTTTCAGGCAATGTGGAGGGAACATTCAGTGAAAAAGCCTGAAAGGCTTTAATGTGAATAACCACGGGTGAAACCCGTGGGAGAAACGAGAGATAAAACCAGCCCTGAAGGGGCTGAATATCAAAAGATAATGTTGTTCAACCCTTTCAGGGTTGGTTTTATAGGGTTTACCTATCCGTGGGTTTTACCCACGGTTATTTACATTTAGCCACTTCGTGGCAAAGATCCAATCTTTATTTTACATTTATGATTAAATGATTAATAAAATGAGAAAGAAAAAAAATAAATATATCATAATTGGCATAATAAGCTGCATTGCTTTGTTTCAAAGTGTTTCTGCTTATTCGCAGGATTCGCTGATGCATTATCTCAATCTGGCAACCAAAAACAATCCGACTGTTTTGCAGCGATACAATGAATATCAGGCATCGTTGCAGAAAGTACCGCAGGTGGCTAGTTTGCCCGATCCTCAATTGGAACTGGGTGTTTTCCTGAGTCCGATGGAGTTGATGGCAGGCAATCAGGTGGCGGATATCAAGCTGATGCAAATGTTTCCATGGTTTGGAGTAATCAAAAATGCTAAGGATGAAATGAGTCTGATGGCAAAAATGAAATTCGAAGCCTTCAGGGATGCGAAGTTACAGGTTTACTACGATGTGCAGCGTGTCTGGTTCGATTTGTATCGGGTTCGTCAAAATATCCGCATTTCGGAAAAAAACGTGGAACTTCTGAAAACCATTGAGCGGCTTACTTTGGTGAAATTCAGGTCAGGTTCTTTGGGAAGTAGTTCGGCTGCTTCCGGTGGAAATATGTCGGGGAGTAATGCTCCGGCATCTTCTTCCGGCTCTTCGGGCATGGGTTCTATGGGAGGCAGTTCCGGAGCTTCAACAGCTTCTCGTCCTGAAACTTCATCGGGTCCATCTTCCATGGGTTCGTCTTCTGGAGCTTCCGGTTTGTCTGAAGTGTACCAGATTCAGATTGAAGCGGCAGGTTTGGAAGATAACATTGCTTCATTGAAAAATGAAGAACAAGCAGCAGTGGCGCGTTTCAATAGTTTGCTGAATCGTCAGCAAAAAACACCTGTTGCAGCTACTGACTTGTTGCCGGTTGAACCGTTGGATATCGCTTATTTGTCGGTGAACGATTCGATGTTCACCCGCAATCCTATGTTGGGCATGTTGACGTACGAGCAACAATCGCTCACAGCACGTACCCGTATGCAAAGGCAAATGGGACTACCTATGGTAGGAGTAGGGGTGAACTATTCAGTCATCAGTAAAAGTGAAATGTCTACCTCTCCTATGAATGGTGAGGATATGATAATGCCTATGCTGACGGTGAGTTTGCCCATTTATCGCAAGAAATACAAGGCTATGCAAGCAGAAACCAATTTTTTGAAAACGGCTTCGGAACAAAACTACCAGGCAACGGCAAATGCGCTACAATACGAGTATTATCAGGCATTGCAGCAATATAACGATGCACAACGGCGCATGAAATTGTATGATAATCAAAGCCAGTTGGCGAAGAAGTCGTTGGATATTTCCATTAAAACCTTTTCAACGTCGGCAACCGGGTTGAGTGATATTTTACGCATTCGCCAGCAATTGCTCGACTATGAACTGAAACAGGTGGAAGCAGTGGTGGAATATAATAAGGCGGAGGCGTTGATTAAAAGATTAATAATCCCTGAACTGCCCCCTAACCCCCTGAAGGGGGAATAAGAAATATTACTGTCAATAATTGTAACGAATAAAATAAAGGTAAAATGAATATAGATAAAAAAAATAAAGGAGACGAAACTAACTTCAGTTCCTCCTTCAGGGGGCTAGGGGGTCCATTCTGGCTTAAGGGTCTTCTTTTGGTTCTTGCCGGATTATTCCTGGGCTGGTTGTTCTTTCATTCGCCAAAAGCGGTGAAAGACGAACACAATCATTCGGCAGCCGAAACGAAAAAGCAGATGTGGACCTGCTCCATGCACCCGCAAATCCGTGTTGATCATCCGGGAAAATGCCCGATATGTGCTATGGATCTGATTCCGGTTGTGGAAAGTGGTGGCGCTAAAGTGGATTCCAATGCGGTACATTTCAGTAAAGAGGCAGCAGAACTGGCCAATGTGGCCACATCTGTTGTCAGCCGCCAACAGCCTGCCAAGGATGTTCGGCTTTATGGAAAAGTACAGGCCGATGAACGTTTGTTGCAAAATCAGGTGGCGCATATAGGCGGTCGTATTGATAAACTGCTGGTGAATTTTACAGGCGAGCCGGTTCGCAAAGGACAACTGCTGGCCATAATTTATTCGCCCGATTTGATTACCGCTCAACAGGAACTTATTGAGGCAGCAAAGACCAAACAAACACAGCCGGAAATTTATCATGCGGCTATGGAAAAATTGATGCAATGGATGCTTACTGACAGGCAAATTGCGCAAATCGAAAAATCGGGAAAGGTAAAGACGAACTTCGAAGTTTTTTCCAATACTTCGGGAATTGTTACTGCCCGACGCGTAAATACGGGTGACCATGTGTCGGAAGGCAGCGTGTTGTACGACATAGCCAACCTTTCGCATGTTTGGGTGCTGTTTGATGCTTACGAAAGCGATTTGCCTTTCCTTAAAGTGGGCAATACCATTTCATTTACCCTTCAGGCATTGCCGGGCACCAATTTTTCTGCAAAAATTCAATTTATCGACCCCGTTATCGATCCGGTGAACCGTGTTGCCAAAGTACGTGTAGAAGTAAGCAATGCCGGAGGTAAACTGAAACCCGAGATGTTTGCAACCGGAGTAGTGAAGGCTAATTTGAACGAGTTCAAAGATAAACTGGTTATTCCCCGTTCAGCAGTTTTGTGGACTGGCAAACGCTCCATAGTATACGTAAAGCAACCGGCAGATGAAGGCTTCAACTTATTGATGCGTGAAATAGAGCTGGGGCCTATGTTGGGGAATAGTTACGTGGTGCTTAGCGGCCTGGACGAGGGCGAAGAAATTGTAACCGATGGCACGTTCAGCGTGGACGCTGCGGCTCAACTGGCTGGGAAGCCGAGTATGATGAATCGATAATTTGTATTGGTGTCATCAAATTATTATCCATTTATTTAGTGGTGAAATTATTGAAAAAATCAGAAACAAATAAAGCGATAAATTTGTTCTATAAAGCACAAATCCATAAAAATCAAGTAGTATGAAAACAAAATTTTTTTATTTGCTGATTCTCGTTACGTTTGTAACATTTGCTATTGCCTCGGTTAATTCTGTTTCTGCGCAAACAACAACCAAAAAAACGGTTGAGAAAGTTGAAAAAAATGTTCAGGGAAAAGCTGTCTCCGAAATTCACAAGGCAGTGAAGTACACTTGCCCAATGCATCCTGATGTGGTACTAAACAAGGCTGGCAAATGCCCGAAATGCGGCATGGCTTTGGTAGAAAAAAAGGAAATGGTAAAGAAAGAAGTAAAAAAGGAGATGAAGCACATGAGCAATATGAAAGATTCAGTGAAGATGAAACATACTCCTAAAATGAAAGAAATGCCTAAGAAATAAGATTGGGTTTAAAAAGAATGAGGGCTTCATTTTAATGTGAAGCCCTCATTTTATATTGCAATCACGTTACTTAACTATAACAGGTTCCAGACTGGCTTTCCAGTTTCTCAGATACGCAAAAAATTGTTCGGCAGACGTAAACGGATCTTTTTCTTCTTTGCGGGCTGCGGCAGTGAAGTAAAAACGCAGCGTTTCACCTTTTTTATAAGGCATCAGCACCAGATTATTCAATCCTTCCACCACTTGTTTTGCAGCATACTGTTGCGGAACATATACGCCCAACCCAACGGTTTGTTTTTCATATTTCACCGTGTCAGTAACCGGGTAATCCGTTCCCCAAGAGCCTACAAGGCCTTTTTTATCGGTTGTAGTGGGGCCACCTTTAATAGTTTCAACGCCGGTAGCCAGGTTGGCAATGTCTTCCGACGCACGCACCTCGCAAATTCCATCTCGATGGCGGGCGTAAAGGATATAGCGCACCGTCATGTTGATTTTTTTGCCTTCGTATTGCCAGCCTTCTACTTCGCTTTCCACCACGGTGCGGAGTTTTCCTGCGGCCACAATTCGTTGTGTACGTTTGTCGAATTTATCAATGTGAGTTGCTTTAGTTCCATTCCAACCCTTCACTGTTCCCACACCCACGGCATCGAAAACGCGCAGGGCATCGTCGCCATATCCGGCTGCTGCCTGCTCGTCGGTGGGATACCAGCCGGTGGTGGCCAGTTCCAGTTGTTGTTTCTTTTTGCCGTAAAGGTCAATGGTGCTTTTGTTGTCGAAATAGATACGGTAACCAATCAAAGCCGATTCGAAGGCTACCCCATGATGGTGCATTTGGTTGTACATGTCGTTTTTAGCCGACGACATTTCCTGTACAAATTCCATTTTGCCGCCTTTGGGTTTAAAAATCATATTGGCATAAACTTCAGCCGGGAAACTGTCGCGCTTATTAGCAGGAATTGTTTTCAATAATACCGGCACTGTTTGTTCTGCTTTTAAATCCAACAGAAAAACCAGTTCGTCGGCAACTCCATCTTTGTTCAAATCGTCGAGCTGACTGCTTATTTGTTTGCCATTAAGCTCTACAGCTAAATTATCGCGCTCCTTTGCCGGGATGGTTTTGTATTTATCCAATACAACTACCACAGGTGCATTTTTCAGAGCTGCTTTGTTTGGGTTGGTTACTTTTATGTTCACGCTTGTGGCCGAAAGAGTGGCCGTAAATACTGTAAATGCCAGTAATAGTTTTATTTTCATGGGTTCAATGTATATTTCATGGGTTTTGAGCAACAAAAATACATGAAATTGGTTTACCAATTACTTTTTTTTGATTTTAATTTACAAATTAGCTGATAATTGTGGTATGATGTGTCGTTTGTTATGAGTTAACGTTTCTTTTTACGAAAAACAGCCCCTGTCGGTTATTCCGACAGGGGTTGTTTTCGTTTAATTAATGATGTTTTTTTTCTTTGTATTTATTTTTGCTTTTATCTTTTCGGCCATAATCGTAATAATCTTTATTTTTCTTATGACTGTTTTTGTATCCGCTGTATTTTGCCCTATGTTCGGCATTAAAATACTGAGGATAGCGGGAATTTATGTTTAGTTCAACATAACGCGTATTTCTGAAGTATTCGGGCTTGTAGTAAGCTGGTAAATCTATACTTACAGTCCACCTGCCATTGTTGATGTAAATATAGTTGCCGCGTACCACGTCGTAGTAACAGTTATATTTGGGAAAATAAACCTGACGCGTATGTTCCCTGAAGCCATGTGCAGGTGCCCATGCAGGTGGTTTTGGACCATGAGCTGATACCTCCAGCGGGAATGTCAAACCTATCGCAAATAACACGCTAAGAACTATTATAAATGATTTCGTTTTCATGATACTTGAGTTTTTAGAAAATTAGAAATGTGATTGATAATCTTATTATTATACTTCTTGTAATTCAATTTTCGTGCCAAAGGAGTTCGATGTTGTATCTGGTTATAATATATGTTTAACGGATAACTTACTTCGGAATTATGTTGCCGACAGGTTTTTAAATTAATGTTTCCTAATGTTTATGATGCAGGAAATAAAGGCTCAAGGGACGTAGTCCTGAAATCTTTGTATCAAAAGGGTGTTTTATGGAAAATAAGCCGCGTAGCTCTGACAGCTTTTGATTCCCTCGAATAAAGATGTCAGAGCTATGCTCCCGCGTTTTCTTAATATAATGGCTCAACATACGGATAATCATAAAACAAAAACAATCCATCAGACTTTGACGGATTGTTTTTATAAAACTGACTGCAATTAATTCTGGGCAGGAGAGGCTACTTTAAATGTTTTAGTCCGGAAAGTGCCGAACTATCGTTGGGCCGGATAACCAACGCCTGATAGAAAAGAACTTTGGCATCGGCCGATTTCCCAAGGTTCAGCTTTGTCCACGCCAGCATGATGATAGAATCATAATCGAGCGGGTAGAGGTTGACCACTTTTTCGAAGAGTTTTTCGGCAGCAGGGTAGCTTTTCCGGTTGTAGTAAATCACCCCCAACCAATAATTGGCAACGGTGTTCTGCGGATCAATTTTCAGAATTTGGACATAATGTTTTCTTACATTTTCCCAACTTTCAATGGCGCTCAATGGTTTCACACATCCAAAGCGTGCCTCAATGGCGTATGGCTTCAGGGCAATGGCAATGTTGTAATACTTAATTGATTCGGCATATTGTTTAGCCAGATAATACAGCCAGCCCATACGGATATTTACAAAATAACTGTCTGCCTTGTAAACGGGTTTCAAATCATTGATGGCATTTGCATATTTGCCTGCCTGTTCAGATTCGTAGCTTTTGGCAAAAGCTGTCTGCTGAAGCGTCTGATTTTGCGACATAGCGAAATTGCTCATTAATGCCAAAACTGCAATAAGGGTTATTTTCTTTACATTTTCCATATTATTCCACCTGAAAATGAATGTTGATTATAGTTGGTATTGTAGAGTTCTATCAATTTTGTGTCGTAAGTATAATTGCCAAACAACCAGATTTTCGGAAGCAGTTGCCAATAGGCCGTTAACCCTGTGCGAAAAGTTGATGGATCCAGCGAATTATAAATATATAACCCGTTATTATCCGAAAAATTGTTCAGGTTGCCCCACGTTATATTCCCTTCGAGACTCAGCTTTTTCGATAAAAGCGCGCTGGCGGTTTGAGAAAAAATCATTCTGTTGTTGTCTGGCGTCAGCACAGCGTAAAGTGAACTTTTTAAAGTCAGGTTTAATTTCCCCGGAAGCACGACTCCCGCCTGCACTCCATATTGTTGGGTGAGGATGCTGTCGTAAAATAATACAGAGCCACTCAGCGCAAAATCGAAGCGATTTATGGTATATGACAATTTCGAGCAAAATAAATTGCCCGGTAAATTTGAAGTCGCTGTTGTATCTTTTACTCTCTTAGTTGGCTGATTATATAATTTGTAAGTGTATATATATCTGTTTTTTATGCCGGTATTCAAATAATGATAACCTATGTTTAAATTAAAATGTGGAGTTAACGACCAATTTAAAAGTGCAAAGTATTCAAATTGTTTGATATTGGTTGAATCAAAGGTTTCGACATTAATTTGTGCATTTGTTTCTTTATAAATTGAAACGTTTTTTTGAGCATAAGTCGACACCGACTGATACAAACTGAGTCGGTAACCCAGTTGTGAACTTATTCCGGCCCGATAGTAAGCAGGATTACCTCGCGTTGCATTGTCGTTTGCTTTATAACAATATTCCAAATCTACTGAATTCAAAATCCAGAAAGGTTTTATCCCATAAGTTTTTTTCAATTCGTCAGTTAGTAATCCGGCGCGGTAACGTGTATTTGCTTCGTTTCCGGTGTTTAATCCGCAATAATACAGATATGTACGTGTATCAATATCCTCCTTGTCGAATTTCAACGCTTTTTCGTACTGTTGTTGCGAAGCGTAATAATTGCCTTTTACAAAATAAGCGTATCCCAACCGTTGCCTCAGGTATTTGAAGTCAATATCGTTTTTTATAGCTTGTTTTGCAGTGTCAATCAGTTTGTTCCAGTCACCATTCAGGTAATACCCATAGGTCACAGTATCTACTCTCAGGTCGTATTGAGCGTCCTGTGCATTCACTGCAAATGATACGAAAAGCAAAACAAAAATCAGGAGTTTATGCATGTGGCAGTAATTTTTGTTTTGGTTTCTTCGTAACTAAATCCGGCAATACAATTATTTTTTATAATCAGAGTGCCGGTGCTGATATGCCGTGATTTTCCTAATACGGAAATATCAATGTCAGATTTAAGTTGTATAGTTTCTCTGTCGAACGGATTTGAAGCCGGCTGCGTTTTAATCGAATAATTCACCCGGATGTAATTGTAAAATGGAGCAATAAAATCATGCAACCAAACGCTTATTCTCCGGTTTTTGATCATGTTCAGCGGCAATGCATCTTTTATTTCAATACTCTCGGCATTTCCCAAAAATACTTTGTAAGCTGTCAGATGGAAATAATAAAGCAAAGAATTTCTATTGCCATAGAATGCGGTGAAATAGAACATTAATCCGTCGTTTACATAATAAGCGCTTGATTCGGTTTCTTTGCAATACAGGTATTTGTAATTGAATGCATCGGTCCGGGTTTCCCATTCTTCGGTTTTGTCAATTCCGTTTTCATCAACGTAATTAAATACAAAGGCAGAATTCGGAAGCAGCTCAAATGCATTTTTCAACAATGAATTGTCAATGACACCACTAACCACATCTCCCTCTTCGGGCTTGGTAAACTGATTTAATTGAATGCCGTTTGAACCGTTTTGGTGGTAATAGGCAAACGGATAATCAATCGTTTTAGCTCCCAACAGGGGGCTTGTCTGCACCTGAAAATGTAAATGCGGTTCGGGCGAACGGCCTGAGTTTCCGCAGCTGGCCAACAGATCGCCGCGTTTCACAAAATCGCCTTTCGAAACTTTGAACGAGTTTTTCTTAAGGTGCGAAATTTGAGTGTAAAGACCTGATAAATGCCTTATAATAACGGTGTTTCCCCAATTGTTAGTCGTGTTGACTTTCCCTATTTCGTTGTCGTCGATATTATCATAAATTTCTTCCACATATCCATCGGCAGGAGCCAGTACAGGTTTATTGTAGCAATAGTAGTCTTCGCAGATAAGCCCGTTTTTAGCATAGCTTTTTTGTTTGTCATCCAGCAGCATAAAATCAAAAGCCTTTCCCCAGTCGCCTTTGTGAGTATGTTCTCCATCGTGAGCCTGGCTGGTGGTCCATTCTCCCCAAAACGGCAGATACAAAGGGAAATACAGAAAATGATAATATCTGTCTTTATTATTGTTATAGAACGTGTACAGGTTTATTTCCGGTGAATAATACTGATAAGGAGTCAAAACCAGTTTGCCGGATTTACTCCTGAATTGAAGAAAATAAACGAAAAGAATAACTATCACCGAAAACGGAAGTGAAAACACCGGTAATTGTATAATGCCCAATAGTTTAGTAAAAAAGAGCAATACGAGTGTGGTCAGGGGTACCAAAAGTACTGTCCATAAATAAGAATAGCCCGAAGGAATGGTGAAGAAACCACCTATAGCTAATGCAACCATAATATAGTTGGCGCCAATGTTGTAATAGGTAATGCTGGCAGTGGCCGAACCCGTGAATTGCGCAAAGGCATAGGCCGACAAAAAACCGACAATGGACAACGAAAATGCAATGCGTGAACAAATCAGCAGGCAAATGGCAATCAATAATCCGGCAATCAGGTTGCTTTGGAAGAATATGGAACTCATGGATCGGAGATAGATATCTACCAGATTATGTACCGGTAAAGTATCAATACTTTGGAAAAAATTAAGCAATTGGTTGCCGCCTAACGCATACATTTCGTTCATCCAGTAAATGTTACGTTGGGTAAGCCCCAGGTTTTCAAACTGAGCGGAAGGCAGCACCACAAACCAAAATGTAAAAACAAACGGGATGCTCAATACCGGCAGGTTATATTTACTAAGCCAGCCTCCCAACGTAACAGTCAGAATGAGTGTAAGCAAGGCAGCCAGTGCCAGTAAGCTGAAGAATACCTGGCCCGGATCAAAAAAAGTTCCCATGCCGATACCCAACAATAAGGCATTGAAGCTGAACAGTCCTTTTTTTAGTTGAAACTTATCCAGATCCATAATATAAGCAATGAGAACGGTAATAAGAACAGCAATTAAACCACTTAGGCCGGCGAAAAAGTTGAAGAATGTAACAAGCATCAAGACACCGGCCAACAACTTATTGTTGAAAAAGAAGATGACCGAATAACTATTCAGCACAGCCGGCAGAATAAGGGTTCGAAGCGTATGTGAAGCTTGTTTAAGCATGGTTATTTTCTTTTACTAATCACTAATCGTTATTCAATAATAACTATTTCAGGTGTTCAGGCAGGTTTTCTGCTGATTCGATATAATTAAGTGTTTCGGCTTTACGGATTATATGTGTATTGTTTTCGTTATCAATCAGCACAATATTAGGTCGGAGTGTAATGAACTGCATCCACTGGGTCATATTGTAAGCCCCTACTTTGTGCACCACTACCTGACTGCCTTTCTCGAGTGGAGGCAATGTTATACTTTCACGAACCACATCGATGTTCATACACAGCGGCCCGAACAGCACCATTTCTTCGGTATAGTCGCCAAATGCCTGAGCAGGACTGATTTTGTGCTCGTACCAGAATGATGTAAACAATGAGTTGACCCCAAAGTCGAGAATGGTAGCCCGCCGTCCGTCCGACAATCGTTTGGTTGCCAGTACTGTTCCTAATAGAAAACCTGCATCGTCAATCAGAGCACGTCCTGATTCCAGAATTAATAACGGCAAATCTTCCTGTTTAAAGCCGTATCCAAGAATAGTTTCAGTAATGACATCGGCAAACTGGTCGATGGAAGGAACCGTGTCGGTGCCGGGTAAATATGCTCCTTTCAGCGTGTTGGTAGAAGGAAAACCGCCTCCTAAGTCGAGATATTGAATGACTTTATTGTATTTTTCGCGGATACTCCATGCCAGTTCACACAGGCATTTTGTGGCTGCAATGTAGGCTTGCGGCGACAGCATAAAGGTTCCGATATGGCAATGCAGTCCCACCAGTTCCAGATTTTTTGAGCTGATGATGCGCATAATGGCATTCCACGCTTCGCCATTCTCATAATTAAACCCAAACCTGTCCCATTTAGGATAAATACCTGTATCCATGTTCACACGGATTGCTACACGTGGTTTGAGCTGTTGTTCGTCGCATAAACGGATTAACGCATACAGTTCATCGTAGTGGTCAATGTGAATCAAAGAACCATTTTGAGCGGCTTTTATCAGTTCGTTGTCTGTTTTAACAGGGCCATTGAAAATAATTTTATTACCCGGAACACCATTGTTTAAGGCCTTTTCATATTCAAACCCCGAAACCACTTCAGCCCACGAACCTTCCTGATGAAAAATCCTGCATACGGCATTCAGGTAGTTGGTTTTGTACGACCAGGCAAACTGTACTTTGGGGTAGCGTGTTTTGAAAATACGGGAAGCATTCTGAAAATTGCGCCGGATCTGTTTTTCGGAAATAACAAACAGAGGCGAGCCATAATCGTTCAGCAAGCTCTTAACCGGTACGCTTTCTATGTGTGTAACCGGCTCATATTCGGTCCGTGTTCCGAATTTATTCATTAGACCGGTATTCATTTTCTGAATCACCGGACGTTCATATCTGATTTTCTCCATATATAAAATTCACCCCCAACCCCTAAAGGGGAGTTAAAGCTAGTTTGTCTTGTATTTTCTTCAATTTTATTTTCGATAAAAAATGCAAATTTAATTCCCCTTTAGGGGTTAGGGGTTCTCTTTAAAGCTCCCCTGTGCCGGATATTTTCTGGAATTCTGAGATATTGGTAATTAAATCCCAGGCATATCGTACAAAAATTTTCCCAACTTCATATTCGGTAAATGGTTTCACTTTTTGGCCTAACGCCATTTTTACCAATGCTGCCGGTTGGTTTTGACCGGCTGCTGCGGTTAAATAAATCCAGGCCGGAAAACGCGGATTTACTTCCAGAATATAGGATTTGCCGTTCGTTGTTTGCATCACCTCCAGTTCACAGCCTCCGCGCCAATGAGTGGCAGCTATAAATTTCCGCGCTAGTTCAATATAATTATCATCGTCGAGCGTAATGCCTGCCCAGGCTTTACCTTTGTCGGTAATGTAAAGTTTGCGCATGGGAACAATGCTTACCGCGTTTCCTTCTCCATCCCCTAATGCCGCAATATTAATTTCAGTTCCATTAATAAACTCTTGTACGATAATCGGTAACCCCCATTTTGCCTGAATCTGGTAAAAAGCTTTCTGAGCCTGTTCAAGTGTGTTAACTATTATAGCATCGTAGAACTTTCCTTTTATCAGTAGTGGAAAGCCAATAGCTTCTGTGGCTTTTTCCAGATCCTGAACCTGATGTATTATTTTGTCCGCAGGAACCATCAGTCCATGTTTTCTTCCAAATTCGGAAAGTTTAATTTTATCTCTGGATTCAAATTGAGCCAAATCGGGAAGAAATGTATGGATTCCTGATTTTTTAAGTTTGTCTTTAAGTTTGATGAAATTAAACAATTCGGCATCGAAGTTGGGAATGATGACCTCAATATGTTCTATCTCATGTATATATTGCAGCCGACTTAGCAAGCTGTCGGTTCCTCCGGAAGGATATGGAATTTGGTAAGTTTTATCAACCAGATCGTGCATGTAAATACCAGGCTCCAACGATTCGTATGATAGTCCGATGATACGGGCTTCAAAATCTGTACATTCGCGGATAGCCCGAATGACAGCTACTCCAGGCCCGGGACTGTCAATTGCGTTCAGACCAGTGACTGCAATCACAATTTTTCTCTTTCCCGGAGTGCTTCTGTCTTGATGGTGGTAAGTTGTCATGCTACAATTCGAGGATGAAATAATCTTTCAACTGAGAAATAAAATCGTCGAGATCTCTTTCGAACTGAATGGGTTCTACTGCATACTTCGAGCAAACAGATTCAGTTATTTCAGATAGTGTTTTATCTTCTTTCAACAAAGTAAGAATATCGGCTCCAATCGGATTTGTTGAAAAAGAATCGCCCGTGGCCGGATTGAAAACAAATCCTTCTTCACTGGTTGCTATGTTTTTCTTTAATTTCATTGTTAATTTGTGCAAAGGTTCAAAGATAGGTAATAAAAATAAACAACAATTAAAGTACGCATTGGATTTAAACCATAAAAGCTTTATCAATGAATGCCTGAAATGTTTCTTTGTATTGCTCGCCAATAGGAATATGTACTTTGCTGTCGAACACAATGCGGTTGCGGTCAATGACCTTTATACGGTTCAGGTTAACGATAAATGACCGGTGCACCCGCATGAATTTATCTTTAGGTAGCTGTTCTTCAATTACTTTCAGACGCATCAACGTTGAAACAGGTTCGTCATTTATCAGATGAATCTGAATATATTCGTTGGCACTTTCAATGTATTTTATGTCGTCGAATGTAATGCGCACCAGCTTGTATTCCGATTTGACGAACAGGCAATCCTGTGTAGTTTGAATAATATCGGGTTGTTTCTGGTTTAAATCAAACCAGGTTTTGGCTTTATTGGCAGCTTTCAGAAATCCGGCATAGCTAATGGGTTTCAGAATATAGTCCAGCGCATCCACCTGAAATCCTTCAATGGCATATTCGCTATAGGCTGTAGTGAAAATAAC
The DNA here is from genome assembly GCA_964433885.1 of uncultured Paludibacter sp. Classification (GTDB taxonomy): domain Bacteria; phylum Bacteroidota; class Bacteroidia; order Bacteroidales; family Paludibacteraceae; genus Paludibacter. The sequence goes on along the minus strand of CAYSTC010000022.1, from coordinate 27,114 downwards.
CTGCGGGCGTTGTTTGAGCGATTTTACAAAATCCATCCCGTTGATATCCGGCATATTAATATCCACAAACATCAAATCTATTTCATGATCTGATAGATATTTCATCGCTTCGTAGGCGCTTTGGCAAAGAGCTACACTTTCCAAAAAAGGCGTTTTGTTGATATATGAACTGATCTGCTCAAGTGCAAGCGGTTCATCATCAATAGCTATACATCTTATTTTCATACGAGAAGAATATTTTTGTTGTAAAATTTTCAATAATCATTCTTTGTTCTCTTTGGTTTCATCCAGCTGTTTCGTAAACCGGGATCGTTAGTTGAACTTCAAATTCCTTATCACTTTCTTGTATGTTAAGCGAATAATTTTTGTTGAAGAGCAGTTCAAGACTTTTGCGTATGTTAGACAGTCCGATTCCGGAATAACTTTTATCGAATTTTTCCTTGTTTTTATGTTTACTGTTTTTTATAAAGCATTTGAGTTGATTATTTGCAATTTCCAGTTTGAACTCCACAAACGAATCAGCCTGATAGCTAACACCATGTTTAAATGCATTTTCAACAAACGAAATAAAAAGCATGGGTGGAATTTTTATGTCGGGAATTTGCTGCGGAATATCCAACGATATTTTTACTTTCTTCGAATACCTGAGTTGCATTAAAGTGATGTAACTTTCGATGAATTCCATTTCTTTTTTCAGGCTGGTTTGTCCCTGAGCCGTGTCGTAAAGTAAATAACGCATTAATGTTGAGAGGCGGATAACCGCATCTTTGGCTGTTTCGGTGTTTATGTCAATCAACGCGTGGATATTATTCAGCGTATTCATGAAAAAGTGCGGGCTAACCTGATGCCGTAATAAAGCAATCTCGGTTTTCAATTGTTCTTTTTCCACATCTTTTCGTCTGCCTTCCTCATTCAACCATTGCGAAAGCAATTTAATGGTTGTTCCGGCAGCCACAACCAAAAAGGCAATGATCAGGTTGTCGGTAAAAGTCATAAAAACCGATTTCTGCTCAGCCGGCTCCGGCACTCTGTAACCCATTGGAGCTGGCATTTTTGAACCCAGTTCCATCGGAGGCATTCCCGGTCCAAGCTCCATTTTGGGCATCGATATTGGTTCGGTGGGAGTAAGGTATATTTGCAACGAAATGCTTAATCCAACTATCAGAAGCAATGCGAGAAGCGTAATACCAACGTAAGGGAAGTATTTTTTTCGGAACAGTAATTTCGGAACCAGAATAAATCCATTCAGAACAAAAATAATACAAAACGAAGCCATTTTAACCCAATCCAAACTCACGTTTTTCCAGTCCACCGTGTTTATATTCCGGTGTTGAAAAAATGGAAAAGAAAATATCACGAGCCAGATTACCAGATAAGTAATTGATTCGAGATAGTTGAAATTTACAATTTTGTTTTGGACATTTTTCATTTTTGTATTAAGAAAATAGGGGAAGTGTGTCAAGCTTCCCCTTTTAGTTCTGATCTTTCTGTTTGCAACAGTTTATGATGTGGGGCGAATATAGTTAAAACGTATTCGCAATCAATTTAGTTCTTTTAATTCCGGTCTCATTCCCTGTTGGTATAAATATCCCAGGCAATCCAGTCAATAATTGCTGTTGCGAAGCTTGCCTGGCGAAGTGAAGCAAACAATGTGCGTATAGTGGTTATCGATGTGTTGCCCAGCAGTTCTGAAATGGTTGCACTGGTGCCATCGTCAAACGTAATTTTTAATTCCCGTTTGTGATTGATCACGCAATTTTCAGTTTCATCAGTTGAATTGTCTAGGTCTACAATCTCAATTTTGGAATTTACTTGTAATACTCCATTTACGTACACTTTGGCACTATCCAACATATTGTTATGATGACTTCTTTCACGTACAATTTCCACATTGCCGATTGTCAATGAATATCTGTTTTCACGGTGCCTGTTGTCTCCAGTGGTTTTAATTGACGTGTATTTTTCAGCATACAAAATTTTTGTGCCGTTGCTAATTGCATACGTAGTCACAGCAGAATCGCCCGTAGTGTATGAGCAACTTGCTTTGTAACCATCAGTAAATATAAATTCGGAAGCGTATTTATAACCATTTTCTCTCGAATTCGACGATTGTATCGCTAACGCACCGGCATCCACATTTTTAATGTTGATAGTTGAGGCCATTTGATAGTCCCAACCCAAATTGCGGTTGAAGTGGTATTCATACTTTGAAAGATCAATCACATAATTGTTCGTTAGCAAAGTGTCGGCAGGAGTAAAATGTAATAAAACCCTGGGATTTTTTACCTTTTCTTCCGGCAAGCGAACAATCATATGATTACTTTCTCCGGTTTTGTTGAAGAAACGAAATGCTGACATAGAGCCTCTTTTGTGTGTAGCTTTATAATCGTATACTCCGGCAATGTCTGCCAGCAAAATACTGTTATAAGTAGAGTCGAATGATAAAACAGACGATTTGACCATATTGGCTGTATTGCCTGTTTCAGATGAAGTTGATAAAACCTGATAACCGTTGGATGACGATATCACATTCATGGCTGTTGTAAGTTCCTGAACACTATTGTTTAATGAGCTTTTTAGTGTCCCCTGATTCAAATCATTATTGGAGCAACTCCAACTAAAAATACTTATTAAAAGTATAAGTACATAAAAGCTTTTTGTTTTCATACCTTAGATGTTTTGAGATGTAAATTATATCCGTTTTTTTTCTAGTGAAAAATAAAAATTCAAACAAATATAGGATCAAGCAACAAAGAAAACAAATAGAATCAGTGGAAAGAATGTATTTATAAGTATAAATATATTTTTTGTATCTTACATTACTAAGTTTAAAATTTTTCGCGATTAACCTCTTCGGCTTCTCCCTCTATATGACATGCGTCCTCAGGCTCAGCATGTATGTATACTTCGCTGCGGGCAATACGCGATTGGATTTCGGCTTCAATTTTGTCGCAAACCACATGTACTTCACGCAAACTCAGGTCCGGATTGAAATGTGCGTTAAACTTAATAAATGTATCCGCTCCTGCAGTACGTGCTTTCAGGCTATGGTATTTCAATACCTCTGGGTAACTGCCCAAAATTTCACGTACGATCTGCGGTGTATTTTTTGGCGAACGGTCGAGCAGTACATCAATAGCTTTGCGACCAAGTTGATACGAAACATAGAGCACGATTACAGCAACGAACAAAGCTGCTATCGAGTCGGCTGCATACCAACCCAGAAACTGGTAGGCTATTAATCCAAATAATACAACTGACGAACTCCAGATATCAGTTGAAAAGTGCAGAGCATCGGCCTCAAGTGCCTGGCTGTTGTGTTTCTTGGCCACACGATACAGTGCTCTTGATCGTGAATAATCGATTATAATGGAGCTGATAACAACTACATAGCTCCATACACTCACTTCAATTTGTGTTTGGCCGGTAACAAGGCGATGTACGGCTTCGTAAATGATCCAGACGCAGGTGACCAATAGTAATAGCGTTTCAATTAGTGCAGATAGGTTTTCCACTTTCCCGTGACCGTAATTGTGTTCTTTGTCAGCCGGTTTGTCCGAAACCCTCACCGAAAAGAAAGTGATAATGGCTGCTATCATGTCCAGTGCAGAGTGCAACGCTTCTGACAGAATACCCAAACTTCCAGTCAACAGGCCAATTACTAATTTGAATCCGGTAATAAATATTGCAGCAAATACTGAAATCAGGGCTACTCTTTTCTTTTCTTTTGGCATAATGGTTTAAATTTTAATGAATTTTACTCCACGTTTTAATCTTTTATGAAGTGGTTAAAATGTTGTCAAAAATACTCAAACTATTTATTTTTTATCACAAAAAACAAAAGAACTTATTACCAGGCCCTTAATTTAGAATGAAACAAATTTGCGTTTGACCATGAAAAATAAATAATTCAAGATGGAGTGTTAAAAACAGTGCGATTTTCAACAGGCGTTTTGTGAGGCTTGTAACTAAAAAAGAGTTGTACAATCATGTTGTACAACTCTTTTTTAGGCGTTTGATATGAGTTTGATTAATAGCCTATTGCATCGTATTCGAATCCAAATTCCTCTATTTCGTTTTTATCGTATATATTTCGTCCATCAAGAATCAGTGAACCTTTCATAGATCTCTTTACAACACCCCAGCTTGGCATACGGAACTCCTTCCACTCTGTAACAAGCAAAAGAGCATCGGCATTTAGTACTGCATCGTAAATGTCAGTTGCATAATAAATATTGCCAGACCCAGATTCAATCAAGGATGACATTTTATGATTTATTGCACTTTGCGCTTCATGCATAGCTACAGGATCGAAAACCCGAACATTACAGCCTGCTTTAAGTAACTTTTCAATCAAGATAAGCGAAGGTGCCTCACGCATATCATCGGTATTTGGTTTGAAAGATAAGCCCCAAATGCAAATCGTTTTTTCCCCGATAGAGTCATTAAAATGTTTTTCGAGTTTATGAAATAATACCTGTTTTTGATAAGCATTTACTTCTTCAACTGCTTTTAGCACCCGTAGTTCGTATCCGTTTTGGTCTGCTGTTTTTATCAAAGCTTTTACATCTTTTGGGAAACAGGAACCTCCGTATCCGCAACCGGCATACAAGAATTTTCCACCAATCCGTTGGTCAGAACCAATGCCTTTGCGTACCATGTTGATGTTTGCACCTACAAGTTCACACAAATTAGCCATATCGTTCATAAAACTGATGCGGGTGGCTAACATGGCATTGGCGGCATATTTTGTCATTTCAGCCGAAAGAATATCCATGAAAATAACCCGGAAGTTATTCAAAAGGAACGGACGGTATAGTTTGGTAATCAGTTCTTTGGCTTTTTCGCTTTCTACACCAACAACTACGCGGTCCGGGCTCATAAAATCCTTAATTGCATCCCCTTCTTTTAAAAATTCAGGATTGGATGCCACGTCAAATTCAATGGAAATGTTGCGTTTATCTAATTCAGCCTTAATAGTTTGACGAACCAAAGAGGCAGTGCCTACCGGTACTGTACTTTTAGTCACCAACAAAACGTATTGTTGCATGTTTTGACCGATAGTCCGTGCCACTTCCAATACATATTGCAAATCGGCACTTCCATCGGCTCCCGGGGGAGTACCTACAGCGCTGAAAACAACCTGAACATCGCCCAGAACATCGGTTAGTTTGGTGGTAAAATGCAAGCGATCTGCTTTTACGTTTCGTAAAACCATATCCTCAAGACCTGGCTCGTAAATGGGTATAATTCCTTTTTTCAGGTTCTCAATTTTTGTTGCATCAATATCCACACAAGTCACATCCACGCCCATTTCGGCAAAACATGTTCCTGAAACTAAACCGACATAGCCGGTCCCTACAATTGCTATCTTCATTAATTAAATATTGACTTTTAATTCAAAATAGTGTTAAGTGTTTATTCATTCAAATAAACGGATACCACCCGACGAATACCTTCTTCCAGGGTTATCGATGGCTTCCAACCCAGACTGTTGAGTTTTGTTACATCCAGCAATTTACGTGGTGTCCCATCTGGCTTACTGCTATCCCAAATTATTTTTCCTTGATAATCAACTGTTTTTCGTACAATCTCAGATAATTCCTTAATCGTTTGATCTTGCCCGCAACCGGCATTTACATGCGATGGCAACGTATCGGGAGCATCGTAATTTAGTAATAAAAACACACTTGAATCAGCCATATCATCAACGTGTAAAAATTCACGCATAGGAGAACCCGTTCCCCAAAGGGTTATTGCTACTTCGTTGTTGGCAGTTGAAATACCGTATTTGTTAAGGGTCTGAAGAATAACATCGTCGCTAAATGTGCCATTCACGCCTTCAATCGGACGTTTGTTCAAATCTGCACGAAGTTTATCCCAGTTATTTTCCATCAGGCATTTTCCAAGATACATTTTACGGATCAGAGCTGGCAATACGTGCGATTTTTCCAAATCATAGTTGTCGTTTTGTCCATACAAATTGGTTGGCATTATGGAAATAAAGTTGCAGCCATATTGAGCATGGTACGCTTCGCACATTTTTATACCAGCAATTTTAGCAATAGCATAAGGCTCATTGGTATCTTCCAAAAGCCCTGTCAGCAAACTACTTTCCTTAATAGGTTGCTCGGCCATGCGCGGGTAAATGCAGGATGAACCAAGGAACAAAAGCTTTTTTACGCCATGCAGGTAACTTTGATGAATTACATGATTCTGAATCATCAAATTTTCATAAATAAATTGAGCCCTGTAAGTGTTATTAGCAACAATGCCACCTACTTTGGCTGCCGCCAAAATTACGTACTCCGGTTTTTCAGCAGCAAAAAAGGCCGCAACTGCCTGCTCATTCAACAAATCCAGTTCTTCGAACGAACGGGTCACAAAATTTGTATATCCTTTCGTTTCCAGATTTCGCTTGATAGCCGAACCTACCATTCCGTTATGGCCGGCAATATATATTTTTGAATTCTTTTCCATATCTGTTTAATCAAAAAGAAGTTATTCAAAATAATTCAATACCCTGAAACCGCCTTCTTTCAGATAAGTTTCTTTTTTCATCAATTTTACATCAGATTGCATCATGTCTTCTACCAATGCTTTCAGGTCATATTCGGGAGTCCATCCCAATACGGTTTTCGATTTTGTGGCATCACCAATCAACAATTCCACTTCAGTTGGGCGGAAGTAGTTCGGGTCAACTTCTACAACGGAATCATTAATTGATCTGATACCTTCTAAGAACTCTGCACCAACTTGTTCTGTAAATTTAGCTTCATCTATACTGCCGATAAAGCCTTTTTCATCAATACCTTCACCTTTAAAATCGATGGTAATACCAATTTCGGCAAATGACATGCGTACAAATTCGCGAACTTCGGTAGTAATTCCAGTAGCAATTACATAATCGCTTGGCTCATCCTGTTGTAGAATCAGGTACATAGCCTGAACGTAGTCTTTTGCATGTCCCCAATCGCGTTTGGATGATAAGTTTCCAAGGAACAGCTTATTTTGCATTCCCATAGCAATGCGTGCGGCTGCACGGGTGATTTTACGGGTTACGAAAGTTTCGCCACGCAAAGGTGATTCATGGTTGAACAAAATACCGTTGCTGGCGTGAATTCCATAAGCTTCGCGGTAATTCACCGTAATCCAGTATGCATACATTTTGGCCACTGCGTAAGGCGAACGGGGATAAAATGGAGTAGTTTCTTTTTGTGGAACTTCCTGTACCAGCCCGAATAACTCCGATGTTGAAGCCTGGTAAATTCTGGTTTTTTTAGTCAGGTTGAGTAGTCGAACGGCTTCAAGAATACGCAGAGTACCAATACCATCAGCATTTGCTGTGTATTCAGGGGTGTCAAAACTCACTTTCACATGGCTCATTGCGGCCAGGTTGTAGATTTCGTCGGGTTGAGTTTCCTGAATAATGCGGGTCAGATTCATTGAATCAGTCATGTCTCCGTAATGTAAAATCAAGTTCCGGTTATCTACGTGCGGATCCTGATACAAGTGGTCAATACGCTCTGTATTGAAAAGTGATGAACGGCGTTTTAACCCATGAACGATGTATCCTTTTTTTAGTAATAGTTCGGCTAAATAAGCACCGTCTTGTCCGGTTATACCGGTTATGAGAGCTACTTTTTTCATATAATGTTTATTTTAGTTGTTTTTTAATGTAATTGATAAGGTAATGTTGCTGAATTTATATTTCTGTATCATCCTCATAATAATGGAAGTACTTGTCGGCCTGACCTTTCTTTTGTTTGGTAGTATAGCCATAGCTATATCCGAACAGGTACGCGTATTTGTACAATTTATATTTTGAATACCTGCTTCCATCATCAACAACATCATTCAAAATAGTATATAAATTTGGAATATTATCGAGTTTTAATTGCGCGCTCAACTTTTTGTAGAATGATTTGTTGGTTTTTCCATTTCTAACAACAAAAAGATTAATATCCGAAAGTTGTGCCAGCGAGTAGGCATCTGTTACCATACCGATAGGGCTTGAATCCACTATGATATAATCATAACGTTTGCGTAGCTCTAAAAACATTTCGGTCAGCTTGTCTGAACGGATTAATTCTCCCGGATTTGGCGGGATTGATCCGGCTGGTAAAATATCAAAATCAACTTTAGGTAACCGTAAAATCACTTCATCCAAATTGCATTGGCCAATCAGGTAATTGGTCACTCCGTTGGGCTGAATAATGCTGAACCGTTGGTTTACACTTGGTTTACGGATATCCATATCTATCAGGATGGTTTTTTTGCTGGCCATTGAATAAATTCCGGCCAGATTGATTGAAAAATATGTTTTACCATCTCCCGATTCGGTTGATGTATTCAGAATCACAATATTAGTTTTTCGCTGAACAATAAATTCGATACGAGTACGAATTACCCGGAACATTTCGGTGAATGCCGAGCGTGGATTTTTAGAAATTAGCAGCGGATCTGTACTTTTTGTATGACGAACCCCACCAATCAAGGGGAATGCTGAGCTTTTCTCAACATCTTTTGAAGAACGAACATTGGGGTTAAGAAGTTCAATCAAAATAACAATAACAGTCGGTATAAGCAGTCCAAATAATAAGAACATTAGCATTGTTTTGGATTGCTTATCAGAATTTGTAACTGCAATTGTGCGTGCCCTGTCCAGAATGTTGTTGTCAGGAGTGTTTGATGCTTTAAGTATTTCAGACTCTGCACGTTTCTGAAGAAAGAATGTATAGTAGTTGTCATCCATTTTGTACTTCCGCTCGATGGAAATCATTTCCAGTTCTTTCTTCGGAAGTTCTTCAATTTCTTTATTAACTGCTGACAGGCGTTTTTCAAAATCGGCCTTTTCTATTTCAAGCGACGCACGCATATTTTTTACCACTTCTAAAACGGTAAGTTTTGCATTTTCGATCTGCTTGGTGTATTTAGCGTAGTATAAATTCTTCTCAGTAACTTCCGACCGTTGAGAATATAAATCGTTAATCTGTTGAACGGCAGCCATTAACATTGGATCTGTAATTCCTAAGCTTCCCGGAGCTATTATTTCACCATCCGACATGTTCGTTTTCAGGTATTTGGTCAGATAATTCAGATAAGTTTCCTTTAACTTCAGTTCTGCTTGTTGTGCGTCAAATTTCGATGACTTGCCAAGCAATTCGCTTGTATGGGTGTTAACATCCACTATTTTGTTTGATTGTCTGAAATTTGTCATTTCGCCCTGAGATTCAGACAACGATTTTGAAACCAGTCCCAACTGTTCGTTGATAAATTTGATAGTTTTGTTGGCAGCATCGTTTTTTCGTTCCAGATTATCTGCCAAAAAAGTTTCACACAATTTGTTGATAAAATCAATATCCCTATCCGGAGTTTCGCTTACCAGAGAAACCTGTAGTACTGAGGAACTTTCGCCCAGAAAACCCAGGTTCAGCCTGGATGCGAAGTCGTCGACCAACGATTCATGTGTCCGAAACTGGAAATAAATTTCTTTATCTTCCATTGATTTGTTGGCACTGTTTACCGTAATAAAAAACAAATTGTGTTGTAGTGGTTGACCAAACAAACCATTGATTTTGAAATCACTGAAAAGCTTATTATCTTCAACTGTTATGGTGTAGGTTCCGTTAGAATTCAGTTTTATTTTAAAAAGCAGGCCGTAAGCTTCGGGGGCAACATAATCGGGCTGTATAACAACGGGTGAGGTTTTGTAGAGGTTTCGGGTTTTAAAACTCCCTTTTGAAATATAATCTACTTTTAAAAATGGAATACTATCAACAACTTTACTTATAAGATCATAAGATTTTAGCATAATCACCTGATTGGTGATGTTCCGGTAGCCAGCCTGAATTCCAAAGCCTTGCATAAGGGCTTGCGAACTGTTACCAACAGACCGGTTTTCTTCAATCATAACAGTACCCGCAGTTTGGACTGTCGGCAACAACGACCTGTTTTCGAGGTAGGCCAGCCCCAGCGATAATATTATTCCAATAACAAATAAATACCAATAATGCAGGAAAGAAGATACCCATTCCATAATATCGAAACTGGATTCCTCATCATCAATCATTTGTTTTTCATATAAATTTTGCTGCATATTGTTTCCTGTAGAAAAATCGTAAATTTGAGAAATTTAAATTATTGTTTCGTATATATCAAAACATTAAAAAGTAAAGATAACGAAAATGTAATTACCCCCAATAATGAGTTGTAGTTATTAACTTTATAGAAGCTGGAAAACTCCCGTCGAATGTATATAATATCATTCGGATAAACATAGTAGTATTTCGAATCTATAATACTCTTCGGGCGGATGTCAAATTCAAAAATTTTTGTTCCTGCATCGGTTTCGCGAATTATGCGGATGTGCCTCCGGTCGCTAGCCTCGTTAAAATCACCCGACATGGCCAGTGCCTGAAATATAGTGATTTTATCTTTGTAAATCGGAAAAATGCCAGAGCCAATATCTCCGAACACAGTGAACGTTTTGTTAGCAAGACTTAGTTTGATTGTGGCGTCGGGAATTATTTCTTTAAAACGGTTTTCTATCACTTTAGCAGCTTCATTCAGTGTTAATCCCACCACTTTGATACTGTCAATAAATGGTAAATCAATCGTTCCATCGGTATAAACACGGTAAGAAATCTGATTCTGGGAAGAAGACCCATTTTGAGGTGATACTAATCCTGACATAGTTTCATCCAAAGTGATAAGACGGTAAATCAGTTCATCATTTACCCGGATTTTGTAATCATCATAGACCGCCTTTTCGTAGGTGGGTACCAGTTTGCTTTCTTGCAATAATTTCATATCCTGATAATTGTAGCAGGATGTGAATGTTAGTGCTATAGCAGCTATGAGTAATATAAGGGTTTTGTTTTTCATAAATTAGTTCTCGTTCGGATCATTCTTTGTTAAACTCAGAGTGCATTGCTATTTTGTAAGAATTGCATAAATGCCGGTAACAAACGAAACGGTGGTAATCACTGTTGAAACAGCACTCCAGAAAGTAGTAACTCCAAAGAATTGGGCATTCATTGGTTCCAGAAAAATGACATCATCTGGTTCCAGATAATAGTATTGAGAATTAATAATATCTTCACCACGTATATCGAAAGTCTTTATTTGTGGTCCATTCTTAGTCTGACGAAGTATTTTTATTTTGCTTCTGTCGGTATATAAGCCTACATCGCCTGATATGGCTAATGCCTGAAAGATATTTATTTTCTCTTTCGGAAACGAAAACTTCCCAGATCTCCCGGCACCAATTATACTGAATGAGCGTCCAACCATGCGCACATCTACCGAGTTTACACTCAGGATTGGCTTGATCGCATTCTCAATTGTTTTTTTAGTTTCACGCAGCGTTTTGCCCATAACCGGGATTTCGCCAACCACCGGAAATATTATATTTCCATTGGCTTGAACGGAATAAGTGTATAAATCCGTTGTTTCGCCCGATCCGGAGCCCGTTAGCATTTGCATTCCGCCATTCCCCGAACCGTTGAACAATGCATTTGTTTTAGAGTCGGTAGAATATACCTGAATGAATAGCTTATCGGTTTCTTTTAATCGGTAATCTTCGTATGAAATGCTATCCTTGTATTTGTGATTCAGATTTTTAGACGCTTGCAGGTAGTTGGTTTGGTGTGTTGTAATACACGAAGTTAACTCAAAAGCTAACAAAATAGCAAATAAAAGTTGAATTAACGGTTTTCGCATAGCGTTGTCTTTTTGGGAAATTTGTAGCAAAGATAGATAAAATGTGTAAAAAAATCGATAAGTTCAGTTTAAAATGCAAAATAAATAATGTAATTTTTAGATGCCTCTTTTCAATGAAAAATTGCTGGTATCATTATTGATATCTGAACAAACATTAATTCAGATATGTTCGGTTTAACTCATACTCATAAATTCTTTTTTTCTGATAAAAATGAATTAAATTTGCAAACAATTAAACTTTAGAATGGCTATGTGTAAATGTAAAGTGATTATTTTGTTACTTTTCCTGTGTTTGAATGTCTCTGCCCAGGTAACATACAATGAAGATGGAAATTTGGAAGAGCAAGGCAGTTCGCTTGATTTCTCAAAGATGTCTTTTGGATTGAAAGTTACTCCTTCAATTTCGTGGATTAATGTTATAAATTCGGATATGCAGCCCGATGGAGCTGCGTTGAAACTTGGAGTGGGAGGGGTGTTGAGTTACGAACTTCTACCCGATTTTTCATTGGTTTCAGGGGTGAATTACAATTCGTATGGTGGTTATGTGTATGATAATAAATCATTGAACGATACGGTTTTTAGAAATAATTATAGCGTTAATTATAACGAAATAGAAATCCCATTGACAGTGAAACTTCAGACAAAAACGAATAACAAAGTTTCGTATTTTATTCAGGGGGGATTTTCAGCAGGATTTGTAATAAATACCGCTGAAAAGCGTATTCCTCTCGCCAAAAATGCGAAACCGGTGTACACCGACTTGTCACTTCAAACAAATCCAACAAGGTTGAATGGTTTGTTTGGTGCGGGCATCGAATACTCGTTGGGTAAAAAAGCCAATTTATTTGCCTTGGTTATGTATAGAAACTCGCTTACAAATTTGGCAAACAGCGCTGCCTATGCAAACAGATACAGTTCGTCTTTACAAATGTATCCGGGGAATATGGAGTTTTCTATTGGTATAATGTTTTGATAATTGAATTGTAATTTTAATCAGATATAAATGAAAAAGATATTTCTTGCGGTAGTTGCTTTGATGTTGATTCTCAGTTCGTGCAACTCGCGTGCAGCTCAGGAAGAGGATGCGGATAAGCGGTTGAAACACATTGAACAATTAATTGCTGAAAATGCATTGAATGCAGCAAAAATCGAGATCGACAGCATTCATTCACTTTATCCGCGATTGGTAAATAAACGGAAAATTGCAGCTGCCCTGGAAGATACCATTGTGAGGCGTGAAAGTGCCCGGTCTTTGGCCTATTGCGATAGCATTCTGCCGTTGAAGCAACATGAGGCTGATTCTATTCAGAAGAATTTCAGGTTTGAGAAAGATGAAAAATATCAACAGTTCGGGAATTATGTTTATAAAACCCAGCTAACTGAAAGTAATTCAAATCGTACCTACCTTAAAGCTTATGTCGACGAAAATGCCGACCTTTATCTCATTAGCAATTATTTTGGAGGAAAAATAGAGCATAATTCCGTCGAGGTCTCAGTAGCCGATTTGTTTGCACATACCGATACGCTTTCGGTTAGCAATTCGGCTTATCATAGCTTTAATGATGGCGGAATGCATTGGGAAACATTAACGTTGAAAAATGAACAGGATAAAGGTGTTACGGGTTTTATAGCTCAAAACTCCGGTGCAAGGATAAGGGTTACATTACACGGGAAGAAGCCGGTAGTTTACTATTTGTCCGATAATGATAAGAAAGCTATTGCCGAAACCTATCATCTATGGGTTGTAAAAAAAGATGTTGCTCAGCTTCAGAAAGAAATTAAAAAAGCAACCGTAAGGATTGAAAGAATAAACAGGAGAAAATAATTTGTATAAACTAAAAAATAAGAAAAATGAGAAAAACACTTCAACTGCTTTTGCTTTGTGTGATTGTAAGCACGTCGGCCATGGCTCAGAAAACAGCAAATGTTGAAATTATTGATCTGACTACACAGAGTTTTAAACAAAAAGTGTGGAATTTTGATAAGGATAAAACATTCAAACGTATTGGCGAACTGCCTATTATTCTAGATTTTCATGCAACATGGTGCCGTCCATGCAAAATGTTGGCTCCTCATTTGCAGGCTATTCAGAATAAGTATAAAGGAAAGTTGGTAATCTATAGAATTGATGTGGATCAGGAACCTCAACTTGCACAGCGCTTCAACGTGCAAGCCATGCCTACTGTTGTATATATTGGTAATAAAACAAAATTCAACTCCGAATTGGGTTACCGGGAATATGATGAGGTTGAGAAACTTGTGAAAACTTATTTCTTTGGTGGAAAATAGAAATTTAAGCTAACTTTTCGAGAAATAATTCCATTAGTCGTGAAACTGCAAATCTATCGATTTCGTTTGCCGGTGTATTGGTGAGTTTTTTTAAATTGTTATTCAATTCATTGATCTTTATAGTGATGAATTGCGCATGTATCACCCGATGGCTCAGTACGTGTTTCATCGGGTGTGATATTTTATATATTTCAACATGATTTATTTCATTAAATAGTTTTTTGAAATCCTCGTTCTCAATCAATTGTTCCACGCTTAGAAGTTTATCCGATTCAATAAGTGGAAATTCATACAAATTCTGCCAGACATCCTTTCCTGTTCGTTTCTGAAGAAATGTATTTCCCCGAAAATCAATGTGTAAATAATTAAAGAATCGACTGCTAACTTTTGTCTTTAGCTTTTTTAAGGGAAGTGAAGATACTGTGTCTGATTGATAAGCTTTACACGAATTCTGAAGCGGACAATTTAAGCAATCCGGCGAAACCGGCACGCATTGTAGAGCTCCGAATTCCATGATAGCCTGATTGTGTGAGGCAGCGTTGTTTTCAGGCAACAGATTTTGAGCCAGTTTTGCAAACTCCTTTTTGCCCGAAGTGCTGTCAATTGGGGTGTCAATTCCAAACAGGCGCGACAAGACCCGGTAAACATTTCCGTCTACCACCGCATAAGGTTGATTATTAGCAAAAGAACATATAGCTGCGGCGGTGTAATCACCAATTCCGGCTAGTTGCAATACGTCGGCATGATTTGTGGGAAAGCGACCATTAAATTTCTTTACGACTTGTTTGGCGGCTTTGTGCAGATTTCGTGCCCGCGAATAGTAGCCCAGTCCCTGCCAATATTTCAATACGTCATCTTCTTCCGCTTCGGCAAGTTGAATAATATTTGAAAAGCGTTCAATAAATCTGAGATAATAGCTCAATCCCTGATTAACGCGGGTTTGTTGAAGAATAATTTCTGAAATCCATATTTTGTATGGGTCAGTTATGTCACGCCATGGCAATTCACGTTTATTTTTGTTGTACCAGTTGATTAATATGTTGCAAATGTGCGGTATGTTAGAAAAATCTGGCATTGTAATGTAAATTGTATAAAAATACCTTTTTGATGGTATTGCTCATTGAATGAATAATTTGCATCTTTGCACACAAAGGTAAGGCGTTGAATTCAACGTACAACCCGTGAATCAGTTAAACAAAGAAAATTTATGAAAAAAGTTTTATTTCTCTTATTTACAGTTATTTGTCTGTGTTCTTGTGGCGCAAATGAATTCACTATTGATGGAACTGTTGCCGATAAAGGATTGAATGGGCAAACCATATTTATCAAGGAACGCATAAATCGCGAGTGGATAACTTTGGATAGCGCATTGATTAAAGATGGAAAATTTACTTTTAAAGGAGTGGCGGATACGGCTAAAATGGCTTATTTGACGTATGTATATCCTGCCGATAATAAAGTTCGTCAGGCTTTCGTCCTCGAAAATGGTAAGCTGACAGTGTCGATTGATAATACTGGCTTTATGCTTATAAAAGGGACTTCGCAAAATGATTTGTTCCAAACTTACCAGGATGCCAAGAACACTTTTAATAAGAAAGCAGATGCATTTTATAAGGCAAACAAAGATATGGTAAAAACTCCGGCTCAACAGGCTGAATTTGCGATGAAAGAAAAAGCATTGAACAGTGAAGAAGTGGCTATTGATAAGAAATTTGCCACAGAATATGTGAATACAATTACAGGTACGCACGTGTTTATCAATTCATTTTATGCAATGTCTATTGAAGAAAAGGAAGCAATTATAAACCTTATGAATGAAGATACCAAAAATGTCAAACGCATTCAGGAAATTATTGCCGACATTGAAACGGAAAAAAGGGTTGGAGTTGGGCAGCAGTTTGCCGAAATAAAGCTCCCGACTTTGGCAGGCGATACCCTTGCATTATCTGCTTTGGTTGGAAAAACCGATTATGTTTTGGTGGATTTTTGGGCATCGTGGTGTGGCCCGTGTATGGCTTTCTTGCCGGAATTGCGGGAATTTTATGCAAAATATAAAGGTTCGAAGCTCGAAATTCTGGGCGTCTCGCTCGATGACGATAAACAGGCTTGGGCTAATACTATTTCTTCGAAAAAGATGATCTGGAAGCAGGTATCCGACCTGAGAGGCTGGAAGTGCGAAGGTTCTAGAATCTATGCAGTTAATTCTATTCCGTGTACTGTGTTAATAGATAAGAATGGGAAAATTGTTGGAAGGAATTTAAGTGTTCCTGAGATGGATAATTTGTTGACACATAAAGCTGTTGAAAAATAGTGAAATCAACTTTTAAGAGAAAAAAAAGAGCGCAAATGTTTTTTAATCAGAATAAAAGCCATATATTTGCAGTCCGTTTGAAAAATAAGGAATAAACAAATTTATTAACTAACAAATAAAATAATTACTGAAATGACTAAGGCAGACATCGTAAACGAAATTGCTAAAAATACAGGAATTGATAAAGTGACTGTATTAACTACTGTTGAGGCTTTTATGGAAACTGTAAAAGATTCACTCTCTAAAAATGAAAACGTGTATTTAAGAGGTTTTGGTAGCTTCGTTATTAAAGAACGTGCTGAAAAAACTGCTCGTAATATCTCTAAAAATACAACAATCATCATTCCAGCTCACAACATTCCTTCTTTCAAACCTGCAAAGACTTTCGTGAGCGTAGTTAAATAATTTTTTCACACACTAATACATAATAAGATGCCAAGCGGTAAAAAAAGAAAACGACACAAAATGTCGACTCACAAGCGCAAAAAAAGACTGAGAAAAAATAGACACAAAAAGAAATAAGTCTTAATGGTCTTTAATCATAAAGTCCAAGAAAACAAACTTATAAGCGAACATCTTGGCTTTAAGTTTGTTTTTTTTATATGTAAAAACAAACCAATCAAATAAATAATAAAAAGTGAATAGCGAACTAGTAGTAGATGTAAAACCATCTGAAATTTCTATTGCGCTGCTCGAAGATAAACGCCTTGTAGAACTAAACCAGGAGGGACGTGAAGAACAGTTCGCCGTGGGAAATAT
Organism: uncultured Paludibacter sp.; assembly: GCA_964433885.1. GTDB lineage: Bacteria > Bacteroidota > Bacteroidia > Bacteroidales > Paludibacteraceae > Paludibacter. The sequence continues at coordinate 10,031 of CAYSTC010000022.1, read as the reverse complement.
ATACTTGGGGAGGGTGAAAAAAATAATGCCCGGTCTGAATGCAGCCTTTGTGGATGTTGGTTACGACAAAGACGCTTTTCTACATTATCTTGATTTAGGTTTCAATTTCAACACCCTTACACAATTTACAACGCAGGCGTTGAGCGACCGTAAAAAGACGCCTGCTATTCAAAAAATCAAACAGCAACCGGAAATTGAGAAAAACGGTTCGATCAATGACATTTTAAAGCCGGGACAGGAAATTTTGGTGCAGGTAACCAAGGAGCCTATCTCGACCAAAGGTCCCCGATTGACAGCGGAAATTTCTATTGCAGGGCGATTTTTAGTTCTGATTCCATTTGCCGATAAAGTGTCGGTTTCGCAAAAAATAAAAACGGAGGAAGAACGTCAACGTCTCAAACAATTGATTCAGAGCATTAAACCCAAGGGATTTGGAGTTATTGTAAGAACGGTTGCAGAAGAGAAAAAAGTAGCTGAACTCGATAATGAGTTGAAAATTTTGGTAAAACGCTGGGAAGAAGCTGTCGCCAAAACGCAACAAACTAAAGGAGTTTCGCTTATTTTAGAAGAATTAGGTCGCACGGTAGGAATAATTAGAGATTTATTCAGTCCGAGTTTTAAACATATTCATATCAATGATCCGGCGGTGTATACCGAAGTGCGTGATTACGTAGAACTGATTGCTCCCGATCGTAAGGACATTGTAAAACTGTATCAGGAAGAAGCTCCGATTTACGATAGCTTTGGTATAACCAAACAAATTAAATCAGCCTTTGGTAAAACCGTATCGTTTAAAAATGGTGCATACCTGATTATAGAGCACACCGAAGCCCTGCATGTTATTGATGTTAACAGTGGAAATCGCTCGAAAGCGGGAAATGGTCAAGAAGCCAATGCGCTGGATGTGAATATGGCAGCCGCCGACGAAATAGCCCGACAGCTTCGCTTGCGCGATATGGGAGGTATTATCGTGGTGGATTTTATTGATATGCATGAGACTGAGAATCGTCAGAAGCTTTTCGACAGGATGCGTGAAAATATGGCCAACGACAGAGCCAAGCACAATATTCTGCCATTGAGTAAATTTGGTCTATTGCAGTTAACGCGACAACGTGTTCGTCCGGTAATCCATATTGATATCGAGGAGACTTGTCCGACTTGCTTCGGAAAAGGACGTACGCAGCCTTCAATTTTATTTACTGACCAACTGGAAAGTAAAATTGATTATCTCGTAAATAAATTAATGATTAAAGAGTTTACATTGCAGGTTCACCCCTACGTAGATGCCTATATCTCTAAAGGTTTAATCTCGATGAAGTGGCAATGGAAACGCAAATATGGAAAAGGTTGTAAAGTGGTACCGGCTCAAAAGCTTGGCTTTCTGCAATACAAATTCTCCGATAAAAAGGGAAATGAAATTGACCTACAAGAGGAAATAGAAAAAATATCGTAACTATAAACTCGAAAGCAGGCTAATCTGGAAATGGTTAGCCTGCTTTTTTATTGTCTCATGTGAGATTTTAGCGGTGTCTTGAGGAAGATATTTATGATGAAAAAAAATGGCTGTCCGGTAATTCCGAACAGCCATTTCTGGTTTATGAAAAAACCTAATTAAGCTTCAGTTTCAGTTTCTTCAGCTTTAGCTTTCTTTTCTTTTTTAGCGGCTTTTTCTGCAGCCTGATCCATTTTGTCTTTCAGGTCAGATAAAGATTGAATGTCACCCAATGTTGTTTTTTCTGCAGCTGTTGTAGCAGACGCAACCGGAGCTTCTTCTTTCTTTGCACGTTTAGGAGCAGCTTTTTTAGCAGGAGCTTCAGTAGCTACGGCAGCTTCACCTTTTTCAGCGCGTTTTGCATCTTCGTGGATGCGGCTGTGTGAAAGAATGATGCGTTTAGCATCTTTGTTGAATTCAATAACTTTGAATTGAAGTTTTTCGTCAACCTGGGCCTGAGATCCATCTTCTTTTACCAAATGTTTTGGAGTGGCAAAACCTTCAACACCATAAGGCAATGAGATTACAGAACCTTTGTCCAGCATTTCAACGATCACACCTTCGTGTACGCTGTCAACGGTGAACATTGTTTCCAATACATCCCATGGGTTTTCTTCCAATTGTTTGTGACCTAAGCTCAAACGACGGTTTGCTTTGTCGATTTCCAATACCTGAACGTCGATTTCTGCACCAATTTGAGTAAATTCAGATGGGTGTTTTACTTTTTTAGTCCATGAAAGGTCAGAAATGTGGATCAAACCATCAACACCTTCTTCGATTTCAACAAATACACCGAAGTTTGTGAAGTTGCGTACTTTTGCGGTGTGTTTGCTTCCAACAGCGTAGCGCTCTTCGATGTTTTCCCATGGGTCAGATTTCAATTGTTTGATACCCAATGACATTTTGCGCTCGTCACGATCTAATGTAAGAATTACTGTTTCTACTTCGTCGCCTACTTTCAGGAAGTCCTGAGCAGAGCGAAGGTGTTGTGACCAGCTCATTTCTGAAACGTGGATCAAACCTTCAACGCCCTGAGCGATTTCAACGAATGCACCGTAGTCAGCCATAACCACTACTTTACCTTTTACTTTGTCGCCAACTTTAAGGTCTGCGCTCAAAGCATCCCATGGATGAGCAGAAAGTTGTTTCAAGCCGAGGGCAATACGTTTTTTCTCGTCATCGAAATCAAGAATAACTACGTTAAGTTTTTGATCCAAAGATACGATTTCTTCAGGGTGAGTTACGCGACCCCATGAAAGATCTGTGATGTGAATCAAACCATCTACGCCGCCAAGGTCGATAAATACACCGTAAGAGGTGATGTTTTTAACGGTTCCTTCAAGAACCTGACCTTTTTGAAGTTTGCCAATGATTTCTTTTTTCTGTAATTCAAGTTCAGCTTCGATAAGAGCTTTGTGTGAAACAACAACGTTTTTGAATTCGTGGTTAATTTTGATAACTTTGAATTCCATTGTTTTGTTTACGAACACATCGTAGTCGCGGATTGGTTTCACGTCGATTTGTGAACCTGGCAAGAATGCTTCGATTCCGAATACGTCAACGATCATACCACCTTTGGTGCGGCATTTTACGAAACCTTTTACGATTTCTTGTGATTCCAATGCGGCATTTACGCGATCCCATGAGCGGGTTGCGCGTGCTTGTTTATGAGAAAGGATTAATTGTCCTTTTTTATCTTCCTGGCTTTCGATGTAAACTTCAACTTTGTCGCCAACAGCTAAATCTGGATTGTAGCGGAATTCGCTCATTGGCACAACACCATCCGATTTGTAGCCTACGTTTACAACTACCTCGCGTTTGTTGATCAAAATAACTGTTCCTTCAACCACTTCTTTGTCTTTGATTGCATTCAAAGTGTTGTCGTAAACGGCTTTCAAACTTTCTTTTTCTGCAGCAGAGAACATATCTCCTTTTTCATAGGCTTCCCAATCGAAATCTCCGGCTGGTTGTGGTTTAGCTGCTTTTACTTTTGCACTGGGTGCTTCTTCGATAACTTCAACAGCAGGAGTTACTTCTGCAGTTGCTTCTACTGCGGTTGGAATTACTTCTTCCGCAATGTTTTGATTTTCTTCCATTTCTGAAAAATGTTTTTTTAATTACTAATAAATTAGTAGGTTAGACATTATGATAACTTTAAAAAATAGCGTGCAAAGATAAAAAAAATGATTGAAATGGCAATGTGTTTTGAGCTAAAATAAATACCTGAAAGGCAGAAAATTAGAATGTTTTTTTGAAAGTATGGATACTTCTTTGAATTCTCATGACTGATTTTGATGGTCTGAGTTAATAATTTGATGCATTTACCGTTAAATATTCTTTTTTATTTTGCAAATTAGAAAAAATGTTTTTCCTTTGCAATAAATAATACATGCAGGTAGTATATAATGAAATTGTCTAAAACATCTGAGTACGCGTTGCGAATATTGATTTTCATGGCGAAACAGCCGGATCAATTGTTCTCTGCTAAGCAATTAGTCGAAGAGCTCAATGTGTCGGACAAGTATTTGCGCCGCTTAATGACTGATTTGTCGAAGTCCGGATTTATCCGTAGTGTTCAGGGTAGGGAAGGGGGATATACCTTTGCAAAGAGTACTGATGAGATCTTTTTATTTGATGTGATTGATTCGGTTGAAGGCATGGATAAATTGAACGGCTGTGTGCTGGGATTTGAAAAGTGCTCGTGTACAAACCCTTGTGCAATGCATGATACATGGCAACATGTGAGGGCGCAATTGAACAAAGTTTTTCGCGAAACAAGGCTCTCGGATATGGATTTTGACAAGATTTTGCGTTACTGATTTTTTTTTGAAATAAAATACTACTCGTAGGTAGTATTTATAAATGGTTATAAAATGTTGATAATTAATGAGAAAAAAGGATAAGGCGAGGATTCATTAATGTTAAAACAATAAGAAATTTAAATTCATAAAATATAAGATGAAAACAATAAATTATAAAGATGCCGCCCTGATTAATAATCCTCACGGCGTTGATGCTCGGAAATTATATGAAAGCGAGCATGTGCAGGTGGTGCATATTCATTTGAAAGCTGGTGAGAGCCTGATAAAACATGCAGCAGCTGTTGATGTGTTTTTCTTTGTGCTCGAAGGTGAAGGTATAGTAGAAATTGGTGACGAAAAACTGGCCGTGAGTAAAGATACGTTGATTGAAAGTCCAAAAAATATTCCACATTGTCTTTACAACAATAGCAATGCTGATTTTAGGGTGTTGGTTGTGAAGACTCCCGGGCCAACCGCTGAGCAGAGTAAGCAAGCTATTCAAAGTATGATAAATTTAAAATAAGATAAGGTTATGGAAGAAGATGTTGAAATATGCAATTGCCTGGGTATTATGAAAAGCGAGATTGTAAATGCCATCAAAGATAAAGGCTTGAAAACCGTAGAGCAAGTGCAGGACGAAACAAATGCAGGCACTGTTTGTGGCTCCTGTATTCCTGATATAGAAGATATTCTGAAACAAATTAATGATTAAAAATATAAAAAATTATGCAAGCAATAGAGATTCTTGTCAACGAACACGACAGTATCCTGAAAATGATTAAGATTGCCGGAATTATTATGGAAAATGACGATAAAACCGACGTGAATATAGATCATGTGGAGCAAATTATCGACTTTATAAAAAATTTTGCCGATAAATATCACCACCTCAAAGAGGAAGATGTGCTGTTTGTGGAAATGGAAAACCATGGCATGTCCAGAGACGGTGGACCAATTGCTGTAATGCTTCACGAGCACGATGAAGGCAGAGCTTATGTGAAACAGGCTGTTGATGGTATTGAGAAATTAAAACAAGGTGATGATTCAGCATTTGATCAGATTAAATACGGACTGATGAATTACTGTATGTTACTCACCAATCACATAGCAAAGGAAAATAATATTCTGTACCCGATGGCTGAGCGTATTTTGCCTGAGGTTGTAAAAGATGCCATGACTGAGGATTTTGAGCATACAAATGCGACAACCGTTAATAATGAGTATTTTGATAAATACCTGAAAATGGTGGACGAACTAAGCGATATTTATTTGAACTAAAAAATAAAATGGAAAATTATAAAGATTTAAAAGTAGGTGAAATTGTGACCCGCGATTTCAGAGCTGCCGAAATATTTAAAAATGTGGGTATCGATTTTTGTTGCGGTGGAAACCAAAGCCTCGAACAGGCCTGCCAGGAGAAAAAAATAGACAGTTCCTTGCTCGAAACTGAATTAGCCAAGCTTCAGCATACTACCGTTAATGCAATGCATAATTTCAACGAATGGAGCCTGGATTTTTTATGCGACTATATTGTAAATACTCACCATAAAACGGTTCTGAACCTGTTGCCTCAACTGACTTTTTATACCCGGAAAATAGCGGATGTACATGGTGACAATCATCCCGAGTTGATTGAAATTGCCACATTGTTCTCACAAATCAATACTGAATTGCTGCAACATCTTGATAAGGAGGAAGAAGTATTGTTTCCTGCTATTAAGTCGTTGTTGAAAACCAAAACGACTGAATCAAAAGAAACGGTAATCTCTGAAATAACCCGAATGACGGGAGAGCATGAATTTGCCGGGGGAGCCATGGATAGAATAAATGTGCTCAGCGATAATTACAGCGTACCGGCCGATGGTTGCAATACATTCCAGGTTACTTATAAGTTGTTGGAACAATTTGAAGATGACTTGCACATTCACGTCCATTTGGAAAACAACATACTTTATCCGAAGGCTTTGAAATTAGCCAACTGATTCCTTTAGTTTTTATTCGGACTTGTTTTTTTTAAGACGATGTCTGATGTAGTGAGTTTAAATTTCTGTAAAAATAAAACTTTATTAATTCTTAAACAACAAATCAATGAAAGAAACATTAATTGACAAATTCATGAGTCGTAAGGGATTAACTGCCGGCTTTTGGATTATTGCGCTTTTTATGGTGTCCATGCTCATTTACTATACTGCGAATTTGCAGAAAGAGGTGCCACCGATTCCTAAAACAGTTACATCGGTCAGTGGCGAAAAGCTTTACACTTACGAAGATGTGGTTCAGGGTAAGGGTTACTATCAGGAATTCGATTTGCAGGACTGGGGTAGTTTGTTAGGCATGGGTGCTTATATCGGACCCGATTTTACGACTGAAATGCTGCACTACAGAACCGAATTTTTATACGATTATTACGGTCAGCAAATGTATAAAAAGAATAATGCGCAATTGTCTGCCATTGAGCGTGCTGCTGTAAAAGAACGTGTAAAACAGGATGTGAAAGAACAAACGCATTTGCTTGAAAATGGTACAGTTTATACAGATGCTTCGGCGCAGGCATATCACCGGAATGTGGAATATATAGTTAAACTATTGGTGAAAGGCGATCCTGAACGTGCGTTCAAAGGCGGAATAATCAAACCGGAAGAAGCTGTAAAAATTGCTGCTTTTTTCGACTGGTCGCAGTTGGTGGCATCTTCGTATCGTCCCGGTACACTCCGTACATGGTCGAATAACTGGCCAAATGTGCCTCAATTGGATCAGGGTGTTAGCTTCAATTCGCATGTGGTTTCGCTATGGGAATTCCTGATTCTTTGGACGTTGACCATCGTGGTTATATTCTTGTCGTACGAATATTTGTTTAAAAAAGGTGCTGATGATAAATTGGAACCGGCTCTGAAAGTAACCAAATTGTTCCCATCACAGGTAAAACTGTTGAAATACATACCGATCGTAGCTGCTTTATTCGTGGTGCAATTAGTTATCGGAGGATATTTGTCGCATCTGTACACGGAACCTAAAGGTGATTTTATTTTTGCACAAAGCATTTTGCCATTCAATGTGTTACGTTCAATTCATACTCAACTTGCCATTCTTTGGGTAGCTGTGGGTTGGCTTGTCGGCGGTTTATTGATTGCGCCATGGGTGGCCGACAAAGATCATAAATATCCATGGTTGGTGGATGTGCTTTGGGGAGCATTGATGGTTGTGGCTGTTGGTTCAATGATTGGTTTGTATATGGGTGCTACCGGTCAAATGCGCGAAAACTGGTTCTGGCTGGGTAATGAAGGGCGTGAATTAATAAATCTGGGACGTGTCTGGGATATCGGATTGGTAGTCGGGCTGGTATTCTGGTTCTTGCTGGTGGTTTCATTAATTCGTAAATCGGCAACAAACAATCCGCTGGTTAGTACCATAATCTGGTCGGCATTTGCTATTGCTACGTTGTACATGGCCGGAATGATGCCTGTTCATAAAATTATTCCGAATTACACGGTAGATGATTACTATCGCTGGTGGGTAATCCATTTGTGGGTGGAATTGACGTTTGAGCTCTTTGCTGCCGGTGTTATCGCGTTCTTTACGGTATCGTTGGGACTTATTTCTCAAAAAATAGCTGTAAGAACCATGTTGTTCGAAATGTTCCTTATCATGATGAGCGGAACGCTGGGAATCGGTCATCATCTGTGGTGGCAGGGACTTGACGAGTACTGGATTGCCATTGGCGGTATATTCTCAGCGCTCGAACCTCTTCCGCTGGCATTGATGATTATAGAAGCCATGAAAAATCAACGTGAGAAAGCGCATTCCGGCGAAGGCTTTGAATTCGGAACCGTATTTATGTGGTTGGCCGGCTCGGCTATTCTCAACTGGATTGGTGCCGGATTCTTCGGAATGGTTATTAATACACCAACCATCAGCTATTACTCACACGGTACTTATTTGATTATGCCTCACGGACATATTGCGTTGCTGGGTGCATTTGGATATATTTCCATTGCCTTTATTTATATGACAGCGCGTGCCAACTCGCTGGCAAAAGGCCTGGTGTGGAATAACAAACTCAGCAAATGGGGCTTCTGGATTCTGACTATTGGAGCATTGTTATATGCACTTCCTACTTATGTTATTGGTATTGAACAGACCAGAATAGCGCACGATATGGGTTATTTCTATGCTCGTTTACGCAGTGCCGTTGAGCCAATGAAGGGTTGGATGTGGTCAAGAATTATTCCTGATTCATTGATGATTATCGGTGGGGTGGTTGTATTCTATGACTTAATGCAGAAAACATTCTTCGCTAAAAAACTGAATTCCAATAATTAATTTAAACAACATACAGGGATATTGATTCTGATATTCCTGTATGTTTACTTACGTTATAATGTTTCTGAAATCAGATCAAAATAGAACTTGTTTATTCAAATTTGATTCTTAGTGAACCCCCGTGTTCTTTGTGACTTAGTGGTTAAAAACTATGTATAAATTCTTCAAAAAAGCCCATAAATGGGTAGGTATTGTTCTCGCGCTGTTGATTATTATCTTTTCACTTTCCGGTATTATTCTGAATCACCGTTCGATTTTTTCGTCGGCAGATATAAAACGAAGTGCACTGCCCGAAGTGTACCAATACAAAAACTGGAACAATGCTGCTGTGCGGGCTACCGTAAAACTTGAAGCTAATAGTTTTTTGGTATACGGAAACATAGGTATCTGGCAAACCGACTCCACTTTCACCAAATACAACGATTTTAATGCCGGCTTCCCCGACGGCGTTGACAACCGAAAGATATTCAAGGTACTGCCGACCGGAAAAACTCTTCTCGCCGGAACTTTATTTGGCTTGTATGTATTCAATCCCACTGAAAAACGCTGGATAAAAATACCGCTACCCGTGCATGAAGAAAACGTGGTGGATATGCTTCAAAAAGGCGATACCACTTTTGTGATGACGCGCTCAAACCTGCTTGCAACCACCAACATGAAGCATTTCAGTATTATTAAACTCCCTCAACCCCAAAACTACGACCATAAAGTAGGTTTGTTTAAAACGCTTTGGGTAATTCACAGTGGTGAAATATATGGAGCTATTGGTAAATTACTTGTCGATTTGGTTGGTTTGGTATTTATTGCGCTGAGTGTAGGTGGCGTAATTCTGTTTTTCTCAAAAAAAGGATTGAAAAGAAATAAAGCAGATAAAGCAACACGGGATAAACTGAAGAAAACACATAAGTGGAACTTAAAATGGCACAACCGGATTGGGTGGATAACCGGCTTGTTTCTTTTTTTTACAACGCTTACAGGCATGTTTCTCCGTCCGCCATTGCTGATAGCCATTGCCAGTGCGCGGGTAAAGAAAATACCACTGACCGAACTCGATACTCCGAATCCGTGGTTTGATGTATTGCGCCGCATAATTTATATTCCCACTGAGAAAACCTTTATCGTGTCGACTTCTGAGGGTTTCTATCATTTCGATAGTGATTTTAAAAATGAGGCCAAACTGTTTGAAAAGCAGCCTCCTGCCAGCGTAATGGGCGTAACGGTGCTGGAGGATATGGGAAATAACGGTTTAATGGTGGGTTCGTTTGAAGGACTTTTCAGGTGGAATTACAAAACGGGTGAAGTATATGATCTGATTAAAAAGCAACCGTATGTTCGTCCGGTAAAAAAGGGTCCGCCTGTTGGCGATTACAAAGTATCCGGTTTTAGTTCCGGTTTCAATAATCAGCCCATTGCTTTCG